>JABIFY010000125.1 GCA_018650465.1 Alphaproteobacteria bacterium
ACACCCGGCAGGATCAACGGCATGGTGATCTTGAAAAAAGAGGTGGTCGGATTGGCACCAAGATTGGCCGCTGCACGGGTCAGGGACTGGTCAAAGCCAACCAGGGTTGCCGTAACCGTAATCACCACAAAGGGTGTGCCCAGAACCGTATGGGCCAGGATGATGCCCAGGTACGATTGATCCAGGCCAATGCTGGAATAAAAGAAATACATGCCAGCGGCGGAAATAATCAACGGCACGATCATCGGCGATATCAGCACGCCCATGGTCAGGGCCCGGTAGGGCATATGTGGTTTGCTCAGGCCAAGGGCAGCCAGGGAGCCAAGGAATGTCGCCAGAATTGTCGAGGCGATGGCAATGATGAAGCTGTTCTTGACCGAATGGGTCCATTGCGTGTTGTTGATGAAATCCTCGTACCAGCGCAGGGAATAGGCCGCCGGATCAAATGACAACATGCCTTCGGTAAAAGTGAAATAAGGTTCCACATTGAAACTGAGCGGAATGATGATCAGGATCGGTGTGATCAGGAAAACAAAGATCAGGGCACAGATGAAGCGGAAGGTGTAATACCACGTGGTCTCAAGGGGACCTGCGTAACTTGGTAATGCCATGGTGCTATCCCAACCTCATGTTATCGATGCCGACGATCTTGTTGTAAATCAGATAAAGCGCCAGTACCGAGAACAGCAACAATGCTCCCAGTGCACCCGCAAGGCCCCAGTTCAGGGACGACTGCATGTGATAGGCGATCTGGTTCGAAATCAGCGTGCCATCTGTGCCACCCACGAGGGCAGGCGTGATGTAATAACCAATGGACAGGATGAAAACGAGAATACTGCCCGCGCCAATGCCGGACAAAGTCTGGGGCATATAAACCCGGACAAAGGCCACTACCGGATTGGCCCCCAAAGACAGGGCCGCCCGCATATAGCTTGGCGGAATGGTTTTCATGACGCTGAAAAGCGGCAGGACCATGAAGGGCAACAGGATGTGGGTCATGGCGATGATGGTGCCGGTCAGATTATGAATAAGCTGTAGTCTGTCGGCATCGTCGACAAGGCCGACGAAGACAAACAGATCGTTCAACACCCCCTGGGATTGCAACATGGCAATCCAGGCTGTGGTGCGTACCAGCAATGACGTCCAGAAGGGCAACAGCACAAATATCATCAAGAGATTGGAATAGCGCACCGGCAAAGTCGCAAGTAAATACGAAATGGGATAGGCCAGCACAACGCAGATCAGCGTGATGGCAAGGCTGATGGCGAAGGTCCGGATGAACAGCGTCGTATAGATCTGGCGGTCTTCGGATTGCATGACGATGTCACCGGTCTTGTTGTCATACTTCATATCGACAGCGTTCAGATAATAGCCAATCGTATATGGTGCCGTATTTCGCTTGATGACCTTCCAGGTTTCCAGTTCCTTCCAGCGCTTGTGCATTTTCAGGACCTGGGGTTTATAGGGGCCTTCCGTGACCTTTTTGGACTTGCGGGCCGAACTGGTGATCATGCTGCGCAGGCCGGACTTTTCATAGTTCAGGCGCGTGCCGACCTTGCCGATTTCGCGGGATATGGCCCCGGCTTTCAGATCAAGGATCAAGGCTGCAAATACAGGCTCTTCCGGCATGGCCTCGCCGTCCCAGCCTTCCAGCGCCTTTGTGGTTTCCGGCATCAGGGTGCTGACATGCCAGTTGTCGACACTGCGCATGGTCATGTCAAAAATTGGAATTAGGAACGAGAAGAGAACAAAGATAAAAAGGGGAGCAACCAAAAACAGGGCGCGTCTTCGGCTTTTGCGCATGGCCCGGTTGAGGCTGGCTTTCAGGGGCAATCCATCGGCGGCAAGAACCACTTCGCCCGCAGTCGTATTGTCAGCCATCTCAGCCCCCATCGAAATTTCGGTACTTGAACGTTGTTATTTGAAGAGTATTGCGGATGGCGGGGCCTGCCAGGTTGATATTCCCTGGCAGGACCCGCGCACCGAAAGGTTACCTAGTTCTTGAGCAACCAGGCATTAAAGCGTTCGGTCATTTCGTCACCATTATCCGCCCACCAGGCGAAGTTGGTCAGGAAACCCTGATCAGCAAAGCTGGTTGGCATGTGTGGTCCCATCTCGATGCCGAGGGTGGCATGCTTGGAAACCATTGGACCGGAAGACTTGCGCGCCGGGCCATAGGAAATGTACTTGGCCTGATCCGCCAGACGCTGTGTGTCGGTGGCGTACTTCACAAACTTCATGACAGCAGCAACGTTCTTGCCCTTGGCCGGAACTGCCCAACCGTCAATATCCAGAACCTGTCCGTCCCAGAGCATGGCGAAAGGCTGTTTTTCCTCGGCAATGGCAGAGAACCAGCGACCGTTGTAACCCGTACCAAATACGGCTTCACCATCGGCCAGCAATTGCGGAGGCACAGCACCTTCTGTCCACCAGATCACGTCTTTCTTGATGGTTGCCAGTTTGGCGAAGGCGCGGTCTTTGCCAGCATCTGTATCCAGAACATCATAAATCTTGTTCAGGGGAACACCGTCAGCGAGCAGGGCCCATTCGAGGTTGTTCACAGGCTTCTTTTGCAGGGTGCGTTTACCCGGGAACTTTTTGGTATCAAACACGTCCGCCATTGTGGTCGGCTTTTTGCCGCCCCAGGCATCCGCGCGATAGGCAAATACGGTGGAATAGATGATTTGCGGAACAAAGCACTCTGACAGCAAGGTGCCTTCCAGGAAATCCTTGGAGGCGGGTGTGCCATCCGGAGCCTTGGCCATTTCGCTGTCGATCTTGATCGGACGGAACATGCCTTCGTCACAGCCTGTGATGGCGTCAGACAAAACAACGTCCACCAGATCCCAGGTGACATTGCCGGATTCGGTCTGGGCACGCATTTCGGCCAGGCCGCCGCTGTAATCAAGGGAATTGAGCTTCACGCCTGGATTGGCCTTCATATAAGGCTTGTGATAGGCGTTTATCTGGCTGGCTGTATAAGCGCCACCCCAGGAGACGACATTCAGGTCAACAGCCTGGGCTGTTGATGCCATGCCGGCAAGGGCAACACCGGCAACGGCCAGTGCTGACATTTTCATAAGTTTGTTCATAGATTTCGTCCTCCGAGTTGAGTTTTGTTTTATTATGTTACGCAAGGCTTTGCGGATTGATCCGTAAAGCCACTACTTCCCGGATTATCACGCATCCAATGCGCGACAATCGTCCGCTTCCCAGCCGATCTGAGTGGTTTCGCCTTCCTTGAGGTGAACATGCCCGTGGGAATTGGGCACTTTGACAATGAACTGGTCATTGCCGGAAAGACTGACACGGCTGCGGATGTGGTCGCCAAGATAGATAAGTTCCTCCACCTTTGCTTCCAGCGAATTTGTTGAACTTTCCTTGGCGGCGCCAATGGTCGTGCGCTCCGGCCGCAGGGAAAGTGTGGTGCGTGAACCCACGCCACCGATATTGACGGCCAGGGCCTTGACCATGCCACCGCCGCCTTCAAGCTCGACCTGGCAATAGTCGCCATTGATTTCCTTGACCTCGCCATAAAGGCGATTGTTCTCGCCAATAAAGCCGGCGACAAAGGCGTTCATGGGCTTTTCATAAAGCTCACTTGGCGGCGCCAGTTGCTGCACGATGCCGTCATCAAAGACGGCAATGCGATTGGACATGGTCAGTGCTTCGGACTGATCGTGGGTCACATAGACCATCGTCACCTGCAGGTTTTCGTGGATATGCTTGATCTCGTATTGCATTTCCTCGCGCAGGTTTTTGTCCAGCGCACCCAGCGGCTCATCCATCAGTACCAGACTGGGCTCAAACACCAGGGCGCGGGACACCGCAACACGTTGCTGCTGTCCACCAGACAACTGAGCCGGGCGACGGTCGCCAAAGCCACCCAGGCGCACCATATCCAGGGCCTTGTTGACTTTGTCGCTAATTTCGGATTTTCCCAAACCGCGGACTTCCAGCGGAAAAGCGAGGTTTTCCGCGACAGTCATGTGGGGGAAAAGGGCATAATTCTGAAAGACCATGCCGATGCCACGTTTGTGCGGGGGCACGTTATTGATGGGCACGCCTTCGAGGTAAATTTCACCATGGGTGGCGGGCTCGAACCCCGCCAGCATCATCAGGCAGGTGGTTTTGCCAGAACCGGATGGCCCCAGCATGGTGACAAATTCACCTTTTGCCACATCAAGGTTGAAATCCTTTACAACAAGAATTTCACCATCATAACTTTTTTGAACGGAGTCGAATCTTACCAAAGGCTCTGTCGTTTCGGACATGCAGGCCTATTATCCCCCCTGAATATTTCTTCCGCCAGTTGATGAACAGGCTCCTTGGTGAACCAGTTGTCTGACGGTTGCTTTATCTTACGGTCGGCGAAGAATTATGATTTTGTTTATATGCGTCATGAAATGACGCCAACGCGACATAAGAAAACAACGCTAACACGGCAGCGGCAGTAGAATAAACCCATAAAGCGCTCATTCTAGTCGGTAGATTTGGCAGCAGCGGGAAATTGACCCAGTATCTGTTATGCCCACAGGCGGCCACAAGGAAAGAATATTTGGCTTATTTTGTCAGACACTGGCGCGGTGAACTGCCTCTTGTCCAGGCTTTCTGGATAAATTTTGTGGCGCTGCGCCTGCTGGTTTTGTTGTCGCAGGATCTGCTTCCATCCCCCCTTCCGGAAGCGGTTGACTGGACAACGATTGGTATGATTTCCGGCCTGCTCCTGTGTGATCTGGCACTTCTGGTCTGGCAGGTGCGCGGCGTTTTCAGAACAATTAATCGCCAATATGCCAGCCACGGACAGCAAAATATGGTTTTTTTGCTTCACCTGGGCGTCGTGTTGGGTGTTCTGATGACGGTGCTGTCGGGTCTGGGTACTGTCCAGTCCCTCTGGTTCGGACCGGACGACCGTTTTGCCAAATACAAACCTTTCACCTGGCTGGAAGACTATCAACTCAGTGTCGAGGCCGATGGTCGCAAACTGTTTATTGAGGGCGATTTCAAAACCGGCATTACGCTAAAGGTCGCCGAACTCCTGTCGGAAAATCCACTGATTGACGAAATTGTCCTGCAAAGCCGCGGTGGGCGGGTTGCCGAGGGCCGGGCCCTGGCCGTGTTGATCAAGTCACAAAAGCTTGCCACCAGGGTTTCGGGGACCTGCAGTTCGGCCTGTGCCACGGCATTTATCGGTGGGGCCAAAAGAACACTGGGTCCCAATGGCCGCCTCGGGTTTCACAGCTTCCGTCTGGATGCACCTTATTATAACCCTGAAATCAAGGCCGGGGTCGAAGAAGAGGCCGATCTCGCCTTTTATGTATCACAAGGTCTGTCCCCGTCGTTTCTGGAGCGGGTTTTCAAGGCTGAGGC
>JABIFY010000126.1 GCA_018650465.1 Alphaproteobacteria bacterium
ACGCTTCCCAAAAATGGACGATGCCACTGCAAAACTGGAATTTGACATTGTCCCAACTCTCAATCTATTTTGAAGGCAGATTAGACGACGTGTTGGATATTTAAACTATGCCAGTGACACGGAATTCTGAACACCCTCAAATCAATTTCACCACTGATCAGACAAACCACCTCATCTCCCTTTGGATGCATCTCCCAGGTTGACCAGTCTTCCTCAAAATCATTCACAGCAATCAAGGAGTGACCGGCAAAGCCGCCATATTCCTGATCCAGTTCCCGGTAGAAGGCAGGCGTAATGGACTTTGGTGTCACTTCACAGGAAGGCGTCATGATCAACCGGTGACCATCCTTCTTCCAGGGGCCGGGGTCTGTCACCATTTAATTCCCTCAGGTCGCGTTGGCCCGCTCAATCATCGCCTGCAGCAAGACATTGCACCCGGCTTCCAGGTGTTCGGGTTCGGCTGATTCGATTTCATTATGGCTGATACCGTTCAGACAAGGCGTAAAGACCATGGCTGTCGGTGCCACGCGGGAGAGATAACAGGCGTCGTGCCCTGCACCGCTGACGATATCCATATGCGGAATATCGCCACCTTCGCAAGCAGTACGAACCGCTGAAACACAAGCCTCATCAAAAGCCACGGGTGGTGAATACCAGATTTCCTCGAAATCCATTTCCAGGCCAATTTCGGCGGCAATGTCAGCGCAAGCCTTGCGCAATTCAGCATCCATGCCGGACAAAACTTCATCTTTCGGATGCCGAAAATCGACGCAAAAGAAAACCGTGCCAGGAATAACATTGCGGGAATTTGGTGAAACCTGCATCAAGCCAACCGTAGCACAGGCATTGGGCTGGTTTTCCAGGCCGATACGATTTACTTCGCCGACCATTCTGGCCGCACCGACAAGAGCATCTTTGCGGCTATGCATGGGTGTTGGCCCGGCGTGGGCTTCCTGGCCGGTCACGGTCACTTCGTACCAACGTTGACCTTGCGCGCCGGTAACAACGCCAATGGTTTTTTCTTCATTTTCCAGAATTGGGCCCTGTTCGATGTGGGCTTCGAAATAGGCACCCACTTCACGTCCGCCTACATCCTCAGGACCAGCATAGCCAATGCGCCGTAGTTCTTCGCCCATGGT
The DNA here is from genome assembly GCA_018650465.1 of Alphaproteobacteria bacterium. Taxonomy (GTDB): domain Bacteria; phylum Pseudomonadota; class Alphaproteobacteria; order UBA2966; family UBA2966; genus JABILA01. The sequence goes on from JABIFY010000126.1 coordinate 1,140, forward strand.
TTTGCCGTCCAGGTCCGCGCGTGACAGGCCATAATCGAGATCAAATACACCGGCAAAAACACCTGAGGCAACCATGGCAGGGGCAAAGCGTGAACCTTCTTCATTGGTCCACACAGCCACTTCAATAGGGGCTTCGGTTTCGATCTTGAGATCGTTCAGGGTGCGCACAACTTCCAGGCCGGCAAGCACACCATAAACACCATCATATTTTCCACCGGTGGGCTGGCTGTCGAGATGACTGCCGGTCATGATTGGTGGCAGGTCATTATTGCGACCGGGCCGGCGGGCAAACATATTGCCCATCTTGTCAACAGAGATCGTACAGCCCGCTTCTTCACACCAACGCGCAAACAAATCACGGCTCTCACGGTCGAGGTCTGTCAGGGCCAGGCGGCAAACGCCGCCTTTCTCGGTGGCACCGATTTTGGCCATCTCCATCAAACTATCCCAAAGCCGGGCGCCATCCGTGCGAAGATTGTCTCCGCGTGCCGAACCATCACTCACATTTGTGTCACTCACTGGTCGTCCCCCTGTGGGTCTTTATTGTCAAAAATTATTCTGCCGCAGTCGAAAACGGATTTCTTGGATCTTGCGTCCAGTTCATATAGTCCTTGCCGTTATCTACCTTGCGCATGGTTATGCAGTTTTCCGGACAAACATGCATGCACAGATTACAGCCCACGCATTCATCGTCAATAACTGAATATTTGCGCTCACCATCAATGCGTTCAGCACTGATCGCCTGATGCGATGTATCTTCGCAAACAATATGACAAAGACCGCACTTGACGCATTTGGCCTGCTCGATCTCGGCAACAATTTCGTAGTTCATGTTCAGGTTCTGCCAGTCCGTGATATTTGGAACAGCCAATCCCTGAAAGTCAGAAATCTTTTCATAGCCTTTCTGGTCCATCCAGTCGGACAGACCATCAATCATGTCTTCGACAATCTTGAAGCCATAATGCATGACAGCGGTACAAACCTGCGTCGTGCCTGCGCCCAGGGCAATAAATTCAGCCGCATCACGCCAGTTGGAAATACCGCCTATGGCTGACATGGGCAAACCGGCTGTACCGGCATTGCGGGCGATTTCTGCACACATATGCAGGGCCATGGGTTTAACAGCCGGACCGCAATAGCCGCCGTGGGACCCCTTGCCATCCACGGTCGGTGTCGGGGCCATGAGATCGAGATCGATGGAGGTAATCGAGTTCACTGTATTGATCAGCGACACGCCATCACCACCGCCAGCTTTGGCGGCACCAGCTGGACCCAGAATGCTTGTGACGTTGGGTGTCAACTTGACCAGCACCGGCATATTTGTATGGGTTTTGCACCAACGCGTGACCATTTCCACATATTCCGGCACCTGACCGACGGCGGCACCCATGCCGCGTTCAGACATACCGTGTGGGCAGCCAAAGTTCAGCTCAATGCCATCGCATTCAGTATCTTCAACTTCTTTCAGAATTTTGATCCAGGCCTCTTCTTCACATGGCACCATCAAGGAAACAACCATGGCCCGGTCCGGCCAGTCTTTTTTGACCTTCTTGATTTCTCGCAGGTTAACTTCCAGCGGCCGGTCGGTAATCAGCTCGATGTTATTCAGACCGAAAATGCGCTGCTCACCAATATGAACGGCCCCGTAACGCGATGATACATTGACCACAGGTGGTCCCGCTTCACCCAGGGTTTTCCAGACCACGCCACCCCAGCCTGCCTTGAAGGCGCGAACGACATTATATTCTTTGTCTGTGGGTGGTGCGGAAGCCAGCCAGAACGGATTGGGCGACTTGATGCCACCTACTTCTGTGGAAAGATCAGCCATCACGACGTTCCTTTTGTTAATTCAAGGTGCATAGCCTTGGCGGCGACCTTGCCGTCCTCGACCGCGCTGACAGTCAGGTCTTGACCCGCCACGCAATCACCCCCGGCATAGACATTGCCAAGCGATGTCCTGCGGGTTTCATCAATAACAATGCGGCCTCCGGAAACCTCCGGCGCAGCCCCCCCTTGCAGGGGTGCTGCGTCGAAAGCCTGACCAATGGCCTTGAAAACCTGATCCGCCGCGAGCGTGAAAGTTGCCCCGGTTCCCTCCAGACGGCCTTTGCCATCCAGCTGCGTGGCTTCGAAAGTCATCTCGACAGCCGATCCGTTTTCGCCCTTGATCGCGACAGGTTTTGCCCAGTGTCGAATAACTACGCCATTGGTCTGAGCCAGGTCCTGTTCAAATCCCGTGGCCCCCATTTGTTCAGGACCGCGGCGATAAACAAGGGTGACCTCATCTGCACCCAGGCGTTTGGCCTGAACTGCCGCATCAATCGCCGTATTACCACCACCGATAACAATCACACGCCGCCCAACAGCGACACTCATTAAATCATCCGCCTGTCGCAGGTCAGAAATATAATCAACGGCATCCTTGATGGCGTCTACTTCTTCACCTTCAAGCCCCAAAGCATTTACGGCTCCAAGACCCAGGCCAAGAAAAACCGCATCATAATCATTTCGCAGCTGATCCAGCGTCAGTTCATCACCCAGAGCCTTGCCTGTTTCAAGGTTGATGCCGCCAACGGACAGAATGAAATCAACTTCGCGCTGGGCAATATTGTCGGGCATTTTGTAAGCCGCCAGACCATATTCATTGAGCCCACCCGCTTTTGGTTTTGCTTCAAAGACCGTGACCTCATGGCCATATCTCGCCAAGCGATGGGCACAGGCCAAGCCAGCTGGTCCGGCCCCGACAACGGCGATTTTTTTATCCGTCTCTGCTTCACGCGTGTAGGGCTGCATACCTGCCTCAAACAAGGCGTCCGTTGCATGGCGCTGGAGCTGCGCAATGGTGACCGGTTTGTGGTCGCCGGTATTGCGCACGCAAACTTCCTCGCATAATTCTTCCACCGGACAGACCCGGGCACAGGTTGCCCCCATGATATTTGAATCAAGGATTGTGCGCCCTGCACCGGTGGCATTTCCTGTGGCAATGCGGCGAATAAACCCCGGTATATCTATGCTGGTCGGACAGGCTTCCAGACAGGGTGCATCATGGCAATAAAAACATCGACTGGCTTCATTAAAGGCCTGTTGATCCGTCAAGGGGCTGTGTAAATCCCCGAAGGCTTTCGCCAGTGCGATTGCCTCACAACGTCCGGCAGCAATATCGCGGCTTTGCGTCATTTGTATCCCCATTCTTCTGATGCCGTTAACCCGTTATGGCATACCCTGTTAGATATCTGCTGTTACCTGTCTGGTATATGTCTGGTATATGTCTGGTAACAGGCAGTTTTATGGCGCTTGTGCGCTCTTGATGTATATTCTGACCAAAGGTTATTTGAAACCTGACTATTTGGTCAAGTTTTTTTTGACCAAACGGTCAGGTTTGTGCTGTTATGGTGCCGGTAGTCGTTTGAGGGATAGTTATGGCGTCGATATCAGATTCAGAACCCCGGCCGGATGATAGTGCTCAGATACAGCATGAAGTCGGTAATCGCGCGAACAAACGACGCCTCAACGAAACACAAATATTGCAGGCGGCAGAAAGTGCATTTGCCGAACGGGGATATGGCGGCACAACAACGGCGGCCATTGCCAAGGCAGCAAATTTGCCAAAAGCCAATGTGCATTATTACTTTGGCACCAAAAAGGCACTCTACCAGGCTGTGTTGGATAACATCCTGTCATTGTGGCTTGAGCCTATGCGCGACATTCAGGAAGACGACGACCCTGCCGCAGCCCTGACAAAATATGTTCAGTCGAAGATGCGCTATACGCGTGAGCGCCCCAGTGCGTCCAAGGTTTTTGCCAATGAATTGTTACACGGTGCGGCACAGCTTGAAGACCACCTCAAGACCGATCTGAAAGAACTGGTTGATGACAAAGCCGGTGTTCTGAATACCTGGATTAAACAAGGCCGCATCAAACCTGTTGATCCGGTCCATCTGTTTTTCCTGATCTGGGCATCAACCCAGACCTATGCCGATTTTGATGTGCAGATCTCCGCGGTACTGGGCAAACCTGCCATCGATGATGCGGATTTCAAGGCAGCCGAGGATACTGTCATTCAGATGGTATTATCGACCTGTGGATTGTTGTCGACAGACGTGAATTCGGGCTAGCAGGGTGTAATGACCGGTCCGCAAGAGAGTAATATTTCCAGCCCTGGAAAAAGCATTAACTGGCTAACAGCTGAATTCCGGGATGCCGGATTTGAGCGTCAGTATCGGGAATTTGATGCGCCCGCCCATCGCCGACATGTGCTCGCCCTGTGCCTGATTTCGCTCATCCTTGCTGTTCTTGTCCAGACCATCATCGGGGGCCAGCAGCAAGAGATTCCAATCCTTCTGAAATTGGCCAGGGTCGGGCACGCCCTCAATATTGTGTTTATGCTGACAGCTTGCCTTCGCCGCTTTCACTATCGCTGGCTGGACGCATCGGTTGCCATCCTGGCCATCCTGGTCGTGTGGCAGTCTCTGCTGCTCGAAGATGTAGCTGAGCCGGATAAACTGGGCTTATTGATCCGAAATGTTTTCCTGATCGCTTTGGCCTATTTATTGTTGCCAACCAGATTTCTTTTCTATTCGGCAACGGTTCTGGCGCAATCTATTATTTGCCTGTATCAGGTATTAACATTTTTTCATATTGACCGAACCGAACAATTGTCGGTTTTTGCTCTTGTATCAGGCTTGGTACTGGCAACAATTTACATTCGTTGGCAGCGCGATATTACCAGCCGCAGACGCTTTCTCCTGACCCAACAAAGAGACGAGTCTCTGGCTCAGCTTTCCGAGAGTGAAAGCAAGCTGAGACTGGTAACCGATCATCTGCCAATATTTGTCGCTTACATCGACAACCAAATGTGCCTGCAATATGCCAATGAAACAGGCCGGGACTGGTATCAATTGCACGGTGTCGACATAGTGGGCCGAAAGCTGCAAGAGTTGATCCCCAGAGATTACCGTTCGATTGAGCCTTTTGCCGAAGCTGCCCTAAAGGGCGAGGTCGTACATTTTGAACGGGTGGTCGACTGTCCTGACGGCAAAACCCGCACGGTTGCCGTCACCCACCTGCCCCATCTCAGCGCCAACAAGGCGGTTCTGGGATATTTCAGCCAGATGGTGGATATGACTGAAATCAAACAGTCAGAGCTCGATTTGAAAAATGCCAGTCGAGAGGCCGAAGCGTCCAACCAGTCCAAATCCGAATTCATGGCCAATATGAGCCACGAATTGCGCACACCCCTTAATGCTGTCATTGGCTTTTCCAGCGCTATGGCTTCTGGTCTGGCAGGTGAGTTGCAGGGTAAACAGAGCGAATACATTACTGACATCCAGAATTCCGGTGAGCATTTGTTATCACTGATTAACGATCTACTGGACTTGTCCAAAATCGAAGCTGGAAAACTGGAAATTTATCCGGAACAGGTTGAAGCCGACGATCAGATTGAACGATGCCTGCCCTTCGTCAAGGAACAGGCCGGGGTTGGCCAGGTCCGCCTGCGGCACACGCCTTCGCCTGACTTGCCAGAGTTGTCCGTCGACCCTCGGATGCTGCGGCAAATGATCGTTAATTTGTTATCCAATGCCGTTAAATTTTCGCCGGAAAAAGGCACGGTGAGTTGTCTCGCCATGCAGGACAGTGCAGGGCGCATCACGATCAACATTAGAGACGAAGGACCCGGCATGTCTGCAGAAGACATCCCTAAAGCTCTGACCCCGTTTGTACAGACAGAAAGCGGCATGAAAGCAGGTGGCGGTACCGGTCTTGGATTATCGCTGGTCAAGGAAATGATGGCCCTGCATGGCGGCACCCTGGAAATCCAGAGTGTTGTCGGACACGGCACCACTGCATCGCTTTGCTTCCCAGCCAAGCCCAAAACCATAGCGGTGGAATAGCCGGAATTTCCGGGCTCAAAAATGAACTTCTATTTAAAGCCCGTCACCTGTGGGATATGGACTCCAACCATGGCCTTGCGAATGGTCATGATCGAAGCCCACTCCGCCCAGACAGGTTTTTTACTATTTAAGAACCGGCATAGAGAATTCTGCACCCGAACGAATTCCTGTTGGCCAGCGTGACGTCACAGTTTTCAGTTTGGTGAAGAATTGTACGCCTTCTGGACCATGCATGTGCAAATCACCGAACAAGGACCGCTTCCAGCCACCAAAGCTGTGGAACGCCAGCGGTACCGGGATCGGCACGTTAATGCCGACCATGCCAATCTGGGCTTTGGAAGCAAATGTCCGGGCGCTGTCACCATCGCGGGTGAAAATTGCCGTGCCGTTGCCGTATTCGTGGTCGTTGACCATGTCGATGGCCGTCTCGAAACTATCGGTGCGGACGACGCTGAGGACCGGACCAAAAATTTCTTCTTTGTAGATGCTCATGTCGGTGGTGACATTGTCGAAGATCGTGGCACCGACAAAGTGACCGCCTTCATAGCCTTGAGGTGCGGTAAAGGTACGGCCATCGACCAGCAGGTCGGCGCCTTCTTTTTCACCGGCGTCAATGTAGCCTTTGACCTTGGCCGCATGTTCTGCCGTGATCACAGGACCCATTTCCGACGTTTCATCCATGCCAGGACCGGTCTTCAGAGCCTGCGTCAATGGCACCATGCGTTCCATCAGTTTGTCACCGGCATCCCCCACAGCCACAGCAACCGAAATCGCCATGCAGCGCTCGCCTGCCGAACCATATGCTGCCCCCATCAGGGCATCAGCGGCCATATCCATATCGGCATCGGGCATGATGACCATGTGGTTCTTGGCGCCACCCAGGGCTTGAACGCGTTTGCCATTGGCAGTACCGCGAGAGTAGATATATTCGGCAATGCCCGTAGAGCCAACAAAACTGATGGCAGCAATGTCGGGGTTATCCAGGATCGTGTCGACGGCAACCTTGTCACCATGTACGACATTCAGTACGCCTTCAGGCAAACCGGCTTCGATCAGCAATTCAGCCATGCGGTTGGCGAGAGACGGGTCTTTTTCGGACGGCTTCAGAATGAAGGTATTGCCACAGGCCACAGCAATGGGGAACATCCACATAGGCACCATGGCCGGGAAGTTGAACGGCGTAATACCGGCCACAACACCCAGCGGCTGGCGCATGGAATGCATATCAATGCCAGCGGCGACGTCATCATTAAAGGCACCTTTCAAAAGGTGCGGAATGCCACATGCAAATTCAACAATTTCAATACCGCGAGAGATTGAGCCCTTGGCATCAGAATGAACCTTGCCATGCTCAGCCACAACGATGTCTGCCAGTTCGTCAATGTTGGCTTCCATCAAGGCTTTGAAATTGAACATAACCCGGGCGCGGCGCAACGGTGAAGTTGCGGCCCAGGCCGGGAACGCTGCCTTGGCATTGGCAATGGCTGCATTCATTTCATCCGAAGATGCCAGGGGCACCTGGGTAATGATTTCACCAGTGGCTGAGTTGTCCACGTCGCTGAAACGATCAGAGGTTCCGGCAACATCCTTGCCGCCAATAAAGTGAGTAAGTGTCTTCGTCATGGGTCTTCTTCCCTTGTTGCGATCCGGCGGGGTTATGCTGCGAGCACATCCTTGGCCGGGACATAGTTCAATTTCTGGTCGATGGCGACCGCCTCATAGGTGAGTTGGCCTTTGTGCACGTTCAATCCAGCGCAAAGATGGGGGTCCGATAACAATGCGTCGCGGTACCCTTTGTTAGCCAACGCCAGCGTAAAGGGCAAGGTGGCATTGTTTAAGGCAAAGGTTGATGTCCGTGCAACCCCGCCCGGCATATTTGCCACACAATAGTGAACCACATCGTCAACAACATAAGTTGGTTCAGAATGGGTGGTGGCATGGCTGGTTTCAAAGCAACCGCCCTGATCGATGGCAACGTCGACAATAACTGCGCCGCGCTTCATCTTCTTGATCATATCTCTTGTCACCAGATGAGGTGCCGCCGCACCCGGCACCAACACGGCACCAACCACCAGATCGGCGTCGATGACCTGTTCTTCAATGTTTCCTGCGGTGGAATAAATCGTGTTAATCCGGCCCCGGAACATTTCGTCCAGTTCAGCCAGACGCTTGAGTGAGCGGTCTATGATGACCACGTCACATTCCAGACCCACAGCCATGCGGGCAGCATTGGTACCAACGACACCGCCACCAATAACCACAACCTTGCCCGACGGCACGCCAGGTACACCACCCAGCAATACACCGCGCCCACCTGGTTCCATTTCCAGGCAATGGGCACCGGCCTGAATGGACATGCGACCTGCCACTTCGCTCATGGGAGCCAGCAAGGGCAGCGTGCCCCGCGGGTCTGTCACGGTTTCGTAGGCAATAGCGATGCAACCACTGTCGATCAAACCTTTGGTTTGTGCGGGATCGGGTGCCAGGTGCAGATAGGTGAACAGGATCTGGTCCTTGCGCAGCATGGCGATTTCGGCTGGCTGCGGCTCCTTCACCTTGACGATCATGTCAGCCGTGGCAAAAACTTCGGCAGCCGTATCAACAATGGTCGCACCGGCAGCCCGGTAATCATCATCTTCCAGTCCGATAGCATGACCTGCATTCGCCTGAACGGCGACCTGGTGGCCGTGGTGGATGACTTCACGAACCGAGGCCGGGGTCATTCCAACCCGATATTCGTGGACTTTTACTTCTTTGGGGACACCGAGGTGCATGGTCTTGGCTTTCTTATTGAGATTTGGTTTGCCATGCCGCCCACTCCCCTTCCCGACCATCCACCAGCATAATTGCATGGGCGGTCGGGAAGGGGAGTGGGCGGCATGGCGGTCAAACCTTAAAACATCTAATCCAGGTTTTTGATGACATCAGCAAGGATGCCGAACATCTCGTCGATTTGCGGTTTTGTGATCATCAGGGGCGGTGACAGCGCAATGATGTCGCCGGTAGTGCGGATCAACAGACCTTTTTCGTAGCATGCCAGGAAGGCAGCAAAAGCGCGTTTGGTCGGTTCTCCCTCAAAGCCTTGTAGCTCGATACCGGCAATCAGGCCAGTATTGCGCAGGTCGATGACATGCGGCAGACCCTTGAGGCTGTGAACGGCATCTTCCCAATAATCTGCAATATCAGCGCACTGTTCAAAAAGCTTTTCATCCCGATAGACGTCCAACGTTGCAATCGCAGCAGCGCAGGCCAGTGGATGGGCCGAATAGGTATAACCATGGAACAGTTCGATGGCATTTTCCGGACCAGTCATAAAGGTGTCGTAGATGTCGTTGGACGTCATCACGGCGCCCATGGGTACAGTACCGCTGGTAATGCCTTTGGCCAGGGTCATCATATCCGGTGTCACACCATAATGATCGGCACCGAAGGCCGCGCCTGTGCGGCCAAAGCCTGTAATAACTTCATCAAAGATCAACAGAATGCCATGCTTGGTGCAGATATCGCGCAGGCGTTTCAGATATCCCTTTGGCGGCATCAACACGCCCGTTGACCCGGCAATGGGTTCAACAATAACGGCGGCAATGGTTGAGGCATCATGCAAGGTAACAATACGCTCCAACTCGTCTGCCAGTTCTTCGCCATGTTCTGGCTGGCCGCGCGTGTAGGCATTTTTGGCCAGGTCATGGGTGTGCGGCATATGGTCGACACCGTTTAGCAGCGAGCCAAAGAACTTGCGATTGGTGACAATGCCGCCAACGGAAATACCGCCAAAACCAACACCGTGATAACCGCGCTCGCGGCCGATCAAACGGGTGCGAGCGCCTTCGCCGCGGGTGCGGTGATAAGCCAGGGCAATCTTCAGGGCTGTATCCACTGCTTCGGAACCCGAGTTGGTAAAAAAAGCGTGGTCCATGCCATCGGGTGTCATCTCAGCCAGGCGTGACGCCAGCTCAAACGCCTTGGGGTGGCCCATCTGAAAAGCCGGGGCATAGTCCATTTCGCCAGCCTGCTTCTGGATGGCTTCAACCACAGGGGCACGATTGTGACCGGCATTGCAGCACCACAGGCCCGCTGTGCCGTCCATCACCTGGCGGCCTTCAGCCGTGGTGTAATGCATGTCTTTGGCACCCACAAACATGCGCGGATTAGCCTTGAATTGACGGTTTGCCGTGAATGGCATCCAGAATGGCTCAAGGTTATTTGGATTGGTGGGCGTGCTCATGGCGGGTTCCCCTTTGAAGACCAGGTGTGAAATTTTATTATTGAATTTTCGATAACACAGTTTTTCAATAAATTAAACACTTTTCGACATTTACGCCATTTTTTGTCGCATTATATTAATCAATGTAGTATATTGTCTATTATATTCAACAACAAAGTCAGTAAATCATATGTCTGAAATCGACCAAGGTGCTGAACAAGCTTACGGATTTGATCTGGGTGCCCGCCTGCGCGGTGTGCGAGATAGCGCAGGTTTATCTCAACGTGAACTGGCCCGCCGGGCCGGCGTGACCAACGGTATGATTTCCCTGATTGAACAAAACCGGACCAGTCCCTCAGTTGGTTCACTGAAAAAAGTCCTGGATGGGATTCCGCTTTCCCTCGCGGATTTTTTCGCCGGAGAAACGAATACGGGGCCAAAGATATTTTTTGAGGCGGACGACCTGCTGGAAATCGCTGGTGGCGATATCTCCTATCGCCAGGTCGGCGGCGATCTTTCGGAACAGGCTCTGCAAATGATCCATGAGCGATATGCGCCCGGTGCCGATACCGGTCGTGCCATGCTGTCCCATGAAGCAGAAGAATGCGGCGTTGTCATTGAAGGCCAACTGGAGCTAACGGTGGGCAATCAACGAAAGGTACTGGGTCCGGGTGATGCCTATTATTTTGACAGCCGCCTGGCCCACCGCTTTCGCAATGTCTCCGACAAAGACAGCATCGTCGTCAGCGCCTGCACCCCACCTTCCTTTTGAAGAAGGTACTATTCTAACGCATCGATTTTGGCTGCAAGTATAAAATCGTTCTCATGCAAACCTTTGATATCGTGGGTGTAGATCGTGATATGGGCGTAGCCCCAACCGAAACTGATATCAGGGTGGTGGCCTTGTTGTTCGGCCAGATTACCGACCTGGTTCACAAAAGTCCGGGCTGCGACAAAATCAGCAAACCTGAAATTTCGCTCAACTCGCGTGGCATTTTCAGTTAATTGCCAGTCCGGTGTTTGCTTGTGAATGGCTTTTGCCTGGCTTTCACTCAAGCGTGCGACCCCGCCCTTGCAAGGTACACATTGTTTTTCGCTCAGCGACATGATGGTTTCTCCTGTCTATAGGCCCAAGAAGATATGCCGTACAACTCGAATGCCAAGTGCCATTATTTATGACCTGTAAATCCTGTGCTGGACCCGGCGACCAGTCGGCGCTAAGCTATTGGCCATGGCAAATTTATCAGGGGGAGGGTCGGAAATGCGTTCCGACGACGAGTGGAATTTTCGCGAATTTGACGAAGGTGAAATGATTTTCAACGTTGGCGATGCTGGCGATGAAGCCTATGTCATTCGAACCGGCAAGGTTGATATCCTGGTTGAAAAAGACGGCAAACAGGAAGTTGTCGAAACTTTGGCTCAGGGAGATTTCCTTGGCGAAATGGCTCTCGTGGACGAGGAACCCCGTTCTGCCTCGGCAATTGCGCGTGAAGCCGTCAGTTGCGCCGTGTTCAGCAAAGAAGAAATCGACCGCGCCTTGGAAAATTCTGATTTGTTGACTTATGCATTGGTAAAATTGCTGACCAAGCGGTTGCGCAAAGCGACCGCCGGTTAACCATACGAAACTCTATGTTTGAAATTTGACCCGGCTGTCGCCGGAAGCTGGAAATACCATTATGGATTCAGTACTGATCACCGGTGCCGGTCGTGGCATTGGCCTTGAATTTGCCCGCCAATATGCCACTGATGGTTGGCAGGTTTTTGCTTGCTGTCGCACCCCGGAAAGTGCAGAAGAATTAAATACACTGTCCGCGACGCCCGGCATAAAACTGTCCATCCACAAGATGGACACGACAGATGAAGCCAGCATCAAGGCCGTGGCAGATGATCTTGTTGGTGAGGAAATTGATGTTCTGATCAACAATGCCGGGATCAGCGGGCGACGAGATGTAGAAGTTGGTTCCATGGATTATGATAGTTGGGCTGAGGTCATGCAGACCAATGTCTTTGCCCCCATAAAAGTCACAGAAGCTTTCATGGACCATGTCTGTGAGAGCTATATGCAATTGGTCGTGATGATATCCAGTCGCATGGGTAGTATTGGCGATACGACCAGCAGTGGCTCGATGATCTATCGGTCGTCCAAGTCGGCCCTGAACATGGCCATGCACAGCCTGGCCCTGGAGACAAAGTCCCGTGGGCTAACGACAGTTTCAGTGCATCCGGGTTGGGTGCGCACGGATATGGGTGGATCAGAGGCGACGCTGACACCCCATGAAAGTGTTTCAGCCTTGCGTAATCTATTTTTCCAGCTCCGCGACAGCGACAGCGGTAAGTTCTTCAACTACGACGGTACCGAGTTGCCCTGGTAGCAGCAATGGATAGCCCTAAAGAATAACCTGATGTTCTGCCTGGCCCTTGCCTGCGTTTTCAAAACGAAAGGTTTGCCCGGCTGCAGGTTGTTGTTGTCGCTTTTCCGCGCTGAGATCCAGCCATGCTGACGTTACAAACAACGTCGACAGATCAGAGCCACCAAACCCCGGACAGGTTATCAAAGCTGTGGGCAGAGACAGGGTTTGTTTCAACTTGCCGTCGGGTCCATAACAGGCCACAGCATAACCACCCCAACGGGCGTTCCAGAGATTCCCCAACGCATCAACGACAGCGCCGTCCGGACCAAATTTTTCACCGGTTAAATCGACAAATACTTCCGGATCACCTTTTGGCCAGCCATCTGCCGGGTCCAGTTTCTGCCGCATGATTTGCTGGCGCATGGAATCTGCGAAATAGGCAAAACCTCCATCAGGTGAAAAACAGATCGCGTTGGGCACGGTGATGTCAGAAAATAATTGCCGGACTTCGCCCCGGTAATAACGATAGATCGCCCCGGCAGCCGTCTCATGTCCGATGCCCATGGTGCCAATCCAGAAACCACCGTAAGGATCTGCCCTTCCGTCATTTGAACGAGTCAAAGGATTTTCATTTTCCAGCGGCGCAATCACTTCGCTGGTACCGCTGGTTATAGTGAAACTGGCAAGCGAATTATCAGTGGCAATCAGCAAGGTTTCCTGGTCAATCCAGCCCGCCGCGGAAACAAACTGATCGAAATTCCACTGGCTCTGATCATCGCCAGCCCGGCGATACAAAATCCTGCTTTCAATATCGAACCAAAACAGTTCCTGCCTGCCGGGGTGCCATAGCGGGCCCTCCCCGAGTTTGTTGTGAGTCTGGTCAAAAATTCCGACTTCCATAGAGCCTCCTGGCGTGGTGTTATGCTGTTTCATGGCACCCGGGTGCCGGCCTTGTTTATCGATTGGCTGTTTTGCTCAACCGAAAACTGGCCAGCAAATCTTATTTTCAAATGAGGTAAATATGACTGAACAGGAATTTCGCGACAAGGCCCATCAGGATGGATACGCCGAACCAAACCTTGTTGATTGGGAAGCCAACCTGGTTAACGAAGAACACACCCATGATTTTTCAGCCCGGATATTTGTTTTGTCCGGAGAGTTGAAAGTCGTTTGTGCGGATCGGACATCTGTCTGCCAGGCAGGTGACAATGACGCCCTGGCGGCTGGCACACCCCATGCGGAATATGCCGGCCCGGAAGGCGTTAAATTTCTGGCAGCCCGCAAGGCCGGATAAGTGCTGTGTATTGGGCCATCAAAGGTGGTTCAGCAAGGAAACTGCCAGGGCTGATTGTCGCGTCAGTCTTGCTTGCTCTGCTGGCACCTCTGACAGCATCTGCCGAGGATCGACGTGTCGATCTGGAGCTGGTTTTGGCGGCCGACATTTCGGGCAGCATGGATCACGAAGAAGCCGTCCTGCAGCGTACCGGTTTCATTAATGCCATTCGACATCCGGAAGTTATTGCCACGATCCAGCGAGGCAGATACGGACGCATCGCCGTTACTTACATCGAATGGGCAGGTGCCATCCACCAGACGACGTTGGTCAAGTGGACCGAGGTTTACGACGAGGCCAGCGCAGAGGCTTTTGCAAAAGCCGTTGCCGCCCCGCCTGTCCGAACGGCTTTCTGGACGTCTATTAGCACCGTGATTGATTACGCTCTTGCCAGCTTGGTCGACAATGGTTTCAAGGCACTGAGACAGGTCATCGATATCTCCGGCGACGGACCCAATAACTCAGGCGGTTATGTTCCAGAAGCGCGCGACAGGGCCATTGAAAAGGGTGTGACGATCAATGGCCTGCCGATTATTAATAACAGGCCAGGCCCATACGGTTTTATGCCCATGCCAAATCTGGATCACTATTACGAAGACTGTGTTATCGGCGGCTTTGCCGCCTTCGTGATCGTCGCCAATGGCTTTCAGGACTTTGCCCGGGCCGTTCGCCGCAAGATGTTGCTGGAGATCGCAGGACTGCGACCGAAAAGGCCCCTGCTACATTTTGCAGCTGAGGGGTATCGACCGCCCTGCGATGCCGGGGAAATCCAGTTACGTCAATATCGCGACCAATTTCCCTGACAAATCCGACGCAAATGACATACCCAACTAAAACTTAATCCCAGACGTCGGCAGGCACTTTCAGTGCTTCAACAGGCGTGCCGCCCAGCAGATGCTGATCGATAATCGTTTTGACGTCTTCTGCCGTTACCGGGCCATACATGACCCCTTCGGGATAGACCACGACAACAGGACCCTGTTCACAGACGCCAAGACAGCCAGAGGTGCTGGCCTTGAAGCGTCCAAACAAATCGCGGGCCTCCAGTTCAGCACGAAAAGCGTCGATAATCGGGGCACCGCCTCGGGCTGAGCAACTTCCTTTTGGATGATCTTCGGGGCGGGATTGGGTACAAACAAATAAATGTTTTTCAGGTCTGGGCATTCAGGTTACTTCCTCAAATTAAAGACGTGCATACGCACGCATACCAAGCTTGAAAAATAGATGTTTGCTGAAAAGAATATTTGACCTGGATCAAGCGTTCACAGGATTTATGCCGAATGAAGCTCTTATTTGGTCTTGCGCTTCAGTTCGCTGATCAAACCGTCGATTTTACCACCGTGCCGTCGGATGACAGAGGAAAATTCCTCGCGTTGGGTAATGGCCATACTGACCCCCTCAACAACAATATCGATCACCTTGAAACCGCTCTTGCGTAATCTCACCCGCCAGTCAACTCGCACAGGTGCACCTTTAGGACGGACAATCTGACTTTGAACGATTGTGTCCTTGCCCTTGACTGCACGTTCACCGGTAACGTCAAGTTTCTCGCCCGAATACTGACCAAAGCGATTGGCATAAGTGTTTACAATAAAATCTGTAAACAGCCGCTGATATTCACCGCGCTGATCCTTGCTGGCTTTGCGCCAATAACGACCAATGGCATAGCGACTGAGAGACTTGACATCAAATCCTTCCAAAAACAGGATTCGGAATTTCATGCGTCGACTGGCATCGCCCACCGACGTATCTGCCAACGTACGGATCGCCTTGTCGCCCAGGTCGGCAATGAATTCAGTTGGGTTAGTGGCCTTGGCCGATGCAGATGCTGAAATGGCAACCCCGGACAGGCTGGTTATCAAGGCCAACAAAAAGGCACTTGTCAGGATTTTTCTGCGAATGATCATAAACGTCATCTGTTGTTGAAAGGCTTACTCAGTTTTCAACAAAGTATATTTTTCGTCAAGATCATCGTCTTCTGTTTCCAAAGAAATTTCAGGCATCGGCACCGTACCATCATTTTGTCCATTCATGATTTCGTCCTTGCGGCGCTGACGATACAAACTGCGAATGGTGGCGTAATAATCAATGGCTGAGCGCTCGATATCATCGAGCGTTTCAATATTTCTGGATCGCGTGTCAATAGCACGAGCGCCAGCCCGTACCCAGTTCAGATTTCCGCGATCAACATTGTCAAAATAGTGGGCAACAGGATCAAGGTAATAATCAGCAACCAGTCCGACGGTATCCCGAACAGGTGAAGGTCCTATCAGAGGCAAAACAAGATAGGGCCCTTCAGACGCCCCCCATGTTGCCAGGGTTTGGCCAAAGTCTTCGGAATGATGCTCGATGCCGGCAATATCAAAAAGCCCTCCAACACCGATCGTCGTATTGAATATGAAACGGCCAAAGGTTTCGCCAGCCCGGTCAACTTCGCCCTGCATCAAATCATTGGCAAAAACGACGGGCGACTTAAGGTTGTTCAGAAAATTGCGTACCATGTCCTGTCCGGCTTGTGGCAGGGTCTGACGGTAGGCTTCAGAAACAGGACGCAAAATCAGCGTATCAACGCCGCGATTAAATTCAAAGACAGACCTGTTTAGGGGTTCAGCCGGATCATTCAGGGCGACTGCCTCCGCGCGGGCTTCGGGATCCTCCGGCAATGACGCACAGGCAACCAGTGAAGAAGCCGCCAAGACCGCAAGAATACGGCTCAAACGGAGCAATTTATTACCATTGCCCGACTTCGGTTGCCCGGAATATGCAAACACTTCAAACAATTTTATCACCCCAAAAGTGTAACGCATAAAGCGCTTTTTCGCTTGTTCTCAGCCATTCGGGACATCGCATCCCTGTTTGCCCGCTTCCCGTATGAACATACGGAAGAAACAGGATAAAACATGAAATCCCGGCGGACTCTATCACGCATCACTTGATACACAAAATTCGTTAACAAAATCCGATACCTAGCCATTACCATACCTGATTTATCCGAACCAGTGCCTGTTCACGAGAAAATTATGCTTTTTCTCTGAATATTGATCAAATTTCTATCATAATGGTACACATAGCACCAGCAGGTGATGTGGTTCATGGTTCAAAATATACCAAGTGTTGCGATTTTGCCCATGTTTCCAATTTTTTTGAAGACGTCATATTTAACGCAACCCTTTCTTCATCCTGCCCTCTTGCAAGTGATCATCATTCAAAAGCCAGCTCTAGACAAAACATAAAGATATGTTTATATCTATCTGAACAAATTTTGTATGCAGTATACTTGAACCGGCGGGTGCTGGCAGGAGTTAAAATGGAAACTTTTTTGGCCAGATTGAGGGCAACTGCGGAACCGACCAGGCTTCGCCTCTTGGCTCTTTGCGCCGCCGCAGAATTAACGGTCAGTGAAGTCACCCAGATCCTGAACCAGAGCCAACCACGGGTTTCACGCCACCTCAAATTGCTTTGTGACGCCGGTTTGTTGAACAGAAGCCGGGAAGGCACCTGGGCATTTTATCGCCTCGCCCAGGGCGAAGCTGGTGGCCTCGCGCGCAGCCTGATTGCACAAATTCCACCAAATGACCCCGTCATATTACGTGATCGTTCCCGTCTGGATGCTGTGAAAAAACAACGGGCCGAGGCAGCGGCTGAGTATTTTCGACAAAATGCCGGACGTTGGTCTGAAATACGCAAGCTGCATGTGCCGGAAGAACAAGTCGAAGCCGCGATCCTCAAGCTTTTGCAGGACACATCTATTTGTGATTATCTGGATATTGGCACAGGGACAGGTCGCTTGCTGGAACTGCTGGGACCACGCGTGAAAAATGCCACCGGCATCGACCTCTCCCATGAAATGCTGAACATGGCCCGCACGGCCCTGGAAAAATCCGCCCTCGAAAATTGCCAGGTTCGCCTGGGAGACATGTATGACCTGCCCTTTGAAGCGGCATCACAAGATGTCGTGACGTTGCACCAGGTCCTTCATTACGCTGATGACCCGGCCTCGGTCATTGCCGAAGCCGCTCGTGTTACACGACAAGGCGGTCGCTTAATTGTCATCGACTTCGCGCCGCATGAAGAAGAAGGCCTTCGCCAGGATCACGCCCACCGTCGACTGGGTTTTGGCGATGAAGACCTGGCGACGTGGTTTAAACAAGCCGCCATGCAAGCCAACGCGCCGGTGACCCTGACCGGCGATCCCTTAAGCGTTGTGCTTTGGTCAGGTACCAAAAGTTAAAAATGGGTCAGGTACCAAAAGCCGAAAACGACTCTCGCCATTCTGCAATACTGACTTTTCAATGGATTCAATTGTGAACATCAAACAAAAAAGCCCGGAAGACCTTGAAGCCGTTTACGGTCCGGATCGTCCGCGTCATGGCTATACAGACATCAATGTCAGCTTTGAATTTTTCCCGCCCAAAGATGAAAAAACTGAAGCCGCATTGTGGCGCACGGTCAAACGCCTGGAGCCTTTGGCCCCTAAATTTGTTTCAGTAACTTATGGTGCCGGGGGTTCGACCCGCGATCGCACCCACGCCATCGTCAAGCGCATGGTAGATGAAACCACGTTGAAACCCGCGGCGCATCTGACCTGTGTTGACGCCAGTCGGGAAGAAGTCGATGCGGTAGCTGAAGGTTATCTCAATGCCGGGATTAATCACATTGTGGCCTTGCGGGGGGACCCACCGGAAGGCTCCGACAATTACATTCCCCATCCCGATGGCTATGACCACGCCGTCGACCTGGTAGGTGGGCTAAAAAACATTTCTGACTTTGAAGTTTCGGTCGCAGCCTATCCCGAAATTCATCCGGAAGCCCGTGATGGTGCGTTCGATCTGGATAACCTCAAACGCAAGATCGACGCCGGAGCGACACGGGCCATTACCCAGTTCTTTTTTGAAACAGATACTTTTCTGCGATTTATTGATCGGGTTCGTGCTGCTGGCATTGAGATACCCGTTGTACCTGGTATCCTGCCTGTCTCCAATTTTACCCAGGCTGTCCGCATTGCCGGACTATGCGGCACCAGAGTACCTGTCTGGATGCACGAGTTATTTGAGGGCCTGGAAGACGAGCTTGAAACCCGCAAGCAGCTCGCTGCCATGATTGCCTCGGAACAATGCCAGAGGCTGGTCGCAAACGGTGTGCGTGACATCCATTTTTACACCCTGAACCGGGCTGAACTCTCGTACGCCATTTGCCTCAATCTGGGCCTGCGCCCGAATTCAATAGCTGCTGCCTGAGTAACCCGCCAAAAGTACGTAGCCCACTAAAAGACAGAAAAGAAATCACGATCATGAGTACTCTTCTCGAACATCTACAACACCATGTCCTGTTATGTGATGGCGCTATGGGCACACAGGTCCAGGCACGCGACCTGGATATCGACCGTGATTTCATGGGCAAGGAAAACTGTACGGAAGCCCTGATCTTGTCGCGACCGGATGTGGTGCGGGATATTCATACGGATTATCTGAAGGCCGGATCGGACCTGATCCAGACCAATACCTTTGGTGGCTCGCCCATTACCCTGGCTGAATTTGACCTGGAAGACAAAGCGTTTGAGATCAATCGTCTGGCGGGCGTATTGGCCCGCGAGGCTATTGATGCCTTGGGTCCCGATAGCAAACCACGATTTGTCATGGGCGCCATTGGCCCCGGCACCCGCCTGCCATCACTTGGTCACATTGACTATGCTTCGCTGGAAGCCGCCCTGACTATTCAATGCCAGGGCCTTGCCGCCGGTGGTGTGGACGCCTTTTTAATCGAAACCTGCCAGGATACCCTGCAAATCAAGGCCGCAGTGAACGGGGCTAAAAAAGCGCGCCAGGAATATGGTCGCGACATTCCAATTTTTGTTCAGGTTACTGTGGAAACGACCGGCACCCTGTTAGTGGGCTCGGATATTGCCGCGGCTGCGACATCCCTGCATGCCCTGGGCATTGATTCGCTTGGGCTGAATTGTGCCACCGGCCCACAGGAAATGGGCGAACATGTCAAATGGCTGAGTGAAAACTGGCCTGGCCTGATATCCGTTCAACCAAATGCGGGCTTGCCGGAATTGGTGGACGGTCACACGCATTACCCACTGGGTCCGGAAGAAGCGGCGCGCTGGCTTGAGCGTTTTGTCAAAGAAGACGGTGTGAATATTATTGGTGGCTGCTGTGGCACGGGGCCCGAACATATCGCCGCCTTTGATCAGATGTTGAGCGACATGAATGCGGATCGCCCGCGCCCTGAGCCCGTTCACCGCGCCCACGAATGGATACCTTCTGTTGCCTCGCTTTATTCGCAAGTGCCCTATCGTCAGGAAAATGCATGGTTCGCCATCGGCGAACGTTGCAATGCCAACGGCTCCAGGAAATTCCGCGATTTGCTGGACGCTGAAGACTGGGATGCATGTGTCGCCATTGGTCGTGATCAGGTCAAGGAAGGCTCGCACACGCTGGATGTTTGCACAGCTTTTGTAGGTCGAAACGAAGTCCGAGACATGACCGAAGTTGTCAGCCGCATGCGCGGTGCAGTGCATTCGCCACTGGTCATCGACAGCACCGAACTGCCCGTGCTGGAAGAAGCCCTTGCGCTGTATGGTGGCAAGGCAGTGATCAATTCCATCAACTTTGAAGACGGGGAAGAACCAGCAGAAAAACGCCTGGAACTGGCCCGCCGTTTTGGTGCCGCTGTCGTCGCCCTGACCATCGACGAAGAAGGCATGGCCAAGGACCTCGACGCAAAAATGCGTATTGCCCGACGTTTGTACGACTTTGCTGTCAACAAACACGGACTGCCGCCAGAAGACCTGATGTTCGATCCGCTGACCTTTACGATTTGCACCGGCAATGTGGATGACCGGGAACTGGCGCTGGAAACCTTGAAAGCCATCGAAGCGCTGGCGAAAGAAATGCCCGACTGCCAGATCATTCTGGGTCTGTCCAATGTCTCCTTCGGTCTGAAGGCAGCCGCGCGTCATGTCATCAACTCGGTCTTTATGGAACATGCCCTGCGCGCAGGTATGACAGGTGCCATCGTGCATGTTTCCAAGATCGCACCGTTCCATAATATCCCTGAGAACGAGCGCCTGATTGTTGAAGACCTGATCTACAACAAACGTGGCAAAGAGGGCACCGGTGGTGACGGGACGGACGATTATGATCCACTGCACACCCTGATCGGCCTGTTCGAAGACCGCAAGGCAGGCGCTGCCGCCGAAAAGGTACGCCCGGTCGAAGTCGAAGAACGCCTGAAGCTACGCATTGTCGATGGCGACCGTCTGGATCTGAACGAAGACCTGGACGAAGCCATGCTGAAGCACACGCCCCTGCATATCGTCAATGAGCTGTTGCTGGACGGCATGAAGGTCGTTGGTGAGCTGTTCGGTTCCGGTCAGATGCAGTTGCCATTTGTGCTGCAATCAGCTGAAACCATGAAGGCTGCGGTGGCCTATCTGGAACCTTTCATGGACAAAGCCGAGGGCCAGAGCAAAGGCACCATCGTACTGGCGACGGTCAAGGGTGACGTACATGACATTGGCAAAAACCTTGTCGATATCATCTTGACGAACAACGGCTATCACGTGGTCAACTTAGGGATTAAACAGCCCATCGCCCACATCATCGAAGCCGCAAAAGAAAATAGTGCCGATGCCGTCGGCATGTCCGGCCTGTTAGTTAAATCAACCGTCATCATGCGCGAAAACCTGGCCGAGATGACCCGCGAGGGCCTGGATGTACCTGTCCTGCTGGGCGGTGCTGCCTTGACCCGACGCTATGTAGAGGAAGACTGTTCCGAGTCCTATGGCAGCGGCCACGTGGCCTACGCCAAAGACGCATTTGATGGCCTGGGCATGATGAAGCACATCAATGAAGGCACCTTTGCCGATCACGTCAAAAGCGCCAACGAAGAACGCGCGGCCAAACCAAAATCCACTAAACGTCTGGGCGGCCCATCAGAGGAAAGCATCTTGCGACCCGTCGATTTTGACGAAATTCGCACCCGCCGGGACGAACTGGCCCGCGATGTCGCTGTGCCGACACCCCCTTTCTGGGGTGCAAAAGTTATCGAAAAAGTCGAGCTGGAAGCGCTGGTACCCTATCTGAATGAGACCATGCTCTATCAATTCCATTGGGGTTTCCGCAAAGCCGGTCGTGACCGTGAGCAGTTCCGCATCTGGGCCGAAGAAAATTGCCGCCCGATCATGCAGAACATGGTCAAAACCTGTATCGACGAAAACATTCTGCATCCAAAGGCCGCCTACGGATATTGGAAAGCCGCCGCCGAGGGCAATGATGTTGTCTTGTTCGATGAAGACGGCAGCACCGAAGCCGCGCGATTTGCCCTGCCCCGCCAGGGTCGGGAAAATGGCTTGTGCATTTCCGACTTCCTGCGCGATGTGGATTCTGGCGAGCGCGATGTGCTGGGCCTGCAAGTCGTCACCGTCGGCCAGCATGCCTCGGAAGTGGCGCGCGAATGGTTCGATAATGACCGCTATCAGGATTACCTCTACCTGCACGGCCTGGGCGTCGAAATGGCCGAAGCCATGGCCGAATATGTCCACAAACGTATCCGCGGCGAGTTGGGCTTCAGCCACATCGACGACCGCAACATGACCAACATGCTGAAACAAGGCTACCAGGGTTCACGCTATTCCTTCGGCTACCCCGCCTGCCCCAACCTGGGCGATCAACACGCCTTGCTTGACCTTTTGGGTGCGGATCGCATCGGCGTCGCCATGGCTGATGAAGACCAGCTCCATCCGGAACAGTCAACGTCAGCCATTGTCCTGCATCATCCACAGGCGAAGTATTTTTCGGTTTAGGGTTGTTGGTCGTTCGGCCTTCGCCTTTAGGGGATGGATCACGTTGGGGTGCCGGGTTAGACTGAAGTTCACTTCGGTCTAACTCCTGTATTTCCACAACCAAATTATTCATGGATCTATCCCGATATAACTGGCGCACAGTGCTGGGTGTCGCCACGGCGGCCATGCTGGTACAGCAATCGTTTTCCTATGTTTGCCATGTTGTCATGCCGATCCTGGCGGACAGTATCGCGGAGGAATTTGATATCTCGCCGGCCTGGCTGGGACTGTTTCTATTCATCCAGAATTTGATGGCGATATTTACGGCCGTGGGTTGCGGCAGTTTCATCTTGCGGCTGGGGCCTTTGCGGGTCAGTCAGTTGGTGTTGTTGTCGATGGTTGTCAGCCTGATGCTGATCTCTTCCGGTCAGCTCTGGCTTTATCCCATGGCAGCCATCTTGCTGGGCGTATCGTCCGCCTCGACCCCGGCCAGTTCTCACATTCTGGCTGCTGTATGCCCGCCACGCCTGGCCCCACTGATCTTTTCCATCAAACAAACCGGGGTGCCTGTCGGCAGCTTGATCGGTGGCTTGCTGGTGCCCTTTTTTCTCGGCCTGGCCTACTTCAATCCAACCCTGGGCTTTGACTTCCAACCGGGGCCATTTGGGGCGGCATTTCTGACGGGCATGGTTGTCTTGGCCATCATAGTGTTGTTGCAGCCCTTCCGCGCTTCCTTTGATGCCCAGCGCCAACCAGGTCTCAAGATCACATTTGCCAACTTGCGCACGACTTTAGCCGACGTTCTGAAGCACCCGGACTTGCGAAAGCTGGCATTTGCGGCCTTTGCCTTTGGCGGCATGCAATCGCTGTTTGCGGGATTTTTTGTGCTGTTCCTGATTGATGACCTGGACTTCAGTGTCGTTGAAGCCGGATCGATTTTTGCCATTTCCAGTTTCACCGCTGTCTGGGCGCGTATCCTCTGGGGTTGGTTGAGCGGCCGGTTTGTTGAACCAGGCACGATCATGGCCGGGATCGGTTTGGTCGGTGGCCTGGCCGCAATCTTCATGGCCAACATAAGTGCAACTTCGTCTGTCACATGGATCACCGCAATCGCCATTGTTTACAATATGACTGTCGTCAGTTGGCATGGATTACTGTTGGCAGAGACCGCGCGATTGGCACCGGAGGGTCAGGTCGGCGGCACGACCGGCGGCGTTCTGGCCTTCACCAGTTCAGCCATGCTGCTTTACCCGGCAATTTATGGTGCTTTGCTGGCCCTGACCGGGTCCTATACTATCGGCTTTATGCTGGCGGCCTTGCCTTCGTTTGGCGCCTTTTTCATCTTTGCGATCCCGTCCATTGGGCGGAAAAATGCCTGACCAGCCACTGATTTTTGTCAACCAGGATCAATTTATAGCCTTACCTCAATCCCGCCGCCAAAAAGCAATGATCATTGTGGCCGCATCCATTTGTCTAAAACAGCCGACAAGTGTTCGTCGCGAATGGGCTTGGTCACCACGTCAACCATACCCACGGAGAGAAATTTCTTATGATCTTCGCGACTGGAATGGCCCGTGAAAGCAACGACAGGCAGCACGCTTTCGTCGTGTTTTTGCAGGCGCTGAATTTGTGCCATCAGTTCCAGTCCCGACATTCCCGGCATGGAAATATCGGTAAAGACGACAGCATAGTCTGTCGCTTCGATCATCTTTAACGCCTGGCTGCCGCTTTCGGCCAAGTCGCATATCACGCCATGTTTCTCGAACTGTTTACCCGCCATGGCGCGGTTCATTCTGTTATCATCCACAACAAGAACAGGCTTGTTTACTCTTGGTGATTGACCGGTGTCAGCATCGTTGGAAGCCAGGCGTGCGACAACGGCCAACAATTCGTTTCCATCCAACGGTTTGGTGAGAACGATATTCATGCCTGCAACGAGACAGGACTCCAGTTCGGACTTTGTCGCCCCGGCGGTTACACCAATAATAGGGATCGCGGCAATGTATCCAGGCAATTTCCGCAATCGTTTAGTCGCTTCAATGCCATCCATCAGAGGCATATGGCGATCCATCAAGATGATATCAAAGGCTGAACCTTCACCGCTACCTTCCAAAGTCTCAAGCGCCTGAAGACCATTTTCAACGCTGACTACACTATGCCCGACCCTGGTCAAAATCTTTTCAGCTACATTGCGGTTGGTCTCGTTATCTTCAACCTGGAGAATTCGCAAGTTGCGCGACAGGCCACTTTTTTTGCCAGTGCCATGCACAATATCCGCCTGCCTTACCAGCTTGGCTGCATCCTCCGGCAAAGCAATGGCCAAAGGAATTTTGAGGTAAAAAGTCGACCCTGCTCCCAGTTCACTTTCGACCCCGATCTCGCCCCCCATTAGCCCCGCCAAGCGGCGACAAATCGCCAGTCCTAATCCCGTTCCACCATATTTGCGTGCAACTTCTACAGCGCCCTGAGTGTAATCCGAAAAAAGTTTTTGCTGAACTTCCGGTGCAATCCCCGACCCCGTATCTGTCACCGACAAAATCAGGCTTACTGTTCTTGTCGTCTGTGCTTCAGACTTCACTGAAACTGAGACGGCCCCGTTGGAGGTAAACTTGATGGCGTTACTGATCAGATTCAGCAGAATTTGGCGCAGTCGATGTGGATCGCCCAGCATGACGTCCGGCAATCCTGTAGCAACGTCACTATGCAGCAACAACCCCTGTTCCTGTGCTCGTATCGCCATAACCGAGACCGCTTTTCCGACAACATCCGACATCATGAATGGCACGGTTTCAATTTCAAGCTTGTTCGCATCCAGCTTGGAAATATCCAGTAAATCATCAAGGATGGTCAACAAATATTCGCCGGACGAAACCACGATATCCACGCTGTCCCGCTGATCATCATCAAGATCAGTATCGCGCAACAGTCGCGCCATACCCAGGACGCCGTTCATGGGTGTCCGCACCTCGTGACTGACTACAGCAACAAACTCCGAGCGTGCCTCCGCTGCCGCCTCAGCCAGATCTTTTGCAACCTTCAAGGCCTCTTCGGCAAGTTTTCTATCGGTGATGTCTGTTACAATATTGACAACACCACCGGTGGGGATGGGGGCTGTATTGACGTACAGGGTTTTACCGCTGGTTGTTGCACGTTCCCAACTCGTGGGCTTGTCATCAACAGGGAGGCTCGCCAACCAGTCGTCCGTTAACTGATCTGCAGCCCCTGGTCCAAAGTCCCCACGTTCTGCCTGAAATTTGTTTTCCACACGATTTGATTCACCAATTTTGATCAATCCCTCCGGGAAATCATAAAGGTCATTATATTGCGAATTAAACAGAACATAATTTTTGTCCTGATCAACATATCGAATGCCCGCCGGCACATTATCAAGCACGACCCTGAGCTGGTATTCCTTGACGGCAATTTCCTGCTCTGTGTGCTTGCGTCCGGTGATATCAAGATACCAGGCCAGGCGGGCGGCCTCTCCCGCATAATCGATTGTAAAAAATGATGCCAGAGCCCAGAACTCAGAGTCATCACCCCGCCGCATTTTGATTTCCACATCCTGGCAGAAACCATCTTGTTCCAGCATCTTTATCATTTTGTTGCGGTCTTCGATGTCAACAAAAAAATCTCCACCAAAACGCGACTGCAAGGTTTCTTCGTTTAGCCCGAAGATTTTATAAAGCAAGGGATTGGCGTACAGGGTTTTTGAATCAGAAAGGCGAATAACTGCGACAGCGAGAGGACAAACGTCAAGTAGAGCTTCGAAGTTGCCCTTGCCTTGCTGAGCGAGACGACGACGGAGAGCCTTGACCTCTGCGTGCAGGGCAGCATTCTCCTGGCGCAGATTTTCTGCTTGCGGATCAGTGTCTGATCCCGTCATCGAGACTTCCCTTTCAGATTTATAGCAGCCAGGAGATGCCGGACAGACATCAGGATGTTCGACCCATAGACTACTCCCTATCGGCCAACAGCGGAATATCTCAAGCTGAATAAGATACAGGTTATTCCTTGTATGCTCGTTCCTTTGATTGCGGGCTACGTCTTGCGCTATTCGATTTGGGCCCCTCTTCAGACCACAGCCCGTCGATACAAGTGCCAGGTTGCATGTCCCAAAATGGGTAGAGTTACCATCAGCCCCACCAGGCCGGACAACAAGGATATCGTCAACAGGGCTCCGATTGTCAGACACCACACTGCCATTGTGCGAGGGCTTTTTGTCACCACCCGGACGCTGGTAATCATTGCCGTAACAAAATCGATATCACGATGGAACAGCATGGGAATGGAAACAACGGAGTAGGAAAAAACAGCAAAGGCAATGATTGCCCCGGCCAGATTGCCTACGAACAGAAACAACAATCCAATTGGTGTCGTGAAAATCAGGCTGATCAGTTGTGAAAAACTAAAGAGCTGAAACCCCATAAAGCCGAATGACAACAATGCGGCGATGTCCATCCAGATGAACAATGAAAAACCGGTAACCAGGGCCATCCAGCCAAGATCTCGGCTGAACATAGTTTTTATGGTGCCAAATACAATGCCCCATGACAGGTCATCTCCAGCTTCCAGATACTGGCTGACAACATAAAATCCGCAGGCCACAAAAGGGGCAATCAGCGCAAAACCGGCAGCCAGTGGATAGACCAGAAATGGTAAGTCGAAATACAGCAACATCAGGACCAACATCCAGCCACCGGCAACATAGATGCCTGCAAAAAACAGCCCATAGGCTGGCGCCCTGCGAAAGTCCCTGAGGCCGGCTGCCAAAACTTCCAACAGGTCATCAATGCCCAATGCATTGACAGTTGGCATCTCTGCAGGACCGGCAGGCACTTCACTTGATGTTGTTGGTGGTTGATTTGTCGGCTCTGACGGGTGATCGGTCATATTGAATTCCTGTTACACCGAAATTGTTCAGGTCAGCGTAAGTCCAACATCCGGTCTATTCAAGAATTGAATCACCAGAGCAGTTCCGACAATGCCGGACACGCTCTGATGATAATCTGTTAAATTGGCTTGGTCGCCATGGCTACGAAGTGAACGAAAAGCACGCCTGCTCTATCAAGAACGATCTACATGTATGCTGCGGCTGGTTTGCCAGGCCGCTGCCATGATCGCGCCACGGTCGACACCGATGTCCCTCAGGATGTGATCATCCAGTTCAGACAATACCTTGACCGAATTACGATAGGCCCTGTTTCGCATAAAACTATCATATTTCTCAGCGAAAAAATCGACGGCAGCATCAACGATTGATGTTGACGTTGTCTGGCGCGATACATTTCCCGGAACTGATCCGACTTCCCGTGCAAATTCCATGGTCTTTCCTCCTGGCTAGCCCTTTGCCCCTGCGTTGTGCAAGGGCCTGTTCAAGGTGACAGGTGATAAATAGGAGTTGCATGTATCAAAACGGCGTCAGGCGCACGACTAAAGTGTTTCTGTTGTTTCAGATGGCAAAAAACGGAAGCGACACCAGCCGCTTCCGTCATTTATGTCGTTTCAGGTTTTTAGTCTGCGGCAAAGCAATAAAGCAATCCGGCACCGCCTGTAGAGGCCAGAGCTTTTTGACTACAGCCACGCGAGCCATGAGCCGTATTCCATGACACGTTGCCACCACCATGGCGATCGTGGTGGCCAAGCATGGCGCTTCCCTTGTCATTGCTGGTCCAGTTGCCACAGGTATGTTCGCCTTTTTCCCAAGGAAAATAGGCTGTTCCATCGGCTTTGGAGCCGGTCAGGATATCATGCTGGTTGGGCTTGTCGCCCCGACCCTTGACCTGCATGCCGTTTTCATCAAGAGCTGTACGCTTGACCAGGTTCGGACTGATATGCAGCTGATCCAGATCACTGGCGATCAGGCTGCCCTTGGCATTATACCAGGGGCCCTTGCCGAT
This sequence comes from Alphaproteobacteria bacterium, assembly GCA_018650465.1. Classification (GTDB taxonomy): domain Bacteria; phylum Pseudomonadota; class Alphaproteobacteria; order UBA2966; family UBA2966; genus JABILA01. The sequence continues at coordinate 29,607 of JABIFY010000126.1, forward strand.
CCGGTCACGGGCAGAAGTGCCACGTTTGTCCGGGAACCAGGTGGAAAGATAAGCGCGCCAGGTCCGTTTTTTTGACCCGGCAGCTTCGGCGAGCTTTTTACAGTGACCGTCTGCACCGGCCAGGCCGCCCAGATTGGCACCGTCTCCCATGCCAACGCTAGTGACAAAGAACCCCATTGATTGGTCGGCCGCCAGTGTCGGTGACGCCGCCAACGTCAGCGCAATTCCTGCCGCTATACCCGTCACTATGGCTTTATGTTTGATACCCATCGCGAGCTTCCTCCCTTGTTTTTTACTGAGTTGATTCTGGAGACTTGTTTGTTGTCTGAGCAAACTCTATGCAGAACAATTCAACTTGCCAAGAAAATGCCGACTGTCTTCACGGTTATATGATCGAACGGTTGTGGAGCCGTCTCAAGGTTCCAATCAATGCTGTTGAGTTCTCAACGTCTGACGCCTTTGTGTCAGTATCAAGTGAACTGAAAATATACAGCTTTATACAGCTCTTCGGGTTTCTGCCAGATCGGGAAATTGTTCAACCAGCCAGGCACAAAATTCGTCAAAATCAATTGGTTTCAAAAAATAGCCTACGGCACCAAGTTCCCGTGCCCTTTTTGCATCCTGCAGTTTTGTTCTCCGGGTTATCATATAAACCGGAATCGACTTGGTTGCCGGGTCCAGCTTCAGCTCATCCAGCATTTCAAGACCTGTCATTTCTGGCATGATCCAGTCCAGTAAAATTAAGTCTGGCTTTAGTTGACGCGCCTCATAGAGGCCCGACTCGCCATTTATTGCCGTGACGACCCTGCAGCCAAGTATTTCTTCAACGGCAGTCTTCAGCAGCTCCAAAATGTTCGGATCGTCGTCAATTATCAGGGCAAGGTTGTCCTGCAATGTTTCATTTCCCATCCCGTTCAAAAAGAAATATGGTATGCCGCAGGCGATTAGTCCAACCAAACTTGACATCGATATGACTGATCTTGTTCCATAATCGATATTTCATCAAACATAAGAGATACTGAATTGTTCAATCCGGTTGCAGATTTCATCGCCATGCGGAAGGACATTCAGGCGCAATCAAAGCTGATTGGCGTCTGGGGCTTCATGCTGAACGTGCCAACTTTGCTGGGTGGATTGTATTTCGCTGATCACCTGGAAGGTGTCGCCGTGATTACATCCATTCTTGTTTCACTGCTGATCGCAACTCAAATTCACAAACGCACACCTTTAAGCAGGCTCATGGGCCTGTGCCACGTTGTCTTCATTCCCACAATTATTTTGTTTGCAATGCAAACGGGGCAGACGCCGCTGACGATGCCATTCGGGATTTGGTCGACTTACAGCCTTGTTCTGATGAGCATCTGCGTCCTGATCGATGCATTCGACCTTTATCGCTATTTCGTGCAGGGAAATCGCACCTATAACACATAAGAAAATTTTATTTCGGAGAACAGGATGACGGCCAATAGTGGTGCTGGTCCGATTGGCAAAGCCGCAGCCACATCTGGTGAAGTGATGATTTCAATTTAGTCTACGTTGTTGCCGCATCGGGTTGCCTTGCAGACCCAGGCTTTTCGATTGTCATAGCCAGAAAGAAGGCTATCAAGGAAAATCCGCTGGCCAGCAAAAAGGCATTCGCAAGATCGTTTTCGCCTGCCAGTCCAGCAAGCACTGCAGCCGAAGCCGCGAAACCATCCATGAAAGCGAAAGTCAGACCCAGACTTGTTCCTTCACGACCACCCGCATGATCAACGGCTGCGGCCTGTAACACGGCCCGAATTGCAACCAGCGCCGTCATGGCAATGCCCAGAGCAACAAGTGTAACGACAACGCTGGAAAATGCCCAGGCGGCTATGGCAGCAATACTGGCAATGCCATTGCCCATAAGGATCAGGGGACGTCTGCCGATGTTATCTGAAATGCGGCCCATCCAGGGCATCGCCAGCGCTCCGGCCGTCATCATCGCCGCCATGGCCAAAGCCGTTTCCAGCCAGCTGAAATCATGATTAGCTCGCAGATACAAGGGCGTCATCGTGGTAATAGCAAACAGGCCCATGTTGTAGGACGTAAACAGCGCCAGCACGCGAACACCAGTCCACGTTGACCAGACCCGCCAGATGTCTGAAAAATCTGCGCGTGTCGGTCGGGAATTCACGTGTCGCGGTACCTTGGGCGCAATAAAAATAAAACAAAGTCCCATGATCAGCGTTGGGATGATCAAAATTTGCAGAGCGACCCGCCAATCCCAAAAAAGAAGTGCCAGACCAGCAACCGGCAGAGCAACCACTTCGGCCAGGTGACCGCCGATGCTGTGAACGCCAAGGGCATAGGCACGTCTGATTTTGTGCATTTGGGCCAAGACCCCGGTTGCGATGGGATGCCATGTGGCATCCCCCATGCCGGCCACAGCTATCAGGATCGCAAACACCCAGAAGCCATCGACAAATGAAGCCGCCAAATAGCCAAAGCCAACCCAAAAGAAAGTCGCCAGCAACAAGACGCCACGATTGGCAACATGATCCGCCAAAAGGCCCGCAGGTATGTAGGCCAGGGACGCACCTGTACTGGAAATCATAAACAGAAGGCCGATTTCCGACGGCGACAAATTCAGGGCGGCACCAAAAGCAGGGATGATCAGATACAGCCCGATCGGTGCCAGGTCGTTGGAGAAATGGCCCAGTGAAAAAGGGATAAGCAAAGAGGATTTCATGGCCGCGACGCTAGAGCGATTGCCTTCAATTAACAAGCACCCTTATGATCAGTTGAATGAGAAAGATATTTAACCTGAGAGAACGGATTACTGCACCATGACACTCCACATTGGCATCGCCGGATGCTCGGCAGAAGGGGCAGCTCTTTGTTACAAGACGATTTGCCTGGAAGGTCAGGCCGTTCTTGGTCAACACGTCCATCCAGAAGTATCCATGCATACCCCGTCCCTGTCTGAATATGTAGATTGCCTGGAAAAAGATGACATTGCAGGGATCGGCGACCTGATGCTGCAATCGGCCATCAAACTGGCAGCCATTGGAGCAGACTTTGTGATCTGCCCCGATAACACAGTGCATCAGGCTTTTGACAGCATGATCGACCGCTCACCCTTGCCGTGGTTGCATATCGGTGAGGTTGTGGCCGCAGAAGCCGCGAGTCGAAAGTATCAGCGCCTCGCCATAACAGGGACCAGTTGGCTGGTTGGCAGCGAGGTCTACCCGGCCAAACTGGCGGAACATGGACTGGATTTCGCCCGGCCCAATCAGGACGAGTGCAAGGAAATAGATCGCATCATCATGGAGGAACTGACGCAGGGCATTTTCAAACCTGACGCCATCGCCAGTTTTCGACAAGTGATAGGCCGTATGGGACAGGAAGGTTGTGACGCCGTCATCCTCGGCTGCACAGAAATTCCTTTGATCATCGACGACAAGAACTCTCCTTTGCCGACACTCGATTCAACTCGCCTGCTGGCCCGCGCCGCACTGGAACGGGCCACTTCAGACGACTGAACGGGACCTATGCTTCTTCGGCGGCAGGCTCCAGTTTATCCTGGGTCCGCAGGTCAAAATCACTTGCATTGTGACGTTCACGCAGTTGTTCTTCCAGTGGGCCCATCGCACGGTTGACCATGCGACCACGCTTCACAGCTTCGCGTTCGGCGATCTCGTGGGTCCAGCGGCCAAGATTCTTGTAAGAAGCGGCATCCAGGAACTCTGCCGCTTCATAGACCTTGTTCTGAACGACAGCGCCGTACCAGGGCCAGATCGCAATGTCTGCAATGGTGTATTCATCCCCACACATAAAACGGTTGTCAGCCAGGCGTTGATCCAGCACGTCCAGCTGACGCTTCACTTCCATAGCAAAGCGATTGATCGGGTATTCAAATTTCTCCGGGGCATAGGCATAAAAATGACCAAAGCCGCCGCCAAGATAGGGTGCGCTGCCCATCTGCCAGAACAACCAGGACAAACACTCCGCTTTGTTGGCTGGATCAGACGGCAGCAAGGCACCAAACTTCTCGGCCAGATATAGCAATATGGCGCCAGACTCAAAAACCCGTGTCGGCGGTGTCGTGCTGTGATCCATCAGGGCGGGAATCTTTGAGTTTGGATTGGCGCCGACAAAACCACTGCCAAACTGGTCGCCCTCGCCAATATTAATCAACCAGGCATCATACTCAGCCCCTTCATGACCCAGCGCCAGCAGTTCCTCCAGCATGACGGTGACCTTGACGCCATTGGGTGTCGACAGGGAGTAGAGTTGCAGCGGATGCTTACCAACTTGTAGCTCTTTTTCAGTCTGTGCACCTGCGGTTGGGCGATTGATACTGGCAAACTTGCCGCCGTTTTCCTTATCAAAGGTCCAGACTTTGGGGGGTGTATACTCAGACTGATCAGACATAGGGGAGTCTCCATAGAGTGAAATCGGCACATATTTTCTGGAAATTTGAATATCACTGCGGCAGTGATATGTATATGGCGCTGACAAAATTGTGTTTCAAGCAGGTCTGTATTTTCAGGGGCGGCGAGATCACAAAGTTTCTAAATCGATATTGATTAACTTTGCCGCCCTAAATGCAAAATCTCATTTCTGGTAACCGAACTTGTTCAGATATGATGTGAAGATTGCTTCGTACTCCCCGCTGCTTTTTACCTTTCTCAGCGCCATGTTGAAGACAGAACACATGTCCCTGTCCCGAAACCCCATACGTGTTGTCAGGACCGGGAAGATATCGTGAAACGCAAACTCTTTTGCCTGGGCCTTGATTTTTCCAAGGCTTTGCAAAAACAGAAACATATCGCCGATACTGACGTCCGCCCTGCCACGGTACAACATACCGGATTGCAATTTTTGATCAGCGATTTCGGAATATTCTGCAAAACCGTCAAAGGCCTTGAATGCCGGACCCATAAATTTTTTCGCCCCCTGAAATGCAACGACCCGTAATCCCTTCAGATCAGACAGGCCATGCAGTTCAAGATTGCGATCAGTTTTTGAAATTGCAATATCGCGAAACCGGAATACCGGGTCTGATTTACAGCCCTCCAATTTTGCAGAATCAAAGACATTTGCGACGGCATCAATCTTACCGTTTTCAAAGTCCTTCCATAGCCTTTTGTTGGGACGCCCAAACAGAAATTTTGGTTGATGGTCCGGCATGTACCTGAATACTGCTTTTAGAATATCCGGAAAAATTCCAGTGTCGCCTTTCGCTATATAATAGGGCTCGTAATTACCCATGCCCACGGAGATTTCTTTCGCGCCAGCTTCCGAGGTCCCAAAGATAAAGAGCGCCAAAATGACAGTTGAAAATTTCATGATCAGACGTATCCAGCGTTCTTGAGTTTCGGCAATAGTCAATTTTGGACCAGACATTGCCTGGTGGTTTCCACGTCAGCTATTCTTCGCGACCAAAGTATTTTTTTATCAGCCCACGACGATAGCCCTTTTCGATAACGGCTTTCATGCCAATCTGCAGATCCCTGATAACTTTTTTGGGCAGGTTTTTGTTTCCGGCAAGCCAGATTTGCTCGCTGAGCTGGATTCTCCCGACAAAAAGCTTTTCCGCTCCTTCACCATGATAATCTCGCCAGCGCCTGAAATATTCGTTCACATCCCCATACCAGGCATCGATGCGACGACGATGCAACATCTTGATGGTTTGTTTGACATTATCGACGCTGACAACATTGGTAAATCCGCGTCGCACCAGTTCCAGTTGATGTGAGGTCGCCCTGTGGGCCCCGATGGAATTCAGGGTTTTGGCCTCCTCAAAACTATTAATCTTGTGGGTCAGGGACAAAAAAGCGCTTTGCGCTGCCATTTGCGGGGCAATCCAGCTGTAGTTGACTTCCCTTTCCGGCAGCCGCGAAAACCCCGGAACAAGCGTATTGTTGGTTGTCTTCACCTTGTTCACGGCCCGTGCCCAGGGCACGATTTTGGTCTCGATGCGATAGCCTGTCTCATCCGCAACCAGGTTGACCAGTTCCACCAGAATGCCGGGTCGGGAAGCGGGACCACCCATGTAACCAGGAATTTCAGTGACATAGAGCACCAGATCGGGCTTGGCTTCGTTGCTCCATGCCTGATTGACGGAGACGACGAGGACCAGGCCCAAAAAGATGCTACGACAAACAACAACGATGTAGCGAGCCATGATGTCACCTTCCCATGTAAATGTAAGTTTTTCCTACAATAATCGACAAGCACCAGAGTCTGTAGCAAAAAAATAGTTATTGTCGGCGATGTTTCAAGTTATGTAAGCCTAAAGGTGAACTGGCAATCTGTCATACACTAGGAGATGAGCACCCCATGCCTCGACTATTAGTCCTGAACGGTCCCAACCTGAATATGCTGGGCATTCGTGAGCCTGAAATCTACGGCACAACGACGCTGCAAGCAATTGAGGAAAGCTGTCGGGAAGCTGCCGGGGAGCTGGATGTCGAACTGGTGTTCGAACAATCTAATCATGAAGGCGAACTTGTCGATCGCATTCAGGCTGCTTGCGACGATGCAGATGCCATCATTATCAACCCGGCCGGATTTTCATTCTATTCGATCGCCATTCTTGATGCCCTGAAAATATTTCCGGGACCGATCATTGAATTGCACATATCCAATATTCATGCCCGGGATGAAGTGCACCGCCACTCCATTCTGTCCCCGGTTGCGACAGGTGTGATCTGTGGCCTGGGCGCGCACGGATATGTCATTGCAATGCAGGCTGCGGTGCTACTGGTTGACCCCACTTAGACGGATCAGCCAACCGTTTAATTTGCGGAACTTGCTGCCGGTAACCTCCAGGCCAAGAGCATACCAACCGCGGCCATACCCGCAAGGGTCATGAAAGCCGGGCCATAGCTGTTGGTCACATCGAAAATGCGTCCGGCCAGGATCGGCCCACAAGCACCGCCAGCCATGCCGAAGAACAACACAAAGCCAAATATTTTACCGTGGGCTTTCAAGCCAAAATATTGTGCAATTGTTGGCGAAGTGACCGTAAAGAAACCGCCGTGTCCGATGCCATAGACGGCGACCCCGACAAATAATATCCAGGGTGTGGAAATTGAGAGAAAGGCCAGCAAACTAATGATCAGGGGCACGAAGCAGAAGATCAGGGCACGCCTGCCACCAATGCGATCCACCAGGCCACCCACACCCAAACGCCCGACAATACTGGCACCACCCATAACCGACAATAGCGACGCCGCCATTGCAGGCGTCATGCCCAGGTCCATGCCGTGGATCACGATATGCAAGGGGATCGTCGACAGGGTGATAAAGAAAGAGAACTGGATGGCGCAAATCATCCAGAAATTTGAGCTTTTGCGGGCATCAATAAATGTCGTACCCGGTACATCTATCGGCGCACCGCTTGAGCTACTTGCCACCGGGCTTTTCATCAACAAGGCCGCCACCACCAAAACCACGGCGGCGCCAATGCCCAAAATCATCAAGGCCAGTCGCCAGTCATACAGGGCAATCAAAAAGGCGGCAAAAGGTGGTACGGACATTTGCCCCGTCGCCGTGCCAACCTTCACTACAGCGGTCATGATGCCACGCCGTTTTGTGAACAGCTTCGCCATGGTCGACAAAGTCACCACATCATGGGTGGCCAGGCCCAAGCCAATGAACAGGCCAAAAACTACAAATAATTGCCAGGGGGCGGTAATCTGCGACAACAGGAAATAACCCGTACTGCCCACAAGACCTGTCACGATGAGTACCAGACGCGGGCCAAAGCGGTCACTCATGTGACCTGCAAAAAAGGCCAGCACCCCTGAGATCAAAAAGGCGATGGACATGCTGCTGGACAACAGCGTGCGCGACCAGCCGAACTCAATTTCAAAATTCTTGAAAAACAGACCATAGGCGAACAACATGCCGATTGTCATAAATTGGGTCATAAACGACCCCAGCACAGTCAGAAATCTATGGTCAAATCGGGGCATGGCGGGAGACCTGTCTGGAAATATTTTGGGTGAAAAATTTGGTGTGATTGAATGGTGGGGCGGGAAGATGCAAGAATTTACCTGTTGAAGAGACAGGAACATCCCTCAGAGGTCAAGGTGTTGGCACACGGGGTGTGCAACCGATGGCCGAATTTGATTCAGTACCGGTGCATGGTCAGATAAACGGCCCAGACCTTCAGGAGATATGTTTCTGTTTCCGGCTGGACCAGCATGCCCCAGAACCTTTCCGCGCAGTCAAACCCGATTTCTGCCACTTCATAGCCCTCTTCAGACAGCTTCTTCAGACCAGCCTGGCTCCAGGACCCGCCACTGCTGCCAAAGGTTCCACGATCATCTTTCAGCATCCGCCTGTCAGTTGACATGACGTGGCACAGCTCACCTGTCGGCAACGCCACGTGATCTCCATGAACCTGGACGCTCAGGCCAATGAGCTTTCTCGCCTGCGCCTCTTCCTCACCTGAATAAATACCGGTCGCCCTGAATTCCCCCAGCCTGTAGGCACCAGAAAGGAAATGACTGCCGTCATGAAATATTTCATCTGCGGAGACAGACGTTGAAGCGAACAAGACAGTTACCGCCGCGAAAACTAATTTCGTGGCGCCCGATCTAATGGGGTTTTTGTAATTGCCTGAATCAATACTCATGGTAACCTCTGGACTAAAACAGGATCTGGCTGCGTAATTGCGTGCATCAAATGATGTTATTCTGCCCCGCTTCCGGGTTCCTGTCCCCTTGCGAACAAAACAAAATCAGTGGTCTTGCGGTTGAAGTTATCAGACAGGCTGGATTTCAATTTACGCGTTGATAAAAAGTATTTGCACGGAGAGCATCAGTTAGACCCATGACAACAGAAAACATGACAAACGTTCTGTGGAACAGCATCCAGCAGGGAAAGCATAATCCTGAGGAACTGCGTGGCAAGCTTTCGGTTGAGCAGGCCTATGGTGTCCAGCTTGCCATTCTGGACCGCTACCTGGCCGCCGGGGAAGAACTGGCAGGCTGGAAGGTTGGTCTGACGGCCAAGGCTGTGCAGAAACAGGCGGGCTGGCATGAACCCGTTTTCGGGTTCCTGTTGGCCAGCGGCCATCGGCCTGGCGGTGTCATTTTCGACTTCGCTTCATTGATCAATCCTGGATTCGAAAACGAACTTTGCCTGACCATGGGCAAACCATTGACCGGACCCGATGTCACGCTTGAACAGGCCAGGGATGCCATATCACATGTTGCACCTGCGCTGGAAATCATAGAGAGGCGAAATGGGTCTCCGCTGGAAATGGCCCTGGCCGTCGCCGACAATAACCAGCAAAAGGCCTTTGTCACAGGCCCTGATGTCCCGCTGGCCGATCTTGATCTTGGTGTGGCCACGGTAGATGTGAACATCAATAATGTTCATCAGGAAACAGCCAATGGGGTCGCCGTTCACGGCACGCCTATTGCTTCAGTCCAGTGGCTGGCCAACAAACTTGGGCACTTCGGACGCAAGCTGGAGGCAGGCCAGCGCATCATGTCAGGCTCCTTCACACGGCAATATGGCATCAATCATGAAGATTCAGTTGAATCAAGTTTTGATCCCATAGGTCGGGTAAACGCTGAATTCCGGTAGAGTTCACCTGAGAGCGTATGCTGCGTTTCAGGACCAAACCTGATCAGGCCAACAACATATTTGATTTACGACTTGTGCGGTTTTTCCATCTGCCAGTTTAGATTGGCTTCGACAGTTGGCCATTCGCTGGCGATGATAGAATAAACGGCTGTATCGCGTATGGTGCCATTGGGCATGATCATATGTGATCGTAATATTCCATCCAACTTTGCGCCAAGGCGTTCGATTGCCGCACGGCTTTGCTGGTTGATAAAATGGGTCCTGAATTCAACAGCTATGCAATCCAGCTCTTCAAACGCGTGCCGCAACAACAATAGCTTGCACTCCGTATTAATACCGGAACGTTGAACGGATTTTCGATACCATGTTGAACCGATCTCAAGCCGCCGGTTGGCAGCATCGATATTCATGTAGGTTGTCATGCCCACGGCCAAACCGCTGGATTTTTCGATAACGGCGAAAGGCAACATCGAACCCGTCTCCCTGAGACCCAATCGCCTTTCAATCTCTCCCCCAACCGCCTCGGGTTCAGGTACCGTCGTATACCAAAGGCGGTGCAGATCACCATCCGCCGCCGCGTCCTCAAGCGCCGCCTGATGATCCAAAGACAGAGGAACCACGGAAACATAATTTCCCTCTACCGAAAATAATTCAGGCCAAATCGTCATCTCGTCTTCCTCATCAATAAGAGACCCGGACGAGCATCTGCAAATCCGGTTTGCTCAGTACCATCGATTTTTCCAATACAGCACAGTAACCGCTTTAGCTGTATTCTCGATTGATTTAGTCTGGATCACAAGTCCACCCAGATCGAGGGATGCAGGAGGAATTACAGATGCCGGAAATCAGTTTGTTTGTTGGTGCATTGCTTGCGCTGATACAGGTCCCCATGACTTTGGCCGTCGGGCTCCGCAGGCGGGCACTGAAGATCTCATTCCTGGATGGTGACGACGATATATTGCTCAGGCGCATACGCGGGCACGCCAATTTCACTGAAACAGTCCCCATCGCCATCATCGCCATGGCTGCCGCCGAAGTATTCGGTGCCGCCACCCCTGTTTTGTGGGCCGGAGGCTGCCTGCTGGTATTTGGCCGACTGGCGCATTACTGGGCAGTGCAGAAAATCGAATCAGGTGCCATAAGGTTCGCCTTCATGCTGTTCACTTTGATCCCCATGGCCGGGTTTTCACTTTTCGCTCTGGCGGCGTATCTCACTCGGTGATATTGGGGGGCGCAATCCGCTCGTTGGCAGCGGTTAAGACATGAAAGTTCTGTCAGACGATGATCAGAAAATATGACGAGCACGACATCGAAGTCGTTGTTTCCACGTGGCGTCGGGCGAGCGAACTAGCTCACCCGTTTTTAACAAAGGCTTTCCTTGATCAAGAGGATGCCAACATGCGCAATATTTACCTGGCCTTTGCTGAGACCTGGGTTATTGAAATCGACGGTGTCGTCGTTGGTTTCATTGCTCTTATCGAAGATGAGATAGGCGGCCTGTTCCTTGATCCTGATTTCCACGGACAAGGTTTGGGCCGGGCTTTGGTCGATAAAGCCGTTATCCAAAAAGGGCCTCTTAAAGTAGAGGTCTTTAAGGAAAACATAATTGGTCGACGTTTTTACGACGCCTATGGATTTCGCGAGACCGAGGAGTTCATCCATGAAGCAAGCGGGCAAACAACCCTGCGCATGAACTTTGCCCCGGCTTAAAAACTACCGACATGAAATTGGATCAGATATTTTCTATTTGGACGTTTGATCGGGCCGATAGTTGATTGCCGTGTCGGTAAGGGGCATCACAACCTCCCTGATTTTCGCGGCCTCAAGGCAAAGCCCCACGTCCTTGATCAAAAGCGCGTCGTAGTGGTCCCAGTTCGCCTCAAGCGCATCCCAATTTTGAACCGTGAAGCTGTTGGCGGATGAGTTGGCAAAGATCTCCATGAGAGTGTCAGGCGACATGCTGTAGGCACTGGCAAAGGCGCGTGCCTCAAGCAAAAGTTTCATGGTCCCCATCAAAACAACATTGTTGGCTAACTTGGCCACAGTGCCTGCACCAACGCCGCCACAATGGAAGACCTTCCCCATAACCTCCAGCACTTCCCGGCACTGTTTCAGGGTTTCTGCGTCCCCACCGACCAAAAGAGCCAAGGTCCCCAGCACTGCCCGTTGCGGCAGGCCGCTCACCGGAGAATCCAGAACCAAAATACCTTGCTCAGCTGCTTTAGAGGCAATATTGCGGCAGTCTTCAGGGCTGAGCGTGCTCATAATGATCAGGACCGCCCCCTTTCTCATTCCGGCCAGCACGCCATCCGGCCCGTAAATAACCTGCGCCGTCTGGCTGGTATCGCGCACCATGGTGATAACAATGTCAGAGACTGCGCCGACTTCAGCTGGTGTTTCCACTTCGGATATCCCCAGCTCCAGGAGTACATTTATCGCATCGCGATTTTTGTTGGCGCAACTTGTCACCGACCACTGATGATTGAGCAATCGGGTTGCCATCGGCAGTCCCATGTCACCAAGGCCAATGAACCCGATTTTTAGACTGGACATGTTATTATGCTCCCTAAATCGTGTATTCCGGTCCTGATCGCTCGTCAGACTTGTTGAATGAGCGAAGAGCCTCGAAGGCTTCATGGGTGCTGAGGAAAATCTGTCCCGGCGTCAGGTCATCAAGCAAGTTGGAACGTTGAAGGCGGTCCATCACCGGTCCTTTGATTTCGGCCAGATGCACCTGCACACCTACTTCCCGTAAATCAATAATCAGGCTTTCCAGACTTTCCAGCGCACTGGTGTCGATAAAGCTGATTGCGTTGCAGATCAGGAGTACCTGGTCGATTTCTGGATGCTCTGAAACCTCACTCAGGATGTATTCCTCCAAATATACTGCATTGGCGAAATAGAGATTTTCGTCCGGGCGCATGGCCAGGATGTTGGATTGGGTTTCGACCTTGTGACGGTCGATATTTCGATAGTGCTCAGTGCCTGGCACGCGACCAACGATGGCAACATGGGGGCGGCTGGTCCGCCAGAGATACACCAGCAGTGACAGGATGATGCCGAAGACGATGCCGACTTCAACGCCAAGCACCAGTACCGCGATAAAGGTCGCCAGTTGCGACGCGGCGTCCCCACGGCTGTAGCGCCAGGCCTGCAGAAAACTTTTGATATCCACAAGGGTGAAAACAGCGACCATGATGATGGCCGCCAGCACCGCCTTTGGCAGGTGATAAAAGAGCGGTGTCAGGGCGATCACCGTTAGCGCCACAAGGCCGGCTGTAATCAGGGAAGCCAACGGCGTATTGGCCCCGGCTGTAAAATTGACGACCGATCGGCTGAAACCACCGGTTACTGGATAACCCCCGGTGAAGGCCGCGCCAATATTGGCAGCGCCCAGGCCGATGAGTTCCTGATCAGGATCAATTTTCTGGCGGCGTTTGCGGGCCAGAGACTTCGCCACAGAGACACTTTCCAGAAATCCAACAAAGGAAATCAGGGCGGCGGCAGGCAGGAGTTCCCACCAGATTGCGACATCCAATGATGGAAACGACACCCCTGGCAATCCCGCCGGTATATGGCCGACGGTCTTGACCCCTTGCGCGATCCCAAGATTCCCCTGCCAAACCATCACCGTGCCAAAAATAACGGCAAACAACGGACCTGTGCGAGAAACGGGTGCCACAATGGCCTGGGGCAAACCGAGATTTAGCAGTTGCCGAGCCATCGGACCTTTGCTGTAAAGCAGGATTGCAATTGAGACGAGAGCAATAAACAAGGTATAGGCATTGACCTGATCCATCCTGGCCCACGCCGTGCCCAAGGTGTCAGAGATCAGATGGCTGCGCGGAATGTTGACGCCCAGCAGATGTTTTAGCTGGCTGAAGGCAATGATCAAGGCGGCGGCACTGGTGAAGCCAGAAATTACGGGATGGCTGAGGAAGTTGATCAATGAACCCAGGCGCAGCACGCCCATGATCAACAGCATCAGGCCGCTGATCAGGGCAAGCGCCAATGCCAGGGCCATGAAGTGTTCGCTGCCATATTCGGCCAGGTCACCCAGGCTACTGGCGACCATCAACGAAACAATGGCCACTGGTCCAACCGCCAAAGCACGGCTTGAACCGAACAGACCATAAAGGATGACCGGCAGGATGCTGGCATACAGTCCGACCTGGGGCGGCAGTCCGGCCAATAATGCATATGCCATGCTCTGTGGCACCAGCATGATGGCGACAATGCCGCCAGCGATGACATCGCCCGGCAGGAATTTGCGCTGATACCCTGGCAACCAATCCATAACACCTGGACGCACGCTGAGAATTTGTTTGAGATAGTTTTTCAAAACAAACCCCAATTAAGTCGCTGAGCGGCATTCCGCAATAAATTTTGGGTCAAAAGTGAATCAGGCGTCACAGACGAGCCAATTTGTTTTCGTCCGTGTGCTCAAATACCTTACCGAAAATATCGACAAGGGTTGTTTGATGATAAGTCATCACACCATTACCCACGATGACTTTTTGCGAAAATTCCATGGATGAAGCTTTTTTCGTCATAAAGGGTGACTGTACAATTCCCCATTCAGGATCGCCAAGTTTCGCCTTCAGTTCCAATACAACACGTCCGTCCTCATCAGTGTCGCCCGTATATTTTCCGCCAGCCACGACGCTGACGGCGCGGGGGATAACAAATGAATGCATGACAGTCTGGTTTTCAGCGTCCCAGATCCAGTATCCCGTTTGGTCGTGAAACGCCTGGTCATCGGATTTCCGTTTTACGATTTGACGATAATAGATTGCGGTGAGGTTTTGCTCTTCGGCATTACTCAAGTCACCGATGTCTTCACAGGTTATCGTCTCGTAATAGGGGTTGTGCTCTTCTCCATCTCGATCAGGGGCAATATCCGTACCCTGATCGCCTCTCCATGTGCCAACAAGGTGTTGAATAGGGCCATAGTCAATATCAGGATGGTTCATCATCTTCGCTCACCAACTTCTGTGCAAATTTCGAGTGACCAACAGACTACCCAATACCCAAACGATGTACACAGAAATTGACCAACGATTGTTCGCTTGGGGTCACAATCGGATATTCCTGATTTGATGTCATGAGCCTTGAGGCAACCCGCTCCCGTCATTGAATCCTGGTCAAGAATGATCATATGAAAGAAGGATGCTGCCAGCAGCACGTGAAAACTGACTATTGGTTCCTGTGTGGAACAAAAAGGTGGAGCATGCGAGAAGGCAAACCAAGCAAGACAGCGCTGAAAGTGGCTACAATTATCGTCGCTCTGGGGGCAAAACCAGATGCGGATCAAATTCTGAACCCTGGCCTGCTCGAAGCCACAGAAGATTTACTGCTTGCCTCAGGTGTGCTGGGAGAAAAAGCCCTTCGATGGACCAAAACCCAACGAATGGTTTCGATCTATGAAGCCTTCGACTGGATGTTGCCCGGGCAGTTTCAGGCCATTGGCGAAAGAAAAGTTTTTTGCGAGCATCAGGTCAGGGATGCCATCTCCGCTGGCGCCACGCAAATCCTTGTTCTCGGTGCCGGGTTTGACACGATGGGGTGGCGCCTTGCGCCGGAATTCCCTCATGTGAGTTTTTTTGAAATTGACCATCCGGCAACGGCGCGTCCAAAAGCCAAAGGGATCGCTGCCATGGGGCAGCGGGACAATCTTTTCTTGATCCCTTCGGACCTTGGAAACCGGAAACTGATTGACACCCTGGCGGCCAACAATTCCTGGCGCAGTGACGCACAATCAATAATCGTTGCAGAGGGTTTGTTGATGTACCTGCCTGGCGATGCGGTTGTGGATTTATTTTCACAATGCGCAGCAGTTTCTGGCGCCAAGAGCCGGATCATTTTCACCTACATCCCGGCCAGTACTGACGGTCGGCTTGATGTGGGCAAATGGACAGGCCTGGTTCTGTGGCTTCAGAAGATCACTGGAGAGCCATGGCTCTGGAGTATGCAGCCCAAAAACCTCACCTCGTTTCTGGCGGAGTTGGGCTGGAAAAACGACCCTGTGCTGGAAGGTGGAGCCGGAAGGCATGGCGCGGAATTGTACACCGTTGCCACCAAGGAAATCTAATCCACTGCAGTTGCTCATTTCAGTCGCGATGAACCGCGTAAAAGTGGACCAGGCAGAAACTTCATGACAGTTCCGCCGCCCTATGTTACTTGGCTTCATGGGTACTTCTTATGATATTATCGGCGTCAACTATTCTGACCTCAGGAAGCCTGATCGCCGGATTGAGACAGTGATTGCGCGCGCGCTGGGGTCTGCAAAAACTGTCCTGAATGTTGGTGCTGGCGCGGGTTCGTACGAGCCCACCGACAGGCTGGTCACAGCAGTTGAGCCTTCGGTGGAAATGATCCGACAGCGCGGTGTCTCTGCAGCTCCGGCTATTCAGGGCTTTGCAGAAGACCTGCCCTTCGATGAAGATTCTTTTGATGCGTCGATGGCGATCTTGACGGTTCACCATTGGAACGACAAAGAGAAGGGTTTCAAAGAGATGCGTCGCGTGACGCGGGGCCCGGTCGTTGTACTTACGTTCGATGCGTCGCTCAGGGGACTCTGGCTTGCGGACTATTTTCCAGAACTCGTGACGTTGGACGACGAGATAATGCCGAAAATGACTGACTATGAGAAGTGGCTGGGGGCAGTAGAAATTTCGACCATTCCAGTTCCGCACGACTGTACGGATGGTTTTTTGTACGCGTACTGGCGGCGACCCTCAGCTTATCTTGATCCCAGAATCACGGCCGCCATGTCTTCCTTCCAGGCAATAGACAACGTATCCGAGGGGCTGGAAAAACTTGAAAGAGACCTGGACACCGACGCATGGTCGCAGCGGTATTCTGAATTGCGCATCCTGGATGAGTACGACGCTGGCTACCGCCTCGTCACGACAAAATAATTGGCTCTCAAGTCGAGGACCTCGCCCCGGTCCAAAGCCCGCTTCGGGCCACAAGCGGCGCCACTTATCCGCCAGAGCGTTTCGGATTTTAACGGGAACACCCCAGGTTTGGAAAAGGAAAAGCCCTGCCGTTTCCGGCAAGGGCTTCCGTAGATCAATTGATGGACCGTAGCTTATGCGCGACTCAACATACCGACCATTTCATCCTTCAACTCGAGGCGACGTTTCTTCAAATCCTCAAGAGAAAAATCCGACGCTGCTTCGATTTCGTCTTCGATACGAAGAATATGCTTTACACATTCATGATAGGCATGAAACAGCTTGGCAAAATGATTGTCGGACACTTTGAGATTGTGAATTGCGTCCTTGTATTCAGGCAGTTCATCCGCCAAATTGTGATTGCTCATCGACTTCTACACTCCTCGTCATCAGTTATTTCACTTTAACAGAGTGTAATATTATTCCCATAAAAAGACTACGGTTTTTGGAAAGAATTGGGCGTAAATCGTATGCTTATTCTGGGAAACGAACACTGGTGCTTCATGAACAGGATCCGGCCGGGTATTGCTCGGCGCCCATAGCCAAGAGATGACTTTGGCCGGCGGGCAAAATCAGGTTTCTGACCTTGCTACATTGTAAATTTCTGTCTCACTGACCCGACCGCGAAATTGAACGTTGCCTACTAACTTGGCTTTCAATTTTTTTGGCAACGTCATCTTTGAGATCAAGTCACCTGACAAAAGAAGCGAATAACCGCTTTCTTTGCAATATTCTTCTATCCTTGCAGCGGTGTTGATCGTATCGCCGAAGTAGACGATCTCATGCTTGTCGTCACCGCATTCTGCGGCAACAACCGGTCCTCCATGCAGCCCTATTCGGTACGACGGGACAACGCCAAACCGCCTTTCGTAGTCGGCGGCACGTTTGGCGATGCGGTCTTCAATTGCAAAGCAACATTCAAGGCAAGCGGCATCACGCAATCCGCGCTCGATGGGCCAGGTGACCACAACCTCGTCCCCGATATATCTGTGCGTCTCTCCTCCATAAGCCAGAGTCACCTGGGCCACGTCGAAAAAGAAGCGTGTGATTAAAGACTGGGCCGCAATATCTCCCATTTTCTCCGCCATGGCGGTGGAGCCGGCAAGGTCCAGAAAAAGAAATATTCGTTCCTCTTTCAAGGGGCGGTGGTAACGCCCGATGATCAGGTTTCCCAGGACGCGTCCGCCGACGACGGAGCGCACGGCAAGAATAAGCTGAAATACCAGGGCCAGCCCAAAGGCGACGACGACATCAATTACAAGAAAGGTGAGTGCGTTATCTGCGGCGAGGCGCTCAGGTAATATCATCATACCGCCGAACAGAAGAACGGCGATAATGATGAAGGTCATAAGGGTGGTCTTGATAAGAACCGAGGAAATAAACGGTTGTCGGCGGAACCACTCAGCGCCGACACCATTGGCGTAAAAAACCTCGAACCATCCGACGAAGACACCGAACATCAGTCCGTGTATCCCAAATCTCAGAAGTACTCTAGGTGATACTTCAAATCCCTGAAATTGGCCGATGATTGGTCCGTAAGCCATTGCAAACAACGCGGACCCGGCGGCAATACCGCCGAGGAGCAACAATCGTTTTCTTGTTCTTTCCTTCATTCGCTGTACAAACCAGTCCGGTACAAACCTGCCCCGTGCAAACCTGAACTACGCCTGGCGTTAGCCGGTCGATGATCGTCCCGCGAAAGACAGATTGGGGTATCTGGCGCGTTCATGATCATCCTCTTTTTTTCTGACTTTCCCAATAACGGCAAGCGCTTCAAATGGTGGCTTGCCGAATTGGGGATCGACAAACCACCCTGCCTGTGACCGGCATTCGGAAAAGTTCCTCGTCGTTGATATTTCCGCTTAGTGCTGTGCCGAGGCCGACTTCAGTCCCACAAATTTGAGAATCTTGGCCAAGGGGCAAAAGCCGGTGAATGCCGATTGGAACAGGTTAGCACCGACAAAACCGGTAACCCACAGCCACCGAACGTCATGGTATTGGGAAAGAATCAGGCTGGCTATTATGACAGTGCCTGCAAAGGCGAAAATAGTGCGTTCAATTGACATGGGTATCTCCGTCGGATGGCCAGGTGCTGTGAGACGAACCTGGCATGGGTGGTTGACAACTTTTCATATTAGATCATACTAATATTAGATAGTCCTAATATTTAGAATGTCAAGACTGTCTGAAGAAAATGGGCCAAGGCCAATCCGCAAATTGACTGTCGTCAATGTCGGAGCGCCCCCACTATATTAGATTTACGTAATATTTAACTATTCCTCTTGTGAAGGTCACGGAAAATGATGAACGCAAAGACCCTGTCGATCCTGGCTATCGTGCTTTGGCTTGCCGGTGCAGCGACAGTTGCTGTCATGTATGTCGGCGGGAAGACGGAACAGGCCTCTGACGGTCGTGTGGCCGTGGTACTGACCGAGGCTGAACGCGATTTCGTTCTCGCTGAGATGCGCCAGATGTTGTCGTCCGTTCAGGGAATAGTTTCAGCTGTCGCCGAAGGGGACATGAATTCAGTTGAGAAAGTCGCCCTGGCCATTGGAAGCGCGGAAGTACGCAAGGTTCCAAAATCCCTGATGCTCAAATTGCCGCGTGATTTCAAGATCATGGGCACAGACAACCACCTTGAGTTTGACGATGTTGCGGCAAAGGCGAAACTTGGTGGCAAGGCTGTCCTCGAACGGTTGGGTGATTTGATGGTCAATTGCGTCGGTTGCCATGAAACCTTCAGCCTGAAAGCGGAATAGCTAACTTCGGTTATCTGCGCCCCTACAAGGGATTATGGGAAATGAACAAGGCTACTGTTAACTTTATCGGCACAATTCAGACTTCATACAAGACGGTGGCGGAATGCCCTGGGCAGGCCCGCCCAGCAAACGGTGTTTCGAAGATAGTGCTGGACCCGGAGATGTTACCCGCACTTAAGGGGATCGAGGGTAAAAGCTGTATCCAGGTTCTCTATTGGTTTGATGAGGCCGATCGTTCGGCCTTGCAAAAAGTTCCCAGGTGGTCAGAAACAAACGAGAAAATTGGTGTTTTTGCACTGCGTTCCCCCATGCGTCCAAATCCGATTGCCTTAAGCACGGTGGAACTCCTGAAAGTGGAGGAAAATGTGCTCACGGTAAGCGCCCTTGATTGCCGTGACGGCACGCCGTTACTGGATATCAAACCCTACATGGATCCGCCGTGACCACCGTATATTAACACGCGAAATATCAGGGCCTGCAAGCAGGCCTCAACAGGAATTGATGACAATCAGGATCTAATCAAAACCGCATTTGCCTGGCGTCACAGGCCGCTCGTTTGACATAGCCGGTTTAATCCTTAGGGTATGCTACAACGTTCGAAAACAATGCCCTTGTGGTTTGTCGCCCCCGCACACTAGAGCGCCTTCAATGACAATCGAGTCACTGAAGAGGCCTATCCTTTTGAGATTGCACAATTTTTACAGAAAACAGTGATCCTGTTTTCTTTGAAATTGGCTCTGGACCGCGATAACAAATCACGCGCCAGCGGTGCCCTACCGCTTTTCACGGGCTATCGAGAACAACCTGCGCCGTCTGTTGGATGTTGGTTTACGCGGAAACGCGAAAACACGGTTTTTTTGCGACCGGATCGTCCGGATACCCCTTTTGAGAAAACCCATCTAACAGGAGCCACTGATCGATATGTCCGAGAACATTGTTAATAGCGCTGAAGAAGTTTCCAGAATTGCATTTGGTTTTATGGCGTCCAAGGCGTTGTTTGCCGGTCTGCATATCAATGTCTTCACCCACCTCGCCGACGGGCCCAAAACTTGTGGTGAAATATCCAAAAAATCCGGCGTTCCCGAGAACAGGGTCACAACACTGATGACCGCACTTTACAGCATCGGCCTGGTCGGCTGGGAAAAAGAAAAGTACTCCAACTCACCAGGGGCGGACGCCTTTTTGTCGCAAACGTCAAAGTATGATTTCGGCGATTACCTTCGCTACCAGATCGATCAACAGATGTATCCTTTCCTGCAGCAACTGAACGAAGTACTCGATGGGTCTCTGGCCCCCGATGCTATCGATTCTTATCAGCACTGGATGTCGGATCCTGAGCAAGCCGCGTTATACAGTAATGCCCAACATGCCGGATCTCTTGGGCCGGGTCGGACAATTGCGCGCATGGTTGATCTGACCGGTGCGAAAGAATTGCTTGATGTTGGCGGCGGTACAGGTGCCATGACGATCCGCTTGTTGGAGGCCAACCCGGACCTGTCTTCAACGATCATCGATTTTCCGAATGTCAGCGAAATCGGCTGGAAATTCATCACGGAAGCCAACATGGTCGACCGGGTAAGATATATTCCATCGAACGCCCTGACCGCCCAATGGCCAAAACAGCAGGACGCTATTTTAATGTCCTATCTCTTTAGCGGCATTCCCGGAGAGGAAGTCCCACGGCTGATCCAGTACGCTTTTGACTGTATGGCGCCGGGCGGCAAGCTGCTTGTGCATGACTTCATGGTCGAAGATGATCGCTCCGGCCCCCATCTCGCAGCACTTTGGCAACTACAGCACATGGCTTTCACCCCCGATGCCCATTCCGTCACCGCAGGGTGGGTGAATGCTGAGATGCAGAAGGTCGGATTCGTGGATATCCAGGATGACCAGACAATTCCAGGACTGACACACCTCGTCCACGCCCGAAAGCCGGACTAAGAAAACGACGTTACCGAAAGCGAATGTCGCGTCGGATCAAAAGTGAGGTCGGCTGTAACGTCAACGAATAGCCAAGAGGCGACATCATTCATCTGGTAGCTGGCATCTGGCAGTTGGCATCTGGTAGCTGGCAACCCCGGGGTATGTTCGATAGTGTTCCGGGTGGTCAATTATTGACTGGTAAAAAGTGGACAGGACAAATATGGCTCAGAACGACGACAGCGACATCAAGAATGGCTTCAACTCCTTGAAAGACGGCTCCACAAATTCGACAGCTATTGCAGCCTATTACGATGATTGGGCCGAGACTTATGACGCGACATTGATAGACTGGGACTATCAGGCCCCGGAAGATGCTGCGGTGGCCCTTGGTGAGTATTTGAAGTCTGGCGACAGTATTCTGGATGTCGGCTGCGGTACGGGGATGTTCGCCTCGGCCTTGTCCCGGCACCTGGATTGTCGAATTGAAGGCATTGATATTTCGGCGGCCTCTCTGGAAATAGCGGAAAAACACGGGCAGTACGATCGCTTGCAGCGCCATGATCTACAAGTCACACCTTTGCCAGCAGCCGATAATGCATTTGATGCCGCCGCCTGTGTGGGGGTCATGACCTACATTGAAGATGCGGCAGCTCTGTTGGCTGACATGTGCCGTGTTGTTCAGCCTGGTGGCTACATCTTGTTCACTCAGCGTGATGATCGCTGGATTGAGAAAGAGTTTGATTCTCTGATAAAAAGTTTTGAGGAGCGCAGGCTCTGGACACCACTCAAGATAAGCAAAGCAAAGCCTTATCTGCCAAAAAATGATGATTTCAGTGACAGCATTCGCGTCATTCAGGTGCTCTGCCAGGTTGCTTGACACCGCCCTCGACCGCCGCGCTTTTGACGACCAGGGTGATGCCCGCTTTGGGTCAATAACAGACTTGTTTGCACTGCCATTGACCCCGTTGGAACCGGATTAAATCAACTTCTCGACAGCGGCTTGTATTTGACGCTTCAAAAGTGAAGTTCGAAATTTTGACCGCTAATGATCGACAAGAGACAGCTATCGATTTGTCGGGTACAGTATGGGGAAAATGCCAAATGAGTTTGGTTTCGGGTATCAAGCTCGTAAACTCTTCGGGGTATGACCAACACCTTTTTGGAGCTTCCGGTCGGATGAACATAGACGAATATTTTAGCTGGGAATGGAAAGAGTTAGCCAACAAGTCTTGTCTGTATGTTGCACCCCAAGGAACAGCCGACAACAAACGCTGGATCGCTTTTTTCGAACAGGTTGCAGATTCTTTTCCAGACGGTGATGCGTTCGTCATCGTCGATGTCCGGGGAATCGAGGAGAAAATCGATCTGGAGGGGTTCAAGGGAATAATCGATATTTTGAAGAGACACGGTGCTGAAAGTGCGCATTTCGCTGTCATCACCACCGATCAATTTCACAAACTCACAGCCGATATTTTTCAACGATTGGCTACCGCGAGCGGATTTAATCTATCTATCGTCGTCTTCCTCAGTGAAGATTCCGCAACAGATTGGTTAATTGAAGAGATCGAAAAACACTAGGACGGGCATGTCGGTAACGGGTCAGTTGCAGACCTCTTGGTGCTACTACTGACCCACTCTATACCTCATTAAATCAAGTTCTCGACAAAGGCTTGTTTTTGGCGCGTCAAAAGTGAGTTTGGCCAAAATGTCAGCTATTTGGCAACAACGGACATAGGGCCATGCCAGACAGTCGGGATGGATGTGGATATTTCCAGCGATAGAATTTAAACCTCAGATATCGGATACAAGCACATCTGGATGCATGGCCTATGCGATTGAAGCGGCTCCCGACTCTAACATGATCTCAATAAATGAAGGGCACAAATCTCGCCGTTCTGGCTTTGTAATCTTCGAAATCTGCGCCATAGCGGTCGGCAAGATAGGCATCCAGCGCCGGGATATGAAAAAATATGAAACTTGCCGTCACAAAAATCGGGATTGGCCAGGCAAACACTGATGCCGTCAGTATCGCCCATCCGGTGAACAGTAGGGTATCGCCAAAGTAGTTGATGTGCATGGAATAAGTGAAGAGACCTTCAGTATAACATCGGCCATTAGCGGAAGGGTTCATCTTCCACATCCAGCGTTGCAGTTCTGATCCTGTGTTGAGAGTAGAGCCGAACAAAACCAGACCACATCCAAGCCAGTCCAATAACCGAGGTGGCGTCGGCGTGCCGGAAACCTCCCCGGAGCCAAGCAGCAGAAATCCAACTTCGAACAAAGCCATAAAGGCAGTCAGGCCCAAAACCTCGGACAGGGCGACCCTGCGTTGCATCAGGACAAACAGGGTCACCAGATGCCGTAGCCAGTAAAGAACAGCACACAGTGCCAGAATACCGGCTCTCGGTTGATCCGGCCAATCCAGGGTGCCAAAGGCCAGCCAGATACACAGGGCCGCGATGGCACCATGTAGAATGGCAAAGGTCAGTTTGGAGCTTTGAGAGCGATCATGTTCGCGGTTGACACCGCCGGAATTTGACATGGCCATGCTTCAGAATGGTTTGAAAAACTTCAGGATAAAAGTCGTGATACCCATCAACAGCGCAGTCACGCCGATGAAACTCTGCTCATGATCATGAGCAGGGATCGGCTAGCCAATTTTCTGAGCGACATACATACCGTAGCTATAACAGGATTTGTACTTTTTATAGAGTGCGATTTCGTTTTTCTCAGCATCGATGATTGAGGTTGCCATCTCGTTATCTTCATGTCTTGCGAGAAAGTCGGGAAAGCCTTCCTGCAAAGGTCGATAATAATTCTCCAACCAACAACTCTCGGGCAGTACAAAATAGCCAATCGGCGCGTATCCGTTTTCTTCAAGAACCTTGATTTTTGTGGATGCTGTTGCAATTTCCGGATACTCGGCTTCCCAATATTCCTGTAACTCGGGGGGACGGCTGTTCGTTATCCATGTAATCTCTGAAACCGCCAGAATTCCATCAGGTTTCAGAAAACGCCTCCACTCTTTCAGCCCCTTTTCAAAGCCCATGTTGTAAATGGCACCCTCTGACCAAAAAACATCATATTCCTCTTCAGCAAATGGCAACTGCTCCATAGAACATACAAGTGTTTCTATCTTTTCAGATAAGCCTTCCGCTTCGGCGTTGTCTTTAAGCGCCTCGATGAATTCCGGCAAAAAATCCACGGCGGTAATTTTTGCATTCAATGAGTTTGCAAGTTGCAATGTCGAAGCCCCGGTTCCACAACCGATATCGGCGATATTTAGCGGCTTTGGCTTATGGAGGTTTGCCAACGTCATCGCTCCACTCGTCTCCGCCTGCCCACCGGGACCTTGACGATTCTGACGTTTATGCAGGTCAACCAACAGAGCCAGGTATTCGTCGTCCATTAAAAAAAACCTTCAATATTCAAGCCGTTGGAAGGCTTAGCATATTTGAAATACCTTGAGGTGGAAAGTTCTGTTTCAGGTCAGAAGCAGACTTGTTGACTCAAGCATCGTCCCCGCCGAAAACTCAACAAATCAACTTCTCGATAATGGCTTGTATTTGGCGCGTCAAAAGTGAGGTTTGTAATGTTGTCTGGTAATAGCCACAAGCAGACATTTCAAACCTATTTTGTCATTTGTGATCCAGCAAAACTTTTTGAGTCGATAGCAATTCCATGTGTCTTGTCAGTCTTCGAGAGATGCAATTTGGTACACAGTTTTTCCGAAAGCTCATTGCCGCGGCGAATGCCGGTCGCAAAACTCTCATAAAGACCGTGTTTTCCTCGTCGAGAAGCTACCTGCAATTTGTGCAACTGGTTCGACATTCTCAGCGATACGGTTCCTCAGATATCCACGGTAGCGTTGGGAAAACGCAGGATCAGTTGGTTTGGTGACAAAATTTTATCGACGGAATGTGAGCACTTCTCTACCCAAGATTATTGCTTCGCCAAGAGTATTCGGGTTCGTAGCCTAGAACACGTCGCGCTTTTTCAATTGACAGAAGGGTTTTGTGACCATCTGAACCTTCAAGCATCGTGACACCGGGGAAAACTTCCGCCATCAGTTCTTCATTTGATCTGGTCATGACGCTGTCCGCGTTGGCGATGATGAAATATTCGGCACCGATATTTTCGACTATCAGGCTTTTGCGGACGGACTGGGCGAAGTCTCTGGCGTCAATGTAGCCCCACATATTCCACTTTCGAATGCTGGCATCACCCTGCCAGTCCGGAAATCGTAAATAGTCGTCTGAAGTCATAACGTTTGATAGACGCAGACCGATGAAAGACATATCGGGGTTCCAGCGGTGCATCTGTCGAGCCATTTCTTCGCTCAGGACTTTTGACAAAGAATATGCGCTCTCCGGGCGTAGGGGGTGATCCTCGTCAACAGGGACATAGTCGGGCGGGGCCTCAGCCGAAAATGGCAAGCCAAGTGTCGTTTCACTGGAAGCCCAGACGACGCGTTTGATGCCGACCAGCGCCGCTGCCTCAAACACATTGTAGGTGCTCATGATATTGTTTCGGAAAGTAAGGCAATCGGGATAAAGGTCTGGTGCGCGAATGGCGGCGAGATGAACAACGGCATCAGGTTGTTTAAACTTGCGAAAAGGATGATCATTTCCGCCTGTGGCCCGAAAGGCTTCGACGGTTTGACCGAGGTCTTCGAGGTCGACATTCAGGAAAGCACAACATGGGTCGACGGGTGGCCTGCTATCAATGTTCAGGACGAGATAACCGTGTTCGACGAGGCTTTGGCAAACGATTGTACCAGCTTTGCCGCTGCCGCCGGTGACAACAATATTCTTCATGTTCCAACTTCTCCTTGACTATGTCCTGGAATCAACCCTGACCGTGTTCAGAGACAAAATCACAGTCCCGGGTTTGTAAAATCTTTTCCAGTGCCTCGCATCTGTTATGCTTGTCGTGATTGAGCGGTACAATAAATGCCGACAGCCAGCAGGTCCATGGCCACGCCGCACGAATAAGAATACCATGGCGATATATATCTGTTTGGCTGTTCACCACGGAGGAAATCCGGCGGCGGTGAGAACGGAACCTAATAGCCAATAAGAGATATTCGTTGCGTTGACGGGCTAGAACAGTCGCACGCAGCATGTGTATCGGGGGCATCGGGCGAATGCAGAAAATAATTCTTCAGAAAACTGCATGAATTTGTATAATCGTGAATAATTTGACTATCAACATGGAACTGCCCGTAAGGAAATTTGAAATCAAAAATATTACAATCTACCTCGAAGGTTTATCCAAGCGAGTTCTCCCTCGTAAAAGCGTCGAAAATGTTTCCTGATATTTATGACACTTTGCCCGATGCAATAGTCTGGACGCAGTCAGGTGTGATCCAGTATGCCAATTCAAAATGTGTCGAACTGCTGCGTGCCGACGGTAGGGAAGGCCTGATTGGCAAGAGCATGCTGGATTTGATCGATCCAGAGTTTCGAAATATTGCCGCGCGCCGCATCGAAGACACAGCCAAAGGTCATCCTCCAGGTTTCAAGGACATGCGGCTTATGCGGTTCGACGATACGAAGGTATGGGTTGAGACGACAGGAAGCCTGATTGAAGTTGAAGGTGAAGCATTTGTCCAGGGTGTGTTTCGCGACATCTCCGACAAAAAGAAGCTCGAAGGCGAATTGATTGAGAGTGAAATCAGAACTCGTCTGATCGCCGATAATCTCCCCGTATCGATTGTATATGCAGATAACCAGCGTCGATACCGCTATGTGAACAAGGTGTACCTGGCATCCTATCAATCCAAAGAAGATGAGATCATCGGGCAGGATATTTTGACTGTAATGGGGGAATCTGCTCATACCCTGGTTTCGGGGCAGCTGGATGCAGCCTATGGCGGAGAGCCGCAGACGTTTGAGGCGGAAGTCCCATACAAGGTTTCTGGAAAATCCTGGGTACTTGTCAATTATGTGCCCCACTTCGACGACGCCGGTAGCGTGGTTGGTATATATGGCTTGGTCACTGATATCACTGAGCAAAAGTTTCGTGAACAGGCGTTGAAGGCTTCTGAAGCGCGACTGACGGAAATTTTTGATATAGCGCCAGAAGCCGTGATCACCATTGACGAAGAAATGTGCATACAGCTTTTCAACAAGGGGGCAGAGCGCATATTTGGTTACGACGCAGACGAAGTCATCGGACAGAGAATAGAGTTTCTGATGCCGGAACGCTTTCGCTTGGGACACCTCAAACATATCGAGGGCTTTGACCAATCGAAGAATGTCTATCGGCTGATGGATGGCCGCGACGACATCGCCGGCCTTCGCAAGGATGGGACCGAATTCCCTGCTTCTGCATCTGTATCCAAACTGGAAACAAGCAGCGGGAAGATTTACACCGTCATGCTACAGGATGTTACCGAGCGTAGAAACGCTGAAGGCGAACGCCTCCGAGCTCTGGTCATCGCCGAGAAAGCTAATCAGGCGAAATCAGAATTCCTCGCCAATATGAGTCACGAATTGCGCACACCACTGAATTCCATTCTCGGGTTTTCAGAAATTATCGCCAATCAAAGTTTCGGTGCCGTCGGAAATGATAGATATCTGGAGTATGCAAAGGACATTCATGGCTCAGGCGCTCATTTGCTGGAACTCATAAATGATGTTCTCGATATCTCGAAGATCGAAGCCGGACAAATGTTCTTGTCCAGTCAGGAAGTCGATCTGATTCGAATGATTGAGTCTTGTTTGAGAATGATTAAGGAGCAGGCGTTTCGGAAGTCCATTGAATTGAACACCTGTCTGGATGATTCTTCACTAATAATGATCGGAGATGAGAGGGTTCTCAGACAGGTTGTTTTAAACATCCTGACCAACTCAGTGAAGTTCACCCCGGTAGGTGGAACGATTGAGATAACATTTGCCAGTGATGCTGAAGATTGTGCTGTATTGCAGATATCTGACACTGGTATCGGGATAGCTGCATCAGATATTCCCAAAGTGATGGAACCCTTTGAACAAGTTACATCAGTCGATACACGGGATCATCAGGGAACTGGACTCGGTCTGCCACTAAGCAAAAAGTTGACAGAACTTCATGGCGGGACGTTTGAACTTGAGAGCGAATTAGGAGTTGGGACGGTTATCCGCCTGACATTTCCTGCAAAGACCAAAATTTAGCTTCAGTAAACTAGCTTCAAGGCTAAAGTCCGTTCTGGGTCATGAGCAGACTTTATAACTCCGCCATTGCTCCCTCAAAACTTCAACAAATCAACTTCTCGATAATGGCTTGTATTTGGCGCGTCAAAAGTGAGGTGGCGGACAGCCGT
The DNA here is from genome assembly GCA_018650465.1 of Alphaproteobacteria bacterium. Taxonomy (GTDB): domain Bacteria; phylum Pseudomonadota; class Alphaproteobacteria; order UBA2966; family UBA2966; genus JABILA01. Next base: position 58,124 of record JABIFY010000126.1, read on the forward strand.
GCAGACGGGTACCGAAATTCCGATCAGTCAGACTGAAGCTCGATGAAACAGGTCTGCATTATGCCTTTGCCCTTTAGTTCAATCGGCGGGCGTTCTATGACCTTGAACTTTACAGGCAGACGCACCGCATACTCCTTGCTGACATGGATTTTGCCGACTTCTCCCGATGTTTCCAGTCGTGCGGCCACATTTACCGCATCGCCCCAGACATCGTAGTGAAAACGCCGTGTACCGACGATGCCGGCAACGACCTCTCCTGCGTTGATGCCAATGCGAATGTCGATGTTGTGCTGTTGAGCTATGTGAAGGAAAGACATGGCCGCTTCGACCATCTTGATCGTGTGATCAGGCAAGGGTTGCGGCGCACCACCAACCACCATATAGCCATCACCGATCGTCCGGATTTTCTCGATCCCCAGCTGATCGCATATGTCGTCAAAGTCACTAAACAAAGCGTTAAGCAGGTCGACTGTCTCCGTTGGATCTTGCCGCGCAGACAGTTCGGTAAAGCCCGCAACGTCGACAAACATAATGGAAACATCCGGGTGCCGGTCCGCAATGCGCTTTTCATTATTGTTTTTCAGGCGCTCGGCGATGGACTCTGGTATGGCGTTCAGAAGAAGTTCGTCAGACCGGCGGTGAGCCTCCGCCAGGGCATCCTCACTTTTGTTCACGGCCCGTACGAACACCGCAGACAGGGCTCCCAGCAAGAGACAAAGTGTCACGATGTTGAGAACGGTACTAAGTGCGGGGTCTGTTGTAATGAAACGCACAGGCAAATTGTCCTGCCAGAAAGTCACCGCCACGAGAATAAGGCCCGAGATTGTTGCGCACAGCACTGAAAGCGTTATTTGACGACGCGGGAACACAAGGAACGCGACGACGATTAAAACCGCCAGATATACCCAGCTTCCCGAGTCATACCCAAAAAAATATTGGGAAAATCCGACCTGAATGAAGGCGACAGAAAAGAACATGATCGCCCCGACAGTCACTAAACCGCGCCGGATGGGAACAAGCGCCGTCACAAACAATACACCGATCACAACGAACTCGACGGCCATCCAGCCATAGCCGAGCATGAAATTAATCCCCGCCCAAATCCAGCTTTGCAGGAAGGCGAATATGACAGAAATGGCAACCGCCCGGGCGTGTTTGACCTCACCCACCGGCAACTGTACATCACCACGCACGCTCAGCATGTACTCGGATAGTTCCCTAATTCCCATTTCGCCAGATTAGTCGACAGTTGCCGTGCGTCAATGCTTCAGAAGGACCACGACGGGTCCACACTGCGGGTGTCAGCAATAGGTCAACGGTAGACAACGCTGCATCAACGCGACAACGGCTTGTACTTCAAGCGGTGTGGCTCAGTAGCCTCGGCACCCAAACGGCGTTTCTTGTCTTCTTCATAAGCTTCGAAGTTGCCTTCAAACCATTCCACGTGGCTGTCGCCTTCGAAGGCCAGGATGTGGTTGGCGATTTTGTCGAGGAACCAGCGGTCGTGGCTGACGACCATAACGCAGCCGGCAAAGCTCAAGAGAGCTTCTTCAAGGGCGCGCAGAGTGTCGACGTCGAGGTCGTTTGTGGGCTCATCCAGGATCAGGAAGTTGGCGCCGGATTTGAGCATCTTGGCAAGGTGGACGCGGTTGCGTTCACCGCCTGAGAGCTGGCCGACTTTCTTTTGCTGGTCTGATCCCTTGAAGTTAAAGCCACCCACATAGGCGCGGCTGGGGACCTTGCGTTTGCCCAGTTCAATTTCGTCCTGGCCGTCCGAGATTTCTTCCCAGACATTCTTGTTGTCGTCCAGGCTGTCGCGGCTTTGATCCACATAGCCAAGCTGGACCGTTTCGCCCAGTTTGATGCTGCCGTTGTCAGGTTGTTCCGATCCTGTGACCATTTTCAGGAAGGTGGTTTTACCGGCACCGTTGGCACCGATGATGCCCACGATGGCACCGGGTGGCATGCGGAAGCTGAGATCATCGATCAGCAGTTCGTCACCAAAGCCCTTGCTCAGGCCTTCGCTGTCCAGCACCAGCGAGCCAAGGCGTTCACCGGGAGGAATGGTAATTTGATTGGTGGTGACCTGGGCGTCATGGCTTTGGGCCAGCAGTTCTTCATAGGCGCTGACGCGGGCCTTGGATTTGGCCTGACGGGCGCGCGGACTTTGCTGGATCCACTCCAGTTCGTCGGCCAGGGTTTTCTGGCGGCCTTCTTCCTGCTTGCCTTCAAGGGCGAGGCGCTTTTGTTTTTGCACCAGCCAGCCGGAATAATTGCCTTCGTAAGGAATGCCGCGTCCGCGATCCAGTTCCAAAATCCAGCCTGCGACATTATCCAGGAAATAACGATCGTGGGTCACGGCCACAACGGTACCGGTGTACTCTTCCAGGAAGCGTTCCAGCCAGGCGACAGATTCTGCATCCAGGTGGTTGGTCGGCTCATCCAGCAGAAGCATGTCGGGGTGATCCAGCAGCAACTGACAAAGGGCGACGCGACGGCGCTCACCACCGGACAGTTTGCTGACATCGGCATCTCCGGGCGGACAGCGCAGGGCATCCATGGCAATTTCGATGGTGCGGTCGAGGTCCCAGGCGTTGACAGCGTCAATCTTCTCCTGCAGCTCTCCTTGTTCCTCGATCAGGGCATTCATCTGGTCGTCGTCCATGGGTTCGGCAAAGGCCATGGAGATTTCTTCAAAGCGCACCAGCAGGGCCTTGGTCTCCCCCACACCCATGGTGATATTTTCCAACACGGTCTTGTCCGGGTCCAGTTCAGGTTCCTGGCTGAGATAGCCCACCTTGATACCTTCGGCCGGCCAGGCCTCGCCATTAAATTCTGTATCCATGCCCGCCATGATCTTCATCAGGGTCGATTTACCGGACCCGTTCAGACCCAGGACACCAATTTTGGCACCTGGCAAGAAAGACAGATGAATATCCTTGAGGACTTCGCGCCCACCTGGCCAAGTCTTGGAGAGGCCTTTCATCGTGTAGATGTACTGATA
>JABIFY010000127.1 GCA_018650465.1 Alphaproteobacteria bacterium
AGGGGGATGTGCTCTCCTAACGGTGTGGATAAGGCCTTGCCAAGGAATTGCTGCATATTTTGAGACTTTCTTTGGTCGGAGAATCTCAAAGTATGAATCACTTCAGGGCTTTATCCTATTAAGTCGGGTACTGTGGTTCGCAAGCGGGTTTCCAGTCCCCAGGGGAATTATGAAGCGACTGTGCATAATATTCGGGACCTGGTTTTGGAAGTTGAAAGCAAAGCTGGCGGCACTGGCAGTGTCGGCGTCGCCATACCGGGCACCATTTCACCGGCTTCCGGGTTAATCAAAAATGCGAATTCGACATGGCTGGCTGGCAAAGCACTTGATAAAGACCTTGGCACAGTGCTGAACCGGCCTGTACGCCTGGCCAATGATGCCAATTGTTTCGCCCTTTCTGAAGCTGTTGATGGGGCAGCGGTTGGAGCAAATGTCGTATTTGGCGTGATTATTGGCACAGGTGTCGGCGGAGGCATCGTTGTCGGCCAACGTGTCCTCACCGGCCCCAATTCTATCGCCGGTGAATGGGGTCACAATCCTATGCCCTGGCCCGGGGAAAACGAGTGGCCAGGCGTCACTTGTTATTGTGGCAAGCAAGCCTGTATCGAGACGTTTGTTTCGGGGACCGGCATGGCACGTGATCATTTGTTGGTAACAGGTGAGGCAATTCCCGCAGAAGAAATTATCCGCCGGGCAGAAGATGACGATCAGGTATCAAGCGCAACGCTGGCCCGATATGAACGACGATTAGGCAAGTCCCTTGCCAGCATCCTGAATGTGCTCGACCCGGACATCATCGTTCTGGGTGGTGGCGTTTCCAATGTCCAACGGCTCTATAAAAACATCCCGCCATTAATTGCTGAATATTCCTTCAGTGACGAGATTTCGACACCTGTGGTCCAGAACCTCCATGGCGACAGCAGTGGCGTACGTGGTGCGGCCTGGCTCTGGTAGCGCGACGAAAAGCCCGTTTGATAAATATTCTTTAGCACCCGGTCGAAGGTAGTGCCTTAAATGCGGATAACTTTCCGCGCACCGAAAAATCTGAATAATCCATAACAAGATCACCGGCTACACCATTGGAATACAAAGTAAAATTAACTTTGTAAGTTGGCATTTGATCCTGATTTTCCAGGTCAAAAAATGACAGTTGAATTCGCCATCCCGGGATATTTGAATAGCCCTCAAGTAAGGCATCGGGCTTCTCCAGCGCTGGCCCGACGACAAAGGCTACGGCCTCGAACAGACCTTGTTTGCCCGTTCCATCGAACATGGACATGGTAATTTGACGTTCGCCATTTGCCGCTCTGTCAATCATGCGGGCCATATGTTCACTGGGGAAAACAATCTTCTCAGGCAGTTCAACTTTCAGATTTTCAGGCTTTGTGAAGGTGGCCAACCCGGCATTTTGAAAGCGTTTGGCCCGCCCCCTGAAAACTTCGGGGGCCGCACCCGTAAAGAGCGTCTTCACATCATATCGAAACTGGTCACCATCTTTTGATTCCCAGGAGGAAAACTGAAAATCGCTGCTGACGACACCACTTTCAACATCCAACCGCATCAACATGCGCTGCTCGGTCGTATACCCGTCGCAAGTGTCCGCCCATTCTATCACAAGCCGACCGTCGGCATTGCTTACTTTGCCGTCTCCGCCCGGCATCAGGGTCAGGTCATAGACAGCCTGATGGGACAGAAGTTGAAAGGCAGCAGCCTGATCAGGCTGTCCAAGCGAGATCACAGTGGCAATTAAAACGACCGGCACCCAAAACAGTTTTCTCATAGCGCAGTTTCTCCCAGATACAGACTTTAACTCATTGTCCAGGTGGCGACATCCATCGACTGGCGTTATTATCGTGAAAACACAATTAAATCATTTCAGGAAAATACCCATGAGCAAACAGCACAAAGTGTTGATTACCCGCCGCTTGCCTGTCGATGTTGCCGCGCGATTTGACAAGGATCATGACTCCATCCTGAACCAGGAGGATGACCGTTATACATCCGAAGCCTTGCTGGAAGCCGCTGTGGGCATGGATGCGCTGGTTGTTTCCTCATCTGATAAATTAACAGCCGACGTGCTTGCGAAAATGCCAAAAAGCGTTCGCATTATCGCAACGGTATCTGTGGGTTATGAACATATTGACGTCGAAGCCGCAACGAAACACGGCATCATTGTGACAAATACACCTGATGTCCTGACAGAAGCCACGTCAGATATCGGTATGCTTTTGTTGCTGGCCGCTGCGCGCCGCGCCCACGAGGGGCAGGCATTGGTAAGGGACAACAAATGGCAGGGTTTTGCCATGGATTATAATCTAGGTGTTGATTTGATGAACAAACGTCTTGGTGTTCTTGGCATGGGCCGTATTGGTCGCGCCCTGGCCCACAGGGCAGCCGCTTTTGGTATGAAGATCCACTATCACAATCGCAATCGTCTAACACCTGAGCTGGAAGAATATGCGGGTGGTGCAGTGTATTTTGATGACGCGGATGAAATGCTGACAACCTGTGACTTTCTCTCCATTCACAGCCCTCTGACACCGGAAACCACCAAATTTCTCAACGCTGAACGTATCGCCAGGATGCCCGACGGCGCTATTGTCGTGAACACGTCACGCGGCGGCGTGGTCGATGATGACGCCCTTATTGCCGCATTGAAATCAGGCAAGTTACGGGCGGCCGGTTTGGATGTTTATGAAGGTGAGCCAAATATTCATCCGGAATACCGTAATTTACAAAATATTTTCATGCTGCCACATGTCGGCAGTGGCACAGTGGAAACCCGGAACGCCATGGGGTTTTGTGCTGCAGATAACGTTGATGCCGTCCTCACAGGCAAACCTGCCGTGACACCTCTGAATTAACAGATTTCCGGAATTTTCCTGACGATCTATCCAGTTGGAGGCGGCAATATTGACCCGGTAATTTAAGGTGCCGGGCAATTATTGCCATCTCCTGTAATTATTAACCTATTGATATTTAATATTTTTTTCTTGGCACGCCTATTGCGTATTACCTCGCGCATGCCCGACTGACCGGCAAAAATGCTCAGGCGGGAAACAAAAACGTAAAGACCCGGATACACCGAGGTCAACATGTCGAGAGGTTTTATAGATGACTGCTTCCCTGATTGCGCTGGACAGCTCAGACCCCAATTACGCAGCGAAGGCTTCACACCTGACAGAAATCTTGCGCGACGGCCTGCGCAACCGCACCGCTATCACCCGCAAGCAACCATGGCAGCTTCTTGAACAGATGCTGGATATTGTCGACACAGCCGAAGAACGTCTTGCTTCCCAGAAACGACGTATTCAACAGCTTGAATCCCAGGTGCTGACTGACCCCTTGACCAACCTCGTTAATCGTCGTGGATTTGACAGCCACTTGAAACGAATTCTCGCCGACGCTCACCGCCATGGTGATTCCGGCGTGTTGGTTTATATCGATCTCGACGACTTCAAACCGGTAAACGATAACTTTGGTCATGATGCCGGAGATGCCGTACTAAAGCAGGTCGCCAAATTGCTCAGCGATAACATTCGCACTTCCGACATCGTCGCCCGGCTTGGCGGAGATGAATTCGCTGTTATTCTGACCCATACCAGCGCCGCGGAAGGCATGTTCCGCACACGCAAACTGCAGGGCATTCTTGCGGCTTCGCAAGTAAAATACGGCTCACGCACAATTCCCCTGCAAGCCAGCTTCGGCGCTGTACCCTATGATGTTGAAAGCAGTGAATCCGAAGTTTTGCGCATGGCAGATGCCGCTATGTATGACGAAAAGCGCAAACGCTCACGCCGCATGGCTATGGCTGCCGAATAACCTCCTTCAAGAAATTCCCTCGACTACAATGAGGGCGGAAGCTTTGCTTTCGCCCTCCTTTTTTTGAGTCTCCCTCTTTGAAGGTTGAAGCTCGGGTCGTGCGTCGATTTTACTGAATCGCCTTGTCTTCTTGTCTTTCCAGGTCTTGCTGTCACAGGCACACAGGCTACACTGAGCCGGAATTCTGTACACACTGGGCGAAGGTCAAATGGCACAACAAATCAAGGATTACTGGCAGAACTACATTGACGGCAAGTGGGTTGATGGCGATGCAGGTAGTCGAATCGAGATCGAAAATCCGGCAACAGCTGAAAAACTCTGTGACATAGCAGAAGCCCGGGCCAGCGACGTCGACAAGGCCGTAACCGCTGCGCGTCGTGCTTTCGAAAGTCGTGTGCTGAGTGATATGCGACCTTCTGCCCGTGGACAATTGATGCAGGAAATTTCCCGTCATTTCACCGAGATGGCAGATGAAATTGCCTTGGCTGAATGTTTGGATAACGGTAAATCCCTGGCGGGTGGCAAGAACGAAGCTCTCGCTGCCGCCAGATACTTCTCCTATTACGGTGGTGCCGCTGACAAGCTTGAAGGTCGCATGATCCCTCTGGGGGCAGGTTATGTGGATTACACGATCCCCGCCCCTTTTGGCGTCTCGGCGCAGATTGTGCCGTGGAATTTTCCTCTGCAAATCGCGGCCCGATCCGTTGCCTGCGCTCTTGCCACGGCCAACACCGTTGTCTTGAAGTCCCCTGAAATTTCACCCCTCAGCGTTGCACTGCTTGCCGAGGCCTGTGACCGCGCCGGCGTGCCTGCTGGCTGTGTAAATGTCATTTGTGGTTATGGTCATGATGCCGGGGCAGCCATGGTTTCCCACAATGACATTGACCACATTGTCTTTACCGGATCATTGACAACCGGCCGCAGTATTCTGCATGCAGCCGCAGAACGTGTCATTCCTTCGGTTATGGAACTGGGCGGCAAATCTGCCGGTATCGTTTATGCCGATGCTGATCTGGAACAAGCTGCCAGTTCATCAGCCATTGGCATATTCAGTCATGCGGGTCAGGTTTGTTCCGCACAGTCACGCCTGGTCGTTCATCGGTCCGTGCATGACGAAGTGGTCGACCGACTTGCAGAAAAAGCCAAGGCCCTGACAATCGGCCCTGGTATCGACGGCTGCGACCTCGGCCCCCTTATTTCTGCCCCCCAACGCGACAAGGTTGAAGGCTTTGCCCTGGCAGGCGCCCAGGCAGGTGCTACGGCGGTGACCGGCGGTCGGCGTGTGGATGATTTGCCAGGCCACTTTATGCAGCCCACTGTTTTCACCGGTGTGACACCCGACATGACAATTGCCCAGGAAGAAATATTCGGACCTGTTGTTGCCGTAATACCTTTCGATGATGACGAAGAGGCCATCCAGATTGCCAATGGAACTGATTTCGGCCTTGTTGCCGGGATTTACACCAAAGACCTGGACCGGGCACACCAGACCGCAGATCGTTTGTCAGCGGGTCAGGTATTCGTCAATGAATGGTTTGCCGGCGGCGTGGAAACACCCTTTGGCGGAACAAAACGTTCCGGCTTTGGGCGTGAAAAAGGTCAGGAAGCCTTGTTAAATTATGTTCAGACAAAGAATGTTGCCATCAAACTTGGCAGCGGTGCGGGCGGACGACCTGGTGGTTAATCCTGCCCCCCTTAATCTCAAAATCCGTTAGTTATCAAATAATCAGGAGAGACTCCAATGGCTGGAAAAATTGACGCCAGACTTGCCGAACTCGGCATCGAAATCGCCACCCCGACACCCCCGCAGGCCAACTATGTACCTTACGTGATCAGCGGAAACCTGGTCTATGTTTCAGGCCAGGTTCCTGTTGTTGATGGCGAGGTCAAATTCAAGGGCAAGGTCGGGGACGACGTTGATGTGGCGACCGCCGCCCAGGCAGCAAGAGCTTGTGCGCTAAATATCATTGCCCAGGTCAAGGCAGCCTGCGACGGCGATCTCGACCGGGTAAATCGCTGTATTCGCCTTGGTGGATTTATCAATGCGACCGCAGATTTCACAGAACAACCCCAGGTGATCAATGGTGCTTCTGATCTGTTGGTTGAAATCTTCGGTGACGCAGGCCGGCACGCCCGCTTTGCTGTTGGCGCGGGGTCACTGCCGCTGGGTGTGGCCGTCGAAATTGACGCCATCTTTGAAATCTCCTGAAAACCGGAGCGCATGATTATGAGTGGAAAAATTGAGGCCAGACTGGCCGAGTTGGGCATCACCCTGCCCCCGGCATTTGCCCCTGCAGCCAATTATCTTGGCTGGCAAATTGACGGGAACCTTTTGTATATCGCGGGCCAGGGCCCCGTGAAACAGGACGGTGGTCTGGTGACGGGCAGAGTCGGCAGCGACTTGACTGTCGAAGAAGGTTACGACGCCGCCCGCCATACAGCACTGGAACTGGTGGCCCACACCAAGGTTGCTCTTGAAGGAGATCTGGATCGGGTCAAACGCTGGGTCAAGCTGTTCGCCATGGTCAACTGCGGCCCCGATTTCGTCCAACAGCCACAGGTTATCAATGGTGCGTCTGATGTCCTGGTCGACATATTTGGCGATGCAGGTCGACATGCACGTTCGGCCGTTGGCATGAGCTCATTGCCCGTCGGTATATCTGTTGAAATTGAAGCGGTCGTTGAGATTGGCTGAGTTCCTTACGCAATGACTGTAGACTGGCTGACATCTGCGCCCATTGCCCATCGCGGCTTACACGATTTAAAAGCTGGCGTGCCAGAGAATTCTCTTGCCGCAATCGAAGCATCTTGCCTTGCCGGGCTGCCAATAGAACTGGATGTTCGTATTCTTGGGGACCGCACCGTCGTTGTTTTTCATGACAAGGATTTAAAACGCGTTGCCAACGACCTACGTCGATTGTCAAATCTTGGCAAAGCAGATATTTCAAAAATATCTTTATTGGGCACAGCCGAGCGCATTCCAACTCTGGCCCAGACCCTTGATCTTGTCGCCGGACGTGTCCCGCTACTGATCGAAATAGAGAATGACCACCATCACGCGGGTGCACTGGAACAACAATTGTACCAGCAGGTCAAAAATTATCGGGGTGAATTTGCCGTTATTTCTTTTAACCCGATTTCACTTTCCTGGTTCGCCAGGCGCTATCCCAATATTCTTCGTGGCCAAACGTCGTCTCACTTGCCGGTCTTGCGGCTTGATTATCTGGCACCTGTCCATGCCGGGCTCAAACATCTTGCATTTAACAGTCTCTCGCAGCCACACTTTATCATCTACAATCATCGCGGTCTGACCATGCGCGCACCCCGGAGGGCACGACGGCTGGGTATGCAGGTCCTGGCCTATACAATCCGATCAGAAGCAGAACGCGTCGAAGCGCTGAAATATTGTGATAATATTATTTTTGAAGGTTTCCCCCTTGCCAAAATGCCTTCGTGAACCACACTCCAGGACATCATGGGTGATATAGAACAACCAGCCATCACCATCCGCGTTGCTGCCAGCATGGCCGATGTGGATGCGGCACAGTGGGATGCTTTGGGCGGCGACAAACATCCGTTTGTATCACACGCCTTTTTGCTGGCTGCCGAGGAAAGTGGGTCGGCCACACCTGAAACCGGTTGGGCAGCACAACATATCTTGGTTGAAGCCCCGGACGGCAGGCTAATGGGTGCCGCACCGCTTTATCTGAAATCCCACAGCCAAGGCGAATATATTTTTGACCATGGCTGGGCTGATGCCTTTGAGCGCGCAGGAGGCCAATACTTTCCCAAAGGCCTGGTTGGTGTGCCCTTTACACCCGTTACCGGACCGCGGCTGTTGGTTCACCCGGACGCACCTGAAGATACCCGCGGCAATGTTCTGGCCGGATGCCTGGAGGTCAGTCGACGTATTGGCGTTTCTTCCCTGCACATTAATTTCCTGCCGGAAGAGGAATGGGAATTTTGCGGACAGGCCGGATTGTTGCAACGTACCTCGGAACAGTTTCACTGGCTGAACAAGGACTATCAAACATTCGATGATTTCCTTGTTGATTTGTCGTCACGCAAACGTAAGGCAATTCGCAAGGAACGCCGCGGGGCCCTGGCGGGCGGTGAGCTGGAAATTGAAGTCATCTCAGGCGACGACCTGCGGGAAGAACACTGGGATGCCTTTTTTGCCTTTTATACGGATACTGGTGCTCGCAAGTGGGGTCGGCCGTACCTGACACGTGAGTTTTTCACGCAGATCAGCGAAACTATGCCGGATCGTATTGTGCTGTTCATGGTCAAACGCGCCGAACGATATATTGCCGGTGCCCTGAACCTGGTTGGACATGATTGTTTGTATGGCCGCTATTGGGGCTGCGTCGAAGACCACCCTTTCCTGCATTTTGAGGTCTGTTACTACCAGGCCATCGACTATGCCATCAAACATGGACTGGCCCGCGTTGAAGCCGGTGCCCAGGGACCCCATAAACTTGCCAGAGGTTACCTGCCGACACATACATATTCTGCCCACCACATTGCCAATGCCGGCTTCCGCGACGCCGTTGAAAACTATCTGGACCACGAACGACAACAAATTGACCAGGATATCGAATATCTGGAAAGCCACGGGCCTTTCAAAAAAACCGACGATAGCTAGTCGCGCAAGCTTGTGACTACGGCTAGAATAGTCTGACCGCAGTAGCGATGGGGGAAGATGTGGCACGCGATCCGGAATGTATTTTCTGCAAAATCCTTGAAGGGGATATACCTGCCTACAAATTATTTGAGGACGAACACACCTTTGCCTTCATGGATATCAACCCACTAAACGATGGTCATGCGTTGATCATCCCCAAGGATCATCACCCGAATATTTTTGACACGCCGACAAATGTGCTGGCCCCGTTGATGGAAACAACACAGCGCATTGCCAGAGCGATTCAAAATTCTATCGCTCCGGACGGTATCAATATATTACAAGCCAACGGCCACGGTGCTGCCCAATCCGTTTTCCATGTCCACTTCCATGTCCTGCCACGCAAGAACGGCGATGATGCCAAACTGAACTGGGGTTTGCGTCCGGGAGATATGGATCACATCAGCGATCTGGCTCAACAAATACGCGTCGCGATAAAAGATTGAAGGAACAAACCATCATGTCAGAAGCAGAAACAAATCGCGGCCAACATGATATCGGTGGCCTGAATGTCGACAGCCTGATTGATCGCTCGGAGCATCGATTGTCACTGTCAGAGCGTCGGGTCGATGCCATGATGAATTTATTGTTTGCACCTGACCGCAAGATATTCAATATCGATGAAATGCGTCGCGCCATCGAAACTCTGCCCAGTGATTTGTACGAAAACTATAACTATTACGAACGTTGGACTCTGGCCATGGAAAAGCTGTTGATCGGCAAAGGTATTATGACGGCGGATGAGATCACCGCCAAAGTTGCCGATGTGCGGGCCCGTTTGAAAGAAGCCGGAGTTTCAGCATGAGCACAGAGACTATCCCGCCACGCTTTGGCATCGGTGATACAGTCCGTGTCAAATCGTTGAGCCCTGAAGGCCATATGCGGACGCCCTGGTATATTCGCGGCAAGGTCGGTGTCATTGGCGGCTTGATGGGCAGTTACTGGAACCCGGAAGAAAGCGCCATGGGCCGGGACGGCAAACCGGATCGTATGGTCTATCACGTACATTTTGATCAAGCCCGTTTGTGGCCTGATTATAATGGCAGGGAAACGGATCAACTGGTTGTAGACTTACAGGATCACTGGCTGGATATCGCCAGTCCACAAGAACTGGAAGCGGGGAATTTATCATGAGCCCACATGATCATGAGCACGGCGACGATCATGGCCACGATCACGTCTATGGCGATGATGACCTTCTGGCCGAAGTTTTTGAAGGTGGCCCGCCGGACGATTATGAAATTCTGGAAATCGCTTTGCGTGAGTTGTTATTCGACAAAGGTGTTATCACGCCAGCCGAACTACGCGCCAAAATCGTCGAGTGGGATGGCAAGACGCCCGAAAACGGTGCGCGCATTGTCGCCCACGCCTGGGTCGACCCGGCCTACAAGCAACGCCTGAAAGACGATTTTTACAGTGCCGCCGCTGAACTGGATATCGATACGGCTGGCCCTCAACTGGTCGCCGTCGAAAGCACAGACGATGTGCACCACGTTTTCTGCTGCACACTGTGTTCGTGTTATCCCCGTGCCGTCCTGGGCATCCCGCCGGAATGGTACAAGTCAAAAGAATACCGCAGCCGCATCGTTGTAGACCCACGCAGTGTATTGTCAGAATTTGGCACCACCCTGCCCGACCACACAGATGTGCGGGTCATCGACAACACCGCAGAAAGCAGATACTTCGTCATTCCCAAACGCCCTGAAGGGACAGAAGGTTTAAGCGAAGAAGAACTTGCAAAACTGGTCACCCGCGATTCGATTATCGGTGTGACCGAAGCCCTCAAACCATAACCTTCATCAGGATCAATTTAGTATGTCTCAAATATCACTCGCCTTGGCAAACCAGATCATTGTCGCTGCCCTGAAAGCCGCCCGGGAAAAGAATTTTCAGCAATTAACCGTCGTCGTACTCGATGCCGGCGGGCACATGGTGGCGCTTCAGCGAGAAGATAATTCCGGCATTCTGCGTGTCGAAATTGCCACGGGCAAAGCCTATGGCGCTTTGGGTTTCGGTATTTCCAGCCGCAACATTGGTGCCAACAATACAGACCGTCCCGCATTTATGGCGGCAGTAAGTTCAGCCGCTGACGGCAAAATGATCCCGGTTGCTGGTGGTGTCCTGATTAAAAATGATGACGACAACATCATCGGTGCAGTTGGCGTCAGTGGCGACAATTCCGACAACGACGAAATCGCTGCGATTGCCGGTATAGAAGCCGCCGGGTTAACGGCGGCTTAGGCGCTCCTTGCCTCTCGACTTATCAAACCTGCCAGACGCTTCATGGCATCTTCAATGACGTCTGGTGGGCAGGTCGAAAACGACAGGCGCAAGGTGTTATCGCCACCGCCATTGGCATGGAAAGCAGCACCTGGCACAAAGGCAAGCTTTTCCTGATCCAGCGCTTTTTCCAATAGCCGTCGGGCATCCATACCTTCCGGCAAGGTCAGCCAGACAAACATGCCACCGGATGGGGCGGAGAAGTGAACACTGTTGGGTAAATGCCGGCGCAAGGCCTCGACCATGGCGTCACGTCGCAAGGCATAGATCTCACGCAACATTTGAACATGATCAGGCAAATGATGACTGGCCAGTTCAAAGGCCAGCATCTGATTGATACCGGACGAGGAGAGATCATTCGCCTGTTTGAGAATCGCGAGCTTATCGAACAGGCCTGGAGGGGCGATGGTCCAGCCAACCCGTAAGGCGGGCATCATGGTTTTGGAAGCTGTGCCCACCTGAATGACCAGGCCGTCGTCAGCCCAGCGATCTTTTCCGAGGTATCGGCCTTCGGTTTCCAGTAGCGATGGCGGTGGAGGATTGTCGTACCAGAGATCACGATAGGCGATGTCTTCCAGAATGGGCACGTCATATTCGTGCGCCAGTTCAATAATCCGCTGGCGCCGGTTCAACGGCAAAGTCATGCCGCCCGGATTCTGGAAATCAGGAATGGTATAGAGGAATTTGGCACCCTGTTGAAAGGCGCGCTCCAGGTCATCCATGATCAGGCCATCGTCATCTGTTGCAACGGCAATAAATGTCGGGCGACGGGCTTCAAAAACCTGTAAGGCTCCCAGGTAGCTGGGATTGGCGACGGCGATTGGAGCATGAGTATCCAGCAAGGCTGCTGCCAACAATGTCAGCGACTGTTGCGCGCCGTTTGTCACCAGGACGTTATCAGCATTCAATCTTGTTTCTGGCGTTGAATACCGGGCGGCTATCCATTGACGAAGAGGCAGATAGCCTTCGGTCTGTGAATATTGGAATGACTTCCGATGCAGTTCTTCGTCCTGCTCAAGTCTTTGCCTGATCAGCCTGATCTCCGAAACAGGAAACAAGTCCGGATCCGGAATGCCGCCCGCAAAAGACAAGACTTCAGGGTCTGCCAGAACCTTGAGCAGTTCCCGGATTTCAGATGCCTTGATGGCACGCGCGTCTTCAGAAAGAACAGATTGCCAGATCATAATATGCCTCATTCAATAAACGTCAGTAATACTGACCTTTATTGAATTGGCCGTCAAACAATATATTGTCCCGATACAATCAGTATCGGCAACTCATCGCAATTTACAGATGGTATTGCGCAAGATTATTGCGCACCCTGTCCAGCGTTGAAGTCTCTGATCCCTGCCCGTCGAACGTCAGACCAGTAACCGTTTCAAACAATCTGATATAGCGCGATGAAAATTCGATCAGGGTATCTTCTGGAATTTCAGGGATATCATCTTTGTAGGGGTCGCAGCGCTCATTAACCCAGAGGCGCAAAAACTCTTTATCCAGGCCTTCCGGATTTTCACCCGCGGCGAACTTTGCTTCATAGGAATTGGCCAGCCAGAAACGGCTTGAATCCGGTGTCAGAATTTCGTCAGCCAGACAAACATCGCCCTTTTCATCGAGGCCAAACTCAAACTTGGTATCAACCAGAATAAGCCCGCGCTCAGCTGCCAGCTCTCGGCCCCTTGCGAATACAGCGAGGGATTTTTCCGCCAGTTCATCCCACAATTCCTGGGTCAGCAATCCCTGAGATACAATCTCGGTAGCCGTGATCGGTGCATCATGTTCACCCTGGACTGCCTTGGTCGTCGGCGTCAAAATTGTGTCTGGCAATTTCTGGTTCTTCTTCAAACCATCAGGAAACTGAATGCCGTACATTTCGCGGGCACCATTTTCATACATTGGCCAAATCGATGTGTTGGTTGAACCTGTCATGTAATCCCGCACGACCATTTCGACCGGCAACATGTCCAGCTTCTTGCAAACCAAGACATTGGGATCGGGATATTCGATAACATGGTTCTGACAGATATCGCGGGTGGCCTCAAACCAGTATCGTGCCGTCTGGGTGAGCACCTCACCCTTGAATGGCACCGATGCCAATGCCCGGTCAAAAGCACTTTGCCGATCAGTCGCAATGATGATCATGCGGCCATCGTCAAGGCTGTAGGTATCGCGGACCTTGCCCTTATAATGATTGGGAAGGTCTAAAATGGTGGCGTCCGTCAGAACGTTGTGGGTCTGGCGGCGAATGACTTCTGGATCAAGCATGAAAATTCCGGCTTTGTCAGTGGCGATTCCGTCTTTAACGGTATCGCTTTTACTTTGATTACAAGCGCATACCCCTGGATTGAGGCAACGCTGCGTTTCCATAAGACCGGAAACGCTCGGATGGGACAGAAGCCGGATTTATACAGGAATTTATGGGCGGAGGAAGTGTTATTGTTACTCCTCCGCCCAAATAATTTTTCACAAGGTAGGCTCAGCCCTTAACCGGTACCGGCACTTTGAAGTCACTGGGTTTGCGGGCTGGCAAAGCCTGGACCTCGTAGGTGAAGGTCAAAGCACCATCTTCCAGCCCGACAATCACCCGGCCACCCTTGGCCAGCTTACCAAACAGTAGCTCTTCCGACAGCGGTTTTTTGATATATTCCTGGATCGCCCTGCTGAGTGGACGGGCACCGTTGAGTTTGTCATATCCCTTATCGGCCAACCATTCCCTGGCTGGATCAGTCAAAGTGATTTCCACATTTCGGTCATGCAACTGGACTTCCAACTGCAGGACGAATTTGTCGACGACACGGGCGACAATTTCTGGCGTCAGCGCACCAAAACCAATGGTCGCATCCAGGCGATTGCGGAATTCAGGTGAGAACATGCGCTTGATGGCTTCTTCGTCCTCCCCTTCCTTCAGGCCGCGTTGGAAACCAATGGCTTGCTTGCTCATTTCCTGGGCACCGGCATTGGTCGTCATGATCAGCACAACATTGCGGAAATCTACCGTTTTGCCGTGATGGTCTGTC
Organism: Alphaproteobacteria bacterium; assembly: GCA_018650465.1. Lineage (GTDB taxonomy): Bacteria > Pseudomonadota > Alphaproteobacteria > UBA2966 > UBA2966 > JABILA01. Next base: position 13,804 of record JABIFY010000127.1, read on the forward strand.
AGCTTGCCATGATCCATAACTTGCAGCAGCACATTGAACAAATCCGGATGGGCTTTTTCGATTTCATCCAGCAGCAAAACCGTATGCGGGTTCTGGTCGACAGCATCCGTCAACAAACCACCCTGGTCAAAACCCACATAGCCCGGTGGTGCGCCGATCAAACGCGAAACAGCATGGCGTTCCATATATTCGGACATATCAAAGCGTGTCAGTTCCACACCCAGAATAGACGAAAGCTGGCGTGCAACTTCGGTTTTACCGACACCCGTGGGGCCAGAAAACAAATAACATCCAATGGGTTTTTCTGGCTCTCGCAAACCGGCACGTGCCAGTTTGATGGCGCTGGCCAGCTCGCCAATTGCCTTGTCCTGTCCAAAGACGACATTTTGCAGATCGCGCTCAAGTGTGCGGAGAAGCGACATATCGTTTTTGGAAACCGATTTCGGTGGAATGCGGGCAATCTTGGCAACGACAGCCTCGATATCTTTCACACCGATGGTCTTCTTGCGCTTGTTTTCCGGCTTGAGCATTTCATAAGCACCGGTTTCATCGATCACATCGATGGCCTTGTCCGGCAGCTTGCGGTCATGAATGTATCGGGCGGACAATTCAACTGCTGACTTGATGGCTTCAGCTGTGTAGCGAACGGAATGAAATTCCTCAAAATAAGGCTTCAAACCTTTCAGGATTTTGACCGCATCCTCAACCGATGGCTCTTTCACATCAATTTTCTGGAAGCGCCGCAGTAAAGCCCGATCTTTTTCGAAGTAAGACCGGTATTCCTTATAGGTCGTCGACCCCACACAACGTAGTGTCCCTTGAGCCAACGCTGGCTTCAGAAGGTTTGATGCATCCATGGCACCACCAGATGTGGCACCGGCACCAATCACTGTGTGAATTTCATCAATAAACAGAATTGCGCTGGGGTGTTCCTCGATCTCACTGATTACAGCTTTCACGCGTTCTTCAAAATCACCGCGATAACGCGTACCGGCCAACAAAGACCCCATATCAAGCGAGAAGATAACCGCATCAGCCAGAACCTTTGGCACATCATCTTCGACAATCCGCCGGGCAAGGCCTTCAGCAATTGCGGTTTTACCGACGCCCGGATCACCTACGAACAAAGGGTTGTTCTTGGATCGACGACACAGGATCTGGATCGTTCGTTCAATTTCCTCGGCACGACCGATTAGCGGATCAATGCGCCCCGCTCGCGCTTTTTCGTTCAGATTAACGCAATAGGCATCCAGCGCTTCTGTTTCGCTGTCGTCCGATCCATCGTGATCAGCCGTATGTTCGCTACCGTCATCTTCCTGGGCACCGCTCACACGTTTTGTCTCGGATTTACCCGGTGTCTTGGCAACGCCATGGGAAATATAACTGACCGCATCGAGGCGGGTCATGTTCTGTTTTTGCAGGAAATAAACAGCATGGCTTTCGCGTTCGGCAAAGATGGCAACCAGCACATTAGCGCCGGTTACCTCTTCCCTGCCCGACGATTGCACATGAATAAGCGCCCGTTGAACAACGCGTTGAAATCCAGCGGTTGGCTTCGGCTCGTCAAATTTTTCCAGAACAAGGCCTGCCAGTTCTTCCTGCAGATGATCATCCAGATCATGGCGCAATTCGTCCACATTGACGCTGCAGGCATTCATTACAGCAATGCCATCGTCATCTTCTGTCAACGCCAAAAGCAAATGTTCCAGCGTCGCAAATTCGTGGCGATGCTCAGCGGCAAGGGCCAGCGCTCGGTGCAGTGTCTTTTCAAGCTTGGAAGAAAATCCGGGCATTTATTCTTTCTCCATCGTGCACTGCAGGGGGTGTTCGCTGCGACGGGCGATATCAACGACCTGGGCAACTTTGGTTTCGGCAATATCGTAGGTGTAGACGCCGCAAACGCCGACGCCTTTCTGGTGGACATGAAGCATAATTCTGGTGGCATCTTCGCCGGTCTTGTGGAAGATGGCCTCCAGAATGCGAACAACAAATTCCATGGGCGTATAGTCGTCGTTCAGCAACAAAACCTTGTACATAGACGGCTTTTTGGTTTTGGGCGATGTCCGGGTAGCGATGGCAGTGTCATTGCCACCGCTGCCGCCACCGTCGCCAGGGCGCCCTTTGCCGGGGTCGTTGGGGGTGGATTTATCTGGTCCTGCCCCGCGTATATCGCATGTCTTCATGTTGTCCTGATCAAAAATTATTCGGCGGTCCGGAATGCGCCTCCGGCCGTACGGCCCGAAGCAGTGCAGGAAACGGCAAAACAGCGTTTCCTTTCCATTCACATCAATAATATCGGTCTGAACAGGAATGATTCCAAGCCCACATCGGTAAATATCGTGCGAGCGACGATAAATAAGCTGTGGACTGTCGGAACTGGGCCGGTTTCGGCCACAAAAAAGGGCCCGGTCAAAGGGGGAGGAAGACCGGGCCCAAATTGGAGAGAGTTGCAATACAACCCTTCCTGTCAAGTCGCCACTAAAGGGGGAGGAAAGTGGCGCCTTGTCTATATGCCGCCTGTATCAGGCAGCAATTGTGTCTTGAAGCTTAAGAAACGAAAGGTTTGGCGAATGATTCCATTGCAACGTTGGCGCGGGCTGAAACAGGCGCAATTGCTTCGTTAGCCAATTTGGTGCTCATTTCGTTGATTTCGGTTGTTTTGGCAACCAAGGCATCGAAAGTGGTTTTAGCCATTTCACTTTGCATTTCAACAGCTTCCTGAGGGGATTTGACAGCCATCAGTTTGCTGAAAGAAGCCATGTTGGCTTCAAAAGCGCTTTTGGTGAAGTTCATGATTTGGGTGTTGATGGCTTCCATGCCTTTAGCGGCGATGTTGCCTGCTTCAACAACTGCGTCAACGTTTTCTTTGCTGAAGGCAGCAGCCTGGTCATAATTTTTGTTCATGGCGTCAGCTTGTTCCTTACTGAGAGTAAAGGCTTTTTCGTAACCTTTGTTTGCGGCGTCGTTGCCGGCGGTGACGAAGTTTTCCAAAGTTTCTTTGCTGGCAGCAGCCATGGAATCCATGGTTTTAGTTGCTGTATCTACAGTCGATTTGGTCGAATTAGTTTTAGCCATCTTCTTTTTCCTCATATGCACATCTGCTGTTCGCAGTCGCGGTGAACGGGATCTATCATTGGCCCGTCTGAATATTTATCCAAGCAGTATCAGCCGCTTACCAACCAACCAATTAATGCTGCACTGCAATATATCAGGAATATGATACTTCAAGAGCGCTGTGTCAACATAAATTTTGCTGCACTGCACAATATTTTCCAAATCTGCGAAATGGATGGAGGTTTTGCTGTTTAAAAACAGGGAATTATGGCATTATTTAGCCACTGATGGATTATTTGGGACATTTGTTTGAAATTTACACAAATTTAGGGTTGATGGCGCAATGTAAGCCGTGATTCAATCGCTACACTTATGATGGCGGTGATTATATAAACCGGGTTCTTGTAATGATCCGGGTTCAAGGGGACTTCACTTAATGACGGCAATTGACTTAATGACGGCAATTGCCCATGGCAATAAAACCCGGACTCTGAAAACTGCCAAAACATTATCGGTTATGGCCGTTCTTGTTGGGTTGCTGATTACCGTTTTACAGCCTGCAACTGTTTCTGCCAGAGTTTCTGCCATTGTGATTGATGCAACAAGTGGTGAAGTTTTGTATTCTCGCCGCGCTGATCAGCGACGTTACCCCGCTTCCCTCACCAAGATGATGACGCTTTACCAGATATTCACCGCGCTGGAAAATGGTAAATTGAATCTGAAACAGAAACTGAAGGTATCCAGGCGTGCCGCTGGACAGACGCCATCAAAAATTGGTTTGAAGCGCGGTTCCAGGATTTCAGTTGAAAAGGCAATAATCGCTGTTGCAGTGAAATCAGCAAATGATGCCGCGACAGTTTTGTCTGAAGCAATGGGCGAAACTGAATTCGAATTCGCCATGCGAATGACGGATACCGCCCACAAACTGGGGATGAAGAGCACCCGCTTTATGAATGCTTCGGGGCTGCCGAACAGGCGCCAACGGACGACCGCCAGAGACATCGCCTTGCTCTCCAGGGCACTGATTGACGAGTTTCCCCAGTATTACCACTATTTTTCGATTCCTAGTTTCAAATGGGGCAAACGCACATTCCGCACCCACAACCGTCTGCTGGAAAAATACTCTGGCATGGACGGTTTGAAAACGGGCTACATTCGCGCTTCAGGTTTTAATATCGCCACATCTGCGGTCAAAGACGAACGCCGGTTAATTGCGGTTTTACTGGGCGGACGAACGGCAAAGAAGCGTGACAGAAAAGTCGCCTTTCTGATGAATGCTTCGTTCAATCGCGCCCGAACACTGGACAAGCATAAAGGCAAAAAGGCCCAGCCTGTTATTATCGCCAAAGTCGGTACTGGTAAATCTGCAAAAAAGATCCCTCTGCCTCGGCTGAAATCAACACAAGCCAATCCGGAAAAGGCTAAAGCAGAACCCTTTACAACTATGTTAGCCAGAACCATCAAATCCCTGATTGCCCCTTCTAAATCTGATGCCGCACCGTCACCGGAAGATGGCAAAAGCTGGTGGGGCATTCAGGTTGGTGCCTACAAGCGTTATGCCTCAGCCCGACGCCGTCTGGATCTGGCCACCCATGCATTACCTGATGTTCTGATGCACGCCCGACCTTCTATTGATCAAGTTCCGATCAAGGGTGGTAAAGTTTATCGAGCTCGCCTTTTGGGTTTGCGCAAAACAGACGCTGCCTCTGCCTGCAAAATCCTGAAGCGCCAAGCAATTTCTTGCGTTGCGATTTCGCCTGAAGGTGACCAGGTCGTCAAAGTAGCGTCGCGCTGATCCATATCCTTTGACCAGGCCTCCCCCTGCCATGCTGCGCATCGTGCTGACGGTTTTCCTGCCATTTGCCAGCGGCTATTACTTGTCTTACTTCTTTCGCTCGGTTAACGCTGTTATCGCGCCGGACCTGATCGATGACATGGGCCTCAGCGCCAGTGATCTTGGATTGATGACTGCGGCCTATTTCCTGACATTTGCAGCCTTTCAAATTCCTCTTGGCATTCTTCTGGACCGTTTTGGTCCCGTAAAGGTCCAGGCAGCACTCTTTGCAACAGCTGCACTTGGCGCATTTGTCTTTGCCACCGGCGACAGCAAGACAACCCTGTTTGTTGGTCGGGCCCTGATCGGCTTGGGCGTTTCAGGCGGTTTGATGGCATCCTTCAAGGCAATTGTACTGTGGTTCCCCCGGGATCGCCTGCCCTTGGTCAATGGCTTGTTCATGAGTTTTGGCGGCCTTGGCGCACTGTCTGCAACGGCCCCGGTTGAATTGGCGCTGGGTGTTACGGATTGGCGCGGCGTGTATACAGGCATTGGCTTCGCCACAGTCGCTGTCGCCTTGATCATTTTCTTCATTTGCCCGGAAAAGCCCGAGGCAAAAACTTCCGGATCCATTGCCGACCAAATCAAAGGCCTGAAAAATATTTATCGTGACAGGCTTTTCTGGAGAGTAGCCCCGCTCACCTTCACGGCGGCATCAGCTGGAATGGCGATGCAAACATTGTGGATTGGTCCCTGGCTAAAGGATGTTGCCGGGATGCCAGCCGCGCCTGCGGCAAATCATATGTTCCTCGTTGCCTTCGCTATGTTTATTGGCATGGCAGCGATGGGGGTCGTACCCGATGTCGCCTTTCGAAAATGGAAAATACGTCCTCAGACAGTCATCATTGCGGGGAATGCGCTGTTTTTGCTCACACAGTTTGGCATCATTTACGGCGGGATCGAGACAAGCCTGAACATGTGGTTGCTGTTCGGATTTCTCAGTAATTATTCGGCCATCGCCTTCGCTGTGCTGTCGCAACATTTCCCAACGAAAAAATCTGCGGCCGCGAACACTGGCTTGAATGTATTTGTATTCGGGATGGCTTTTGCCTTTCAGTACGGCATTGGCATCGTCATAAACCAGTTCCCGGTTTCTGGAGACAATATCTATCCGCCAGATGCGTATCAAACAGCATTCTTGATTGTTGCTGTGATTCAAATTGTCGCTATAGCCTGGTACTTTATCTCCCCAAGACTATTGCCTGAACGAGCTTATCAGACAGAAGAAATGTCAAACCGCTGATGCATCAATGCCACTTGTGTTGAGAGCTTCGCGCAAGGCAGTCTTGAGCGTTTCAAGCTGAGCGGTATCTTTGGCCTCACAACGCGCGACCAGAACGGCTTGAGTATTGGATGCCCGAAGCAACCACCAGCCGCCATCGACACTTACCCGAACGCCGTCGATGTCGTCGACATCAGCGCCATCGGCCTTCAGTCGATCCCGGATTTCTGCAACGATATCGAATTTGCGTTCATCGGGGCAATCAATGCGGATTTCTGGCGTATTGATAAAGATCGGTAGTTCATCAAACAGCTCAGCCAGTGACTTGCCGGTCCGCGTCAATACACCCAGCAGCCGGACGCCTGCATAGAGCGCGTCGTCATAACCGTAATAGCGATCAGCAAAAAAGATGTGGCCAGACATTTCCCCGGCGAAAGGAGAATTTTCGGCTGCCATTTTTCCTTTAATCAGAGAATGACCTGTTTGCCACATGATGGGCTTGCCGCCCAAGCGGGCAACTTCGTCAAAGAATAACTGGCTGGATTTAACGTCCGCAATTATCGTGGCACCGGGATTGTCGGCCAACACGTCTCGCGCCAATAACGCCATCAGTTGGTCAGCCCACAGAATACGTCCCTGCCCGTCGACCACGCCAATACGGTCAGCATCACCATCCAGGGCGATACCAAGATCAAGGTTTTGTTCGCGGACGACGTCTTGAATCTGGACAAGATTTTCAGCCACAGTTGGATCCGGATGATGGTTCGGAAACGAGCCGTCTATTTCTTCATTAAGAAGGATGTGCTCGCCAGGCAGACGTTTCACAAGTTCCGCCATCATCTCACCGCCTGAGCCATTCCCGGCATCCCAAGCCACCCGAAAGGCATCAAGCTCACCGACAGGCGCACAGGCTGCAGCCAGCTCTTCAAGATAGGCTTCTTTCAGGTCATGTTCCCGGAACTGACCGGGCGTATCAGCGACTTCGATATCTCCATCCGCACACATTTTCCCAAGACGCTGGATATCCTCGCCAAAAAATGATTTGTGCCCCATCATCATTTTGAAACCGTTGTGGGCTGGTGGATTGTGTGAGCCCGTTACCATAATTCCGCCATCGGCCTCAAGGTGATAGACCGCGAAGTACAACATGGGGGTCGGACCGCGACCAATGCGGATCACATCAACACCAGCTGACGTCAGGCCGTCACATAGCGCCTCCTCCATGTCTGGTGATGTTGTGCGCCCATCATAGCCGAGGCAGATGCTGGTACCTTTGCCGGATTGGCGGACCACGATGGTGCCAAAGGCCCGACCAATGGCGTTAGCATCAGCAGTCGACAAAGTTTCGCCGACGATGCCACGAATGTCGTATTCGCGTAGAATGGTTGGGTGAAATTTATAGCTGTGATCAGTCATGTAAAGGTTTTCCAGCTATTCGTCGTTGTCGACCATTGCGGTTCCACGGCCAATGCCAAAATAGGCAAAACCAGCATTTTTCATGTCTACGGGATCGTAGATATTTCGCAAGTCGACCATTATAGGCTGTGTGAGCAACGATTTAACGCGATCAAGATCAAGGCCACGAAATTCGTTCCATTCCGTGATGATAGCGACAACGTCTGCGCCCTCAAGCGCTTCATAGGTGCCATCACACCATTCCACATCTTGCAGCATCTCTTTTGCTTCGCGCATACCTTCAGGGTCATAGGCCCGAACAGTTGCACCGGCTTTCTGCAGAGCGGGAATGATATCAAGGCTCGGGGCATCCCGCATGTCATCGGTATTTGGCTTGAAAGCAACGCCCAATATACCGACCGTTTTGCCGTTCACATCACCACCACAAGCATCAATAATCCGACCCGCCATGGCATGTTTGCGCCGGTCGTTAACACCCACAACCGCTTCGACAATGGCCGTTGGTGCTCCGGCTTCCCGGGCCGTATTGACCAGCGCATTGGTATCTTTCGGGAAACAGCTGCCGCCATAACCAGGGCCGGCATTCAAAAATTTCTTGCCAATCCGGCCATCCAGGCCAATTCCCCGGGCTACATCCTGAATATCTGCACCGACTTTTTCACTCAAGTCAGCCATTTCGTTAATGAACGAGATTTTTGTCGCCAGGAATGCGTTCGCAGCATACTTGATCAGCTCAGCCGATTTTCGACTAACGAAAATGACGGGGGTCTCGCTAAGAAACAAAGGCCGGTATAATTCACGCATGGCGTCAATGGCGCGTTCGGATCGCGTGCCGACAACGACGCGGTCCGGGCGCATGAAGTCTTCAATTGCCGCTCCTTCTCGCAAAAATTCCGGGTTCGATGCCACATCAAAGTCCGCATCAGGCCTGCGCGCCCGTATCCGCGCTTCCACTTCAGCCCCCGTGCCAACAGGAACCGTCGACTTGGTCACAATCACGGTATAACCCGTCAAAGCATCGGCTACTTCTTCTGCTGCAGCAAACACGTAACTCAGATCAGCCGCACCATCTCCGCGGCGACTGGGTGTTCCCACGGCAATGAAGACGGCGTCTGCATCTTTGACCGCAGAAGCCAGATCGGTTGTAAATGTCAAACGACCTGCCTTCACATTGCTGGCAACCAAAGCATCCAGGCCAGGCTCAAAAATTGGAATCTTTCCGGCTTCCAAAGTGTCGATTTTGCTTTTGTCCTTGTCGACACAAACAACATCGGCTCCGAATTCAGAAAAGCAGGTTCCGGAAACAAGACCGACGTAGCCAGTCCCAATCATCGCAATTTTCATTTTTGTACCTTAAGGACTATCGTTAGCTGTTATTTGCAAAGTTGTTGATGAAAGCCTGTACGTCATCCCGCAATTCTTCACGCTCCAATGCAAACGCAATATTAGCTCGCAGAAAACCAGCTTTGTCGCCACAATCGAACCGTTCACCCTCAAATCGCAGTCCATGAAACGGGTCCGTCCCGATTTGCGCAGCAAGAGCGTCAGTAAGCTGAATTTCATTACCAGCCCCGCGCTCTCCCTTTTCAAGTTGAGAAAATACTTCCGGCTGTAGAATATAACGACCAATGATAGATAACGTGGATGGTGCAACTTCAGGCGCTGGCTTTTCGACCAACCCCTTCACTTGTACAAGTGATCCGGAAGTTTCACCCGGCTCCAGTATGCCATATCTGTTTGTATGTTCCCGTGGCACATCCATAACGGCGACGATATTCCCACCCGCCTCGGCATAGGCGTCCGTCATTTGTTTCAGGCAAGCCGTCTGGGACAGCACAAGATCATCCGCCAGCAAAACAGCAAACGGCTCATCCCCAACAAGGTTACGGGCGCACCAAACGGCATGCCCCAGCCCCAGCGGTTCCATCTGACGTGTGTAGGCGACAGCACCAGCAGCTGGTAACCATTCACCAAGGGCTGCCAGCTCTTGATGTTTGTTCTTGGTCTCCAATTGCTCCTGCAATTCCCAGGATTGATCGAAGTGATCTTCAATGGCCGATTTGCCGCGACCAGTTACAAAAATAAACTCCTCAATTCCGGCGGCCCGCGCCTCTTCAACAGCATATTGAATAAGAGGTTTATCAACGACCGGTAACATTTCCTTCGGCATGGCTTTGGTCGCCGGCAAAAACCGGGTACCAAGACCGCCAACTGGAAAAACAGCCTTTCGGACTTTAGGAATGCTCATACTGGGGGAATGCTCATACTGGCAGGTCTCGTCAAGAAGTGTGGCGGGCAAGACTAAGTTCGCAGATAAAGGCTGGCGCACTACAAACGACAATTAGCAGTTGTTTCATTAGCAGTTGTTTCAGATGAAAGGGTTTTGCCATGGGTGACCGCAGAACGCAAGCGCATCCCTCAGGCACTCAACAACAGGTCCTTGGCTTGATTTATCTTGCTTGCGAGCCAAGTTGATCCACCCAGGTCCGGATGCATTTTTTGCATCAATTTGTGGTGCGCCGCCTTGATTTCATCTCTGTCCGGCCTGCCACTGAGACCAAGTACTTCAAGCGCTTCCTCCATTGTCATTGGCCCGCTTGCCGCGCTGCCCGCCTGGCCATTAGAATTTGCGCCCTGCCCCGACCAGTCCTCTCGCCATTCTGGCCCAACGGTCTTATCGAGATAAGTCTCAAGCAAATGGGCTGATTTAGCGTCGTTGGCGTGGCATTCATTCAATAATTCGATGATTTGCGTTGTCGAAAGGTCTGTTAGTGTTGCGCCTTTAAAGGGACCTTTCAGAACCTCACCGGATATCTCGCCACTTGAATGGTTCAAAAACATTCGCAAATAGTCTGTCCTGATGCCGGACTCACCACCGTTCCCGGAAGAGCCACTGCCAGCACGCCTGAAAGCCTTTTGGGCACCGCGAAACAGAATACCTTTGAGACTGCTTCGTACGACCCACCAGAACGCGGCAACCAACAAGGGAATGGCAAAGCCCAAGCGTCCGGTAAGGGCCAGAAAGATGATGGCGCAAACGACAAGCCCCAATCCAAGCCGCGTCAAAATCCGCAGCATATCCTTCGGATCAGCCGTTGCAAACCAGCGCCCCGCGAGCGTGACGCCCAGCAGAATGCTGATTCCTAATACAAACCAGGCCAACATCGTCGCTCCCTACCTTATTTGTTTGGCAATTTTCAGCACTTCGCCACCCCGGTCTTGACTGAAGTCCTGCAATGCCTTGCGACCGCCTGCCGCATAAACAGCGACAGCAGCCAATAAATCACGCAGTTGTTGGGCACTTGAAAGATCAAAACGGCAGTGCGCGCCACCCGAAAGCTCCGCGATTTGCCCGAAAGCCCGGGCGGCAAAGGGCTCATCACCTTCTTGAAAAATGAATGCGGGAATGCCCAACAATCCCATTTTCCCCGCCAATCCACATAGCCTGTCGACATCTTCCTCTACACAATCACCAACAAACACAAGGGCGTTGATCTTCCCCTTGGCGGCTTCGTCCAACGCATGATCAAGTATTTTTTCTATTTGCGTCTGGCCACCCAGACAACGCACAGACCCCATAAAACCTACGAGGTCCCTGGAATTTGACAACCAGGGGGTCGTTCGGAAATTGGCAAAGCCCCGGTACCAGGCCATTTGAATTTCAAGTCCGCCCAGCGCTTCTGTTTCGCTAAACATATCACTTTGAATGCGGCAGGCCTTGTTCCAGGCGGGTTCCCGACTAGCTGTCGCGTCCATGGCGAAAATCAGACGGCCTTTTTGGCCCCGTGGTCGCAACACAGGCAGGGATGACATTTTGGCAAAAAAGTCATCGATATCTTGATCACTGGACCGGGTAACCAGCCCTTTTTTGTCATTCGTCATCCCGTCTCACCCTGAACTCAAGTAGATTAGCCAATCAAGATCAACCAAACTGACAATACGCGTCGTTTTTGCGTTGACCCCTACACAATATGGTTACAAATTCCGCTAAATACCAGATTAACCATGCGATTCCCGACTTAACAAAACGGCAATCAGCTGTGTCGTTGGTGGCTACCTTGACCTGTTTCGCCACGGGGCGTTTCCAACAAAGTTGGCTACACCCTGCTGATTTGACCTGCCGAAAAGGCTGGCCAGACTAGTGGTTAGGATAATATTCACCTATTGTACTCATAATCATTTATTGTGACCCCAGTCAGTAATCATTCCAAAACAGAAGAAACTACTGAAGCCTAAATCAGGTTCTGTTGATATTTAGTTTGATTTTTTGTCAATCTAGCCTTATTTGAATCCGCAGGGGCGAAGATTTAACATTTCAGGTTTCGAATACCTCGTTGCCTGGTGGAGTAGTTAGTTGCCCGATCAGTTGTCTCATATGGAACCAAATGAACTTGACGATGTGATAAAGTCACATGTCAAACATTTGAAATCCCAAAGTGGCGGCCGCCGGGCACGTCTTGAAAACTACAACCTTTCATCGATAAATCTGGATGGCCGAAACCTTTCTGAAGGTTTTTTCTCTGGCTGTACGTTCAAATTCACTTCGCTTCGAAAAGCTGGTCTGGTTTCCGCAGATCTTATGGGATGTGACTTCAGTGTCGCAAACCTGCAAGGCGCTGACTTGACCTACGCTGATTTGCGCGGTGCTGTTTTGCGAGGCGCGGTCCTGACTGAAACGTGCTTCCGTGAAGCCAATTTAAGTCAAAGCCAGTTTGGCGAATCGCCTTCATCTGATGGCGGGATGAAAACCTCTACCGACATGCGAGGGGTGGATGGTCGTGGCTCCGACTTTTCGGATGTTTCCCTCGAAGGTGCGGAACTTTCAGACAGTGATTTCTCTACCGCAGGCATGGTTCGCACGGACTTGACCAGCGTAAATGCACGAAATTCGATATTTGCCTCAGCTCAACTGAACAACGCCTTGCTCATCAAAGGTGATTTTACCAACGCAGATTTTTCGAACGCTAATCTACAAGGTGCTGATCTTCGGGAGTGCAATTTAACAGGTGCCGGTTTCAAAGGTGCAGATTTGAGCAATAGTAATTTATCAGGTGCCAATTTGCAGGGCGCGTCACTCGAAAAAGCTGATCTGGCTGCAGCTAATCTGACTGATACCGAATTGCGAGGCGCTATTCTCGACGATGGAGCCCTGACAGATGAACAGGTTCGCTCAGCTCTGTTACATCGCTCACCTGAGGCCCAAGGCGTTGTTATCAAGGATGTTCTTGTCCGACACAACATTTGGATATCGTCAGGAGGCCGTGAGGGAGAGCGTGCTGATTTATCTGGTCTTGACCTCTCTAATCTCGATTTTTCCGGCGTTGATTTGTCAGCGGCCAAATTGGTCGGCTGCAGTCTGAAAAACAGCTCCTTGAAGGGTGCCCTTCTTGCGCACGCAAACCTTGGCTATGCAGACTGTCGGCAGGCAAATCTTGAAGACTCCGATTTACGGGGCGCCGATCTTTGTTTTGTAAATTTATCTGCTGCTGATCTCCGCAACGCCAACATAACCCCCTTGAAAATTGACAGTGTCTCTGTTCGCAACTGGCCTGCGGATCTAACACGGGTTCGGGCTGTCGGCGCAAATTTTTCCTTTGCCCGACTTACCGATGCAAAGCTGGATGGTGCGAACCTGACCAACGCTGATTTCGACGGTGCAGTCCTTGATGGATGCAGTGTCGTTGGGGCGATATTTACCGGTGTCGATCTCGAAACAACCAGCACAGTCGGACTAATCAACCCCAAGCCAAGCTGAAGTGTTTCCATCAGCATCAATCACTCTCTGATATCACAGTCTATTTTATTAGTTTTTTACTTCAATTTTTGGGTAGAAGGCATTGAAAGCAAAAGCAAAATCAACACCGTAGGCCACATCAACATACCCGCTATTTTTTCGAATCTGCACAACGACATTTCCAACATCCATTCCTTCACTGATCGTCGGTGAATCCAGGGCCGAGTTCTGCCCCGCCTCCCAGGTGATAACAATGTTTCCCGGGGCCTCTACCCTGCGATCACGTCGCAAACGGTCCAGGGACCACGCCTGACGCTTGCCGTCTCCATCCACGAATGAAACCACCCTCGCCAATGGTGCAATGCCGACAGGCATGGGTCCGCGATACAAAAAAGGCTGAGGCATAGAGTCGTAATAGGCATATGGGTTCGCTCCATAGCGACGACGGCTGTCTACCGATGGCACCAATACTTTGGCGTTTTCGAAACGCTGGCGAAACAATGCCATGGATTCAAGGCGGGAAGGAATTGTCTTCAGAACTTTGCCATTCAATTCCCCGGCGATCCCCTGCCCCAGAAACTGCTGCCACCAGGTCTCGGTTTGCCGGTCGTACATCACCAGATCGGAACGACGTAATTTGCCTGTTGTGCCAAATTCAAGTGTACGTCCGTCAAGACGTCGATCAAACACGATGGCTGCATTGCACAAGGGACAAAACGTTATCGAAACGGGTACGCCGCCGACGGTATCATTGACAATCTCGTGCCACATGAGGATTTGTAATGGATAAGCCCGGGCATCACCGTTGATAGAGAGGCCAATTACGGGTTCAGTTTCGGCATATTGCGTCGCCTCGGCCAATGGAACAAACAAAGGATTATCAATGGAGGGAATGCCATCTTTTGGCGGGCCGCCAGACATGATTTCAGACAAATCAATTGATGTATTTGAAAAATCTGTTTTCGGCCATTCAGATTTCCACTGGGCAGGCCCGGCGCTCGCCATTGCCAGTACAAAAAACAAGCCTGCAATGGCCAACGTTGAAACGGCACTAAGGCGCCGAAGGTATCCAGTCATCCAACAACTCCACAAATAACATGTCAGAGCGATTCCGTTTGAACCGGAATCGCTCTAGTTTGGCAAGATCGCCTTCACGAAGAACGCCTGCCATGGCAAGGTTGCTTGATCAGGTGAAAACCAGCAAATCACGCCGATACACCATGGCGTGACCAGAACATTTCCGGACTTAACGAAAACGCAGCGTTCCGTCAAACTCAAGGTGTGCGCCGAAAATGGAAGCTGAAGCTTATCCGATTAAACCGCAAAAGCCCTGGTTTCGGCCAAAAGGATAAACATGAGCGAAAAAGTAGATTGCGTTGTTGTTGGCGCAGGTGTTATCGGCCTGGCTATCGCCAGGTCTTTGGCAAAGAAAGGCCGGGAAGTTATTGTTCTGGAAGCAGAAAATGATATTGGTACAGGAACCAGTTCCCGCAACAGCGAGGTCATCCATGCCGGTATTTATTATCAACCCGGCAGTCTTAAGGCGAAGCTTTGTGTCCAGGGAAAAGAGGCGCTTTACCACTATTGCGAAGAACGCGGCGTCGAACACAAACGACTGGGCAAACTAATTGTCGCCTCACAGGACAAAGATCTGGCAACGCTTGAGAAACTGAAAAGGACGGCGGAAACTAATGGCATCCCTGATATGGTGTTTCTCAACGGGCCGGAAATGAAGTCCCTTGAGCCTGCCTTGGCGGGTGTTGGTGCCCTTTTGTCCCCGTCGACCGGAATTGTCGACAGCCATGGACTGATGCTGGCCTATCAAGGGGAAGCAGAAGACCTGGGCATGGTGATCGCCTTCAACAGTCCATTTCAGTCCGCCAGATCCGAAAGTAATCAATTTCACATCGAGGTTGGTGGCGATACCCCGCTCTCCCTGACGGCGAATACCCTGATTAACTCTGCCGGGCTTGGGGCGCAAGATATTGCTAACAATATCAGTGGCTTGAAGCCAAACCATATTCCGAAACGTTACCTGTTGAAGGGCTCGTATTTTTCCATGACGGGCAAATCACCTTTCACAAGGCTGATTTACCCGGTCCCCCCGGACGCCAGTCTGGGCATCCATTTAACGCTTGATCTTGGCGGGCAGGCAAAATTTGGCCCGGATCAGGAATGGATTGACTCTATTGATTACACGATGAACCCATCGCGAGCGGACAGCTTTTATGCCTCGGTCCGGCAATATTATCCAGACCTGGCTGATGGCGCTCTGGAAGCAGCTTATTCCGGTATCAGGCCCAAGATTCAGGCACCAGGTGACCCGGTTGCTGACTTCATGATCGAAGGTCCTGCGGATCATGGTATAGCGGGTTTGGTTAACCTGTTTGGTATGGAGTCTCCCGGCCTGACATCATCGTTGGCCATCGGCGATTATGTCTGCGCATTGCTGGATTGAATCTGTTCTTGACGAATGGCTTGCCAGCGAGACTGCAACCGGGTTAAGTTGTTGATAATCAACACGAACAGGGGAACATCATGAAATTGCGCCAGTTATTTGCCGTCGGCGTCGCTGTCGCTCTATCCAGCAGCTTTGCTCTCGATGCTGTCGCTGGTGTTCCTGATCTTGAGGCTTGGACATTTGGCGCCACCGCGACACGGATTGAAAACGACAGTGAGTGGAAAACCAACGTTGGCGCCGGTATGGGGTTTGCTGCTGATTATGTTGGCAGTGATGATTACACAGGCCAAGCGATGCCGGTGGTTGATATTGAGTGGCGCGGGGCTTACTTCCTCAGCACCCAGCGCGGGCTTGGCCTGAATTTGGTCCGGCGGCGACAAACCAAAGCAGGTCCCAGGATTACCTGGTCTGCTGGCAGGGATTCATCAGATAATACTGATCTGTCCGGCATGGCAGATCTGAAATCCAGTATTGAAGCCGGGGTGTTTTTTCAACATTTTAATGGCCCCTGGCGCCTCGAAGGCGATCTGCGCTATGGCCTGAACGGCAGCGGTCACCATGGCATTGTCGGGAATGCCAGCTTGGCCCTTGGTGGCCGGCTCAGTGAAGATTCCAGCTTGATCCTTGGTGCCGCCACGAAATTTGCCAGCGCTTCCTATATGCTGGCAAATTTTGGTGTGACAAGTTCAGAGGCGACCTCTGGTCGCGCTGCCTATACACCAACCGCCGGTTTCCAGGAATTTGCCGGCTTTGCTTCCATTGTTTACAACGTTGACCAGAATATTTACCTGACCATAGATGGTCGCGGTACCTTGATGATGGATCAAGCGGCCAACAGTCCGTTGGTCAAGGCCTCTGACCAATACTTTGTCGGGACCACCGTAGGTTACCGCTTCTGAGCCACGGCTGAGCCACGGCTGCTTGAATAAGTTCATTTGAATAATTCAGGCCCTGTTCCCTCTTCTATTGAATGATTTGAAGTGCTATTTAGCGGCGACGCTATTAAACTTCTTTTTTATGTAAAATAGATGGGTCCGTGATGAAAAACGTCGCTTTGGTCGACAAGGTTCGCAATTCACTGATCGGCAACGATCAGGCGATGCAAGGCCCGGCTGGTGTGCGGCGGATTACTTACGCAGACTACACGGCGTCTGGCCGATCCCTTGGGTTTATCGAAGACTTCATTCGTGACGAAGTTTTGCCTTTCTACGCAAATACCCATACCGAAACATCCGGCACAGGACACCAGACAACCCGTTACCGTGAAGATGCCCGTAGTATCATCCTGAAGGCTGTGAACGGCGACGAGCGTGATGCTGTTCTGTTCTGCGGCTCAGGAGCCACAGGCACGGTCGATCGTTTGATCAATATCCTGAATCTTCGACTGCCAAACGAACTTGATGAAGAATATGGTTTTGCGGACCAAATTCCTCCTGAAATGCGGCCTGTTATTTTCATTGGCCCTTATGAACACCATTCAAATGAAGTTTTGTGGCGGGAAACCATCGCGGATGTCATCGTCGTTGAAGAAGATGAAGCGGGTCTGGTCGATCTCGATATTCTGCAGACCAGGTTACTGGAATTTGCCGACCGACCTTTGAAAATCGGTAGCTTTTCAGCGGCTTCAAACGTTACAGGCATTATTACCAACACAGATACCGTCACGACAATGTTGCACGAGCATGGTGCCATCGCCTGCTGGGATTTTGCTGCCGCCGCTCCCTATGTGCCCATCGATATGAACTACGCAGACGCGCCAGACAGCGCGGCCAACAAGGATGTTGTTTTCATTTCCCCGCATAAATTCCCGGGCGGTCCGGGCACGCCGGGTATTTTGATCATGAAAAAATCCTTGATGAAAAACAAGGTCCCGGTCATTCCCGGGGGTGGCACCGTCAGCTACGTCAGTTCCGACGCCCATCGCTATATTGACGATCCTGAACATCGCGAAGAAGGTGGCACGCCTGACATCGTTGGCTCAATCCGCGCAGGGCTGGTGTTCCAGTTGAAAGAAGCCGTTGGTGCAGAAAATATCTTCACCCACGAAAAGGACATGGCCCGCCATGCCATTGATATATTAGGGAAAAACCCGAACATCAACATCCTTGGCAACAACCAGACAGACCGCTTGCCAATCATTTCCTTTCTCGTGCGCCACGGCGAACGCTATCTGCATCATGACTTTGTGGTGGCTGTTCTCAATGATTATTTTGGCATCCAGACCCGCGGTGGCTGTTCCTGCGCTGGACCTTACGGTCACCGTTTGCTTGGCATCGACAGCGAGACGTCCGAGGAATTCAACGTTCAGATCATGGGTGGCTGTGAAATCATCAAACCGGGCTGGACCCGTTTTGGCCTCAACTATTTTAACAGCGAAGACGAAGTCAGCTTTATCCTGGGCGCCATAGACTGGGTCGCGACCAACGGCCACAAGCTGCTGTCAGCCTACGCCTGCGACGGCCCCACAGGGCGCTGGTGGCACAAGCAGGCGGGCAAGGCCGCCGTCATGTCGTTGAACGACATTGATTACACAGCCTCTGGCCCCACTTATTCAACGCACAAATCCAGCATAT
Organism: Alphaproteobacteria bacterium; assembly: GCA_018650465.1. GTDB lineage: Bacteria > Pseudomonadota > Alphaproteobacteria > UBA2966 > UBA2966 > JABILA01. Next base: position 32,098 of record JABIFY010000127.1, read on the forward strand.
CGCTGCAAAATCTGGACGACCTGGTACAGGATGCCCAAAAGGCGATTGCGGCCCTGGAGGGTACTTCCGCCAGCGGATCAGCGGATGCTGTCATACCGGAGCCTGCCCGTCATCTGCAATGGTTTCCGTTGCCATCCGAGGCCGCTGAATAACAGATTCTTGTTGTCAGGAGATGTAGTGCGGAAGGTCAGCCTGCCTTACCGTTCGGAGAAAAGTTGCGTGAATTCACATTCAATAGATTGATTTTTTCAAAACTCCTCACTTGCGTAACAGATTGATGCTATTTCTGTTAATGATCGTTTAATTTATTGTTTTGAAACGATTTTCTGCAAATATGTCCACCATCACATTAACCCTGTTTTGCTTTTGTGGATGGAGGATCCCATGTCGGTTTTTGATCACGGTGAATTTAGCGAGCACGAAGATGTTATTTACTGCCATGATCGGGCAACCGGCCTTCGGGCGATTATCGCCATCCATGATACGACCCTTGGGCCAGCCCTTGGTGGCTTGCGCATGTGGCCTTATGCCAGCGACGACGAGGCCCTGACTGACGTCCTCAGGCTGTCGCGCGGCATGACTTACAAGGCCGCCATGGCGGGACTGAACCAGGGTGGCGGCAAGGCCGTGATTATTGGTGATCCGCGATCAGACAAATCCCCTGAACTTTTCCAGTCTTTCGGACGCTTTGTCGAGCAACTGGGTGGGCGGTACATCACAGCCGAAGATGTTGGCACATCCGTTGCTGACCTTGGCCTTGTGGCCGGTGTCACCGATCATGTGGCCGGTCTGGCAGCACTTTCGGGCGATCCCTCACCGGCGACGGCCTGGGGCGTTTATCATGGTATTCGGGCAGCGGTCGCCCATCGTTTACAGCGCCCCACGCTGGAAGGCGTGAAGGTTGCGGTGCAGGGTGTGGGGCATGTTGGATACTATCTTTGCCAGTACCTGGCCGAGGCCGGAGCGCAGCTGACAGTGACCGATATTGACGCCAAAGCCATGGAGCAAATGGCAGACAAATGGGGCGCAAACACCGTACATCCGGATAGCATTTACGAGGCAAAGGTAGATGTATTTGCCCCTTGCGCCATGGGTGCCGTGATCAATGACGAGACCCTGCCACGATTGCAGGCAAACATCGTTGCCGGTTCCGCCAATAACCAATTGTCCCAGGCGCATCATGGTGAAAGCCTCGCCGCACAAAAAATCCTGTACGCACCGGACTACGTAATCAACGCCGGCGGCATTATCAATATTTCACACGAGCGACCGGTATATGACGAAGTGAAGGCTTATGCGCATACGGCACAAATCCATGACACGTTGATCGATCTGTTCCGCAAGGCAAATGCAGCGCAAATGGCACCGGAAAAAATGGCTGACAAGATGGCCGAGGCGCGGATTTTCAATGCCCGCCAACAACAAAACTCGGTTGCCGCCTGATCTTGATCAGAGCAAGCTTTGCTTAAAGTAGACCGAGGTTTCTGAGTTCAGCCGCCATATCCGGAGGGATGTCGCTGGCGGAACCGCCTTTGGGCGCATCACCTGGTGCCACGTCGTCTTCTAAATACCGCCAACCCTGATGCGGCCTGCGGGGCTGCGGCATGGTCAGCACCAGATCAGGATGCAAGATTATGGCGCAACGCCGAACGCCATCGCTGCCGTGTACCTCTTCCAGACCAATGATCTGCTGGCGCACCGCAACAATCCGCTTGATCACCCAATAGAGCGAACCGCCATCCAGAACTTCCCCATCCCGCCGGGGTCTGTTGCGCGTCACATGCACCAGCCGTTCCCCCCGCGCAGTGCGGGCTTCCTGGTGGCGGCGCAACTGGTCAACGTCATCGACGCCAACACATAATTTTAGCAAATGAACCGTCATGGGAGCTCATGAACATGGAAATCGAGGGCTGTACTTTTGTGCCACGCAGCCCGCCATCGATCAAGCCATTCCGGACACGTCCGGCTTGATTTTACTTCACAGGCGCTGAAAAACGTCTTTCACCGACACCTGGCGGGGTCAGGAATTTTCGGCGGCGGTCAGGGCCGCGAAAGTGGGGCTGGGCAATGAAGTCACGGGGCCTGTCGAGCACAGAGAGTACCCGGTCAAACAGTTTGACGGGATTGTAGGGTTTGCGCAAAATTTCGGTTGCCCCGGCGTCGCGGGCTGACTCCACATTCAACATTGTACTGTAACCCGTTGAAACTATGATGGGAATTTGTTTGACGTTGGCAAAGGGCAGCTTGCGAATATTGCGGCAGAGCTCGAAGCCATCCATGGGAAACATCATCAGATCGCAGAGCACAAAATCTACCCGACCCTGGCGAAAAATCTCCAGCGCCTGGTGCCCACCCGTCGCCGCCATGACCTTGACGCCGCCAATCAGGCTGACAACTTTTTCGATGAGTCGCAGCTGCATTGGATCGTCATCGACAATCAGGAAAACCTTGTTTTCAAGCCGGTTGCGGGTCAATTTTCAATGCCTCAGTTACGCTGTACTGAAGGCACGTTATTCCAGAATGCTTGAGATTCAGTGAATCGTTCCTGGTGTAAATATTCGAGACACTGCCACCACAGGTAGCTTATTGGGACTGACGGTCGGTCAATAACCCTCCGTCATTGCCGTACTTGATCCGGCAATCTTCAAGGCTGTTACAAATTGGCGGAACACTCCCCTTTCGTCATGCCCGTGGCTGACACGGGTATCTACGTCTTGACGGCATTTTTGTTCAGGCAAAGGATTTTGGTCATTTCAGGAAGATGCAGAACATGAGAAATCAACCTTCTGGTAAACTTGTCTCCCAAAGGCGTGGGTACGCGGGTCAAGCCCGCGCATGACGGTATTTGGCTTGGCCGTGACAGGAAAATTGCTCAGCTACACATCAATCTTCTGCCACGCTGAAGGCCACCAGCACGGTGCCTTCGTCGACCGCATCCCCGATTTCAAAATGGATTTCATCGACAACGCCATCTGCCGGGGCAGTAATTGTATGTTCCATCTTCATGGCCTCGACAATCATCAAAGGCGTGCCCTTGTCGACACTGGCACCTGCTTCGGTTAATACGGCGACGACCTTGCCTGGCAGCGGGGCGACGACACCGCCGGTACCAGCATCGTCAACTTCGGCTGCGGCGAGGACATCAAAAATACCGATCTGGTGAACATGCCCGGCATCAATCACCGTCACACCACCGTCATCCAGCAGCACGGTTGCCACAATCCGCACACCATCAATATTGGCGACGATGCGATCTTCGTCTTCCAGTTCCCCGTTCACGATCAGAGTTTTATCCGCAATGGTCAGCTCGTATCCGCCTGTCACATAGCGAACCGGGATGGCAACAATTTCCTCTGCGTCAACCAGCTTGATTTCATCGTGCCCGTCGTCATTCATGCGCCAGCCATGGACCTGATGCCAGGGTGAAGTTGGATCACCGTTGCCATGCGCATTGAAAGCCGCCTCATCGGCCCGGTCCAGCAGAACGGCCAGGGCCGCAATGGCCAAGGCCCGTACAGGTGCCGCTCCTGGTTCAGGCACAAGTTCAGCAATGTGGCGTTCAATGAAGCCTGTATCCAGATTTGCTGATGCAAAATCTTCGTTGACGGCAATGCGGGCAAGGAACGCTGTGTTGGTTTTCACCCCGACCACTTCGGTTTGCTGTAAGGCCCGGCGCAAGCGTCGCAGGGCACGGGTCCGGTCTTCATCCCAGACGATTAATTTGGCAATCATGGGATCGTAAAAAGGCGTTACCTCGTCGCCCTCTTCCACGCCGGTATCAATGCGCACGTGCGGACCGGCAGCCGGGAATCGCAGACGTTTCAAGCGACCGGTTGAAGGCAGAAAACCCTTGTCCGGATTTTCAGCATAGATGCGGACTTCCAGGGCATGACCGGTGATGGAAAGCTCTTCCTGTCGCAACGGCAAGGGCTCGCCCGCCGCAACACGTAATTGCCATTCCACCAGATCCACACCTGTGATCAATTCTGTCACAGGATGTTCGACCTGTAGGCGGGGATTCATTTCCATAAAATAGAAAGGCGCGTCCGCCAGGCCGTTCGAGACATCGACGATAAACTCGATGGTTCCTGCCCCGCGATAACCAATGGCCAGTGCCGCCTTGACCGCTGCCTCGCCCATGGCTTTGCGAATATCGGGCGATAAATCCGGCGCCGGGGCTTCTTCGATGACCTTTTGATGGCGACGTTGCAGGGAGCAATCGCGCTCGAACAGATAAACCGCATTGCCATGATTATCCGCAAAGACCTGGACTTCGATATGGCGTGGAATTTCAAGATACTTTTCAATCAGCACCCGATCATCGCCAAAGGAATTTTTACCTTCCCGTCGGGCACCGGCCAGGGCATCGGCAAATTCATCGCCTTTGTTCACCCGGCGCATACCTTTACCGCCACCGCCAGATGTGGCTTTGATCAAAACCGGATAACCAATTTCATCTGCGGCCTTTCTTAAAACCGCATCGTCTTGATTTTCTTCATGATAGCCCGGCACCACAGGTACACCGCTGGTCACCATCAGGGCCTTGGCCGCATGCTTTTCACCCATGGCCCGGATGGCTGACGGCGGGGGTCCCACAAAAATTATGCCGGCAGCCTCACAAGCTTCAGCGAAAGCCGCATTTTCGGACAAAAATCCATAGCCAGGATGCACTGCCCTGGCGCCGGAGGCCTTGGCCGCAGCCAGCACCTTGTCCGCATCCAGATAGCTCTGGGTCGCAGGTGATGGGCCAATATGATGGGCCTCATCAGCCTTTGAGACATGACGCGATGTCGCATCAGCGTCGGAATAAACCGCGACGGACCGAATACCCATATGACGGGCTGTTTCCATGACGCGGCAAGCGATTTCGCCGCGGTTGGCAATAAGCAAAGTATCAAACAATGTGTCAGACCAATTCAGTGAGAGGGAAATACCAGGCAGTCAGGTAATCGGGCAGGTATCACCATTCAGGTTTTCGTTTATCGAAAAAGGCACCAATGCCTTCACGGGCTTCGTCGCTGGCCCGCCGGTCGGCAATTCGGCGTGCGGTATCTTCCATTAAATCAGCCGATATGGCCTTGTCGCGAACCGAGGCGATTAAATCCTTTGAGGCCGCAACAGCACCAGGGGCCGTTTCCATGAACATACGGGCGTAGCGTTCAGCCGCCGCCCGCATTTCGCCTTCGTCATTCACGATCAGATGCACCAGGCCAATGCGATAAGCCTCCTGGGCATCGAAGCGTTCCGCTGTCAGAAAATAGCGCCTGGCCTGGCGGGCACCAACCGCGCCAATGACATAAGGCGACACTACTGCCGGGATTAGTCCCAGTTTGACCTCAGACAACGAGAACGTTGCACTGCGCACGGCGATAGCAATATCACAGGCGGCAATTACACCGATGCCACCGCCATAGGCCGGGCCCTGGATCAGCGCCAGCGTGGGTTTGGACATGGTGTCCAACCGATGCAGCGCTTCTGCCAGTTTGCGCGAATCTGCGATATTCTCTTCTTTGCTGAAGTTGGCAGATTTGCGCATCCATTCAAGATCGGCCCCGGCGCAAAAGGTCCGCCCGCGCGCCGCAATCACCACCAGCCGAACATCATCTTCATTTTCAGCCGACTCAAAGCGGGCAGACAATTCTTCAATCAGATGATCGTCAAAAGCATTATGAACTTCCGGGCGATTGATCGTGATGGTTGCTACGCCCAAATCATCGATTTGTAATGTCGTGGTATCTGACATGTCACTACATCCGGAATATGCCGAAATCAGTTTTTTCGACGGGTTGATTGAGGGCAGCGGAAATTGACAGTCCCAGAACCATGCGGGTGTCCGCTGGATCAAAAATGCCGTCATCCCACAACCGTGCACTGGCGTAATAAGGATGGCCCTGAACCGCGTACTGTTCGCGGATCGGTGCCTTGAACGCCTCTTCTTCTTCGGCTGGCCATTCTTTGTCGCCAGCTTCCATGGCATCGCGTTTGACCTGGGCCAAAACATTTGCCGCTTGTTCGCCACCCATGACCGAAACCCGGGCGTTGGGCCACATCCACAGGAACCGGGGACTGTAAGCCCGGCCACACATGCCATAGTTTCCCGCACCGTGAGAGCCGCCAATAATCATGGTGAATTTTGGTACTTTGGCACAGGCCACAGCGGTCACCAGTTTCGCCCCGTCCTTGGCGATGCCGCCATTTTCGTACTTTTGACCAACCATAAAGCCGGTGATGTTCTGCATGAATATCAAGGGGATGCCACGTTGGGCACAGAGCTCAACAAAGTGTGCCCCTTTGAGGGCTGATTCAGAAAACAGAATACCATTATTGGCAACGATCCCGACCGGATAACCATGAATACGGGCGAAGCCTGTGACCAAAGTGGTGCCATAAAGTTTTTTGAATTCATCGAATTCACTACCATCCACCACGCGCGCGATGACCTCGCGCACATCAAAAGGTGTGCGATCATCATTGGGCACGATGCCGCGAATTTCCGCCGGATCATACAGGGGTTCGACCACATCATGGGTCACCACATTGGGCAGCTTTTCGCGATTGGTATTGCCAATGATGCGCCGGGCCAGGGCCAGGGCATGTTCATCATTCAGGGCGAGGTGATCGGTAACACCTGAGGTCCGGGTGTGGACATCGGCACCACCAAGGTCTTCGGCACTGACGACTTCGCCCGTGGCGGCTTTCACCAAAGGTGGTCCGCCCAGGAAGATCGTGCCCTGGTTTTTAACGATAATGCTTTCGTCCGACATGGCCGGCACATAGGCACCGCCCGCTGTGCAGCTGCCCATAACGACGGCAACCTGCGGAATCCCCTGGGCCGACATGTTGGCCTGGTTATAGAAGATGCGACCGAAATGATCGCGGTCGGGAAATACTTCATCCTGGTTGGGCAAGTTGGCTCCGCCCGAATCCACCAGATAGACGCAGGGCAAATTATTCTGGGCTGCAATTTCCTGGGCCCGCAGATGCTTTTTGACCGTCAGCGGATAATATGTCCCGCCCTTGACCGTCGCGTCATTACAGACCACGACGCATTCCTGGCCTTTGACCCGCCCAATACCTGTGATTACACCGGCGGAAGATATGTCGCCGGAATACATGCCATGGGCCGCCAGTTGGGAAAATTCCAGAAAGGGCGAGCCCGGATCAAGCAGCATGCGCACGCGTTCTCGTGGCAGTAATTTGCCCCGGCTCAAATGTTTGGCGCGGGCGCGTTCACCGCCACCCTGTTTGACCTTGCTGACCTCTTCGCGCAGTTGATCAACCAGCGCCAACATGGCTGCTTCATTATCTTTGAAATCTTGTGAGCGGGTATTTACCCGGCTTTCCAGAACACTCATACGGCGTCAAACTCCAGATTGAATTTTTGCCCCTCACACCCGACAGCATGCGCCGGGGTGGAGGACATTCGCAACAATATTCTTGCTAACATGTTTTGCACCAGGGGCAAGAATGCGCCCCGCTCCCTTGGCGCTTGATCACTGGCTGATATAGTAGCCAAAATATTTGGACTTTTTTGGGAGACGACGAGATGGCTTATCAACCTTTTGACCTGACTGGCAAAGTTTTGCTGGTGACCGGCGGCAACGGCGGCATTGGCCTTGGCATGGCGGATGCTGCGGCACAGGCCGGTGCCGACGTTTGCATATGGGGCACCAACCCGGATAAAAATGCAGCCGCAGTTGAAAGCCTGAAGACGCATGGCGGCAAGGTTGAAGCCTTGATCTGCAATGTGGCCGACGAGGCGGAAGTCGATACGGCCTTTGCCAAGACCCTGGACAGCATGGGCCGCGTCGACATGTGTGTTGCCAATGCTGGCGTCACGGGTAAATCGAAATCTTTCCTCGACATCAGTGCCGAAGAATGGCGACGTGTGCTGAGCGTCAATCTCGATGGCGTGTTTTATACCCTGAAGGCAGCGGCTGCCCACATGAGCGACCGGGCTAAAAATGGTGACCCCGGTGGACGCCTGGTGGCGACCGCCAGTCTTGCGGCGATTTCCGGTGCGGCTCGAAACGAACATTACGCGGCCACCAAAGGCGGCGTGATTTCCATGATCCGCGCCCTGGCCGTTGAATTCGCTCAGGATGGCATCACCGCTAACGCTGTTCTGCCGGGCTGGATTGAAACCGACATGACCGAACGCCTGACAACCTGGGACAAATTCTCCGACGCCGTCCTGCCACGTATCCCGGCCAAGCGCTGGGGCAAGCCCGAAGACTTCGGCGGCTCGGCGGTCTACCTGATGAGTGATGCAAGTTCCTATCATACCGGTGACACGTTCCTCATTGATGGCGGTTATTTCCTGTTTTAGGGACATGGTAAAATCTGGTCAGTCCTGCGTCACCAGCATGGTGGCGGCTTTGCTGCGGATATCTTCCGGCATGGGTGTGGATTTTCGGGCATCCATGTCGAGGAAGGCACCAAACTGACTCATGGTCGCAACCACCTCGCCGGTGTCCTGATTTTTCATGCGGTGGACAAAACGAATGGATGACCGACCGAGGTCCGTGACGGCTGATTCAACAGTCACACTGTCGCCGCCATTCACTTCTTTCAGATATTTCACATCCAGCTCGAAGGTCGACATGCCGCGCCGGTTTTCACGATTGTACGCAGGCGTTATGCCCGCCATAGCCATGGCTTGCATACAGGCTTGCGAAAAGCGGTGGATATAAAAATGCGCACTCAGGTGACCGAGCACATCCAGCTCCCACATTTTAACCGTATCGCGTAAAGTTGGCACAAAACCGTCTGACGATTGAGGGAACCAACGCTCGACCATGGGACTTTCCCACGGCACTTTGTGCGCCTCAAGCTTCGCCAGTGTGTCCGGTGGAATTTCAGCTGCGCGCCGGGCATCCAGATCAAGATGGATCGCATGACTTTCAAAGGTCGAGACCAGGTCACCCGTGGCAGAATTATAAATGTTGTTACAGAGCTTCAGCAATTTACGCTCAACACCAACAATGCCACCTTCCATGTGCAGCACATCGCCCACACGCAATTCCTTCTTGAGATTACAAAAGGTGTGCACAGCGGCGAAAGCCCGTCGTTCTGTCGCACGATGAGCGGCGCCCAAGCCCATACGTTCGGTGAAGCTGACATAAGCATCGCCCAGTCGTTCGTAATAAGACGCGATGGTCATGTGCTCGACCATGTCACAATGCCAGGGCATAACGCCGCCGCGATAGGTTTCGTAAAATTCACTCATATTTGTTTTATTCCGCTGCTATCGCACGTGAGATGACAAGACGCTGGACATCACTGGTGCCTTCATAAATCTGGCAAACCCGGACATCGCGATATATTCGCTCCACCGGAAAATCACTGGTATAACCATAACCGCCAAAAGTCTGGATCGCCTGAGAACAAACTTTCTCGGCCATCTCGGAGGCAAAGACCTTGGCCATGGACGCCTCTTTCAGACAAGGCAATCCGGCATCGCGCAGGCGGGCGGCTTCATGCACCATCAGCCTTGCCGCATGGATTTGTGTCGCCATATCCGCCAGGCGAAAGGCCACTGCCTGGTGTTCAATAATGGCTTGGCCAAAAGCCACGCGCTCCTTGGCATATTCAAGGGCAGCCTCATAGGCCGCCCGTGCCATGCCCACAGATTGTGCCCCGATTCCGATACGCCCGCCTTCCAGGTTTGACAAGGCAATTTTGTAGCCCTGCCCCGCTTCACCCAGCATCATGTCCGGCGGCACTTCAACATTCTCCAGCACGACCTGACAGGTGTCCGACGCATGCTGGCCCAATTTCTTTTCCACACTGGCGACGCGATATCCCACACTTGTGGTTGGCACCAAAAAGGCCGACAGCCCCTTCTTGCCCGCGTCCGGATCGGTAACCGCAAAGACAATGGCGATGTCACCATTTTGCCCTGAAGTGATAAATTGTTTGGTCCCGTTCAGGATCCAGCGATTGCCCTCAAAGGTGGCTTTGGTCCGGATGGCCGACGCATCTGATCCGGTGTGGGGCTCGGTCAGGCAAAAGGCCGAGATTAATTCGCCGGTGGCCATCTTGCGCAGGTAGCTGTCTTTTTGCACTTCCGTGCCATAGTTCAGAACCGGCAAATTACAGGTCGAATTCTGCACACTCATGATCGTTGAACAGGCCCCGTCTCCGGCAGCGATTTCTTCCAGGGCCAGCATGTAAGTGACGTGATCAAGACCGACCCCGTCCCAGGTTGAAGGCACCAGCATGCCCATGAAACCCAGCGCACCCATTTTGGAAATTTCATCTTCCGGATAATAAGATGTCCGGTCCCATTCGGCGGCGTTAGGCAGGAGTTCGTTCTGCGCGAACTGACGCGCCGTCTCCTGGATCATTTGTTGCTGTTCCGTCAAAATCATTTTTTTACTTTTCTCTCTTGCAACAACACCAAATCACACATTGGCGGTTTGAGGTTTTCTTTTCGGTCGGGCCAATAATTCACCCCCGCAATTGGGGCAGATGTTATTCATATCCACGGTGCAAGGCACACAGAACGTACACTCGTAAGAACAGATGCAGGCTTGTGCTTCATGCCCTAAAGGCGTCTCGCATTTTTCGCAAATCTCTCTCATTTCGAGTGGCATGTCAGCGCTCCCGTTATGCTGTTTCGTTGAACAACTCACGACCAATTAACATACGGCGAATTTCAGATGTGCCCGCGCCAATTTCATAGAGCTTGGCATCCCGCAACAAACGGCCCGTCGGGCTTTCATTCATATAGCCCATACCACCCAAAGCCTGGATTGCTTCCAGCGCCATCCAGGTTGCTTTTTCGGCGGAATAAAGAATGGCCCCTGCCGCGTCCTTGCGCGTGGTCCGCCCCCGGTCACAAGCCTTTGCCACTGTATAAACATAGGCCCTGGCCGCATTCATGATGGTGTACATATCGGCGATTTTACCTTGCATCAGCTGGAATTCGCCGATGGGTTTGCCGAACTGTTCGCGTTCATGCACATAGGGCAGCACCACATCCATGCAGGCCTGCATGATCCCCAGCGGCCCCCCGGACAGAACGGCGCGTTCATAATCCAGACCACTCATCAATACATTCACACCCGCCCCGACGCCCGCCATGACATTTTCTTCCGGGACTTCGCAATCCTCAAAGACCAGCTCGCAGGTGTTGGAGCCGCGCATACCCAGCTTGTCGAGCTTTGGCGACGTGGAAAACCCCTTGAAGTCCTTTTCGATCAGGAAGGTCGTGATGCCCCTAGGGCCGGCTTCTGGATCAGTTTTGGCATAGACCACCAGCACATCGGCATTGGGGCCATTTGTGATCCACATCTTGTTGCCATTGAGAATATATTTGTCGCCCTTCTTCTCGGCCTTGAGGCGCATGCTGACAACGTCCGACCCGGCACCAGGCTCGCTCATGGCCAAGGCCCCGACATGTTCGCCTGAGACCAGTTTGGGCAGGTATCTGGCCTTTTGCTCTTCCGATCCATTGCGACTGATCTGGTTGACGCACAGGTTGGAATGAGCCCCGTAGGACAGCCCCACCGAGGCCGAGCCGCGACTGATTTCTTCCATGGCAATCACATGGTCCACGTAACCCATGGCAGAGCCGCCATATTCCTCATCGACGGTGACACCCAGCAAGCCCATGGCGCCCATTTTTTGCCAAAGATCGGCGGGGAAATCGTTGTCGATGTCGATTTGCGCCGCGCGCGGCGAAATTTCGTCAGCCGTGAAATTCATCACAGACTCGCGCAACATATCGGCGCTTTCACCCAGATCAAAATCCAGCGAAGGAAGGCTGTTGGCAATCATCTCAAAGGCTCCTTGGTGCAAGGGGGTTATTGTAGGGGTCGGGAAGAATGAATCAATCGGGCATATCTGTAGGCGTATCTGACGGCATGTCTGATGTTTGGGGCAAACGCATCATGGTTGCCGTGATCAAACCACATTCCTTTTTGATGCCGCCTTTTTCATTATAGACACGCCCCTCACAGATCGTCAGCCGTGCGCCGGCTCTGACCACGGAGGCTCTGGCGCTCAAACGCTCGCCATCACCTGGTCCCATAATGTTCAACTTGTATTCAACGGTCAGCAAACTGTCTTGTGCCGCCATCAGGGAATAAGCAGCATAACCACAGGCCGTATCGCCCAGGGTACCGATGACACCGCCATGGAAAAAGCCCTTTTGCTGGGCAAGGCCAGGGCTGTAATCGACGGCAACTTCGCAAATTCCAGGTTCCAGCAACGTCAGCTCACCACCGATCAAGGTCATGAACCCCTGGCGGTCGAAACTATCCTGAATACGCTGGCGATAGTCGGGATCACGAACGACATATTCTGATTTGGTTACGTTCATCTATCGGCCCTTAACCACGTCTGCCAAAATCGTACTCAACCAGCAATCCCTGAGCCTTGTCGAGGGCCTCCTGAGGGATCGGAGCGCTTTTCCGCTTGGTGGTATCCAGCATGACGCCCGTCATTTCAGCGACAGCCGTCACCTCGCCTGTTCCCCGGTTGATCATTTCGTGCACAAACATGACTTTCTTTTCACTGACATTCAGGAAACCTGAGCGAACTTCCACCAGATCACCAGAGGTCATTTCTTTTCGGTAACTGATATTCATCTGTACCGCCGCCATGCCGCGTTGATTTTCCTTCATCCACTCTGCCGTCAGGCCAGTTTCAGCAAACAGGTTCCAGGTGCCGCCATCAAACATGCCGATATAGTGCTGCACGTTCATGTGGCCCATCTGATCCTCGTGCCACGGATAAACCACGCCGATAAATGTTGTCACCATTTTGGACATTCGATACTTCCCCTTTGATAACCAGCTCTACTTGACAGATGTAACTTTTCTTTCACCCTGGTTGGCTCCGCACTACCCACCACTAATTCGCTCCGTCATGCCGGACTTGATCCGGCATCCATGCCTGGATCAAGAGGGACACTTCAATCCAAAGGCGTAGACCCCGCATCAAGTGCGGGGTGACGACGGGTTTGTTGGCCAACTCAATTTTCTAATGAACCATAACCCGTGTTGAAACATAGAAATATTCATTTGTTTCTATCAAAGACATTGATATTGTCTATGGATGGAAATCTATCAAATCCGCTACTTTCTGGCCGTCGCTGAAACCGGTAGCTTCACCAAGGCGGCAGACCGTGTTCATGTCTCGCAACCAACGCTTTCGGCTGGCATTAAAAAGCTTGAGGCCGGTCTGCAATCAACTCTGTTTGACCGCCAGGCCAGGCGTTCTGTGCTGTCGCCCGCCGGTATCCGGTTTCTCGACCGGGCCCGCACGATCATGGCGGAGGTTGAGCGTGCCCGTACTGAATTGACAGAAACCAGCCAGACCCGCCTGTTGCGCCTTGGCTGCCTGCCAGGTTTGCCGGGTAGACGCCTGGCGGATCTTCTGGCGACCTTCTCTGCGGCTTACAGCGATATCACCCTGGACCTGCGCGAAGCGGAAGCGGACCGCCTGGAACAATGGCTGGAACAAGACCGCATTGATGTGGCCCTGACGACGACAGGACCTTTGAGCGACGCGCGTTCAACACCCCTTTACCGCCAGAATATGGTGCTGGGCATGGCACAGGATCATCCCTTCACCAGCCGCCAGACCGTGCGCCCGGAGGATCTGAAAGACCAGCCCTATGTCCTGCGCCAGCACTGCCCTTTTGTGCGACCCCTGAACACTTATTTCACAGAACGAAACATCCGCCCCAAGGTGCTCTGCCGTACCCGCCAGGAAACCAGGGCCTTGACCCTGGTCGCCGCTGGCCTGGGCGTCACCATCCTGCCGGACACCCTGAACTGGCCCGGCGTCAGACTGCGCCCTATGGACGGCCTGAACATGCAGTCAACCATCGCTTTGGTTCGCCAGGACGGTGTGGCAAACGAAACCGCAGACCTGTTCCAGACCTTCGCCACCAGCCACGACTGGAAACCGCATGAAGGCGATGACATCACAGCGGCGCGCCTGAACTGGGCGCACTAGATTAAAAAGGCAGCTGCCAGTCCCAGAAAGGCCAGAAAGCCGATGACGTCGGTGATGGTTGTCACGAAAACGCTGGCGGCGATGGCGGGGTCTATCCCTAAGCGGCCAAAGCCCAGAGGGACGAGAACGCCGCCCAGACCGGCCACGATCATGTTGATGACCATGGCGGCGGCGAGGACCAGCCCCAAGGCCACATTCTGAAACCAGCCGCCGGCCAGCACACCTGCGAGGATGGCGAAGACAACACCATTGGCGACACCCACCCACAGTTCCTTTCGGATGAAGCGGCGGGAGTTGGTTGTCGTCAGCTCACGTATGGCCAGGGCCCGCACGGCAACTGTCATGGTTTGGGTTCCGGCATTGCCCCCCATGGAAGCCACAATAGGCATCAGGATCGCCAAGGCGACAATTTCTTCGATGGCTGCATCAAACTGGGCGATGACGACCGACGCCAGCACGGCCGTCAGCAGATTAATCAGTAACCAGGAAAACCGGCGCCTGGACGTATTCAGCACGGTTGAATAGATGTTGCCTTCCGACAAACCGGCCAGGTGCATGATATCTTCTTCGGCCTCTTCATGGATCACGTCGACCACGTCATCGTGCATAATCACACCCACCAGGCGGCCGCTTTCATCGATCACCGGGGCCGAGGTCAGATCATATTGCTGAAACTGAAAGGCCACATCTTCCTGATCAGTTTCCACATGGATAAAGACCGGTTCTTGCTCCATGACATCACTAAGCACCACAAGGCGTTTGGTGCGCATGGCTTTATTCAAAGGGATGGAACCAATGGGTTTGTGCCCTGGATCAACGACAAAGATTTCGTAAAAATCTTCCGGCAAGTCATCGCTGTCACGTAAATGATCAATCATCTGGCCAATGGTCCAGAAGGCAGGCACCGCGATCAGGTCCCGCTGCATCATACGACCGGCACTGTCTTCCGGATAAGCCAGGGCCTGTTCGATCTGGCCGCGTTCTTCTTCCGGCACAGCCCGCAGGACTTCGCGTTGTTCGTCTTCGTCGAGGTCTTCAATAACGTCGACGGCGTCATCGACATCCAGTTCGGCAACGGCTGCCGCCACTTCTTGCATGCCCAGCTGGTCAACGACGTCATCCAGCACGTCTTCTTCCAGATCAACCAGATACTCCGGATCCAGCAAACCACGCGTGGCATCGATCAACAGATGGCGGTGATCGGGCGTGATCTGTTCCATCAGATCGGCAATATCAGCCGTGTGTAAATTGTTGACCAGCTCATTGACCTGATCGACATTGCCGCCATCCAGGGCGCTGGTTATGGCCTGGACGCGCTCATGTGTCAGGCCGTGCAAATCCTCTGCCACATCCTGACTGGTGTAATCGACATCAAGGTCAGGAGGTTGAACAGACGACATACTTTTGATTTCCTGTAACGACTAAACCAATGCCTGTTTTTGCATCTGGGCATCGACAACAGCCAGGGCTGTCATGTTAACCATGCCGCGTACAGTGATGGTCGTACTGACGATATGGGCCGGTTTGGCAGCGCCAACCAGAATGGGGCCAACGGACAACCCATCGGTCAGAACGCGTGCCAAATTGAAGGCGATGCTGGCAGCGTCAAGGGTTGGCATGATCAACAGGTTGGCGCTGCCCTGAAGACGAGAATTGGGAAAGACCATATCGCGGACAGCCGGATCAATGGCTGTATCCGCGCGCATTTCCCCTTCCACCACCAGATCGGGTGCCTGTTCGATAATCAATTCCAGCGCCTTGCGCATACGCTTGGCGGTCTTTGAATCCGATGTGCCGAAGCTGGAATGGGACACCAGCGCAACACGCGGCTCAATGCCAAAGCGCTGAACTTCTTCGGCGGATAGTATGGCGATCTCGGCCAGTTGTTCGGCACTGGGTGTTTCGGTCACATGGGTGTCGGCAATAAAGACCGTGTTTTTTGGTGCCAGCAACAGGTGCAAGGCAGCCAGGTCCTTCACTCCTTCCCGCTTGCCAATAACATCGCGAATATCGCGCAGGTGGCGCGTGTAGCGCCCGACGGTACCGCACAACATAGCGTCCGCATCGCCGCGCTCCACCATCAATGCCCCAATAACGGTTGAGCGTGTCCTGATGACCGTGCGGGCCGCATCTTCCGACACACCCTTACGCTCCATCAGGCCGTGATAGTGCTGCCAGTATTCGCGGTAACGAGAATCATTTTCGGGATCGACCAGGGTGACATCTTGATCCAGCTTGAGACGCAATCCCAGGCGTTCGATGCGGTTCGAGACGATGGCCCGGCGTCCGATCAGAATGGGATGGGCGATGCCTTCGTCAATGGCGACCTGGGCTGCCCGCAACACACGCGGATCTTCTCCTTCTGCATAGGCAACCCGTTTGGGATCAGCACTGGCCCGTTCGAACACCGGCTTCATAACAAAGCCGGTGCGATAAACAAACTGGGTCAATTTGTTTCGGTAGCTGTCAAAATCATCGATAGGCCGGGTCGCGACGCCACTGTCCATGGCCGCCTTGGCGACAGCAGGGGCAATTTCAATGATCAGACGCGGGTCGAACGGCTTGGGGATCAAATAGTCAGCCCCGAAGCTCTGGCTTTGGTCACCATAGGCATTGGCGACGATGTCCGTTGATTCTGCCATGGCCAAATTGGCAATGGCGCGCAGGCAGGCAACTTCCATTTCCCGGTTAATCTCGGTGGCACCCACATCCAGCGCGCCCCTGAACAGAAAAGGAAAGCACAATACGTTGTTGACCTGGTTGGGATAATCCGAACGTCCCGTCGCCATCACCGCATCATCACGCACGGCTTCAACTTCTTCCGGCGTAATCTCGGGCGTCGGGTTGGCCAGAGCCATGATCAAAGGTTTGGCCGCCATCGATTTGACCATGTCAGCTTTCAACACGCCCGGCGCGGACAACCCCAGGAAAATATCGGCATCGGCAATGACATCGCTCAATGTGCGGGCTTCTGTTTCCACTGCCCAGCGAGCACGATACTTGTCCATATCTTCTTTGCGGCCCTTGTAGAGCACCCCATAAAGATCAGTCACAACCACATTTTCCGGCTTCAAACCCAGCGATTGCAGGATATCGAGGCAAGCCAGTGCCGCAGCACCTGCCCCGGAGCAAACCAGTTTAACTTCTTCAATTTTTTTGCCCACAACGCGCAAGCCATTGTAAATGGCGGCCCCTACGCAGATGGCGGTGCCATGCTGGTCATCATGGAATACCGGAATGTTCATGCGCTCGCGCAAGCGGGACTCAATTTCAAAACATTCCGGGGCCTTGATATCTTCCAGATTGATGCCGCCAAATGTCGGCTCAAGTGCGGCGACGGCTTCAATGAAGCGATCCGGATCGGTTTCATCAACTTCAATATCAAAAACATCAATGCCGGAAAAAACCTTGAACAGAACGCCCTTGCCCTCCATCACCGGTTTGGAGGCCAGCGGACCAATGGCGCCCAGGCCCAACACCGCTGTGCCATTGGTAATAACGCCCACCAGGTTGCCGCGCGCGGTAAGTTGTTCAGCCTGGGACGGATCATTGGCAATTGCCATGGAGGCCGCCGCGACACCAGGGGAATAGGCAAGAGCCAGATCGCGCTGGTTCGACAGCGGTTTGGTCGGCGTCACGCTGATTTTGCCGGGTACCGGATTGCGATGATAGGCCAGTGCCATTTCGTCCAGATCGTCAGCCATTCCCGTGTCCCCGCCTGATTATTTTTCGATTGGGTCTACTATACCGAAAGCACCAGGGACTGTGTGATTTTTTCTTTATTTATGGGGGCTTATTCCAATTGCGAGATCATGAATGCACAAATAAAAAGGCCCGCAAGCTGGGGCGTATCCGGTTTAGACGGATAAGCCACGACTTGCAGGCCTTTATAAACTTGGTGCGGCCGAGAAGACTCGAACTTCCACGGGATATTATCCCACAGCGACCTCAACGCTGCGCGTCTACCAGTTCCGCCACGGCCGCACTGAGGTGAGTGCGGAAATACCACCTCCGCAGGGTTGGATCAAGTCTGTATTGAAAACTATTAAGGATAGGTCGAAAAGAGATCAGGTCTCGCTGATAACCATTTTTTCGGTGATCGAAACGGCAACGTTCTCGCTGGAAACCATAACCATACCGCGTGCGATCAAACGATTATTCGCATAAACCCAGGCATCGTCATCAACCGTCGCGTCAAGTTCAATCACAGCACCACGACCCATTTTCAACAATTGGTGGATGGGCATGCTGGATCGACCAAGGACGACCGAAATCTCGACCGATACGCCCTGTATTGCTTGTTCAGCTTCAGACATAATAACCTTCAGAATTAGATATCGGCCAAAATTAGATGTCTGCCAAAATCAGATATAAGGCAGAATTAGATATCAGTTAATAATATTCAGCTACGGTTAGCAAATGATTAACGAAAAAGCAGCCATGGACGAAACAGCAAACCTGGATTGGCGCATTTCTGACGCGCTTGTCGATTATGAACCTGCCCGCTCCTTCATGGAAGGACGGGTGGCTCAAATCATTGATGGCGAAGCCCCTGAAATGGTCTGGTTGCTTGAGCACCCGCCACTTTATACCGCCGGCACCAGTGCAGATCCAGCGGAGCTTGTTGATCGGGAAAAATTTCCGGTCTTTGATGCCGGTCGGGGGGGGCGCTACACCTATCACGGGCCGGGCCAGCGTATCGCCTATGTTATGCTGGACCTCAGGCAACGTGGGCGGGATGTGCGAGCCCATGTGCATAATCTGGAAGCCTGGGTCATCGCCGCCCTGGACCGGTTTAATGTCAAAGGCGAGCGCCGGGAAGGCCGGATCGGCATCTGGGTTGACCGGGGCAATGGTCGAGAAGACAAAATCGGTGCGATCGGCGTTCGGGTCCGCCACTGGGTGACCTTTCACGGTATCTCCCTGAATGTTGAACCAGACCTCAGTCATTACGAAGGCATAGTGCCCTGTGGCATCTCCGACCAGGGGGTGACGTCACTGGTTGACCTTGGCCTGCCCGTCACCATGGCCGACGTCGATGTCGTTTTACAGGAAACCTGGGATGACGTTTTCGGACGACAGGGCAAAGCCTGATTAGTCCTGACGTCAATTCGTCCCCAGAGTGTCAAAGCCCTGTCCAGGTGGTACGGCATCGGGTTCCGCAGGCGTCACCTGGATATCATCAACCCTGGCCATGGGCGGGCCACGACGACAGGCTTCAATCATATCGTTAA
This sequence comes from Alphaproteobacteria bacterium, assembly GCA_018650465.1. Lineage (GTDB taxonomy): Bacteria > Pseudomonadota > Alphaproteobacteria > UBA2966 > UBA2966 > JABILA01. The sequence continues at coordinate 51,303 of JABIFY010000127.1, forward strand.
CCTGGGCGCTGGGACCTGAAAAAATTGCCTCTACTGCACCATCGAGGCGATTGCGAACCCAGCCGTCCAGCTGTCGTTTGATCGCTTCTTCCTGTGTCCAGCCACGATACCAAACACCCTGGACACGTCCGGTAATCAGGACGTTGACGGTTGTGCGAAGAGGCTTGTCACTTCCCAATGGCCCAATCCTGATTAACAAGGCGATCTTTGGGGAAAGTAATAAAGACGGTTGTGCCGACCCCCAATTCACTTTCCAAACGGAAATCACCCCCATGTAGTTCCACCAGGGCCTTCGTCAAAGGCAAGCCCAAACCCGCCCCTTCAAACCGCCGGTCCTGGGCAGATTCAGCCTGACCAAAGACACGAAAGACAGCGTCCATGTCTTCTGCCGCGATACCAATACCGGTGTCCTTGACCTGTATTTCCATTTCACCGTCGTCGTTCAATCCAGCGAAAACTTCAATCTTGCCGCCAGCATCTGTAAATTTGACAGCGTTGTTCAGCACATTGATCAAAATCTGGCGAAATTTGGTTTCGTCGCAACGCAGGAATGGCAAGCCAGGCGCGACAGTGCCTGAAATTATCAGACCGGATTTGTTGGCCCGGCCTTCAACCGAGCGGATCCCGCGCAAGACCATATCATCCAGATCAACTTCATTTTCACGTAATTCCATCTTGCCGGCTTCGACTTTTGCCACATCAAGGATTTCGTTAATCAGGTTCAAAAGATGAGTACCACTGTCGCGAATATCGCCAATATATTCCTTGTACCGGGCATCCCCCAGGGGGCCAAAAGTCTCGTTTGCCAAAAATTCGGAAAAGCCGATAACAGCGTTCAAAGGTGTGCGCAGCTCATGGCTCATATTTGCCAGGAACTCGCTTTTGGTTCGGTTGGCAAATTCGGCTTCGTTCTTTGCTGTGATCAAGGAGTTTTCAAGTCGCTTGTGACTGGAGAAATCGAGGCCAATAATTAGGATGCTTTGTTCGCCCGCCACTTCCACGATATCGCCGGAAATCAGAACCTCAAACAGCTCACCATTTTTGTGGCTCATGACAATTTCCATGTCATCGATTTCCTGGCCCCGCATCAATTTGGAACGAATTTTGCTGTCTGTTTGTTCGTCTTCCATCACAGAAACTTCAGTGCCGCCATTCGCCAACAATTCTTCCCGTGAATAGCCGGTCATCTCCATAAATTTGTCATTGACTTCAACGTAGCCACCATCAGAAAGGCGGGAAATCGACATCAACAAGGGACTTGAATGAAAGGCAATGGAAAACCGGCTTTCGGTTTCCCGCAAAGCTTGTTCCTGTTCCTTGATTTGTGAAACATCGGTCCAGACGGTGACGGTCCCGCCGTTCTGTGATTTCGATTCGTTGATATATTTCCAGACACCAGGTCGCGTCTCGATCGTTCTTGGAATTTCCTGCCCCTTGCGCATTTCAATCCGCCTGGCAACAAACCCTTCCACATCCTCCATATTATTGGCAATCGCCCCTGCACGTGCAACGTCTTCGAATTTTGTGCCAGGAACCAGGAAATGTTCCATACCTTGAAACATGGATCTGAAAGCTGAATTAACCAGAACCAGGCGGTCCTCTGCATCATAAATCGAAAAGCCGAGGTCAATGGATTCCAGCGCGTCGGTTAATTGGGTCCGGGCCTGATCAAGTTCCTTTTCCCTTTGTTTCAGTTCGGTAATGTCTATCGACGAAATCAGAATACCGCCTGAAGCCAATCTGGAGACTGTCAGCCGCACCCAGCTGCCATCGGCTCGAAAGTTCTCGAAAGGCTCACCTGAGGCTTCACGGAGACGCAGTAATCTTGCCTCGAACCAATCATCATCACCCTCTGAGGCTTTTGAAATGAAACCTTTATTGGCTGCTGCGTGGCTAAAGTCTTCCAGCTTCACGCCCGGCACCAACGGCATTTCAATATCGACGGGTAGGTACTGATTCATGCCCGAGTTGGCAACGATAAATCTTTCATTTTCATCCCAGAGTGAAATGCCCATCGGAACGAGTTCAAGCGCATCCAGGATTTGTTGCTCAGACCGTCTGCTGGCCAATAAAGCTTCTTGTTCTTTGGTGAAATCCCTGCCCGTGCCCCTGTATCCGGCAAACTTTCCAGCCCGGTCAAAATAGGGCGTACCGCTGGTTCGGATCCATCGAAGGCTGCCGTCCGGCGTATGGTTGGGGTAGGTAAAATCCTTGAAGGCACGGTGTGCTGCCAAATCGGCTCGATGTTGGGCCATGGCCTCAACATCAAAATCGGCTCCTGTGAAATCAGAGCGTTCCCGACCAATAAAATTGGCATTGGGAATACCTGTTGTTTCCTCCTGGCTTTCCGATAAATAGGAAACTCGTAAATCGGAATCAAATTCCCAAAACCAGTCTGCACCAGAATTGGCCAGGTCTCGCCAGCGCTCAAGCTCCGCGTCTTTGTCCGTCGCGGGAGAAAGACTGGCTGGTTCGAGCTGACAGGTTCCCACTAATCCGGCGACGGCTTTGCTCTCGTTTAACAAGGGCTGGAGGCAAACGGCATATTGCCTGTTCCCCCCGTCCGGTCCGGTGATATCAACTTTCAGGTCAACGGATTTTTGACCCTCTCGGCAGCGCGCCAAAACGGTTGTCCAATTTTCTTCGTCACAAGGTTGCCAGTCCAGGTCTTCAAGGGATTTGCCCTGAACGTCGTCCGCAGCAACATCAAATAATGTCAAAAAACCAGGTGAACAGAATTGGAATTTTTGCGCCTCGTCAACTTGCCAGATGTGCACACCTGACCGGTCCAGCAGTCCAGCCATTGATTGCCATTCCCGATCGCTGTGCACCACTTTATCAGGGTCAGAAAACAAAATAATTACGCCCGAAATACATCAACCTGATCTTCAGCCACGAATAAATTCCGGCGCTGAAAATCTGTTGGTCCCAGCAAATTCTGGTCCAGCAAGGTTAAACCAAATGAATGATTAATTACTACTCAAACTCGATAATTATTTGATCTGTGGCAAGGCTGTCTCCGGCTTTGGCCTTGACCGCAGCAACGACGCCATCATTCTCGGCCAACAACACATTTTCCATCTTCATGGCGTCTATAATCGCCAGTTGTTGCCCAGCCTGCACTTCTTCGCCTTCTACGACTTTTATTTCGACCACCAGTCCCGGCATGGGCGACAAAAGGAAGCGTGACAAGTCAGCCGGTTCCTTCACAGGCATCTTGGCAGCCAGCAATGCCGCTTTGGGGTGACGGACAGCGACCACTGTATCAACGCCCCGACGCGCGACCTTGTAGCCACCTGGTTGGCGTTCAATTTTTACAGCAACATCATCGCCATTGACCGTTCCGATAAACAGCAGATCACCAAATTTCCAATCGCTGTGGACGGCAAAAATTCTGCCGTCGAGCGTGATGTTCGTGATGTGCCCCTCGACGGCAACTTCAACAAAATGCTCTTCATCGTTCAGCACAACAGACCATTGATGTTGTACCCGGGGTCGCTGACCTGGCAATTGCCCTGGACCGTTCGCTTCACGCGCCGCATATTCATGATGAACAGCCGAGGCAACGGCGATCAAAACAGAAGCCCCCGCCGCGTCAATATCAGCACCAACAAAACCGTCTGGATATTCATCAGCAATGAAGTTGGTCGACAGGCGTCCTTCACGGAAGCGCGGGTGCGCCATGACGGCGGCTAAAAAACCAACATTGTTGCCAATGCCACGTAACTGAAATTCATCCAGCGCCGTCGACATACGCTCAATCGCCTGCGCCCGCGTCGCGCCATGCGTACACAGTTTGGCAATCATGGGATCATAATACAGCGAAATTTCGTCGCCTTCGACCACGCCCGTATCATTGCGAACAAAGTCATGGGCGGGCGGACGGTAAGTTGCCAGGCGCCCGATTGAAGGCAAAAAGCCACGCACAGGATCTTCCGCATAAATCCGCGACTCAATGGCCCAGCCTTCCAGTTTCACGTCGCCCTGGGTAAGTCCGAGTTTTTCACCATTAGCAACGCGGATCATCTGTTCGACCAGGTCGATACCCGTGATCAGTTCGGTTACCGGGTGTTCCACTTGCAGACGGGTATTCATCTCCAGGAAGTAGAAATTGCGATCCACATCGACGATGAACTCCACAGTGCCTGCAGATTTGTAGTCCACTGCCTTTGACATGGCCACCGCTTCTTCGCCCATGGCCTTGCGGGTGGCGTCGTCAATAAAGGGGCTTGGGGCTTCTTCGATAACTTTCTGGTGGCGACGCTGGATCGAACATTCGCGCTCACCCAGATAGATCACATTGCCATGGCTGTCAGCCAGGATCTGAATTTCAATGTGGCGAGGCTCGACAATATACTTTTCAATAAAGATACGATCATCACCAAAGCTGGACATGGCTTCCGAGACCGAGCGATCAAAACCATCACGGGCTTCATCGTCATTCCAGGCGACGCGCATGCCTTTGCCACCACCGCCAGCCGAGGCCTTGATCATGACAGGATAACCGACTTCGTTGGCGATCTTTACCGCGTCATCGGCATCGGCAATCTCACCGAGATAGCCTGGCACCGTCGACACACCCGCCTTGTCGGCAAGCTTCTTCGATGCGATCTTGTCACCCATGGCTGCAATGGCTTTGGTGCCGGGGCCAATAAAGGCCACGCCAGCCGCTTCCAGGGCTTCAACAAAAGCGGCATTTTCCGACAGAAATCCGTAACCCGGATGCACAGCTTCCGCACCGGTTTCCTTGACAGCTGCGATAACCTTGTCGATGACCAGATAGCTCTCCGCCGCTGCCGAGGGGCCAATGTGGACGGCTTCGTCTGCCATTTCCACATGCAAGGCACTGCGGTCTGCATCAGAATAAATGGCGACGGTTTTGATGCCCATGGCCTGGGCGCTGCGAATAACCCTGCAGGCAATTTCACCGCGGTTCGCAATCAGTATTTTTGAAAACATGCCAATAACTCTCTTTAGAAGAAGTAATTCTCAACCGGAAAAAGTGTCAGAAACGAACCTTAAAGCGGAATGTTGCCGTGCTTTTTCCAGGGATTTTCCAGCTGCTTGTTGCGCAACATGGCAAAGGCCCGCGCCAGTCTGCGACGCGTATTATGCGGCATGATGACATCGTCAACGAAACCACGATTACTGGCCACAAATGGATTGGCGAATTTTTCCTGATACTCCTGGGTCCGGGCTTCGATCTTGCCTTCGTCACCGATTTCACTGCGGAAAATGATTTCCACGGCACCCTTGGAACCCATCACAGCAATTTCAGCTGTCGGCCAGGCATAATTCATGTCGCCACGCAAATGCTTGGAGCTCATCACATCATAAGCCCCGCCATAAGCCTTGCGCGTAATCAGCGTTACCTTTGGCACCGTCGCTTCGGCAAAGGCATAAAGAAGTTTTGCGCCATGTTTGATGATACCGCCATATTCCTGGGCTGTACCCGGCAAGAAGCCCGGTACATCCACAAGCGTCAGGATCGGAATATTGAAGCAATCACAGAAGCGGACAAACCGTGCAGCCTTGCGACTGGAATCTATGTCCAGGCAACCGGCCAGAACCATGGGCTGATTGGCCACGATACCAATGGTCTCGCCACCGATGCGCGCCGTGCCAACAATGATATTTTTGGCATGATCCGCCTGGGTTTCAAAGAAATCGCCTTCGTCGACAATTTTATGGATCAGCTCTTTCATATCATAGGGCTTGGTTGCGTCTGCCGGGATCAGCGTATCGAGAGAGTTTTCAATCCGTTCAACCGAATCAGGCGTTTCCCTGATGGGTGATTTTTCGCGGTTGGATGCTGGCAGGAAATCAACAAAGCGCCGGACCTGTTCCAGTGCTTCCACATCGTTTTCAAAAGCCAGATCAGCGACACCTGATTTACTGGTATGGGTGACGGCCCCGCCCAGCTCTTCCTGGGTTACGGTTTCCTGGGTCACGGTCTTCACCACGTCGGGACCGGTGACAAACATATAAGACGAATCCTTCACCATGAAGATGAAGTCGGTCATGGCCGGCGAATAAACCGCCCCACCGGCACAAGGCCCCATGATCACAGAAATTTGCGGCACAACACCAGAAGCCATGACGTTGCGCTGAAAGACTTCTGCGTAGCCAGCGAGGGAGGCGACACCTTCCTGAATGCGGGCACCACCGGAATCGTTCAAGCCGATAACAGGTGCGCCCACTTTCATGGCCTGATCCATGATCTTGCAGATTTTTTCCGCATGTGATTCAGACAACGATCCACCAAAAACCGTGAAATCCTGGCTGAAGACAAACACCAGTCGTCCATTGATCGTGCCAGAACCGGTGACAACACCGTCGCCCGGTACTTTTTGATCCGGCATGCCGAAATCGGCACAGCGGTGCTCGACAAACATGTCATATTCTTCGAAGGAGTCTTCGTCGAGCAGGAGCTCAAGACGTTCACGCGCGGTCAATTTGCCTTTTGCGTGCTGGGCCAGGGCCCGTTTTTCGCCGCCACCCAAGCGTGCCTGGGCGCGTTTTTCTTCTAGTTGCTGAATTATGTGCTGCATTTGGTCCTCTTGCCAGCGACTGCCTGGAGCGTCCTCGTACGAAGCGGAAACACTCAACGGGGGGAATGCATGGGAAATACCATTATCCAGACACAAAAACCAGTCCTGGTAGGACCTTGTATCAGCTCAAACCTGATCAGGCGTCCGTGCAAAGGGTAAAGAACCGGGCGCCATCCACCATCGATTGTTGACGGGCAATCAGGCGGTCTTCAGCTTCGGCATCCCTGCCCCAGACAATTTCCTGAAACCGTTCATCAACAACTGTTGCTTCCCACGCCTTGTCCACGTCGATTTCGCCCCTGGTCAACGCCAATGCAATGATCAGGGATCCTGTAATCGAGGTAATCGTATGTAGAGCCGACAATTCCATATCCGAGCATTCGCAGACACATTTTTCCAGGATCGCCAGAGCAGATGCATCCTGGTCGATGGATGATATGCCCGAGGTTACTTCAAGTTTGGCACCAAGAGTATTGGATGCCCAATCAAGCAAGGGCTGCCATAGGCTGGCTTGCAAGGCTGCCAATTCGGGCTCAACACCGCGATAGCACAGCATATCATGCCCGCCAAAGGCTGAAATCTCCGCAATAACAGCCTTTCGCTGAGTAGTGATCCGATCAATGGCGGTGGCCGCGAACCGCATCATGGGCATGGTGGCAGGGTCGATTTTTTCGCCCTGGGCCTGCCATTCTTGTGCAATGGCTTCAGCCACTATTTTGCTAGTGACGACAAGGCCATTTTTGGCAGGTGTCTTGATAGAACGACCATCCAGCAAGACGACAAAACCACCGTCAACAGTATCTGAACTGCCGCCATTTTCTGCACGACCAACAGTGGCATCTTTGTAGAAACGTTTCATATAGTACTAATCAATCCGCATGTTTATTTCTTTATGGAATCAGTAAGGCTGTTCAACAACCCGCCAATGCCACCGCTTTTTTCTTTTTTCTCTGGCGCAGGTTGAACTTGTGCTCCTGCGGGTTTGGCAGCAGCCTTGCCGCCACCCTTCATTGCAGCCACACAGGGGTTTTTGTCGTCACTACCGCCACTGATCAGCGGGATCAACAAGCCCAATGGATTGATCGCGGTTGAGACAACAGCGATGGCCACACCCGCGGCCACAGCGGCTGTATTGGGGCCAGCTTCGGGTGCTGCCAGTGTTCCGCGCACCTGAATAGGTACCGCAAGACTAAGCAAGCTCGCATCCTTCGGCTTTGGCTCGTAATCAAGCTCAATCGTCTCGTCCTGCAAGTTGATCTTGCCACCACCAGTGATGACGACCCGCGCCGTATCGAACAGGAAGGCTGAATTGTTGGCGATGCCGTTTTTGATTTCAAAGCGGTTGATGAAACAATTGACTTTGGTTTCATCTTTTTTGTCACCGCCCGGCACCAGAGCCGTCAGCAAATCAGCTGCAATCAGGTCGAGATACTTACTGCCAACAATGGCGTTCGTGGAAACGACATCAACATTACCGTTCAGCCCGGCCATGATCGCGCGAACAGATGTTCCTTTGCCTTTAATATCAGCGCCTGTACTGACTTTGGCGTCCAGAAGATCTGTGACTTTCATCTCCTTCAACATCTTGCCTACATCAACATCCGTGGCCTTGAATTTTGCAGTTACCCCTGATTTGCCTTTGCGACCATCCGCCTTGATCCGTGCCGACAAGGCGCCACCAGACACTGACCCCTTCTTCAGGTTCACATCCGCCGTGCCATTTTTGATATTTGCCGCAAGGTCGATGCCTTGTACCACAATGCCAGAGGCCATCAGTTTGGCGATCACGATATTGGCCGCAACGTCAATAGATGACAGGGCATCGAGGGGCAGCGGATCAGCACTGAAGATGCGCTTCTCACCGCCGTCGCCTTCTTTGGCGGGGGCAGCCTCTGCTGCCTTTTCCTGCTTCGGTCCGGTGAAGTCGTCGACGTTCAGCAATTTGGACTTCAGGGTCGCGGCAATGACCGGTTTGGATTTACCGACCTTGACCTGAACCTTGCCGGCAAGATCACTGCCACCCATTTTGACCGCCAATCCACTCAGCGAAATGTTTGCAGGACTACCCTTCAGGTTGCCACTAATATTGTAAGGGCCAATCGGGGGCAATGAGGCCCCGGCCAGGGCGCTCAGGTCCGCAACTGAATTACCGCTGATGGCAAGTTTCAAAGCCATGCCGGATGCGGCCATAGGGTTGGCGATACTGCCGGAAACCTTGATGGTGGCACCGCCCGCCTTAAGGGTCAGGTCCAGTGGCCAGGGCTTGTCGTTATCGGCCAGTTCAGCCAGGGGACCCAGTTTGCCGGCAGCTGTAATGGCACTGTCATTCAGGGCCGCTACAAGATCAAAGGCCAGCGGCGAAGAAGCACTATCAGCCTCGCCCGTTAATTTTGAAATCTTGACGACTTTGCTGTCGCCGCTTTGACCATCTTTCCAGGTCAGATTAATGTCGCGCAATTCAACAAGATTGACCGTCGGTAACGCGGCATCCCCAGCTTCGCCTGCCGCACTGTCATCCGCATCCTTGTCGGCTTTTTTTGCAGCTTTTTTGGCGTCGGCAAAAGCCCAGTTCGGCGTGCCCTTGGAATTGGTTTCCAACAGCACATCAAGCCCGCTTAAAACCAGGCGTTTGACCTGAATATTGCCGGAGATCAGCGGCATCAGCGCGACCTCTACAGAAACATCCCTCAGCTTGACCATTTCTGGACGCGACCCCCAACCTGCATTGGCAAAGGTAATGTCGGACGCGGTAATAGATGGCGACAGAGAGACATTCAGTTTGAGCTCCCCTCCAAGGGTCAACTTGCGACCAGTTGCCTTCTCGGCTTCCTCTGCAATGACATCGCGATATTCATTTACATCCAGCGAGGCAATAACGACATACAAGCCTCCAACAACGATAACGACCAGGGCAACGATGCCTATCAGAATTTTTTTGCCGTTCATTTTTAGTCTCCCAGTAAATTTGTGACTTGATGGAGTAATTCTTCGCTGTGATCGACAACGATTTTTGCGCCCGCTTCGATCAGTTCTTCAACCCCATGGTATCCCCATGAGACGCCAATCGCCAGCGCGCCGGCATTAACCGCCATTTCCATATCAAATGTCGTATCGCCAATCATAACGGTGTTTTCGATATCAGCGCCGGTTTCCCTGAGGGCTGATTCGATCATGCCCGGATGCGGCTTGCCTGGATTTATGTCAGCTGTCTGCATGGTCATAAACTTTGGGCGAAGTCCGTGTAAATCAAGGGTGTCATGCAATCCGGCCTGTGATTTTCCCGTCGCAACACCCAGCAGGTATCCGTTTTCATCCAGATGGGAAATCACATTCTCCATACCGGGATAAAGCGCCTCGTGATGGTCTGGCTGTGCTTTTAGCTGTCGAAAGGAATGTTTGTAGCCATCAACCAGACGCTCGTGAGTTTGCACAGGGTGATCCGGCGCCAGGCGACCAATGCCTTCCAGCAGCGACAGCCCCACTGTCCGGCGGATGGCCTCGGGTTCAGGTGCATCCAAACCATGATGTTCGAAGCCCGCCTGCATGCAGGCAACAATCGTATGCTGACTGTCGACGATGGTACCGTCGCAATCAAAAATGACGAGCTTCAGCGGTGAAGTCATGGCGTTACTACCTGTTTTACTCAAGGTCTACCTATACAGTGATCAAGAGCGTTTCCGTGTTTAACGGAAATGCAGCGATTCTTCAAACCCAAAGTATGCGTTAAAAGGACTCAGAAGCGATACCGATAAAACCGGAATCGCCTAAGGCTGTGCGACATTATGCCACGCGAATTAATCGGCGGGATAGTGCATTATTGGTTTGTCGACGTGGTACCGGGATTTATCTCAGGTGCGGCGGCGGTGATATCAGGACCACGTGTCAGTCCGTCAATTACTCACCCACCTGAGTGACGGGTGTTGGTCCAGATGTCAGCCTACCCTTCGATCGACCCGGGATACTCCTCCCCCCCCTTGGAGTATCCTCTTCTACCCCGGCAATCCCGCCACCAGGATTGCCGGGGTTTTATTTTGTCTTTTGGGGGGCAATCCCGCCACCAGGATTGCCGGGGTTTTATTTTGTCTTTTGGGGGCAATCCCGCCACCAGGATTGCCGGGGTTTTATTTTGTCTTTTGG
>JABIFY010000008.1 GCA_018650465.1 Alphaproteobacteria bacterium
GGATTGCCGGGGTTTTATTTTGTCTTTTGGGGGCAATCCCGCCACCAGGATTGCCGGGGTTTTATTTTGTCTTTTGGGGGCAATCCCGCCACCAGGATTACTTCGGGCGTGGCTAAGGTAGTTTGAATCCCAGCTTGTCCCAGACTTCGATCATATGTGGCGGCAATGGAGCCTCGATATCACCGGACTTGCCTTTTGATCCGGGTAGTCGAATCTTCTGGGCATGCAAATAAAGGTTTTTGGAAAACCCCTCTGGCAGCATGCGTCCATCGGAATATTTTCCATCTCCGACAATTGGTGAACCCATGGCGGCCATATGAACACGCAACTGATGTGTGCGACCGGTCAGTGGCTCAAGACGCACCCAGGACAAGGTCATGCCTTTAAATTCGGTCACATCAACGACGTCGAAATTGGTTACGGCTGGCTTGCCGTTTTCCATATCAACTTCAACACGCTCCCCGCGTTTGCCAGGTGTCTGGCTCTGGCGTTTGGCGAGGTTGAGGGAAATCTGTCCGGATTGTTTACCGAGTTTACCAAAGACCAACGCCCAATAGGTTTTGCCTGTTTCCTTTTCGCGAAAGGCTTCGGTCAAAGCCGCCGTTGACCTGGCATTCCGACCCAACAAAAGGACTCCGCTGGTATCCTTGTCCAGACGGTGAACAAGGCGAGGGCGTTCTTCTGAATCGAATTGCAGCACATCCAGCATTCCATCCAGGTGGCGGCGCGTGTTGCTGCCGCCTTGCACCGCCAGGCCCGCCGGTTTGTTGATCGCCAGAACATCCTTGTCGCGATAGATCACACGGCTCTGTAGATCCGCGACATCTGCTGGCGAAACACTCAGGGCTTTGGGGCCCATGCTTTCACTCAGGATCGGATCCAGTGGTGGAATGCGGATTTCCTGTCCCGCTTCAAGCCGGGTTGAGGTTTTGGCCCGCGCCCCATCGACCTTGATTTGACGTTTACGCAGCATCTTTTCCAGATGCCCATGACCCAGGCCGGGAAACTGTCGCTTGAACCAGCGGTCAAGACGAACACCCTCGTCTTCTTCTCTGACCGTCACCAACTGAACACCACTCATGTCAACAAAAGCCTCGTTACGGCCAGGCCCGCAAACAGCGCCCCAATAGCCAATATGACGGACAAGGCCGCATAGCCAATAGCGGCCACCCCGGCATCCCGTTCGAACAGGGTCACAAAATCCAGCGAAAAAGTTGAAAAGGTCGTAAAGGCGCCGAGAAAACCAACCGTCAGAAAAGCCCGCATTTCGAGCCCCACATTCAGGCGCAGCGCCATCAATTCAATCAGCGCACCCATCAGGAAAGAACCCAGGACATTGACGGCAACAGTTCCCCACGGGAATCCGGCACCTGCCAGTCGCATGACAGTGGCAGAGACCTGGTGCCGGGCAACGGCCCCAAGGGCCCCGCCAGCGGCTATGGCCAGAACAAGTTTCACTTAACCCTCTCCATCATTTTGCGCATCTGCTTTCAGTTTGGCCCAATAGGCGAGACGTTTGCCGATATCACGTTCAAATCCACGCTCCCCCGGTTGGTAATAGGTCTCGCGTGTCATGTCATCCGGAAAATATTCCTGGCCGGAAAATCCATGTTCGGAATTGTGGTCATACTCATAACCCTGGCCATATCCCAGTTCCTTCATCATGCCGGTCGGGGCATTGAGAATATGCATGGGCGGCATTAGCGATCCGGTTTGTTTGGCGGATCGGCTGGCGGCTTTCAGGGCCACATAGGCGGCATTCGATTTAGGCGCTGTGGCCAGATAAATAACAGCCTGGGCAATGGCCAGTTCCCCTTCGGGTGAGCCAATAAACTGGAAGGCCTGCAATGCGGCGTTGGCCTGCACCAGAGCCTGCGGGTCAGCCAAACCGATATCTTCGACCGCAAATCGCACCAGGCGGCGCAAAAGATATAACGGGTCCTCCCCCGCTGTCAGCATGCGTGCCAGCCAATACAAAGCGGCATCGGTGTCTGACCCCCGCAAAGACTTGTGCAGGGCGCTGATGAGGTTGTAGTGACCATCCTGCCCCTTGTCATAGACAGGTGCGCGGCGCTGCACTGCGGCGGCCAGAGCGCTTGTATCCAGCCTCTTGTCGCCGCCAACGGCAAACAGTTCTTCCGCCAGATTTAACAAATACCGCCCGTCACCATCCGCCATGGCCCGCAAGGCATTTCGGGCATCATCATCCAGCGGCAATTCAACACCGTCTTCTGCTTCCGCCCGCTTCAAAAGTAACTCCATGGCCGCATCATCCAGGCGGTTCAGCACCAGCACCTGACACCGGGAAAGCAAAGCGGCGTTGAGTTCGAACGACGGGTTTTCCGTTGTCGCGCCGACCAGAATAACGGTGCCGTCCTCCACATAAGGCAGAAAGGCGTCCTGCTGGGAGCGATTGAAACGGTGAATTTCGTCCACAAACAGCAAGGTCCCCTGCCCCTGTTCGCGGCGCAGGCGGGCGGCTTCGAAGGACTTGCGAAGGTCAGCAACGCCTGTGAAAACGGCCGAAATTTGATCAAAAAACAGACCGGTATGTTGGGCCAGCAACCTGGCAATGGTGGTCTTGCCCGTGCCCGGTGGGCCCCACAAGACCAGCGAGGCAAAGCGACCGCTTTTGATCATGCGACCAAGTGGATTTTCATCGCCCAACAAATGATCCTGGCCGACAACATCATCCAGCGATTGAGGCCGCATTCGATCCGCCAAGGGCCGCGGAGCCCCGTCAGACATGCCTGCAGCTTCAAACAGATTGCTCATCCGCGAATTTTCACCTTGAGGACCTGTCCGCCCCGTTTGACGGCCAATTGCCATTCTTGTGCACTGCCGGACATGATTTTTTTAACGTCACCAACGCGTTCAACCACATGTTGGTTGATGCGCAGCAGAATGTCACCAGGACGCAAGCGCAGGCGGCTGGCCGGACTGTTTCTGGCTGTTTGCAAAACGATTACGCCCAGGTCGTGGGTATTCAGACCCAGTTCTTCGGCAAAAGCAGGTGACAGGTTTCCAATCGTGGCTCCCGCCAAAATATGCCGCCCCTGCAAGGTCGCGATGTTACGTTTCGGTATTTCAGGTGCCGCTTTCAAGGCGACCCTGATATTTTTGCTTTTGCCCCGACGCAGAACCGAAAGTCCGGCTGTGCCCCCTACCGGTCGCGTGGCAATCCGAAATCTCAAGCCCTGGGGATCAAATATTTCATGATCATCAACGGCGGTAACGATGTCACCGACTTTCAAGCCGGCATTTTGGGCAGGTCCACCTTTGAACAGGGAATTGATTAATACACCGCCGGGCCTGTCCAGTCCCTGGGCCTGGGCAATGTCCCGTGTTACCGCTTGACCGGAGGCGCCGAGCCACGGCCGTACGATTTCCCCGCCACTGACAGCCCCGTCAATGACCGAGCGTACCATATTGGCCGGTATGGCAAAGCCAATGCCGTTTGAGCCGCCAGAGCGCGAAAAAATGGCTGTATTCACACCGGCCAGCTTGCCACCCATGGTGACCAGGGCACCGCCCGAATTACCAGGGTTGATGGCCGCGTCCGTCTGAATAAACGAGGCAAAATCCGCCACGCCGACTTGTGTGCGCGCAAGGGCAGAAACGATGCCACTGGTCACGGTCTGACCAACGCCAAAGGGGTTGCCAATGGCCAGCACCAGATCACCGACCTCCAGATTGTCGGAATCAATCAGTTCAAGATGTGACAGCACTTCGCCTCGCGGGTCGATGCGCAAAACGGCCAGGTCCGTGCGTTCGTCCTTAACGACAATTTCAGCCGCAAATTCACGCCGGTCGGCCAGGGCCACCGTAATTTCGTCCGCCCCTTTAATGACGTGGTGATTGGTCACAACCAAACCATCCGCCCGAACAATTACACCGGAGCCAAGTGAGTTCTGAATCCGCTCACGTGGCGCTCCAAGAGCAAATTTCTCGCCAAAAAAACGTTTGAAAAATGGATCATTGAAAAAGGGCGAACGGAAAGACTTCTTCACGACCTTGCGCGTGTAGATGTTGACCACCGCCGGCCTCACGCGTTTCACCAGTGGCGCAAAAGAAAGCTGAACCTGTTGCCGGGAATCGGGCAGCACCCGATCCAGTTTGTTTGATTTACTGCCGGCAATTGCATTGCTGTCCGATAAAACCGTTAACGCCATCAAGGCAAACGCCAGCATCAATAAAGATATTTTTGATCTAAACATGGTTCCAGTTTAACGCCTTGTATCCTTATTTGTCATAGCTCATCACATAAGAACGCATTGCAGATAGTAAAGGGCAGACAAAAAAAGGGCAGCCACATGGGCTGCCCTTCAATTTTTGTCCGCGAAATGATGCGGTGCGTCAGCCTCAGGCTGCGGCTTCTGCTTCGTCGTCTTCGCTGTAGACAGGACCTGAATCCTGGCCTTTGGCGTCGACGTCACGGTCAACAAGTTCGATCACACCCATGGGGGCGGCGTCGCCATAGCGGAAGCCGGCCTTGAGGACGCGTGTGTAACCACCTGGGCGGTCGCTGTAACGTTCGGCCAAAACCGAAAACAGCTTTTCCACGAGGGCAGTGTCATTGATGATCGCCAATGCCTGGCGGCGGGCGTGCAGACCGCCGCGTTTACCTAGCGTAATCACCTTGTCGGCAACGGCGCGTAGTTCTTTGGCTTTGGGCAGAGTGGTTTCAATCTGCTCGTGCTTGATCAATGCAGCAACCATGTTACGGAACATGGCTTTGCGATGTGAACTTGTGCGATTGAGCTTGCGCCCGGCTAAACGATGTCGCATTGGGTGTCTCCTGGACCTTTATTTATACTAGCCGGGGCCCTAGAAGGGCTCTTCCAGCTTTTTAGCCATCTCTTCGATGTTTTCCGGCGGCCAGTCCGGGACATCCATACCGAGGTGCAAACCCATCTGCGCCAGAACTTCCTTGATTTCGTTCAGTGACTTACGACCGAAATTAGGGGTGCGAAGCATTTCGGCTTCGGTTTTCTGGATAAGATCGCCAATATAAACAATATTGTCGTTCTTCAGGCAGTTGGCGGAACGAACAGACAGTTCCAGTTCGTCGACCTTGCGAAGCAGATTGCGATTGAATTCCGGCTCATCGGATTCTTCTTCCGCAACATGCTGTTTTGGCTCTTCGAAGTTGATGAACAACTGCAACTGGTCCTGCAGAATACGGGCTGCAAAAGCAACCGCATCTTCAGGGGTGACAGTGCCATCGGTTTCAACGTCCAGGTTCAGGCGATCATAATCGAGTACCTGGCCTTCGCGGGCGTTTTCAACCTTGTATGAAACCCGACGAACGGGGCTATACAGGGCATCAACCGGGATCAATCCAATCGGGGCGTCTTCGGCGCGATTTTGTGCAGCCGGGACATAACCCTTGCCGGTATCGACATTCAATTCCATGGAAAGGGTTGCACCCTTGTCCAAAGTACAGATGACCAATTCCGGGTTCATGACTTCGATCTCGTGACCGGGATCGATGTCGCCGGCGGTTACTTCGCCAGGACCGGTTGCCTTCAGGCTCATACGCTTGGAGCCTTCGCTGTGGCTGCGCAGGGCAAGGCCCTTGATGTTCAGCACGATGTCGGTGACGTCTTCACGTACGCCCGAAATCGATGAGAACTCATGCAGAACGCCTTCGACCTGTATGGAGGTTACAGCCGCACCTTGAAGTGACGACAGCAACACCCGACGCAGGGCGTTACCCAGCGTCAAACCAAAGCCGCGTTCAAGCGGTTCAGCAACGATAGTCGCCCGACTGGTAGCTTCATCGCCAGCGGCGATTTCCAGCTTGCCAGGCTTGATCATTTCTTGCCAGTTTTTATGAATCACGCAGTTCACCTTTAAGCCCGATTCGATGCCCGTCACCAATTGAGGGGCACCAGAATAATGTTTGGTTGGCGGTCCAACTGGACCACCGGAAACGCTTTAGACCCGACGACGCTTCGGCGGACGACAGCCATTGTGTGGAATTGGCGTTACATCTGTAATTGATGTCACGTTAAAACCAACAACCTGCAAGGCACGCAGAGCAGATTCACGTCCTGAACCCGGCCCCTTGACCTGAACTTCCAAAGTCTTCACGCCGTGCTCCATGGCTTTCTTGCCAGCGTCTTCAGCTGCAAGCTGAGCCGCATATGGAGTCGATTTACGTGAGCCTTTAAAGCCCTGTTGACCAGCTGATGACCAGGCAATCGTATTTCCCTGGGCATCGGCAATGGTAACCATGGTGTTGTTAAAAGTCGCGTGCACGTGCGCAATACCGGAACTGATATTTTTGCGCTCGCGGCGACGAACTGTGGTGGTATCCCGAGCCATCGTTCTTTACTTTCCTAAATCCTGACTGCCGAATGCGGCAGTTGGTTATTTCTTTTTACCAGCGATCGCACGCGCTGGACCCTTGCGGGTGCGTGCGTTCGTGTGGGTGCGCTGTCCACGGACCGGAAGTCCACGACGATGGCGCAATCCACGATAACAACCGAGATCCATCAAACGTTTGATGTTCATCGATGTTTCACGCCGCAAGTCACCTTCAACCAAATAGTCATTGTCAATGATCTCGCGGATCTGAATGACTTCTGAGTCGGCCAATTCATTCACTCGACGTGTCGATGGAATGGATGCCTTGTTGCAAATCTCGACGGCTTTAGTCCGCCCGATTCCGAAAATGTAGGTCAAACCGATTTCGACCCGCTTGTTGCTCGGAATGTTAACGCCAGCTATTCGCGCCACGTCCGGAACTCCTCATATAACCATTGACCGGCATCACCGGTAACGGATTGATTCAACACAAAACGCCCCGTGCCGAGTCTTTATGACCCGGGGCATGAGGCCCAGAGAAACGCAATAACCGCGGCTCTGTTGAAAAGGTGCCGGATTATCTTGAAACGCAGGCCTCAAGTCAAC
>JABIFY010000128.1 GCA_018650465.1 Alphaproteobacteria bacterium
GCCTCAATGCCTTCAGAAAAGCCATGGTCAAAATGTCTGAATTGGAAATCCGCGACTATATGATGGCTTTATTCAAACCAAACATTCCTCGGAAACCGTTGATAGAGTTGGTGTTATGAAAAGAGTCGGGTACTGTGGTCGTTTCCACCGGATGGGGAGACAGCATGGGTTTAACTTCCAACCCGTCAATTGAATTCCAGTCATCCAGCACCAGGTCGTGGATATCAAAATATTTTTCAAAATCCTCTTCACCAACACCCAAAAGAGCGGTCAGTTTTTTGGTCACACAACTGCGCACCAGCGGTGTGGCAAAATATTTGATCCGATGGTCTGCCTGAATGATGGAGTTCAGGCCACAGAAATGGTCATCATGGGAGTGAGTGTGGAAGACGCCTTCGATTTCGTTGACGCCAATGCCCAGGGCATGCAGGCTGTTAATGATGTTCGGCCCGGCATCGACCAGATAAATCCGGCCTTGAAAGATGAAGATGGAGGACATGCTGGGGCGATTGACATCCCAGCCATCACCATCGCCAGAATGGATCACGGAAAAATAGCCCCGTTCGATATCGTGCATGCCCAGAGTGTAGGGCGGCGCATAGGCTTCGTGGGATTGCAGGTTCAGGTCGACTTCAATACTTTCGCCATCATAGGAAATCCGGAACACATTGACAGCCATCCGCTTGACGGTGACGCCATTACGCACTTCGGTTTCTTCGGTGTCGATCACTGTGGTATCCAGCAGCTCGTCTGCGGGGGCGATACGACCAAAGGCGAATTTCAGTTTAATGCGCATCAGTTCGCGGGCATCTTCCGCAGAGACGCCACAATCGATCATCTCTTGCTCGCTGACCAAACCGTAATTTCCGCGATAGATGTAGTCCAGTTGAGCGTTGACCTGGGCCTCAGCGCCCATGATCAAAGGACGGCTGCCCGTATTATTGGGGTGTCCTGGCAGGATCAAACCCTGGAGATAGAGCATCTGCAGAACCGGAAATTCGCCAAGATTGGCAAATCGGCCACCCTGCAATGCCCGGTCCGACAGCAAAATGACATTGGGGCCGGTTTCAAACTCCACGCCGTCTTCTTCGACGCTGACAATAACGCCGCGTTTGATCAGGTCCTTAACCGAGTCTGACGGGCAACCACACAGGATATGGACACCGGCATCCGGAATATCGATGAAATAGGTGCCGGTTGACACAAATACCTTGCGGATGGCCGCCATGCTTTCGCCCCAAAAAGAATAGATTGCAAGCGCAATTATGACAGAACAATCGCCTGACCACCAGCAATGACAATTCAGGTAGGGTTGAGGTTGACGGGTAGGCTTTCATCTTTGGTCAAGGCTGGTAACATTGTGCAGGAATAATCGACATGGATTTGATGACAATGGAGAATGCAGGCCTGCTCAAGCTGTCGAACCGCTCAAAATGGCGGCTGAAGGTTTTCACAATTCTGGTGATGATCTCGTCATTCGGAGGCCCACTGTATATTACCCTGTTTGGCGGACTTGATGAGAACCTTGTGATCTGGCATACCATGGTCAATGGCATAATAGGCGGCAGCACTATCTGGGGTTTTGAAATCCTGTTGGTGCCCGGGCGATACGGTGAAGCCATTCGACGGTTACCATTTTTTGCGGCATCATTACTGCGCTTGGCTCTGATGATTGCTGTGGTCATTATTGTAGGCCCCCTTAGCCAGTGGATCGTTGGGGGCCCGTTTGAACCGCTCATTAGTTTTCGCGCTGGTCCCGGCTTGTTTATCTATGTGACTTCCATTGCTTTTGTCTTGTTGTCATTTACCCAGATCGTGCGCATCGTTGGTGGCCGGGTTCTCTTCAATATTCTTGTTGGTCGATACATTCGGCCGGTACGGGAGGATCGGATATTCCTGTTTCTGGACATCAAGGATTCGACGCCGCTGTCTGAAAAACTGGGCGATCTAGGGGTGCAGGAACTGATTGCGCAGTTCTTTTTTGACATCACGGAACCCATCCTGGAATGGGGCGGTGAGGTTCATCGCTATATCGGTGACGAAGTTGTTGTCACCTGGTTCAGCAAGGATGGCCTGAAAGACGCGCGCTGTCTGAACTGTTGTTTTGCCATTCAGGAACGTATCAACGAGCGGGCCGAGAGATATCTTGAAAAATTCGGTGTTGTGCCCGAATTTCGCATTGGTCTTCATTCTGGACCGGTTGTGGCGTCTCAATGTGGCGACATCAAACAAGAAGTCGTCTTCTTTGGCGACACCATCAACACCACAGCGCGTATCGAACAATATTGCAAGACCGTGGACAAACCGCTGCTGGTTTCCGCGGACCTTTACCAGCAACTGCCCGCCAATGATCATTGGCAGGTGACGGATGTTGGCTCCGTCGTCTTGCGTGGCCGCAGGGAAGAAATGACATTATTTGCTGTAGAAAATGGCACGCCAGTTTGAACAGGAAAACATGATGCAGATTATTCGATGGATCCTGGCCTTTGTTTTTATCGGCTTGGTCTCGGCCTGTGACGAGGCACCGAAACAGGATGCAAGTCCTCAACCTGCACAATCAGACAACACGGCCCGACTGACCGCACATGGCAAATTGTTTAAAAAGGAAATCATCAACCCGGCCCCTGGCGTTTATGTAGCGACGGGTTATGGCCTGGCTAATTCGATCATGCTGGAAGGTGACGACGGTGTGGTCATTGTTGATACATTGGAAGGACGCCCCCAGGCTCAAGCCGCCCTTGCCGACTTTCGCAAACTGACGAAAAAGCCGGTCAAAGCGATCATTCTGACCCACAATCATACGGATCATGTTTTTGGTGGCAGGGTGTTTGCGGAAGTAGAACTGGCGAAAGGCCTGAAAGTTCCGGTTTATGCCCATCGCACGACGGAAAGTTATATCGACAAAATCGTCAATGTTCTGGCCGATACAATATTTGCCCGCAGCATGCATATGTTTGGATCCCTGCTGCCCGACGATCAGGTTCTGAATGCGGGCATTGGCCCTCACCTGAAGGCGGACACCACCCAACTGGCCCTGCTGCGGCCAACAATTGTATTCGACAAAACACTGGATATCACTGTCGCTGGGCTGCATTTGAAACTGTTGCATATGCCGGGTGAAACTGAAGACCAAATCGCTGTCTGGTGGCCTGAGCGCAAAATCCTCTTGCCCGGGGACAACATCTATAAAGCCTTTCCCAATCTATACACCATTCGCGGTACGGCGAACCGTGATCTGATGCAGTGGGTGCACAGCCTGGACAGATTGCGGGACCTGAACGCATCTTTAATCGTACCCTCCCACACCCGCCCACTCGCGGGTGCCAATAAAATTGAGGGTGTCTTGCGCGCCTATCGAGATGCCATTCAATATGTCCATGATCAAACCGTGCGCGGCATTAACAAGGGCATGACACCAGGCCAGCTTGTAGACTATGTTAAATTGCCGCCTCACCTGCGCGACCACCCTTGGCTAACCGAATTCTATGGCACGGTCGCCTGGTCTGTTCGTGCCGTATTTGCAGGCTATCTCGGCTGGTTTGACGGCGACCCCACGACACTTGAGCCCTTGTCCGACAAGGACAGGTCCGGGCGGCTTGTGGCGGCTTTTGCGGCTGAAAAACCCCTGTCTGATCAGGCCAGGGCTGCCCATACAAAAGGTGACCAGCAATGGGCCGGTGAACTTGCCCGACACTGGTTGAATGTGGAGCCGGACTCGGCTGCCGCCAAATCATTGTTGGCCTCCATCCTGAAAGCAAAAGCGGAAAATCACATCAACCCCAACGCCCGGCACTGGTATTTGACTCAAGGCCTGGTTCAGGCAGGTGATCTGGAAGTCGGGCGACCTGACACAACAACTTTGCCGGATGATTTTCTCGATGGATTGCCCATTGATGCCTTTATGGGCGGTATGGTGACGCGATTAAAGGCGGAAGATACGCTGGAAATGGATACCGTCGTTGGTTTTGAGTTCAGCGACGTCAAACGCAGCTTTACGGTTCATCTGCGCAAGAGTGTCGCAGCGCTGCGGGAACAACATGCCGACAAAGCCGATCTGAATATCCGCACCACAGCAACCATCTGGAAACGTATCGCCACAAAGAAAAGAAATCCAGCACTTGCTTATGCCGCTGGCGAAGTCGAGGTGGATGGTGGTTTGCTGGAAGTGGTAAAATTTCTGGCCCTGTTTGAGCGTTAAGAATCAGGTCGCCTTATTCTGGATCACACCTTCAGACTGCAGGGCCTCAATTTCCGCGTCACTGAAACCGGCTTCGGCAAGTATTTCTGTCGTGTGCTCGCCAAGCTGCGGCGCACCACGTCGATGTTCCGTCTTGGTAACGCTGAAGCGTGCCGCATTTCGTGTCTGGCGTAATCGTCCTGCCACGGGATGATCACTTTCCTGAATGATTTCAGATGCCTGAACCTGGGGGTGCTGCATCAATTCCGAGCGCGTTAACACCGGTGCGCAAGGCACACCAGCCTTTTCCAACAACGCCATCCAGTGATCAGTTGATTTTGTTTCCAACACGGATTGAATAAGGCCCAGACGGGCATCGATGTTCAGATCACGTTGTTCCGTCGTATTGAAGCGTGGATCATCCAGCCATTCCGCATGACCGGAGGCATGACAAAGGGCTTCCCATTGCGGATCGGTCATGACAGCGACACTCATATGTCCGTCACTGGTTTCATAGATCAGATCGATAAAACTGGCAGCCCGCTGCGGGCTTACCTTCTTGTCCACATAAGTTTGGCCGCCCATATCGGACGACCACAAAAAGGCAATGATGCTGTCCAGCATGGACAGACGCACATGTTGGCCCTTGCCCGTTCGCTCACGTGCCAACAGGGCAGCGGTTATGGCCTGAGAGGACGTCACCGCGGTCAGCTTGTCTGGCAGGATCGTGCGGACAAGCCGGGGTCGGGCCTGGTCTGATCCACCCTGAACGGAAGCCAGACCCGACAACGCCTGGACGATGGGATCATAAACCGGCCGATCACAAAAGGGGCCTTCTTCTCCGAAACCGCTGATGGAGACATAAATCAGGTCGGGTTTGATCTTGCGCAAATCTTCCTCGCCCACCCCCAGTCTTTCAACAACGCCCGGGCGAAAGTTCTGAACAACGACGTCCGAGATTGCCGCCAGTCTTTTGACAATATTGAGACCCGCAGGAGACTTCAGATCAAGTGTGATGGATCTTTTGTTGCGGTTATTGTTGAGAAAACTCGCCGACATACCGCCGCTTTTGTTTCCGGCAGAACGCGTAAAGTCACCGCGTCCGGGCGGCTCAACCTTGATCACGTCCGCGCCCTGGTCCGCCAGGATCATGGTGCCATAGGGGCCGGAAATCACAGCACTGAGATCAAGGATGCGAATACCATCAAGAGGTCCAGGCATGGCGTTCTTTCATATTAGTATTATTCATGAAGTTATGGCTACTTTTCAACCTTTTGCCATCTTTTCCAGGGTACTTTGCCTACAAAAACGGTACCGTTGAAAACTTTTAATTACTTGTTACATCTGTTACGAGTTAATAAATAGTGGCACAGTACCCGACTCTTTTCATAACACCAACTCTATCAACGGTTTCCGAGGAATGTTTGGTTTGAATAAAGCCATCATATAGTCGCGGATTTCCAATTCAGACATTTTGACCATGGCTTTTCTGAAGGCATTGAGGCC
>JABIFY010000129.1 GCA_018650465.1 Alphaproteobacteria bacterium
CCTCAATGCCTTCAGAAAAGCCATGGTCAAAATGTCTGAATTGGAAATCCGCGACTATATGATGGCTTTATTCAAACCAAACATTCCTCGGAAACCGTTGATAGAGTTGGTGTTATGAAAAGAGTCGGGTACTGTGGTCCCAACAAAGAAATAAGCATGAAAAAATACCACCAACCTGATTTATCTATATCGTGAAGTCTTCGAACCGTCGTGGCCAGAGTGGGAATCATCAATACAACAAGATAGATTGATGACAAATAGGCCGTGCCATTCGCGAAAAGCTCAATATCGATCATCATAAAAATAAACAATCCAATGCCGTAACAAAGCATATACAACCAGAATTCACTTCGGCTGGCACGATCCCTGAAGTTCGCGTAATTTGTTGTGACCGTGCTTTTCAGCTTATTCATTGTATTATCCTTTGTTACAAAATACTTTTTCAATCAATGATTTAATTCCCCCAACTTACCTTTACGCCCTTTTCAAGAGCAATAGACCTCTCTGTTTTTTCTTGTCCCGTGAATTCTTGCACTTAAATCAGTTAGATCGTTTCCGGTTTTCACGCAAACGCCCTTGATGAAAACATCTGCCTACAATTGAATAGTTGGCCATTGCGGGCTATAGCTCCCGGATTGAATTTCCCTCAAGTCTCCAAATGATCGAGGCCACAATGATTCCGCGTTATTCTCGTCCTGAAATGGTTGCCATCTGGGAGCCCGAATCGAAATTCCAGATATGGCTCGATATTGAAACCTATGCCTGTGAAGCACAGGCTGAATTGGGTGTGATCCCGGCCGAGGCAGTGGACGCCATTCGCGAAAAGGGGGCCTTTGAGGTCGCGCGTATTGACGAGATTGAACTGGAAACAAAGCACGACGTCATCGCCTTCCTGACTAACGTCGCTGAGTATGTGGGCGAGCCTGCTCGCTTCATCCATCAGGGCATGACGTCATCGGACGTTTTGGACACCTGTTTGTCGGTTCAGTTAACCCGCGCTACAGATCTACTGCTGGCCGGGATGGATCGCTTGTTGGCCGCCCTGAAGACCCGCGCAGAAGAGCATAAAATGACGGTCTGCATGGGCCGCAGCCATGGCATTCACGCTGAACCAACCACATTCGGCGTCAAATTGGCCCAGGCCTATGCGGAATTTGACCGCAACCGCGAGCGCCTGATCGCGGCCCGCATGGAAATTGGCACTTGCGCCATTTCCGGTGCGGTCGGCACCTTCGCCAACATCGACCCCGCCGTTGAAGAACATGTAGCCAAACGCCTCGGCCTGGAATTTGAGACCGTATCCACGCAAGTTATCCCGCGCGACCGCCACGCCATGTATTTTGCCGTACTGGGTGTTGTGGCAAGCTCTATCGAGCGCCTGTCTACTGAAATCCGCCACCTGCAACGCACCGAAGTACGCGAAGCTGAAGAGTTCTTTGCCAAAGGGCAAAAGGGCTCCAGCGCGATGCCGCACAAACGCAACCCGATCCTGACAGAAAACCTGACCGGCCTCGCCCGTCTGGTGCGCATGGCTGTGGTCCCTGCCATGGAAAATGTCGCCTTGTGGCATGAGCGTGATATTTCCCATTCTTCGGTCGAGCGTATGATCGGCCCGGACGCCACTGTCACTCTGGATTTTGCCCTGCATCGTATGGCTGGTGTGATCGAAAAGCTGACGGTTTATCCCGAAGCCATGCAGAAAAACCTCGATCAACTGGGCGGCCTGATCCACAGCCAGCGCGTATTGCTGGCTTTGACCCAGGCCGGTGTCAGCCGCGAAGACGCTTATCAGTTCGTCCAGCGCAATGCCATGCGGGTATGGTCCGAGGGTGCCAGTTTTCTGGAACTGCTAAAGGACGACGCCGAAGTCACCGCCGCTGTCTCAGCTGCTGAACTGGATAACCTGTTCGACATGGCCTACCACACCAAACATGTCGATACGATTTTCCGCCGGGTATTTGGTGAGGGATAACTTCAGCCGAGTAGATCAGCCTTTGGTTAGCCAGTTTTCAGCCAATTTGCGGTCACTGAAAATTTCCAGTTCAAGATCGAAACTGACCGCAGTAGCTATTTTTGAAAATAACTGCATCAGGAAAGTGTATGCCTGATTCGAAGGCAAAACGGCAATACGAGCGCGAATAATGCCCCTGCTTTGAAATTCTTCAATGATATTTGAAAAACCTTCAAATCCAATTTTTTCCTCAATCCCGACAACATCAACCAGAAGGAAAAGCTCTTTCTCTTCGAAATCGGCGAGTTTATCCCTGAAAAAATCAACCCAGTCAGAATCAACAATGTCGTGCTTTGGCCGAACATACAGGACCTTACCGCCCTTCAAAATCCAGCTGCAATCGAACTTCATCACATAAACCTTGCTGTCAAAACTGACTTTCGAATTTGGCTTGCTTTTGTAAAAAAACACTCGTCTTGGATCTTGGCCAGCTAAAATGCCTGCAATGACAATAAAAAAAGCCGAACTCCCAATCAAGGATGCCCGGCTTTTTTCTTCGAAAAGCTAAAAATTTATTCGCTTGTTACTCGCCGGCCTGGAGTTGACGGGTGGCTTCGACAAGCAGTTCAGCCATCTGGCCGCGGACGCGGTGTTCCGAGACATCAACGCTTTTGGCTTGCAAGTCGCCCCAGACTTTGCGGAAGACGTCTTCTTCGCCGGTTTCTTCGAAATCCGAGGCAATAACGTCGCGGGCATAGGCGTCGGCATCATCGCCGGACAGGCCGAGTTGTTCGGCAACCCACAGGCCCAGCAATTTGTTGCGGCGGGCATGGGCTTTGAAAGACAATTCCTGATCGTTGGCGTACTTGGCTTCCTGAGCCTTTTCGCGATCGTTGAAGTTGGTCATTGGAACGTAATCTCCATGGGGACAGCGTCATTTTGGGTCGAAATACAGGATTCCGTGTTCGGGCCAAGGCATAGCCTCTGGGGGCGCGGGATGCAACCGTTGAAGAAACATTTTCATCTCCTGCCCTGATCTCTAAATGGGGATCTATTTGGCGCTTTTACAGGGGATTTGTGATTATTTCAGCGTAAATTCGCACCCCCGTGCCGCAGCGTATGAATCACAGCCTCAACTTGTTGTAAACCAGGCCCGCTTCGGGTAGTGTCCGCCTCGTCCGATACCCATGTTTTCCGGCTGAAACAGCCGAGCCGAAGGCCCTTGATGTCACGCCGACGCCAAATATATGAAGGCAAAGCCAAAATCCTGTTTGAAGGGCCTGAGCCCGGTACTGTCGTGCAGTATTTCAAGGATGACGCTTCGACCGCCGGTGCGACCATCGAAGATGCTGACCGTACCGGCACGATTATTGGCAAAGGCGTGCTGAACAACCGCATTTCCGAATATTTGATGACTCAAATCGGCGACATGGGCGTGCCAACGCATTTCATCCGCCGCCTCAACATGCGCGAACAATTGTGCCGCGAGGTTGATATCATTCCGCTGGTCGTCGTCGTGCGAAACTATGCCGCCGGATCGTTCGCCAATCGTCTTGGCATAGTGGAAGGCACCCGCCTGCCCCGCACCATTGTTGAATTCCATTACAAGTCAAACGAATTGAAAGACCCGCTGGTCACGGAAGAGCACATCGCCTGCTTTGGCTGGTCGTCACCGTCAGAGATCGACGAAATCATTTCCATGTCTCTGCGCACCAACGATTATCTCTCCGGACTGTTCATGGGCATTGGTATTCGTCTGGTGGATTTCAAACTTGAATTCGGTCGGTTTTTTATGAACGACGAAATCCGCACTCTTTTGGCTGACGAAATCAGCCCGGATAACTGTCGCTTGTGGGATGTGGAAACCAACGACAAGATGGACAAGGACCGATTCCGCCGCAACATGGGCGGCGAGGCCGAAGCCTATCAGGAAGTCGCCCGCAGGCTGGGCATTACACCAGAATCCGGACCGCGCGACCTGCCAGGTCCAACACTTATTCAATAGCGATCAAAACACGTAACCAGGAGACTGTGGTGAAGGCAATTGTACACGTAACTTTAAAAAACGGCGTCCTGGACCCGCAGGGCAAAGCCATTGAACACGCTTTGGACGGCCTCGGATTTGACGGGGTCGGCGAAGTTCGCCAGGGCAAGGTTATCGAACTGGAGCTGGACGCCAGCGACCGGGATGCCGCCCGCACCCAGGTAACTGACATGTGCGAAAAGCTTTTGGCCAACACCGTGATCGAAGATTATTCGATCGATTTCACTGACTGATTGATATCATGAAAGCAGGCGTTATTGTCTTTCCCGGATCCAACCGGGAAATGGATATGGTGGATGCCCTGACCCAAAGCATGGGCACGGCACCTGAGTTGATCTGGCACCGGGAAACAGAACTGCCGGATCTTGATTTAATCGTATTGCCGGGCGGTTTTTCCTACGGTGATTATCTGCGCTCCGGTGCCATGGCGGCACGGTCGCCGGTCATGAAAGAAGTCATTCACAAGGCAAACGACGGTGTCGCTGTGCTGGGCGTGTGCAACGGTTTCCAGATGCTGACGGAAGCGGGGCTATTACCAGGTGCGTTGATGCGCAATCGCAGCCTTAAATTCATTTGCCGCGATGTCTATCTGAAAGTCGATGGTGAAAACCGGACGTTCTCTGGCAAATATAACAATGGCCAGGTGATCCGCATTCCGGTCGCCCATCACGACGGCAACTATTTTGCTGACGATGAAACGCTTGACCGGCTGGAAGGTGAAGGGCATGTCGCCTACAGATATTGTGACGCGGATGGCGAAACCAGTGACCGCATCAATCCAAACGGCTCGGCCCGCCACATTGCTGGCGTTTACAATCAACGCGGAAACGTCCTTGGCATGATGCCCCACCCGGAAGATCACGTTGAGGCATTACAAGGCTGCACGGATGGCCGCGGCCTGTTTGATGGCCTGGTGGAGGCGCTCTCATGACGACGCTCAAACACACCATGACGCCAACCGCTGTCATCGAGATCACAGCCGACGTCGTCGCTGAACACGGGCTCTCAGCAGACGAATATAAAATGGTCCTTGAGATCATGGGACGGGTACCGAACCTGACGGAATTGGGCATTTTCTCTGTCATGTGGTCGGAACACTGTTCCTACAAGTCCTCCAAGAAATGGCTGAAGACTTTGCCGACAGAAGCCCCCTGGGTGATTTGTGGTCCTGGCGAAAATGCCGGAATTGTTGATATCGGCGACGGTCAAGCTGCTGTCTTCAAGATGGAAAGTCACAATCATCCGTCCTATATCGAACCCTATCAGGGTGCGGCGACCGGCGTAGGTGGCATCATGCGTGATGTTTTCACCATGGGTGCCCGCCCCATTGCCAATCTGAATGCCTTGCGTTTTGGCCAACCCGGCTTTGAGAAAACCCGCCACCTGGTTGACGGTGTGGTTGCAGGTATTGGTGGTTATGGCAACTGCATGGGCGTGCCAACGGTCGGCGGCGAAACCACATTCCATTCAAGTTATGACGGCAACATCCTGGTCAACGCCATGACCGTCGGCCTGGCAAACACGGACAGCATCTTTTATTCCACGGCTGCGGGTATCGGCAACCCGGTCATCTATGTGGGTTCCAAAACCGGGCGTGACGGCATCCACGGGGCCACCATGGCTTCCACCGAATTCGATGAGGGCACAGAGGCCAAACGCCCGACGGTTCAGGTCGGCGACCCCTTCACCGAAAAACTGCTGCTGGAAGCCTGTCTTGAACTGATGGGCACTGACGCCATTGTTGCCATCCAGGATATGGGTGCTGCGGGTCTGACATCATCCTCATTTGAAATGGCGGGCAAAGGTGGCGTTGGCATCGAGATCAAGCTGGATCAGGTACCGCAGCGCGAAACCGGCATGACGCCCTACGAAATCATGTTGTCAGAAAGCCAGGAGCGGATGCTCATGGTCCTGCACAAGGGCGCCGAAGACGAAGCCCGCAAGATTTTTGAGAAGTGGGAACTGGATTTTGCCGTTATTGGGCATTTGACCGAAACCGGCCGCATGGTGTTAACCGTCGATGGGGAAACCGTCGCAGACCTGCCGATTGATCCACTGTCTGAAGCCTCGCCGGAATATGACCGGCCTTGGGTGGAAACACCCCTGCCCGCAACCCTTGATGCCGCCAACGTCGCACCGGATATTGATCCCATGCAGGCGCTGGCGAAACTGATGGCCTCACCTGATCTTTGTTCCAAACGCTGGATCTGGGAGCAATATGATCACCTGGTCATGGGCCATACTCTGGAACGTCCGGGTGGTGATGCCGCCGTCGTGCGCATTCCCGGCCACAACAAAGCCCTGGCTGTAACCAGTGACTGCACGCCACGCTATTGTCAGGCCCACCCCAAAACCGGCGGTGCCCAGGCCGTGGCCGAAACATGGCGAAATCTGACAGCTGTCGGTGCCAAACCTTTGGCAATCACGGACTGCATGAACTTTGGCAACCCGGAGCGACCAGAGATCATGGGTCAGTTCGTCGGTGCCATTGAGGGTATGCGCGAGGCTTGCCTGGCCCTGGATTACCCCGTCGTTTCGGGCAATGTCTCCCTGTATAACGAAACAAAGGGCACGGGCGTACAGCCCACGCCGACCATCGGCGGTGTCGGGATCATTTCGGATATTGCGCACACAACCAATCTTGCCCTGAAAACGGATGGTGATTGCCTGATCGTCATTGGTGACACAAAGGGCCATCTGGGTGCGTCATTGTACGCCCGCGAAATTGCCGGCATTGAAGACGCCGACGCCGGTGCGCCGCCACCCGTTGATTTAGCAATAGAACGCCAAAACGGTGACTTTGTACGTGGCTTGATCGAAAATGGTGAGATTAGCGCTTGTCACGATATTTCAGACGGTGGTTTGCTGGTTGCAATGGCGGATATGGCCCTTGCAGGCAATCGCGGCATCGAAATTGAAGCGCCGGACAATTTGCCACAACATGCCACGTTGTTTGGGGAAGATCAGGGGCGTTATATTGTCACTTGCTCCCCCCATTTCGCGGCACAATTGATTAGCAAGGCTGGCAACGCCAACATTCCGGCGAAACATGTCGGAATTGTCGCTGGAAAGGCATTGAAACTGTCCGAAGATTGCGCCATATCTCTTGCAACACTGAGAGACGCGTTTGAGAACTGGCTGCCTGACTTTATGTCGCCGGACGATTAATCAGTCTATTCGGAATAAAGGTGCGTGCCGGTACAATTGTTTGAGCAAACAGGAGAAGACCCCACATGGCGATGGAAGCCGCTGAAATAGAACGTTTGATCCGCGAGGGTATTCCCGACGCGGAAGTCCTGATTGAAGACCTTCGGGGTGATGGTGACCACTACGCGGCCCAGGTCACATCGCCTTCGTTTGCCGGTAAAAGCCGCGTACAGCAACACCAGATGGTCTACAAGGCCCTGAAAGGCAGCATGGACGCCGCCTTGCACGCCCTGGCGCTGACCACAGTCGCTGCTGAATAAATTTCAAGATATTAAACAAGGAAATCCAGACATGAGTGATAATCCCACAAACGATCGCATCCAGCAGGAAGTCGACAGTTCAGACGTCGTTCTGTTCATGAAAGGCTCACCGATTTTCCCACAATGTGGTTTTTCGTCCACAGTTGTTCAGGTGCTGACTCATGTTGGCGTCAAGTTCAAAGGCGTCGATGTGCTTCAGGACCCGCAAATCCGCGAAGGCATTAAACAGTTTTCTGAATGGCCCACCATTCCGCAACTTTATGTCAAAGGCGAGTTCGTTGGCGGTTGTGATATCGTGCGTGAAATGTTTGAAAGCGGCGAGCTGGCGACCATGTTCACAGATAAAGGTATTGATACCGAAGCTGCTGCCTGAAGATTTGTCGCAGAATACAAAAAAGGCGTCGGGTCATTCCGGCGCCTTTTTTTTATGTGGCGATCTGCAATTATTCCAAACCGGTTGGATGATCAAGCACCACATACTTTTTGCCACGACAAACTCTGGTTTCCACATACGCGATTTGCCTCTACACTCGATTTCTATTGGCGCAGTTAAGTGCCGGAACGACTCGGGGGAAAAAGGTTTATGGAAAAGCTGAAGACGATTGTAGAAGCAGCACTTGTTGATCTTGGTGACATCGTTGCCGAAGATCAAAAGACCAAAGCAGCCAAGATCATTGAAGCAGCCGTTATCAAGGGCATGCTGGAGGCGCAGCACCGGGCGGTCGACGCCTGTAATCGCGTAGGCGCTGCAGATCGCGATATGGCGCACAAAATCGCCACGGAAATTCGTCAAAAGAATGACGCATTGATTGTAAACCTGTCAGCGATGTATTGATTGCGCAAAGCCTCTGAAACAATTTGCATTCGCCCCTTTCACAAGGATGATGCAGTCATAACGGCTGCCATCTTTTTTGACGCCGTCCAGTTGGGGAGTATTGCTCATTATGACGCGGCGCAAAGACACGCCTGGGCACCAGAGGTTCCAGACTGTTCGTCCTGGCTGAAACGCTTGAAGCCGCAGACCGTTCTTGTTGCTGTTCAGGATAGCAAAGTCGTCGGCTTCATGACCCTGCGTAGCGACGGCAACATTGATCTTGCGTTCGTCAGTCCGGGTCAAATTGGAACGGGCGTTGCCTACAAACTTTACCAGGCCCTGGAAGCGAAGGCGATCTCGATCCATCTGAAGAAGCTGACCTCAGATGCCAGCCATATGGCCCGTCCCTTTTTTGAGCGTCAAGGCTGGCGGCTTGTCGCAGAGCAATCAGTTGCCAGAGGCAAGGTATTTCTGACCAATTTCCTGATGGAAAAATCACTGGATTGAGCTACATTTCTCTGATGACCTGAAGGGGTAATTTCATGAAAGTTATATATATCTCGGCTGGCTTGATGCTGGCCTGTTTCGGCTCGGCAGTTGCGGCCGAACCTGTTCAACTCATCGATACCCACATTCATTACAGCCATGATGCCTGGGACATGCTGCCCCCTGCACAAGCCATCAAGGTCCTGCGCAAGGCGGGTCTGAAACAGGCTTTTGTTTCCAGCTCCAGCGATGACGGTACACAGTTGTTGTACGGCCAGGCACCAGACCTGATCGTGCCGGTTCTTCGCCCCTATCGCAAACGCGGTGAATTAAGCACCTGGTTCAAAGACCCGACCGTTGTTGATATGATCGCGGATCGCCTGGCCAAAAACACCTATGCCGGTATCGGGGAGTTTCACATATTCGGGGATGATGCCAATCGTCCGGTGATGAAAAGTGTCGTTCAGCTGGCCAGGAAATATGGCATCTTTTTGCATGCTCATTCTGATGCGGCTGCCGTTATTAATATCTTCAAACAAAATCCCCAGGCCCGTGTCCTGTGGGCCCATTCCGGCTTTGCTGAACCTGATGAAATCGGGGAAATGCTGACCCGATTTCCAAACTTGCGCGCAGATTTGGCCTTTCGTAATGACCATGCAACATCTGACAGCGTAGACCCGGATTGGCGTCAACTTTTTCTGGCCCACCCCGATCGCATTATGATTGGCACCGACACCTATGCGCCTGAGCGCTGGTATTACGTTGTTGAACATGCCGACTGGACACGCGCCTGGTTGAAAGACCTGCCCGGAGACCTTGCAGAAAAGATAGCCTGGAAAAATGCCCAGGCACTGGCCGACTGGGCCCTCAAAAAATGAAACTGTCCTTGATTGCGACGTTGACCCTGGGCCTTTCCTGTTGGGCATTTTCCGCCAGGTCCTGCCCGATCATTGCCACAGACCATCAACTGACGGCCACAAGCGCCAAATACAATCTGGCCATAGTGGCCGCTCCCCTTCCCATCCGTGTCGGTCAGGCATTTTCCCTGGCCCTGATTGTGTGCGACGAACAGAACCAGGGGTTTTCTGGAATAATCAAAGCCACCGCCAGAATGCCCCTGCACAATCACGGCATGAATTATCAACCTTCAGCGACAGCATTGGGCAAAGGAAAATTTGTCCTGGACGGGTTTTTGTTTCATATGCCGGGCCAATGGCAATTTTCCTTTGATTTGAGGGACGGTGAATTAATGGATCGCATCCAGATCAAATACCTGCTTGAGCAATGAACGTTCTAAAGAGCCTGTCCATATTACTGACGACGGCCATACTGACCATGCCTGGGGTTTTGGCGGCAGAAGATTTCTCTCCGTCTGAGCGGGCCACAATCCTCTCTCTGGGTCCCTGGCCACCCGCCTTGGTTCAGGATTCAGGCAATCGGGCTTCGGGTGACCTCAAGGCTATCGAGTTTGGCAAAAAGTTATTTAACGACAAACGTTTGTCAAAAGACGATCAGGTTTCCTGTGCAGATTGTCACAAGCCAGAGCTGGCCTTTACGGACGGCATGGCCTTGAACGAGGGGTACAAAAAAATCACCCGCAATACGCCTGCCGTCACAAATTTGCGTTGGAATAACTGGTTCGGCTGGGGTGGCGAGGCTGACAGTTTATGGGCTCAAAGCATTCGACCCATCCTGTCCCGCAATGAAATGGCAGCGACCCCATCCGGTATTCGCCGGGTCGTAATCAATGATCCCGACCTTTCATGCCGGTTCAAGGCAACTTTTAACCTGGACCCCGCTGGCCTGGGAAAACATGAACTTCTGGTTCTGATTGCCAAGGCATTGGCGGCGTACCAGGAAACGCTCGTCACTGACGTCACGGCGTTTGATCACTTCAGAGATGCCCTGCTGGCTGGTGATCGCAATGCCATGTCCCGCTACCCAAGGGCAGCAAGACGTGGCCTGAAAATATTCGCAGGGTCTGGCCGCTGTACCTTTTGCCATTTTGGCCCACGCTTCAGCAACGGTGAATTCAGCAACATTGGCGTGCCTTTTTTTGTCGCTAAAGGCAAGGTTGATCAAGGTCGATACGGCGGCATCCGCACGCTCAAAAGAAGTCCCTACAACCTGCTGGGCAAATTCAATGATGATGGCACAGCGAAAAATACGGTCCGCACGCAACACGTCACCCAGCGGCATCGCAACTGGGGTGAATTTAAAGTCCCCTCGTTGCGCAATGTGGCCCGGACGGCACCCTATATGCATAACGGCAGCGTCGCGACTCTGGCAGATGTCGTTGAATTTTATTCCGACCTGAATGAAGAACGCCTGCATACAGATGGAGAAAAGATATTGCGCCCCCTCAATTTAACGGATCAGAACAAGACTGATTTGCTGGCTTTCCTTGAGACTTTGTCGTCGGGACTTGTTACCAAACCAGGTTCGCCTGATCCCTTTCGCGAGTGTTCGTCAGTTTCCAGGCAATAAAACTCCAGTGACACTTTTCAGACGTCTTCTCCACCGAGACGATCGACATTTTGCCGCATCATCCGCATGACTTTCAAAAATACTTCGAGATCATCAGGTTCAACGCCCTGAATTAGATTTCGCTCACGCTCAAGGGCGACGGCCAGAATTTTGTCATGCAATCCATAACCACGCGCATTCAGCCACCAGATTTTCCGCCGATTATCCCTGTCTGAAGCTTTGAACTCCAGGTAGCCAAGTTCCCGCAAACGGCTGAGTGATCGACTGGTTGCCGCCTTGTCGAGGGAAATCACCTCACAAATCCGCTGGGCCGGAATGCGTGGTTCAATAGCCAGCATTGAAATCACACGCCATTCAGCAATGCCAATATCGAACGCCTGTAAATATAACCGGGATGCACCACGTGACAGGGCATTGTTTATGGCTGCAAAAAAGTAGGGAATATAAGACCCAGGGTCGACGACGGCGCGCCCTTTATGATCCTTCGTCGGGCTCGACCGTCGTCCGTCAGGACACAATTCTTTCGCCAACCTGGTAGATACCGTCATCAAGTTCAAACCTTACTTTTTGCCGAAACTGACTGGCAGACGATCCAGGGCCCGGATCGAGTGATTTGGCCGCCAAACTGCCTCTCCTGCAAATTCGATACTGCCAACCTTGTCGGCCAGAGCATTTGACACGGCTTCTACTTCCGCGCGGGCAATCACCTGGCCCACGCATCCGTGGATACCCAACCCCATGGCAAGGTGTCCGGCGGGCATGCGCGTGACATCAAATTTGTCTGGCTGCGGCCACTGACGTTCATCCCGGTTTGCTGACGCCAGGGAGCACATGATTTTGGTACCGTCGACGATCTTGATGCCACTGACTTCTGTATCCACATTTGCTGTGCGAAAAAAGGAATGAACCGGGGAGGTAAAGCGCAGGGTTTCCTCAAAAGCTGGGCGCACAAGTTTCGGATCAGCTTTCATAATTTCGAACTGTTCCGGCCAGGTTGCCAGACACCAGATCAAACTGCCGATCCCGGTGACCGTCGTATCTACCCCGGCCGATAATAACGAACGCACCAGCATGCCCGCTTCTTCTTCTGTGATTTCCCCGTCATCAGCCGCAGCATATATGGTTGCCCCAATCCCATCTGTGGACAAGTTTTCACGTTTACATCGTTCCATAATCCACGGCACGATGTCCGGTGCCTGAGCCATTGCACTTTGTCGTAATTCATTGTCGGGGCCAAGGGCATTAAAAACCATGGCGCCATAATCGACGAGGCGTCGTGAATCTGTTTCGCTCAGTCCCACAGCTGCCGGGAAAACGGTCGTTGTGTAAGCCTCAGCCAGGTCAACAACGATTTCACTGGTGCCTTTGGCCAACAGATCATCGACCAGTTTATCGGCAGCGATCTGAAAGCCTTCCTTCAGTGCCCTGATTGCCTTCGGCGAGAGGGCGCGGGCAATGACCGTTCGTGTTTTGGTATGATAAGGCGGGTCAACTTCCAGCACGACACTGGGCGGTCGCCAGGGTTCTTCCAGCTTGAAGTCCTGCAGGCCAACGCCGCGTGAGGAGACAAAGCGTTCCCAGTCCGTAAAGACTTCCTTTGCTTCGAGGTAGCGCCCTGTGGCCAGGATGGCATATTTTGGAATATAGACAAACGGCCCCTTCGCGCGAAGCTCGGAATAATAATCATAAGGATCGCGAAGTATATTATGGTCATAGGGATCAACATCCCAAACCGGTACATTCTCTGGCACTTCGATTGCCATATGTCCCTCTATCATGTTCATAATTTTCTCCTGCCCTGCATGAGTTGTGTTCACAACTCATGCACCTTGCTTCAGCACCAGTTGTGATGTCAACTCATTTCTTTCTTCGATCAGTTTTTCCAGTCGTTCGACCTCTGTTTCAATCTGGCTTGTAATTGCGTATTATTCAGACAACGAGAGTGTTTCAGGTTCAACTTGAAACACAGGAATGCGGCAAGACATTGAGCGGCAAGACATTGATATGTAATGAATATATCAGGCGAGGCGTTTCGGATTACTCCGAATACGCATTAATTGTTTTTCTGGATTATTTTTGAGAAATGGTCGAAATCTATATCGATGCAGATGCCTGCCCCGTCAAGGACGAAGTAATACGCGTCGCCGCCAGACATGGTCTAAAAACATGGATGGTCAGTGATGGTGGTATTCGCCCCAGCCAAAGTCCGCTTGTCCAGATCGTCGTCGTGGCCCAGGGCGCTGATGCTGCTGATGACTGGATCGCGGACAATATTCAACAGGCCGACATCTGTATTACAAGTGATATCCCGCTGGCTGCACGCTGCCTGGAAAATGGCGCCTTCGCCTTGAAACCAAATGGGGAAGCCTTCACAGAAAGTGGCATCGGTATGGCCCTCGCTAATCGGGAACTGATGCAAAGCCTGCGTGAAACCGGCGAGATCACCGGTGGCCCCCGCCCCTTCAACAAATCAGACCGTTCTGCCTTTCTGGATCGCCTGGAAACGACGACACAGGCAGCCTTGCGTCATGACTAAAGCGCCAAAAAAACAGGGCCTGCGAGAGACCATTTATACTTCCCGCTATTACGGCCGCCAAAGTCCTGTCCTGATCAATTATCTCGCCAGGCGTAATAATGTCGCTGCGGCACCGGTTGATGCGCCATTTACTTATCTGGATCTGGGCTGTGGCAATGGCGTCAGCCTGAATACCCTGGCTGCCGCCTCACCCAACAGTCAGTTTTTTGGTATTGACCTCATGCCAGAACACATCGCCAACGCGAACCGCATGGCCACTGAGGGCGGCATAAAAAATGCCACTTTTATTGAATTTGATTTCAGGGATATGGCGACGCTTAAATTGCCAAAATTTGACTATATTACCTTGCATGGTGTTTACAGTTGGGTAAGCGAAAAAGAACGTAAAGACATCCGTGACCTGATTGGCCGACTACTGAAACCCAACGGTCTGGTTTACGTCAGTTACAATGCTCTGCCAGGCAGTGCTGTCATCCAGCCTTTGCGTGACCTCTTCAAACAATATGCCGACGCTGTCTCCGGCAGCGCAACAGAACGCGCAGCAGAGGCCGTGAAGTTTCTCACAAACCTGAAAGATAATGGTGCCAAATACGTCAAGGATAACCCTGCTGTAAGCGATACCATCGACGATCTGAAGGAGCGAGATATCAACTATGTTGCTCATGAATATCTGAGCGACAACTACACCACCTTCAGCGTTAAGACGGTGGCCGCTGAAATGGCTGAAGAATCGCTCAAATTTTGCTGTGGAATGCCACAGGCACCAGCCTGGATCCGACGTAGCCAGTTACGAAAATTCCGTTATCTGCTCAGTTCGCGCTCCACCCAATTGGCCAAGGAAACCCTGACCAGTGTACTTTTGAATGAAAGTTTTCGGGCCGATATATATTGTCGAACAAATCATGACAGCGTTGACGGTACCTCTGTCGAAACATTCATGCCTGCAATATTCGGTTCCACAAACTTGCTTCCCCTTGCCCATCCGCCTTCGCGAAACCTGAATGTGGAAGCCAACAAAATTTTAGACATGGTGTCTCCTGGCGACGTTTCGATGCAGGCCATCAGCGAAACACCTGATGCACAGTTGCCCTCCATCGATCGATTGTGTGAATTTATTCATTACATGGTTGAAGACAAACTTTTGCATCCCTTTGCCCGTCCCGCCAAGGATGTACCCGCCGAAACACCTGACAGTTATCGGATTGCATCGGCCTTTAATCGCAATATTCTAAACAGTCACCTGATCAGAACCGGGCACTGCGCCCTGGCATCCCCTGTCATCGGTGACGGTGTTGGCATTGACCTGATCACCGGCCTTTTCTTGCTGTCGCTGACCGATGAGACTGGCGAGAAACCGGTTACATATGTCGACAGAATGTTGAAAGCATCTGGCAGGTATTGGCGTCGCAATGGCGTCGCCGTGAAGGACCCGTCTGAAAGAACCGCATTACTAACCGAAGATCTGGATCACTTCACAGAATACCGCTTGCCGCTTTTGATCCGCCTCGGCATTGTTGAACCCATGGGTATCGAAGCCGTCATTAAGGAATAATTCTCGCCGTAATCACTGCTGACACAATGCTGTCAGTAGCCCCCTGTTATGTCTTGTTAATCACACAACATGCATTCAGGGAAACAAACAATGTATACACTTTACAGCTATCCGGTTTCACAGCATTCACGGCGCGTCATTGCCTTGCTGGAGGCTGCCGGTCTGGATTACGAAAACAGGCATGTGGCCATGGACAAGGGCGGTTTCATGAAGCCTGAATACCTGGCCATCAATCCAAACCATCAGTTGCCGACCTTGGTGGACGGAAACATCAAAATCCATGAATCCAACGCGATCCTGCGTTATCTTTGCCTGAAACACGATTTGAAGGAATGGTATCCTGACGACCTTGCAAGCCGCGCGGCCATTGAACAATGGCTGGATTGGGGCCAGTGCCGTTTGGGACCTGCTGTTGTCGATATCGTCCTCAACACAGTCTTTATGGCCGAGAATGGTGACAAGGCTGCGATCAAACGAGGTCATGAAAAAATGGCTGAGTTGGCTCCGATCCTGAGTGCGGGACTGGAGAACCGGGATTTCCTCGCCGGTAATCAGCCAACCATCGCGGATCTGTCCATTGCCAGCAACATCACGCATTTGGACTGGGCCGACGCTACGCCGACCGAGCCCAACATCACGAACTGGTTGACCCGGATTTGCTCGATTGAAGGTTTCCGGAAAACCCTGCCACAAAAGCAGGCGGCCTGAAGTGACTTGATCTGACGGGGCCTACTGCCATACTACTGACAGGTACAGCATGGGCCCCGTTCTTGTGGAGAAATTGATGCGCCGGGCAGACAGATTGTTTCAGATCATACAGGTTTTACGTGGCGCCACACGTGCGCCGATTACAGCCCAACAGCTGGCGGAAGAACTGGAAACTTCCGCCCGAACGATCTATCGCGACATTGCCGATCTGATGGCCCAACGTGTGCCCATCCGGGGAGAGGCTGGTGTAGGATATGTGCTTGAATCCGGCTATGACATGCCGCCATTGATGCTGACCACGGACGAGATCGAGGCTGCCTTGCTGGGCGCGCAGTGGGTTGCCACGCAAGGGGATCCGGCTCTTGCCAGCGGTGCGCGAGATCTGATCGCAAAAATCAGCGATGTCGTTCCGGAAGACATGCGGCCAGTTGTTCTGAATCCTGTTTCATTGACGCCACCATTATCGGAAATCGAAAGCGATGCCATTGATATGCAGCAGCTGCGCTCGTGGATCAGGCGTCGCGGCAAGATCCAGATTAAGTACGCCGATCAAAAGGGCGCGGCGAGTGAGCGGATTATCTGGCCGATCGCTGTCGCCTATTTTAAAACGGTCAGGCTGATAGTCGCCTGGTGCGAAACGCGGGAAGATTTCCGCCATTTTCGCACCGACCGCATCAGCACGTCAGATTTTCTTGAGGACACCTATGCCACGCGAACCGAGGTTTTGCGTAAACAATGGTGGGATCAGGAAAAATTACGGCATCAATAGACCGCTGTCACCGGCCCTATTCCACGACGTAAAAAACCGTGTCCGCGCCTTCTTCACGCGTGGGAATAATCGCCTGATATTCAGGGGAGTTGTACCAGGCACGCGCGGCCTCAGCTGTCTCAAATTTCAAAACGACACAGCGTGGATGTTCGTGCGACCCGTTCAGGACATCAGTAACACCGCCACTGATAACAAGCTCACCACCAAATTTCTTGACCAAGGGTCCAGCCTGGCTGCCATATTCCTGCAGTTTTTCCGGGTCTTTGGGTGTGTTGTTCACAATAACATAGGCGCTCATTTTCTGTTCTCCTCGGGTGATTCCGGTTTAAAGAAAATCGCTTCAGTTTCATTTTTCGGCGCATACCTTTGGTTTGAAGAAACGCTGCGTTTCCGCCAGGCCCGGAAACTCTTTGCTTGATCATATCTGGCTACTGCAAATTCAGTCTTCCAGGTATTGCAGTAGCTCCTTGGCCTTGAACGGCTTTTTCATGACGGCGGCTACTTCGTATTCAGCGACCAGATCTGAAAGCTTGCGACCATTGCGTTCTGTATAACCCGACATGACGATGATTTTGGTAAAGACCAGCGCACGCCTGATCATTTGAATAAGTTCAATGCCCTCAAGGCCTGGCATGAAGATATCCACCAGCATGGCGTCGTAGCGATTTTCGTATTGTCTTTCAGTGATGTGTTCAATGACTTCTTCGCTGTCACTGATGACCTTTACGTCGTGCCCCTTCAGCCTCAGAAACGATGAAATCGAATCTGCAAGTGCTGTTTCATCATCAATAATCAGGATTCTCATATACCCTCCAGCCAATCAACCACCAGTACCCAAAAAGGAAAAAAGCCTGGTCAATATGGTGATAGATTAGCCTTTATCACCTGGAAAACCAGCATATTTGCCATCACAAATCCGCCATTCCACGATTTTCAAAACTTTGATCCGGACCGATACGAAAAAGGCCCGGAAATTAATCCGGGCCTCAATATCGTCTCAGTCAGATAAAATTTAGCGGGAATAATATTCCACAACCAGATTTGGCTCCATCTGAACCGGGTATGGTACGTCTGCCAGGTTTGGAATACGTACGAATGTACCGGTGCGTTTTTTCGCATCGACGTCCTGGTAGTCAGCCAACTCGCGTTCGTTGCTGTCGGTCGCTTCAATGACCAACGCCAGATCGCGGGACTTTTCCTTGACTTCGATAACATCACCAACGGCTACACGGTAGCTGGGGATGTTGACCTTTTTGCCGTTTACCTTGATGTGTCCGTGGTTCACGAACTGACGGGCGGCGAAGACGGTCGGCACAAACTTCATGCGGTAGATAACAGCGTCCAAACGACGCTCCAACAGACCGATCAGGTTTTCCGAAGTATCACCCTTCACACGAACGGCTTCGTCATAGGTACGACGGAACTGTTTTTCGGTGATGTTGCCGTAATAGCCTTTCAGCTTCTGCTTGGCGCGCAGCTGAATGCCATAATCACTGGGACGCCGCTTGCGGGCCTGACCATGCTGACCGGGACCGTAGTCACGGACGTTGACGGGGCTCTTGGGACGACCCCAGAGGTTAACACCGAGGGTACGGTTAATCTTGTATTTAGCTTGAATACGTTTGCTCATGTGCTGTGCACTCGACTTTCTATAATACCGGAATTCTCTGTATGGCCCCATTTTCGAATTGGGCCTTGGAATTCTGAGCGGATGGGTTAACAAAACAACACGGCCCCGAACGATATCGGAGCCGTGAAGGGGCGGTTATATACTCATAAGTATGGCTAAGTCAAATGGCTCCGTACAATGCTGTCCGGCTTGCTATGAACCATCAAAAATCCCTTGTGCACTGCGGGTTACAGCTTGGCCCAAAATCTCATGCTGATCCTGATCAAAATGGATTCCATCGCTGTCGCTTGTGCTAATCACTTCACCCGCATCAAGGAAATGGCTGTTAAAGAGCCCCGCAATGCCTTTGTAGTGGGCACCAAGCTGTTGCGACTTCGCCAATCCACCTTCAAATACATCCGCCAGCAGGCTCAGGCGGGCCAGTGGTGGTGGCGCGATCACAAGAGTTTCAGGCACGATCCCACCATTTTTTGGCGCAATCGAGGCGACAATTTCCAGTAAGGGCTTGATGCCGCTGGCGATATCAAAAGCCGAAAGAGAGAACCGGCTTTTGAGGTCATTGGTGCCCAGCATGATAATCACCAAATCCAGCGGCAGATGTGTTTCCAGACAAGGCAGAAGATAGGGCTTGCCATTTTTGTGTGCGCCGTCGATTGGATCGTCGTGCACCGTCGTCCTGGCATTCAGGCCTTCTTCAATGACCAGGAAATCCTCACCAAGAAGTTGGCGCATGATGCCCGTCCAGCGCACATCCCGGTCATATCGTTCGATGACGCCAGGTGAAACGATAGGCTTGCAGCCCCAGGTATTGGAATCACCGTAGCAAAGAATATTCTTCATGGCCGTACCTTCATGTCATTGATTTGCGCGCATCAAAATTCATTCCAGAGCCTCATTTCCCCTTTTTGAATTCTTCCAGGGCTTTCAGGCGGGCGAAATGCGTCAAGGATTTGATGACACCACGCAAGGTTCGAACTTCTTGTTCCCGTAACTGGGCTTTTTGAAAAATATTGCGCAGGTTCTTCACCATATTGGGGCGCTTCTCTGGTGGGTGCAGAAAGCCTGAAGTATCCAGTTCGCTTTCCAGATGATTAAATAAATGCACCAGGTCTTCGTTGCTGGCCAAGGGTTCAACCTTGTTCCCCAGTCGGGCGCGCCCCCCCATATTCCCGTCGGCATGTTGGTGCGTACCGGACTGAAACCATTCGTAAGCCACCAACAATACGGCCTGTGCCAGGTTGAGCGATGCATAGGCCGGATTGACCGGGATTGCGATCACTGTCTGGGCCAGAGTAACATCGGCATTGCTCAGGCCATGACGTTCAGCCCCGAACAAAATACCGACCTTGTCACTTGCTGTGATGGCATCGCGCATCTCGAAGGCTGCTTCGCGTGCTGTGGCCTCTCGTTTGAACATGTCGCGTGGGCGTGCGGTTGTGGCGTAAAGTACATTCAGATCCGCAACGGCTTCTTCCGTCGTCTCAAAAACCTGGACATTTTCAATCACCAGATCTGCCCCGGAAGACGACGTTTGCGCCTTTTCGCTGGGCCAACCGTCCCGCGGGTTAACAATGCGCATATCCGTCAAACCAAAATTCAACATGGCGCGGGCAGCCGTGCCGATATTTTCGCCCAGCTGTGGTTCCACCAGAATTACGGCGGGTCCGCCCAGTACAGGCACTTGTTTGGGAATTGGTTTATGGTAAAAACTGGTCATGACAGCGGTCTTACGATTTTGCGCGGAAA
The DNA here is from genome assembly GCA_018650465.1 of Alphaproteobacteria bacterium. Classification (GTDB taxonomy): domain Bacteria; phylum Pseudomonadota; class Alphaproteobacteria; order UBA2966; family UBA2966; genus JABILA01. The sequence goes on from JABIFY010000129.1 coordinate 20,191, forward strand.
GCCGCAAGTATGGATGGCGTGGAATATAGTCCAAGGGCGAGCCAGATGCAGGCAAAAGTAATTATATGCGTTGTTGTCAGGGTTTCCCCCCACAGCCAGACAGCCCCGACGAGATGCAAAGTCGGCGCGATATATTGTAGCAAGCCAACAGTCGAGAGACGCAGGCGACGGGCTCCTTCTGTAAAAAATATCAACGGGACAGCAGTAAACACGCCGATCACCAATAAATAAAATATTGTCTGACTATCATCTGGTGAAACGGTGGCCGTTCCTTGCGCCTCAAGCCACCAAACGTAGCCAATGGCGAACGGTGACAGCAAGGCAGTTTCGATCAATAACCCTTCTATCGCTTCAACCTTGGCGACCTTTCGCACATAACCATAAAGGCCAAACAATACCGCCATGCCAAGAGAGGCCCAGGGGAATACACCCAGGGTCAAGGTCTGGTTCAATACGCCAGCACCGGCGATCAGAACAGCGCCGACCTGTAGCCGCGACAGGCGTTCGCCCAAAAGAAAAAAGCCCAACAAAACACTGAACAGCGGGTTGATATAATAACCAAGGCTGACTTGCAGGACTTCACCGATATTCACAGCATAGACAAATACCCACCAGTTCAGCCCTAGCAAGGCAGTTGTAATGACAAGCGTTCCCATCAACCGTTTTGAACGCAAGGCTGTTCGCAAACGCCGCCAACGATTGGTAACGGCAATCAGCAACAATAAAAACACAATACTGGAGAAAGTTCGCCAGGACAGGGTTTCCAGCGCCGGGACATGATCAACCAGTTTAAAAAGGTTCGGCAAGCCGCCCCAAATCAGAAACGCGCCCAGGCCAAAGGCCAACCCCTTCTGCACTTCGGCAGACTGTTCTTCCGGTGAAGACATTTCAGGTTTCAGTCAATTAAGCCGAGGTGCCAGCGGGGGCACCGTCGCGAAAAAGTTTGTAGACGATTGAATCGAGCAAAGCCTGGAACGAAGCATCCACAATATTGGGAGAGACACCAACGGTCGACCATCGATTGCCATCCTTATCAACACTTTCGATCATCACCCGGGTAACAGCCCCGGTGCCTTCCTGACTGAGAATACGCACTTTGTAGTCCGCCAGTTCCAGGTCTTCGATATAGGAGGAATATTTGCCAAGGTCCTTGCGTAAAGCTTCATCGAGGGCGTTCACGGGACCATTGCCCTCGCCCGCCGACATAAGGGTCTCGCCATCCACGGTAACCTTCACAGTTGCTTCTGAAACAGTGACAAGTTCACCCTTCGCATTATGGCGGCGTTCAACCATCACCCGAAAACCATCGACGTTAAAGTATTCAGGCACGTCGCCCAGGGCACGCCGGGCGAGCAACTCAAAACTCGCTTCGGCCCCGTCATAGGTATAGCCCTGAAATTCCTTATCCTTGACCTCGTTAACCAGGGACATGATGCGTTTGTCATCTGCGGCAACTTCAATGCCCATGTCAGCCAGTTGCATCAGTACATTGGCCTTGCCTGCCTGATCAGAAATCAGGATATGACGTTTGTTACCGGTTGATTCCGGTGGCACATGTTCATAGGTCCGGGGGTCTTTCAACACCGCAGAACCATGCACCCCACCCTTGTGGGCAAAGGCTGCTGATCCGACATAGGGCGCGTGGGCATCCGGCGCCTTGTTCAGCAGTTCATACAACAACCGCGAAGTATGGGTGAGTTGCTTGAGGCCGTCTGCAGTGATGCCGATCTCAAAACGATCAGCATAATCCGGTTTCAACATTAGGGTCGGAATGATCGATACCAGGTTTGCATTGCCGCAACGCTCGCCCAAACCGTTGAGGCTGCCCTGGATGTGACGCACACCTGCATTTACCGCAGCCAGGGTATTTGCCACCGCATTTTCGGTGTCGTTGTGGCAGTGAATGCCTAGGTGATCGCCGGGAATATGTTCAGTAATTTCACGCACGATGCGATCAATTTCATGAGGTAATGTGCCGCCATTGGTGTCACACAGGACAATCCATCGGGCACCGGCCTCAAAAGCTGATTTGATGCAATTCAGGGAAAATTCCGCATTGGATTTATAACCATCGAAAAAATGCTCGGCATCAAACAGTGCCTCGCCTGATTTTTCCACAGCCGCCGCAACACTATCGCCGATAAGTTCAACCGCTTCACCCAGTTCAATTCCCAAAGCGACTTCGGCCTGATAATCCCAGGTTTTGCCAAACAAACAAACGGCATCCACATCCGCATCAATAACCTGCACCAGGCCCGGGTCATTATGGGCACTGCGACCGGCACGACGGGTCATGCCAAAAGACGTGAATTTGGCATTTTTCAACTTGGGCCGGTTTTCGAAAAACTCCGTATCGGTTTGGTTTGCTCCGGGCCAGCCACCTTCAATATAGTCGATCCCCATTTTGTCCAAGGCTTCGGCAATGATGTATTTGTCCTCGACAGAAAAATCGACGCCTTGCGTCTGATTACCATCTCGCAATGTCGTATCGAACAGATAGAGCCGTTCCTTTGACATGACCGTTTCCTCTAACATGAGTGTTTCAGATTTGTTCTGAAACACAGGTTGATCGCAAGACCTTGAAAGGCAAGGCAAATATGAAACGAGGCAATTCGGATTAGACCGAAATCGCTTTAGCTATCTGGCGGTTAAATACCAGTATCATTCCAAAATAAAGTTTATCGCGTTTTAGACTGTGCGCCGCCATGTCGTGCCATCGGGCCCGTCTTCCAGCGTAATATTCGCCTCCAGCAGCAAATCACGAATAATATCAGATGTCTGAAATTCACGATGCTCCCGTGCCAGCTTACGGAAATCGATCAGCAGGTTAATGCAAAGCTCGTAAATTGTGCCCTGCTGTTCGCCAGACATCTCATCCCATTTATCAATCGCCTGACGCACCTGTTCGTCAATGCGTTCCGCAATCTCCGGCAAGGGCTCAGCCAGTTTGTTCATGAACGAAATATCGTACTCAGTCGCATCCAGGCCTTTGAACCAGGCAGATTGAGACTTCATCAACAGGCCCATCAGGTTTGCACCGCCCCGTAACTGACCAGCAGCCAGCGCATCTCCCTGGGAGGCTGCATTAGATAACTCGTGCAAAGCTGCAATCGCCTTTGGCGTGTTCAGATCATCTTCCAGCGCTTCAATTACGGCATCACAAGCCAGCGGTTCGGCGTCCGCCGCCGCGCGATACCAACGATCCAGAATAGTGCGTGACTCAGTAACGCCCCCCTCCGTCCAGTCCAGGGGCTGGCGGTAATGACTGGATAACATGTTCAAACGTATTGCCTCGCCCGGTGCGCCAGCCAGAATATCCCGCACCAGCAAGATATTGCCGATGGACTTGGACATCTTTTCACCTTCCACCGTGAGAAAGCCGTTGTGAACCCAATAGCGGGCAAACTCGGCTTCGTCGTGGGCGCAAGTCGACTGGGCGACTTCATTTTCGTGATGTGGAAAGACCAGATCACGACCGCCGCCATGAATGTCGAAAGTCATACCAAGATATTCACGAGACATCGCTGAGCATTCGATATGCCAACCCGGCCGACCATACCCCCAGGGACTTTCCCAACCAGGTTGTTCCCCGGTGGAGGGTTTCCACAGTACAAAATCGGCTGGATCTTTTTTGTAGGGAGCCACTTCGACACGGGCACCAGCAATCATTTCGTCGCGATTACGTCCCGAAAGCTTGCCATAATTCTTGTCCGTCTCTACAGCAAACAACACGTGACCGTCTGCCTCATAGGCATTTCCTCGGGCAATCAGGCGTTCGATCATGATGATCATTTGCGGAACGTGGTCGGTGGCGCGCGGCTCAATATCCGGTGGCAGGGCCCCAAGAGCCGCCATGTCTTCGTGATAGGCCTCTGTCGTGCGTGCCGTTATTTCATCAATGCTGTCGCCAGACTGTTCAGCTGCGGCAATAATCTTGTCATCGACGTCAGTGATGTTGCGCACATAGCGCACATGCTCGTACGATTTTTTCAGCAGCCGGTACAAAACGTCAAAGACAATTACAGGTCGGGCGTTACCGACATGGGCAAAGTCGTAGACAGTTGGGCCACAGACATACATGCCCACACGCCCTGGTGACAGGGGTTCAAAAAGCTGTTTTTCACGCGTCCTGGTATTGTACAGGGAAAGAGCCACGAAACCGGTCCTCAAACATCTTGAATTGTTGTTTTGTAAACGGTTCCGCACCAACACAGGCCGTCGAAAAACATCGGGAAAATCTTGATATTAAGGCCAGACAGGTAACACGTTCTGTACCCGTGGTCCAACACCGAAGCCACTTTGAGATTAATATTGCCTGATTCCGCACAAAATCAATCCCGATTAGAGCGATTTCGGATTAATCCGAATCGCTTCGGTGAATATCTTCATTGCCTTTCAATGAAATAAGGGCATCAGGAGTTCCAAATAGAACTTAAAACTCTCTGGCGTCCCGGAAACGGTTGGTAATGGGGTACCGGCGGTCACGACCAAAGTTCCGCCCGCCGATTTTGACGCCCGGCGGTGCCTGGCGGCGCTTGTATTCCGCGATATTCAGCAAATGTTCAATACGACGCACATCCTGTGCCGAATGCCCCCGAGCGACGATTTCATCGAATGGTAACTCATCCTCTACCAGGCACATCAGCATGTCGTCGAGGGCGTCATAAGGTGGCAAATTATCCTGATCTGTCTGGTTTTCACGAAGTTCTGCTGTGGGAGGCTTGTCGATGATATTCACCGGAATGACTTCACCACCGGGGGCATCGATACGTCCCACGGGCAAATTGGCATTGCGCCAGCGCGCCAGGTCAAAAACCACGGTCTTGTAGACGTCCTTCAGAACCGAAAAGCCACCGCACATATCTCCATACAGCGTGGCATAGCCCACTGACATTTCAGACTTGTTGCCGGTTGTCAGAACCATTGAGCCGAACTTGTTGCTCAGGGCCATTAAAGTCACGCCCCGGATACGGGCCTGAATATTCTCTTCAGTGGTGTCTGCTTCGGTGCCTTCAAACAGGCTGCCCAGCATGGCTTCATAACCTTCAACGGCTGGTTTGATGCCAACGCTGTCATATCGAACACCCAAGGCATCGGCACATTGTTTAGCGTCGTCCAGGCTTTCATCCACGGTAAAACGTGATGGCATCATCACACAATGGACCTTGTCGGCACCCAGGGCGTCAACGGCAACGGCGGCAGAAACCGCAGAATCAATGCCGCCCGACATGCCAAGAACGACACCCGGAAAATGGTTTTTTTGCACATAGTCTTCCAGACCAACTACCATGGCCGACCAGATCCCGGCCAACTCATCCGGTTGCGGCGTCATCTCGCCCGGTGCACAAACCCATCCTTGCGGACCTCGCGACCATTGACTGACATCAACGCATTGCTGCCAGGCCGGCATTTGCAGGGTCATCTCGCCATCGGCATTCAGCACAAAGGATGCACCATCAAAGACCAGTTCATCCTGACCACCGATCTGATTGAGGTAAACCAGGGGTAATCCCGTTTCCTGGATACGAGCCTGCATCAAATCAAATCGGGTTGCGGTTTTGCCGCTTTCAAAAGGTGATCCGTTCAGCACCAACAGGATTTCAGCGCCCCTGTTCGCCAGATGTCGGGTGACATTTGGCGTCCAGACGTCTTCACAAATCGGCACGCCCAGTTTGACCCCTTTGAATTCAATGGGTTCGGGTAGATCGCCGGGCACAAACACCCGGACTTCATCAAAGACGCCATAGTTTGGCAGATCGACCTTGTGCCTTACCGCCTGAATTTCACCATCCGCCAGCAACAAAACTGCATTGTGCGAAAGACGCGCCTTGCCGCCCTTGATCGATGCTGTATCCGTCGTGCGCCAGGGGGAACCCAGCAAAATGGCCGGACCGCCATCGGCAGTCTCTGCCGCCAGCGCATAGACCGTTTTTTCAATCGCATTCAGAAAGGAAGGCCTAAGCACCAGATCTTCCGGCGGATAGCCGACGATCATCAATTCACTGGTCATCAGCAAATCGGCACCGGCAGACGCAGCCTGGCTCCGGGCTTCGCGTACCAGATCAGCATTTCCATCCAGATCACCCACACGCGGGTTCAACTGGGCCAAGGCAATAGCTAGTTGATCAGTCATCCTGTTTATGTAGCGCGAGGACCACCAGGGCACAATATGGATCAGCCGCAAAAATGGGGACAGTTGGCATTTTTTCTCGGCCAGGCTTCATGGAAGAAGCCTCAAAATATGACGGGCCGGTGGATCACTCCACCGGCCCGAACCCTGATACAAAAGCCGACACGGGGGGCGCTTTGGCTTCTGTATCTGGTTGAGATTGTCACCAAACTCAACATGGATATTAGAAGCGGCATGTAACCGGAATATGTCGGTTTTGAAGTTTTTCGTAACTGCTTTGTAACAAATCACCTGTTTGGCGAAATACCTACTTTTTCAGCAGGAATTCACGGCCGATTTTGACGGTTTGGGCACCATCGTAGGAAATAATATCTGCTGTGGCATAGGTTTCAGCCCAGTTTTCCGGCAAAAATGACCCCGTACCAACGACATCAACGGGCGCTGAAACACTGCCCATAATGCGGCATTTTGAGGCATTAAATCCGGAACTGACAACAATTTTGACCTTATCAAAGCCGGCATTGTCCAATACTTCGCGCAAATGGAAGACGGCTGCGGCCGAAACACCGGTACCGACCAGCCATTTCAGCTCGTTTTCACTGCGATATTCCCGGATCCCTTCTGGTGCATGACGTTCCATCACTGCATAGGAACTTTGTGGGTTCAGTCCCTCGACAAAACGGCCACCGTGGGTGTCCAGTCGGATCGACAACTGCCCATCTGCTGCCAGTTCGGGAAAGCGTTTGCAGACTTCAAGCGCGTCCGTAATTTCCTGACCAAAGAAATCGACCAACACGACCAATGGCACTTCAGGATAGGTATCGTGAAACATTTCGGCGGCCCGCAAGGTTGATCCCGCATACCCGATCAGAGCATGTGGCATGGTTCCAAGACCCGTTTCATTGCCAAACCAGTGGGCTGTCGCATCTGTCGCGTTGCCAATAAAGCCAATGGCATCCGTATCTCGCCGGGCAGCATCTGATCCGACCGAGGCCGCATAGGCCATCAGATTAGCCATTTCCTGACCGGCACAATGGCGGGAGTCGAAAGCCATAAAGCCGGACCTGGGCATGGCGGTGCACATATCATAGGCGTTCATGGCGGCAACGCAGGCTGCGCCAATCTTCTGCAGATACAGTGTTTCCAGATCGACAAGATCGACAAAGGAGCCGGTGATGTAAAGCAAAGGCTCGCCGCCACCAGCTTCCTCACCTTCCCCGAAGCGTTCCTCAATATCGACTTCAATGCCGCGCTTTGCGGCCATCGATTTGATCCAGTCAACGGCAATACGGGTGGCGAAACGTACCGGACGGCGCATAAAAACGGCATAGGTGACCGTTTTGTCGCCATGGCGTGCAACAGTTTCCCGTGTTCGGGAAAAATACTTGTCAGTGTAGGCTGAAACGTCGCCGTCAGCCTGGGCGTTTGCCTTAACGTCCGCCGTCATTTTCGTTCCGCCTAAAAAGCTTCAGCTGCAACCGCAATGGGCGAAACTGTCCGACGCTTGCGCAAGGTATCAGCAATCAGGAAAGCCAGTTCCAGACTTTGCGAGGCATTCAACCGTGGATCACAATGTGTGTGATAACGATCTGCCAGTGTATGCTCGGTAATGGCCTGGGCGCCACCGATACATTCGGTCACGTCCTGCCCGGTCATTTCAAAATGAACACCGCCGGCCCAGGTGCCTTCACCTTCGTGCACTTCGAAAAACTGACGAACTTCTGTCAGGATGCTGTCGAAGGGGCGAGTTTTGTAGCCTGTGTCAGCTTTGATTGTATTGCCATGCATCGGATCACAGGACCAAACCACTTTCTGTCCTGCCTTTTCAATGGCCCGGATCAGATGCGGCAGGTTCTCATGCACATTGTTGGCCCCCATACGGGAAATAACGGTCAATCGGCCAGCTTCATTGCGTGGGTTCAACAATTCACACAAGCGCACCAGATCGTCAGGGTCCATGGTCGGACCAGCCTTGATGCCAATGGGATTACAAATGCCACGCATGTATTCGATGTGGGCACTGTTCAGCTGCCGGGTACGATCACCGATCCAAAGCATGTGGGCCGAAGTATCGTACCAGTCACCCGACGTGGAATCGACGCGCGTCATGGCCTCTTCATAACCAAGCAACAGCGCTTCATGCGAGGTATAAAACTCGGTCTGGCGCATTTCCGGCACAGCGTCGGGTGTCACGCCACAAGCGGCCATGAATTCCAGTGATTCGGAGATACGGTCCGCCAGTTCCTGATATTTTTCGCCCGTGTCGGTACCGGCAACAAAACCCATGTTCCAGCCGTGCACGCGGTGCAAATCGGCATAACCGCCCTGGGCAAATGCGCGCAGCAGGTTCAGGGTTGCGGCGGATTGGCTGTAAACCTGTAAAAGGCGTTTAGGATCGGGTTCGCGTTCTGCGGCCTCAAAGGCCATGCCGTTGACCATGTCGCCACGGTAACTGGGCAGTTCAACACCATCGATGGTTTCAGTGCCGGCACTGCGCGGTTTGGCGAACTGTCCGGCCATACGCCCGACCTTGACCACAGGCGATGCCCCGGCATAGGTCATGACAACGGCCATCTGCATCAAGACGCGGAAGGTATCGCGGATATTGTCAGCGGAATATTCAGCAAAGCTTTCGGCACAGTCGCCGCCTTGTAACAAAAAGGCGCGGCCTTCGCCGACGTCTGCCAGGGCGCTGCGCAACTTGCGCGCTTCTCCGGCAAAAACCAGAGGTGGATAACGCCGCAATTCGGCCTCCACATCCTTCAGCTCACTACCATTTTTGTAAACAGGCTGTTGCTCGATCGGCAAGTCACGCCAGCTATCGGGCATCCATTTGGTCGCCATAACACCGCTCTCCAATAGATCGCAATTCAAATTTGGACCAGCATATAGGCCGGAATACTGGAGAAATTCAAGCAATTGCGCCAAATAACTCGTTTTAAAGCATGTTAGCGGCTTTTACCCAATCAACAGGGGATAAGTCGCAGACGTCATGGCGTCGCCATCTTTCAAACCGGCTTCACGCAAGGGCTCGCTCGTGCCAGGGCGGGTATCATAATAGGCATCATCGCCGGTGTAGCGCACCGTGTAGCCCCGCCGCCGCCGGTCCTGACGGAGATTTCCGCCAGCGCCGTGGACGGTCAGACCATGAAATACATAGACATCGCCCGGTTCCAGGTCCCACGTTACCAGATCGTAGTCCCCCAAGTTCGCATCAATATCGGGCATGGCCTCGTAATCGTCATTCTTTTCATAGTCATTGCCCGCCGTGTTCTTGCCAAACTTTTCCGGCTGAAACCAACGGTCCCACTTGTGGGAGCCTCGAACAAAATTCAGAGCCCCGCTATCTTGTGTCACCGGATCCAGAGACATCCAGAAGGACATCACATGCCGGCCCCGCACCGGCCAGTAAGGCTGATCATTATGCCAGCGGGTTGGATTGGTGGTCCCTGGTTCTTTCACAAACAACTGGTCATAAAGAAGATTAATGCGCTGAGATGCAAAAAACTGTTGGGCCAGACCTGGCAAGACGGACTTGTGGCAAAATTCATGGAAACAGCTGTCATTCTGCCAAATGCGCAGATTCCCGTGAAAGCGTCCTTTGCCGTCTTCAGAGTCATAGCCATGATAAAACGGACCCGGACTTGCGATATCACGCTCAATTGCGGCCGCAAGCTTTTCTTGCCAGCTCTGATCAATCACGCCACGCAGGACGCAGGCACCGTCTTCTTCGTATGACTTCAAATCAGCGTCGGAAACCTGGAACATGTTCGCCCTATTCTGCTGCTTTTTCCTGAGGTGGTGTCCATTTGTCGCGCATGGTGACAAATTCTTCCGCCGAGGTTGGATGAATACCCAGTGTGGCATCAAACTGTTGTTTGGTCGCCCCCATTTTTACGGCAATGGCGACACCCTGGATAATCTCGGCCGCATCAGCGCCGACCATGTGCACACCGACCACTTTCTGGCTGGCTTGATCCACAATCAGTTTCATAAAGGTTTGCTCATCATTGCCTGACAACGTGTGTTTCAGGGCCCGGAAAGTCGATTTATAAAGATCAAGCTCACCATAGTGCGCCCTGGCTTCAGCTTCAGTCATGCCAACGATGGCACAGGATGGCTGCGAGAAAACCGCGTGAGGTACGTCTTTGTGATCCGGGCTGGTCGGCTCTCCCAGATAGAGCGTTCGCGCCAGGGCCATGCCCTCCATCAATGCAACCGGCGTCAGTTCAACCCGATTTGTGACATCGCCAATTGCATAAATGTTGGGCACGGTCGTCTGACTGAAGTCATCGACGACGACACCGCCCCAGGCATTGCGCTCAACCCCAACAGTTTCCAGACCCAGGCCGTCCACATTGGCATGACGACCCGTGCCAAATAGCACGGCATCAACCTCGGTTGTGGTCCCGTCCGTTAAAGTCAGAACCAGGCCGGTTGGTGTTTTTTCAATCGCTGTCACATTGGTGCCTGTGCGCAGGTTCAGCCCCTTCTTAACCACTTCTTTTGCCAGATGGTTACGCACATCGTCGTCAAAACCGCGCAAAATTTGTTCACCGCGATAATATAGGGTCGTGTCAGCGCCCAAACCATTCAGGATACCGGCAAATTCGATAGCGATATAACCACCACCGACGACCGCAGCCCGTTTTGGCAAATCCGGCAAGTGAAAGATTTCATTCGAAGTTATGGCATGTTCTATGCCAGGAATTTTCGGCAGTGTCGGCTTGCCGCCCGTCGCAATCAGTATGGTATCGGCGGTTACTTTTTTACCCGCAACATCCAGCGTGTGGGCATCCACAATCACGGCACGCCCCCGATAAGTTTCAACGCCCGCGTTTCCAAGGATGGTGCCATAAATACTTTCCAGGCGGTCGATCTCTTTGTCTTTGGCGGCGATCAGGGCGGGCCATGAAAAGCTGGATTCTCCGACCGTCCAGCCAAAACCGGCAGCATCTTCAAAGTCTTCAGCGAAATGACTGGCATAGACCATCAGTTTTTTGGGCACGCACCCCCGGATCACGCAGGTGCCGCCAAAGCGGTATTCCTCGGCAATACCAACACGGGCACCGAAGGATGCCGACATGCGGCTGGCCCGCACCCCGCCAGAGCCCGCACCAATAACAAAGAGGTCGTAGTCATATTCCGCCATTATTTTATTCCATATCAGAAAGAAGCCACACAATTGCCGACAATCGGCGCGGCGAAGTCAATTGATGATAACATATAAGGACAAATTTCAGTTCTGCCAGTGACGAGGCAGTCACAAAATCGCCAGCCTCACTCTCCAGCTTGCATCTATCGACCTTACCGTGTCATTTTGTGACCATTAATGTGACCGATCATTCAACAGGACAAAGATATATGAGCAGCCATCAGGACGTTATTCAGGAATTGCGACTGGACCTTGCTGCCGGTTTGCGCTGGGCCGCCAGACATAATTTGCATGAAGGTGTGGATAATCATTTCTCCATCGCTGTGCCCGATGAAGATGGCATTTCCAGGGGGGAGCGCTTCCTGATCAATCCCTATGGCTGGCACTGGTCAGAAATAACGGCCTCTTGCCTGGTCTATTGTGACAAGGATGGCAACGTGCTGGAAGGCGACAATTGGGTCGAAGATACCGCCTTTCATATCCATTCAAAGGTTCATATCGCCAAGCCGGATGCAAAAGTCGTCCTGCATACTCATCAGCCCTACGCCACCGCCATTTGCACCCGTAAAAATGGCCGATTGCAGATGGCCGAACAAAATGCCCTGATGTTCAAAGACCGTATTGCCTACGATGATACCTATAACGGTCTCGCCGCCAACAGTGACGAAGGTGAGCGCATTGCCCGCACCATGGGCAATCGTTCAGTCGGATTTTTGGCCGGTCATGGCGTTGTCGTCTGCGGTGGCAGCATGGCCGAAGCCTACACGGACCTTTATTACCTGGAACGCGCTGCCATGTTCCAGATCATGGCCGGATCGAACGGCGGTGAGCTGAACGAAGTTGCCGAAGATGTGCAAGTCCTGACCGCCCAGCAAATGGCCGACGACCGCCCCTTGCTGACCAGTCGCCATTTCAACGCCCTCAGGCGGATTTTGGATAAGGAAGAGCCGGAGTATCGGCACTAGCAATAGCTTCATTCTGATGAAGTAACATCAGGGCCGTTACTCTGGAATTCAGCAGGGCCCAGCCAAATCCGGTGCCTGGCACAAGCGCCTTCGCGAAGCTGCCTGGCTCCGCATTTGGCGGAGATTTCAGAACAAAAGTGACCTATGTCTTGTCGTTCGCAGATTTTGCAAACAACGGCCGGAAAAGCGGAGCCAGGCATGAAGAATGCCAGGCACCGTTTTTCCTCAACCTTTCGCCAGTATGACGGTAACTGTTTACAGGCCTCCCAAATCCTTCGACCACCTGTTCAACACCTGCATGCCAAATTCCGTTGGTTGTTGAGCGGGGGCCCGGTCGTTGGGCTCGGCCAGTCCCAGTCTTCTGGCGGCAAGGCGTTTGCCGTAACACAGAAGATGATCCACTGATGTCATCAGGAAGCTGAGAAGCGGCAGGGCCTGGGCGAAAATCCGGTCGGCTTGTGCTTCATCACCAGACATATAGGCTTCGAATATCGCCACGTGAATGTCGATGGTTTCAACGCCGGGCACCATGCCGTCACAACCCGCCCGCAGACTGTCCACGTGTTCCATGCCATTGCGGCCGTTCAACAGTTTGTAGACACCACCGGTGGCCTCAGCCAAACCGGCGATATAGGTGGCCGGTCCTTCAGCTTTAATAATAGAGACATTGGGATGGTTTTTATTAAGGCTTGCAAAGCCCTGGTTCGACAAACCAATGCCAATATATTCCGGTGCATTCTGAATACCGACGGGCACGGGCGAGGCATCGGCCACAGCCCCATAAAAACGGATCAGTTCGGCTTCTGAAGCACCGCGTACGGGTGGTGGCTGCAAAACAACCCAGGCCACACCGGCATCAGCAGCGTGCGTGATCGCCGCTGATTGTCCAGCGATGTTGTTTTCGGCAATGGTAACCGACAATGGCACTCGCCCGGCGATCTGTTCTGCCACCCATTCGACCAGAGTGCGGCGTTCTTCCGTCGACAGTTTGTTGGTCTCGGTCGCCAGTCCACCCACGGCTATGCCATGACAACCGGCGTCGATGCAGCCATCAACCTGGCGGCGCATAGCCGCGCGGTCCAGGCCACCCCTGTCATCAAAAAAAGCATAGAGCATGGGGTAGATCCCCCGCACGTCGGCAAGCTTGTCTTCACTATCAGTGGATTTTGTCATGCCTCACCTTAACCAATATTTTCACCAATTTACATTGCGTCAGTGCAGGTATCCTGATTTATGGAAAATACGATGTGTATGAGACGACGATCCGGAGTATCTGAATGAGTGAACGCGCGACATCCCCCGACGGCTGGCCTGCCAACAAACCGGTAGACAACAAAGCTGACTGGAAGCGCTTTGAAGCCAGCGACAAGGCTGCCGGTTTTGAGATCAGCGACGACTTTGAACGCTTTGATCAGCGCAATGACATGTTTAATCGCGCCTTCTGGGATGATGAGGTGATCACCGATCACGTCACCGCTTTTTTTCAGGCCTATATTCATCCCAAACCACGCAAGGCGGACGGCTTCACACAATGGGACTATGCGCTGTTAAATGCGTCATGGTCGGTGTCTAACGAATTTTCGGCCCGCGGAGGAAAGACAGGCGTGCGCGAAGGGTTCCTGGATCCCTTCAAGAAGTTTACGCCGCTTGCGCCCACAAAAGTTGACATCGACGATCCAGAGAAAGCCGCCAGTCGCCTGAAAAAGGTTGCCGAGTTTTTTGGCGCTGATGCCTTTGGCATCACTGAATATGACGAACGCTTCGCCTATGCCTCAATGGCAGACGTGCGCACCAACGAGCGGGAAGAAAAGTTCAACCCTGTGACGGAAGGCATGACGAGCGTCATCATTGTCGGCCACGGTATGGATTTTGGCCTGGTCCGGTCCTACCCCTCAGCCCTCGGCGCATCCGCCACAGGCCGTGAATATTCCCGTGAAGCCGCTGTTGCAACATCTATCGCAAGCTTCATACAAGGCCTTGGCTATAATGCCATCGCGTCCTCCAATGACAGCGCCCTGACGATCCCCTACGCTATCAAGGCGGGCTTGGGGGAATATGGCCGCAACCAGATGGTTATTACGCCAGGACACGGGCCGCGCATCCGGTTTTCAAAAATCTTCACGGATATGCCGCTGGCCCACAACAAGCCGATCAAAAGCGGTGTCACAGAAACCTGCAACGTTTGCCAAAAATGCGCCGATGCCTGTCCACCAAAAGCCCTGCCCTATGGCCCACCAAAAGAAGGTGGTGAAAACCGTTCCACCATCAAGGGCGTTAAAAAGTGGTCAGCCAATTGCGAAAAATGCTTTTCTTACTGGACAAAAATGCATGCCGATTGTGCCATCTGCATGCGGGTTTGCCCCTACAACAAAGACTTTTCAAAGTGGTACATGCGCCTGTTCCGCGACTTGTTGAATTCACCCTTGCGCAAGGTCATGCTGTGGCTGGATGACAAGCTGAAATTCGATGCCCGAAAGCCACCGCACGAGTGGTGGGGTGATACACCAGCACCCTAAGCCTCTGACTATCAGGCTTTTTTCTCCCAACCACCGGTCGGTGTTTGTTGCCAATAGGTCAAATCGTGACCGGCATCCTTGCGGATTTTCCAGCGACTGCGCGCGGCTTGTACCGCCTCTTGATCGTGGCCATCAAACAAATCCAGCACACGGTCAAATTTACTGAAATCGGGAATGTCGACGCCATCCACCAGGGCCAGGACACTGGCGGCATTGGGGTTTTCATCATGCGTGGTCAGGTAAATAGGCTGGTCTGCAGCGGGGCCGTCTTCGGCTGATCCGTGTGGTAAAAAACTGTCTGGGTCGTACGTCCACAAGGCCAAATTGAGTTCTGCAACATGGTCTTCCGATCCCGCAATGACGACGGTTCGCATGCCAGCCGAATGGGCTTTTTCAAGAATTTTGGGCAAGGCAAATTTTAAAGGTGTGCGTTCCAGGTGATAGAAACTAACCTCAGTCATTGCCCTGCCCTCAATCAATCAAACTCAGACTTCGTAATTGTCGGCAACCAGGCGATCCAGCAAACGCACACCAAAGCCTGTGCCACCCTTAGGCACGGTTGGCTTGGCCTTGGTCGACCAGGTCATACCGGCTATGTCCAGGTGCGCCCATTTGGTGTCATTTGTGAAGCGCTTGAGGAACTGGGCTGCCGTGATTGAGCCAGCACCCTCGCGTCCGGTATTTTTAACGTCGGCAATATCGGAGCTGATATTGTTGTCATATTCCTGATGCAGTGGCATGCGCCAGACCAGTTCGTCCTCGTCATTACCCGCCTGGTGCAGGGCATTTGCCAAATCATCATCTGAGGCAAACAAGCCTGCATGAACATGGCCCAGCGCCATAATCATAGCGCCGGTCAACGTCGCCAGATCAATCATCGCTGACGGCTTGAAACGCTTTTGCGTGTACCAAAGAGCATCGGCCAGTACGAGACGCCCTTCGGCATCCGTGTTGTCAATTTCGATAGTTTGTCCCGACATGGATTTGACCACGTCGCCCGGCTTCTGGGCTGTGCCAGACGGCATGTTTTCGACTAAACCAATAACGCCAACAACGTTCGCCTTTGCCTTGCGACCGGCCAGGGCCGTCATCAAGCCAACAACCACACCGGCACCGCCCATGTCCCACTTCATATCGCCCATGCCAGCACCTGGCTTGAGGGAAATACCGCCGGAATCAAAGGTCACGCCCTTGCCAACAACGGCCAGCGGCTTTTGTTTGGCGCTGGCTGGTGCACCGTTCCATTGCATGACCACAAATTGCGCTTCGTGCTGACTGCCAGCTGCGACGCCGAGCATGGCATGCATGCCCAATTTAGCCATGCGGGCAGCCCCCATGACTTCAACCTTGACGCCCAGCTTGCTTAGCTTTTTGGCTTCGGCAGCAAAAGTGACGGGATACAGCACATTGCCGGGTTCAGACACCAAATCACGGGTAACAACGACGCCATTGGCAATCTTGTTTTTGATGGCCCAGGCTTTCCTGGCAGCAGCAGCCCCTTTGACAGCAACGGCAACAGATTTCAGGGTTGGTTTTTTATCCGCCTTTTCGGTCGTGCGGTATTTGTCGAAGCGATAACTGGCCAGACTTGCGCCAAAGGCAACTTCGGCGGCGGCATCGGCCGCCGCAACTTTGCCTACTTTGCCGCGGACAGCATCGACGACAATGGTCAACTGTTTTTCACCGGAACCATTCATTTGCCCAACCAGCTTGCCACCCGCATCCTGAAGCCCCAGGACACTGACCTTGTCAGCCTTGCCCAGACCAAACAACACGATGCGGCTGACAGACAGGCCTGTTGGCGCATTGATTGCAACAATCTGACCTTTTGCGCCAGTAAAACGGCCATTGTTCATGGCTTTGCTCAGCGCCCCTTTGGTCGATTTGTCGAGGGCCTTGGCAGAGGCACCCATGGCCTTGTCTGCATGGACAGCAACAGCAACGGCGCCAGCACGTGGCAGGGAATGTTCGGAAATGGAGATTTTCATAGTCGGGTCCTGAAATGATTGGTTCGTATCGAGAGAGGACACTTTGTACGCGCCCTCTGGATTGGCGCTATCTTATCGTGCCGCGCCACAATTAAAAGCCCCACCCGGTATCATCTTGCACCTGACTTATTTATGGCCTTGCAGGTACCCACTTTGGCCGATACATGTTAGGTAGAACGGGTCCGGAAAAACAGGTATAACGCACCGCATGAACGGTCTGAATCGCTATATTTTCCGCCAACTCATGGCGCCACTGGTGTTTATCACGCTGGTGCTTACCGGTGTGGTTTGGCTAACCCAGAGCCTGCGATTTGTTGACATGATCGTTAACCGGGGTCTGTCGGCTGGCGAATTCCTCTATGTCACACTGTTGTTGATGCCCGGTGTTTTGGTTCTGATCTTGCCAATCGCGCTTTTTTGCGCTGTGCTTTATGCCTACCACCGCCTGAACTATGACAGTGAACTGGTGGTCATGCGGTCTGCCGGCATGAGTCAACGTGCTCTGGTTTTCCCGGCTCTGGTCATGGCGATGGTTGTTGTCGTTGTCACCTACGTTTTTGTTATGTACCTGACCCCCCTGGGCTTTCGGACGTTCAAAGACAACCATGATTCTGTACGCAGTAATTATGCCTCGGTGCTGATCCAGGAGGGTATTTTCAACGAATTGATGCGCGGCATTACTGTTTATGTGCGGGCCCGCGGCGAAGATGGTGAATTGCGGGGTATCCTGGTGCACGATAATCGCGATGTCACCAAACCAGTAACTGTCATGGCGGAACGGGGCCTGCTACTGGAGACCGCTCAAGGTCCCCGATTCGTAATGGAAAATGGCAATCGCCAAGAGGTTGGGAAAACATCCGGTCAATTGTCCCTGCTTTATTTTGATAAATATGCACTTGATCTGGGACGCCTGACAGACCCGCCCGGCAAACGCTGGCGAGAACCAGGTGAGCGCTATTTGTCTGAACTGCTAAACCTTGAAGATACTGATGATGATCGCAGAAATGCTGATCGCATGATGGCTGAAGTCCACAAGCGGATCAGCCACCCCTTGCATGCCTTTGTTCTTGTGTTGATCGCTCTGGCAGGCCTGCTGTCGGGGGAATTTAACCGTCGGGGAGAGTGGCAACGGATTGCGACCGTTTCCTGTGCTGCCCTGGCCTTCGAGATAAGCGCCCTGGCCCTCGTGCCCCTGGTAAGTAAAACGCCCACATTGGCACCAGCAATGTATCTGAGCATCTTGGCTGTTGGCGCCATAGCAATTTGGTGGCTGGGACGCAATGGCCGCCCGGCAAGACGTGGACGCCGCGGCAATCCTGCGGCGCCCGCACTATGAGGATTTCGCCGGTTTTATCGCTCTATATCGGCAAACGATTTCTGTCGGATATCGGTCTGATTTTTGCTGTGCTGCTGGGCCTGATTTTTATTGGAGATCTCGTCGAATTGATGCGCCGTGCCTGGAATAAAGACACTGTTACGCTCTGGCTGACAATTGAACTGGCACTGTTGAAGTTACCTTATATGGCACAAAAGGTGGCACCATTCGCGGCTCTGTTTGGTTGCATGTTGGCTTTTGTTCGTTTGACCAGGTCACACCAGTTGGTCGTTGCCCGCTCGGCCGGCATTTCGGTATGGCAGTTCATGCTACCAGCTGTTGCCATCGCCTTTATTGGTGGTGCCTTGATGGTTACCGTTTTCAACCCCCTGGTTTCCGCCACCATGTCGCGGTTCGAATCTCTGGAGGCAGAGCATTTTCGTGGCCGGGCCAGTTCGCTGGCGGTTTCTTCATCTGGTCTTTGGCTGCGCCAGGCTGACGCCGGTGGCCAGTCCGTCATTCATGCCCTGCGCGTTACGGGCGAGGGAACAGAACTGGAAAATGTCATCATCTTCTTGTACAGCGATCAGGATCGGTTTACGGGTCGCATAGACGCAAAATCAGCTGTGCTTGAACCTGGTTTCTGGCATCTGAAGGATGCCCTGGTCACTGCCCCCAATCAAACCGCGCTGAGGCACGAAAACTGGCGGCTGAAAACGTCGCTGACACTGGAGCAAATTCAGGATAGCTTTGCCTCTCCCGATACCATGTCGTTCTGGGAATTACCGGCATTTATTGATACGCTTGAGACTGCGGGATTCTCGGCCTTGCGCCACAGGCTGCACTGGCATTCATTATTGGCAGCACCGCTATTGTTGTTTGCCATGGTGCTTTTGGCCGCCAGTTTTTCACTACGGTTGACGCGCAAAGGCGGGATCGGTTTGTTAATGGCAGGCGGGGTTGGAGCAGGTTTTATTCTCTATTTCCTGACAGATGTTTCACTTGCTCTGGGCATGTCGGGCGGAATCCCGGTCATCCTGGCAGCCTGGGCACCGGCTCTGACAAGCACCTTGCTTGGCCTTGCCACTCTCCTGCATCTAGAGGATGGCTGATGCCGCATTGGAATTGTGTTTTCGAAAAAATCGGCAAGGTCCTCGCAGCACCCTTTGGCTTTGTCGTCATATTTTGCGTTCTCTTTTTGACCGTTGCTCAAGGACCTGTATTGGCGCAGTCTGGCGCAAAAGACAGCAATATTCTCTTTTCTGCAGACGCCCTGACACATGATCAGGAGTTGGGCACAGTGCAAGCCACGGGCAATGTTGAAATCGCCAGCGACGACCGAATTCTCAGGGCCGATTCTGTTTCCTACAATCAATTAACCGAAATCGTAACCGCCTCCGGCAATGTCGCCATCATGGAGCCGACGGGCGAAGTAATGTTTGTGGATTATGCCGAGCTTGGTGAGGGCTTGAAAACCGGTTTTGTCAAAAGCCTGCGCTTGCTTCTGACCGACAAGTCTCGCTTTGCGGCGGCTGAGGCTGTGCGAGAGGACGGCAACAAAACGGTTATGTCCCGCGCCGTTTACTCTGCCTGTAATCTCTGCGCCAAAAATCCGGATCGGGCACCTTTGTGGCAAATCAAGGCTATTGAGGTCGTGCATAACCAGAAGGCCAAACGGATCGACTACAAGGATGCTTTTCTCGAAATCTATGGTGTCCCCGTCCTTTACACCCCATTTTTTTCTCATCCCGACCCAACGGTTCAGGCAAAGTCCGGTTTTCTGGCACCGCGCTATGGCTCCTCTACAGACTTGGGCGGGCGCATCGATATCCCCTATTACCTTCGTCTGTCAGAACATCGTGACGCCACAATTACACCGACCATAACGACGAACGAAGGGATTATTCTGGCTGGTGAATACCGCGAAAAAACCCGGACTGGTGAATGGAATGTAGACGCAAGTATTACCCGGGCCGATGAACGTGACGCACAAAATTCAAAAACCGGACGGAAAATTGTCCGGGGTCATACCTATGTTGAAGGTAACTTTCAAATTGATCCGGTTTGGCGTTGGGGTGTGAATGCCCGGCGCACAACAGATGACACATATCTGCGCCGATACGACATCAGTTCGACCGACAACCTGACCAGCAATCTATTTGTTGAAGGCTTCAATGGCCCGCACTATGCGTCGGCAAATGCCTATGCCTTCCAGGGTTTGCGGGAAACAGATGACCCTGGCGACACCCCCTTCGTCCTGCCGTCTCTTGAATACAACTGGACCGGCCAGCCAGACCAGGGTGGTGACCACTATTCCTTTGACGCCAACGTGCTCTCACTTTATCGCAGTGATGGCCAGGATACCCTCAGGCTGTCGCTGTCCGGTGCCTGGGAGCGGCCTTTGATTACGAATGGTGGATCAATTATCAATTTCAGTGCTTTGTTGCGCGGTGACGGATACCACGTCAGCAGCATGCCAGACCCATCGAATCCTGGCTCTACAAAAGACGGCCTGCGCGGGCGTGTGCTGACCCAGGCTGCTGTAGACTGGCGTTTGCCCTTTGTTCGACAGGAAGGTTCTGTTCGACAGGTCATTGAACCTGTAGCCATGGCCATCCTCTCCCCTTATGGCGGCAATCCAACGGGGATACCAAATGAAGATTCGCTTAGTTTTGAATTTGACGACACAAACTTGCTCAGTAAAAACCGCTTCGCCGGGATCGATAAATGGGAAGGTGGGCCGCGCGCCAATTTCGGCATCAGAACCAGTATTTATGGTGCCAGCGGAGGATATACAACAGCCATGTTCGGCCAGTCCTGGCGTCTAAAGGCCGATACCACTTTCGGGGATCGCACCGGCCTTGAAGACAAGCGGTCAGATTATGTGGGCCGCCTGTTGGTGTCGCCATCGAAATATGTCGACTACATTCATCGTCTGCGCCTTGATCGAGATAGTTTTACGATCCGGCGAAATGAATTTGATTTATCCCTCGGCCCCGATGCCTGGAAGGTTAATATTGGTTATTTGTCCTTGAGCCAGGAACTTGCCGCTAATGGCCTCTCAAGCCGCGAGGAAATCAGATTTTCGGGAAACGTAGAGCTGACTAAATTCTGGTCAGCGTCCGCTCATTCCCGTCGGGATCTGACGACTGACGGCGGCTCAATCAATCACGGCATAGGGCTTGTCTACGAAGATGAATGCGTTGTTTTCAGCTCCGAATACGATCGAACTTTCACAGTCGACCGCGACATCAGACCCGCTTCAACATTTTTCTTCAAGTTCAGCTTGAAACATCTGGGATAAAGCGTCCAAGCCGCTTATGCGCAACAATAACAAGAAATCCTCGCTGCCCTTGTAGGTAGCCTGTAACCTGACGTAAATTAGCAACCTGAATTATTCATTTAATAAATAATGTGTCTGTCTGAAAATCGAAATCACTCAAGACACCGGAGTTAAAGCGGCGTGAGATCAATATTTTTTTCAATGGTGCCCTGCTTGGCCATCTTGGTGATGATAATTTTCAGCGTTATCAAGCCGGTTGAGGCTCAGGTCGTCGGCATCGCGGCAGTGGTGAATGACGAAATTGTCTCGGCTTATGACGTCAAATTACGCCAGGATATTATTTTATCATCTGCCGGGATCAAGCCAACAAAGGAGGCGCGCAGACGCAATCGAGCCCAGGTCCTTCGCGCGCTGATCAACGAAAAACTCCAATTACAAGAAGCCAAGCGCCTCAATATTTCAGTCAGTTCATCTGAGATTGAACGGGCCAAGCGACAGATCGAATCACAGAACAAACTTCAGGCCGGTACCTTTTCAAACTTTATGCGTGAACGCGGATTACCCGAAGCGGCCGTCATCGCTCAACTGCGCAGTGAAATAGTCTGGAATACAGTCCTTCGCCGCAAGCTAAACCCCAAGATTCAAATAAGTGACGAAGAAATTGCGGAGGTTTTAGCCCGCTACAATAAGGCTCAGGGACTTCAGGAGCGACAAATCGCCGAAATCTTTCTGCCCGTCGACACCCCAAAGCAAGAAGCAGAAGTCGCCAACACGACCCGGCGATTAATCGCCCAGATGAAAAAAGGCGCGCCTTTTACAGCTATTGCCCGGCAATTTAGCCAAAGTAACACAGCGCGAAACGGTGGCGTGGTTGGGTGGATTCTGGAAGGACAACTGGCTCCTGAACTTGAAACAGCCCTTTCGGGAATGAAACCCGGAACTTTCACCAAACCGATACGCACGGCTGAAGGATATTACATTCTGTTCCTCAGGGAATTACGTCGGGTTGGTGTGGCTGACCCCATGACTGCCGAAGTCACGCTAAAACAGATAGCGCTACCCCTTGTCAAAGATGCATCAGGCGAGGCCCTTCAAAAACAAATGCAAAAGGCAAATTCCTATGCAGCAACTTTAAAAGGTTGCGACGATATTGACCGTATCGCCAAGGAAATTAAAACGCCGGGAAGCGGTAATGTTGGCACCTTGAAAATTGGCGAACTACCGAGCAAATTTCGCGATATCGTCAGCCAACTTCAAATCGGCCAGGCCAGCACACCGGTTAGAACTGATCAGGGCTTGCACGTGTTGATGGTTTGCAAACGCGTCGAAGCGCCAACTTACCGCCCAACAACCCAAATAGTTGCCCAAAGTCTGGGAGAGCAAAGGCTTGGCATGATGGCACGGCGTTATATGCGTGACCTGCGCCGTACAGCCGTTATCGATCTACGTTAGTCACGAAATGTCCGCACTTTCTACATTGCCAACGGTCGTCACAATGGGTGACCCGGCCGGGATCGGCGGTGACATAACCTTGATGTGTTGGTCAAATCGTCAGCATCTGAACCTGAAGCCTTTTTTTGTGCTTGATGATCCGGACCGGCTGGCAGCACTGGCTTTACAGCTGGGTCTGAAAATTGATGTTGAAATCATTGCAACACCGGCTGAAGCCGTAACCGTATTTGATCGAGCCTTGCCGGTCATGCCCTTGTCTAAACCCCTGCAATCAACCTCCACACAGGCAAGACAAGCTTCTGCCGACATGGTAATCGAATCTCTTGATCGGTCTATCGATTTTGCCATGCAGGGCGATGTTGCCGCCCTTGTTACAAATCCAATCCACAAGGGCAATTTGTACGCAGCAGGATTTCAACATCCCGGTCACACCGAATATCTTGCGGCCCGTGCAGCCGGGATATCAGGAGACAATGTGCAGCCTGTGATGATGTTGGCTTGCAAGGAAATTCGTGTCGTTCCGATTACCATCCACACCTCCCTGCGCCAGGCCCTGGATGATTTATCAACCGACCTTATTGTTCAAACAGCGGACATATGCATCCAGGCCCTGCAACAGGAATTTGGTTTGATGACACCGCGTCTGGCCTTTGCGGGCCTGAACCCACATGCGGGCGAAGGCGGTAATATGGGTCGCGAAGAGATAGAAATAATCCAGCCAGCGATTGATGTCTTGCGCGCCCGTGGCATTCACTGCCTGGGCCCCTTGTCTGCAGATACCATGTTTCATAGCGAAGCCCGGCAGTCCTATGACGTGGCCTTGTGCATGTATCATGACCAGGCGCTTATTCCGATCAAGACAATCGATTTTGATAACGGCGTCAATGTTACTTTGGGATTGCCCTTTATCCGCACCTCCCCCGATCACGGCACGGCGTTCAGCCTCGCCGGAACCGGGAAGGCCAGTTACAACAGCATGGCCGCAGCCCTGAAAATGGCTGCCGATATGGCAACGAGCAAGAGTTTCACCAATGACTGACCTGCCGCCACTGCGCGATGTAATCTCGAAATACGGTCTGGCGGCCAAAAAAAGCCTGGGTCAAAACTTTCTGCTGGATCTCAACCTGACAGGTCGCATTGCCCGTGCCGCCGGAAACCTTGAACATTGTACGGTTCTGGAAATTGGACCAGGCCCTGGCGGCCTGACACGTGCCTTGCTCGACAATGGTGCACACAAGGTCATCGCCGTGGAACGCGACAGCCGCAGCATCGAAGCCCTCAAAGATGTGCAGGCCGCCTATCCCGGTCGCCTGGAAGTGATTGAAGGCGATGCCCTGAAACTGGACCTTTCCATTTTACCGGAAGGCCCCGTCAAGATTGTCGCGAATTTGCCCTACAATATTGGCACGGCATTGCTGATCCAATGGCTCGAAAACCTGGAGAGATTTGAAGGCCTGACCCTGATGTTTCAACGAGAGGTCGGCGACCGTTTGACCGCTAGCCCTGGGGAAAAAAGTTATGGTCGGTTATCTGTGCTGGCCCAACGTTTGTGTTATGTGGAAAAAATGTTTGGCGTGGACCGAAATGCTTTTGTGCCACCACCCAAGGTTTGGTCCAGTATCATAGGTTTTCAACCAAGGGCCAAACCCCTTGCACAAGCCGATCCGAAAGTACTTGAAGCGGTCACCCGGGCGGGCTTTGGTCAACGTCGCAAAATGTTGCGCTCAAGCCTTAAAACCCTGGGTGTTGATGCCGAGGCTTTGTGTAAAGCCGCCAACATAGACCCAACGGACAGAGCCGAAAAAATAGATGTAGCAGGATGGTGTGCGCTGGCGCGGGCGCTGGAAGATATATCTTGAGTTTTTCTTCAGGCCTCTGATCGCAAACGCTTTACAAAATCGACCAGCCCGGTGCTGCGCTCGCGACGAAGGCGTTCAGCACGCAAAATCGCCCGGAGGCTGGCAACACTGCGGTCAAAGTCGTCATTGACAATAATGTAGTCATATTCCGCCCAGTGGCTCATTTCATCAGCAGCCTGAGCCATGCGTTTCTCAACGACGTCAACAGGGTCCAAAGCACGCGCACGTAACCGACGTTCCAGCTCACTTGTCGACGGTGGCAAGACAAAAATACTGACGAGATCATCGCGGGCATTCTGTGCCAATTGCTGGGTACCCTGCCAATCAATGTCAAACAGGACATCGCAACCACTTTCCAGAGCCGCAGTGACCGGGCCGGAAGGGGTGCCGTAGTAATGATCAAAGACTTTTGCGTGTTCCAGCATTTCACTGCGATTGACCATCAAATTGAATTCAATCTTGTCTGTGAAATAATAATCCACCCCTTCAACTTCCCCCTTGCGAGGTGGTCGGGTTGTGGCTGATACAGACATGACAATGTTTGCTTCTTCATCCAGCAAACGCCGGGCAATAGATGTTTTGCCTGCTCCTGAAGGAGAAGATAAAACAAGCATCAGGCCTCTTCGGCCAATGTCGGTACTCGTCATCCAGTTAGTTCCGTTGCCAAAAACTATTCAATATTCTGCACCTGTTCGCGCAGCCGGTCGATAACAGTTTTGAGATCCAGGCCGATTCGGGTCAATTCATTATCCGGGGCTTTGGAGCACAAAGTATTGGCTTCACGATTAAACTCCTGGGACAAAAAATCAAGCCTGCGTCCGATAACACCACCCTCAGCCAGCAATTCACGGGCCGCCGCAACGTGCGCGTCAAGTCGATCTATTTCTTCACGAATATCGCTTTTAACAGCCAGCACTGCGGCTTCCTGAATAATTTTGTCCGGGTCTGCCTGCAGCCCAGCCTCCAAAATCGCGTTGACCTGTTCCTTCAAACGAGCCCGAATGGCATCGGGCTGGGCGGCGGCGCAAACTCTTGCGGCTTTGCTCAGGCCTTCAATTTCATCAATTTGCTGCTTCAGGACCTCGCCAATACGTGCGCCTTCTTCTTGCCGGGCCACGATCAGCGATTGAAGTACATCTTCAAGACTGAGTAAAACCTCCTCAAAACGCCGTTCAGTAACGTCCTTGTCTTCATCTTCCTGCTCACGCGTCTCGACGACGCCACGTACGGCGAACAGTCCGTCAATGCGGGCGGCCTCTACCCCAGGTGTGTCGGTGAATTCTGCGGCGACATCAATCAACCGGGACAGTAATTCGCGATTAACTGAATATTCAACATCGCCTGATTTACGCTGTGTCTGTAAGTTGAGATTAATACTGCCGCGTGAGAACAAGGCTGTAATTCGCGCCCTGGCTTTGGCATCGATCTGATCCATACCACCAGGCAATCGACAGCGGATATCGAGGCCGCGACCATTGACGCTCTTGGCTTCCCAAACCCAGGAAACCATGTCGTCGGAACCATCACTGCGGGCAAAGCCCGTCATGCTGTTGAGAGGCAAGTCGCCCTCCGATAGTCTGAATACAGGGTATGGTGCGTTACTACAGGTGATTGTCCGCCGGATCAACAGTCGGGGATAACATGACAGGGAAAATAAGGTGAAAAAATTTATCGGCATTCTAATAACGGGGGCCTCGTCAGGGGTCGGTGAAGCTCTCGCTCTACATTATGCGACACAAGATGCGACCTTGTTTTTATCGGGCCGAAACAAGGAGCGACTGGATGCCGTCGCTGAACAATGCAGAACGCGTGGAGCGGTCGTTTTCCCTGAGGTTCTGGATGTCACAAATGAGACGGGAATGGCCGACTGGATCAGGCAATGTGAAGACCACCACCCACTTGATCTTGTTATTGCCAATGCAGGGATATCCGGCGGCACTTCCGGTGGTCTGGATGCCGCAACCCGTGAAGTGTTTGCAGCAAATATTGACGGTGTGCTGAATACTGTGCATCCGGCATTGACGGGCATGCGGGCTCGAAAGTCGGGTCAAATTGCTATTGTCAGCTCTCTGGCGGGGCTGATCGGCATGCCAAGTGCCCCGGGCTATAGTGCCAGCAAGGCAGCTGTTCGCGCCTATGGTGAAGCCCTGCGTGGCCGCTATGGCAAGGAGGGAATTGGTGTCAGCGTGATCGTACCTGGTTTCATCACCAGCGGCATCACCGCACAAAACCGTTTTCCTATGCCCTTTCTGATGTCTGCAAAAAAAGCCGCCGGAATTATCGCCAAAGGTCTTGCCCGCAACAAGGCACGTATCGCCTTTCCCTGGCAGATGTACGGCTTGCTGTTAATGATTTCCGCTTTGCCAATGTGGCTTATTGACCGGCTGTTTTCCAGGTTGCCTGACAAAACCTGATTTCGGGATCAGGGTTCTTTATTTAGTGCGCGTTGCAGGCGGCGCCATTTGGCAACATTGTGGTTATGAGCAGTCAAAGTCGCAGCAAAAACGTGCCCCCCGGTTCCGTCCGCTACAAAATAGAGGTCTTTTGTCTCTAGTGGATGTAGCACGGCTTGAACGGCGGCCCGTCCTGGCAGACAAATTGGAGATGGCGGCAATCCCTTGTGGACATAGGTATTCCAGGCGTGGCGGGATTTCAGGTCGGCACGACTAAGCGCCCGGTCAAGAGGCCGGTCTGGTGACAATCCATAAGCAACAGTGGGATCCGACTGCAGACGCATGCCGCGGCGCAAGCGATTTACAAAAACACCGGCGACATGTTCACGCTCGGCAGACTTGCCGGTTTCCTTTTCCACAATGGAGGCCAGAACGAGGGCTTCTGCCATGGTCTTAAAGGGCAGGTCTTGCGCCCGCCTCCCCCATTCTTCGGCCAACAGTTTTTGCTGGCCCGTCCGCATGCGCTTGAGAATACCGCGGCGCGTGTCGCCCCATTTGTAGTGCCAGGTTTCAGGTAGCAACTCACCTTCGACCATAGCAACACCACCTGCAAGATCCAGATCGCCTTCCAGGCCGTCAGCCGCAAGAATGAGTTCCAGGGCCTGCGGCGTTTGCAATCCTTCAGCGATGGTCAACTTGCGCACAACCGTTTCACCGCGAATCAAGATGTGCATAACCGCTTTGGCACTGACGGCTGGCGGGAACTCAAATTCCCCGGCCTTAAGTTTTGTGCCGGTCTTGCTGATACGTGTGGCAATGGCAAAAACTTCGGCCCGGCGTATGACGCCAGCTTTAGCCAGGCGTCTGGCAATCGCATTGACGCCTGACCCTTTGGGCAGAACGACGACAACAGTTTCCGTCGCCGGCCCAGGCGCATTAAAAGCCGAAACACCCCAGGCAAAAATGCCCAGTGTTGCTGTCACGACAAATGCTGTCAGCAACAAAACCAGACGCACGATCCAGCGTCGACTCACTGACTTCTTATGGGGAGTTAAGCGTCGTTCCAGCGCAAGGGCGGACGATTTTAGCTGTTTTTCAAAAGCTTCGTCGTCCGACAACGGATCGCCTTACGGGGCTTCCTTGAAGACAACAGAGGCGTTGGTGCCTCCAAAGCCAAAGGAATTGGACAACACAGCCTTGATGGGGCGTTCTTTCGCCTGCAAGGGCACAAGATCAATGTCACAACCGTCCGATGGGTCTTCAAGGTTCAGCGTCGGCGGGGCAACATTGTCCCGCATAGCCAGGATCGAGAAGATTGCTTCGACCGCACCCGCAGCCCCCAACAAATGACCAATGGCCGATTTGGTGGATGACATGGACAGGTTATAGGCCGCATCGCCAAACAAGCGCTTGATCGCACCCAGTTCAATTTCATCACCCAACGGCGTCGACGTGCCATGGGCATTAATGTAGTCAATATCTTCCGGGTTCAGACCAGCATGCCCAAGAGCACCTTTCATGGCCCGGAAACCACCGTCACCATCAGCGGCAGGTGCCGTGATGTGATGGGCATCGCCGGACAGGCCATAACCGCCAACTTCGGCATAAATATGTGCGCCACGGGCCTGGGCATGTTCCAGAGATTCCAGCACCACAGCACCGGCACCTTCACCCATCACAAAACCATCGCGGGCTTTGTCCCAGGGCCGGGAGCCACGTTCCGGTTCATCATTGAAATTGGTCGACAAGGCCTTGGCGGCAGCAAATCCGGCAATGCCTATGCGACAAATTGCGGCTTCGGCGCCTCCGGCAACCATCACATCCGCATCGCCGTACTGGATCAACCTTGCGGCATCACCAATGGCGTGTGCACCTGTAGAACAGGCGGTTACCACAGCATGGTTAGGCCCTTTGAAACCGTATTTGATCTGCAACTGCCCTGAAAGCAGATTGATCAAAGCCGACGGAATGAAAAACGGGCTGACCCGGCGGGGTCCGCGTTCATGCAGGATAATGGCCGTATCTGCAATCGCTTGCAGACCACCAATACCTGAACCCATCATTACACCCGTGCGACAGCGGTCTTCCTCGCTTTCAGGCTTCCAGCCACTGTCTTCAATGGCTTGTTGCCCGGCAGCCATGCCGTACAAAATAAAGTCGTCAACCTTGCGCTGGTCTTTGGGGGCCATCCAATCATCTGCAATGAAGGCCCCCTCACCTTCCCGCGGCAATTCGCAGGCGATGTGGCAGTTGATGTCACTGGCATCAAAGCGGGTGATTTGACCTGCACCGGATTTACCGGCAAGCAAGCGCGACCAGGTTTCTTCAACCCCACAAGCCAGCGGGGTGACCAGACCAAGACCAGTGACAACAATTCTTTTCATGAGCGGACTAGCTGGCTGCTTCTGAAAGGTGGCCAATGGCGTCATTGACGGTCAGAATTTTTTCCGCGATATCGTCGGGAATTTCAACGCCAAATTCTTCTTCAAATGCCATAACCAGTTCAACAGTATCCAGGCTGTCTGCGCCCAAATCATCAATGAAGCTGGCAGTGTCAGTTACTTTATCAGCCTCGACACCCAGGTGTTCGATGACGATCTTTTTGACGCGATCGGCGATATCACTCATATGTCTGTTCCTTAAAATAGGTTCTGTTTTATCTGTTCGGCGGCTGGCAGAAATGGGTGAACAACGCCTTGCGGAACAGTCCACTTCATTTTGCCTGTCGGATCAATACCGGAATGCGGCGCGAAGCCTCAAAAAGTACTGTTCCTTGTCATTTGGTGCGGTTTGGTAACATAAATTCCAGGCCTTGCAAAGCCAATGAAGCGCAATCGAAGATGATCGGGAAAAATCCCTTTAAATCATCGCCATACCGCCGTTCACATGTAATGTCTGTCCGGTCACATATGCCGCTTCTTCGCTGGCCAGATAGACCACGGCAGCAGCGATGTCATTTACCTGGCCCAGACGACCAGCCGGGATGGCTTCGATCAGCTTTACTTTCTGGGCATCTGGCAGGGCATCTGTCATGGGTGTTTCAATAAAACCAGGGGCGACACAGTTCACGGTGATTGTGCGTGAAGCCACTTCCTGGGCCAATGCCTTGGACATGCCCACCAGGCCGGCTTTTGCCGCCGCATAGTTGGCCTGCCCCGGATTGCCGGTCGTGCCGACAATGGACGTAATATTGATAATACGGCCCCAGCGCGCCTTCATCATGCCACGCAGACAGTTTTTGGCG
The DNA here is from genome assembly GCA_018650465.1 of Alphaproteobacteria bacterium. GTDB lineage: Bacteria > Pseudomonadota > Alphaproteobacteria > UBA2966 > UBA2966 > JABILA01. The sequence continues at coordinate 50,491 of JABIFY010000129.1, forward strand.
AGCTTGTAAGACGACGTTAGATTGACGTTGATCACATCCTGCCATTCATCGTCTTTCATGCGCATGGCGAGGTTATCGCGCGTGATACCAGCGTTATTCACCAATACATCAACACTGCCCATGGCTTCGGTCGCCTGTTTGATCAGGCCTTCGACTGATTCTGCGTCGCTCAGGTTACAGGGCAATACATGGCAGCGATCACCCAGTTCGGCAGCCTTTGCATCCAAAGCTTCCTTGCGCGTGCCAGAAAGCCCGACAGTGGCCCCCTGGGTATGAAGCGCTGAGGCAATGGCCCCACCAATTCCGCCGGAAGCACCGGTAACGAGGGCATTTTTTCCTGTTAAATCAAACATGAACGATAATCCTACAAACTGTTCAGAAATTCTTCGATATCAGCGGGGCCCTGAATGGCACTGCCGGTGACTTCTTTGTCGATACGCTTGGTCATGCCGGTCAAAACTTTGCCGGTTCCCATTTCGACCATGGTATCAACACCGGCGTCACGCATGGCTAGCACGCATTCGCGCCAGCGCACACGGGCCGTGACCTGCGCCACCAGCAATTTCTTTATGGTCTCAGGATCACTGACGGCCTGGGCTGTCACATTGGCCACAACCGGCACGCGCGGTAGCATGACGTCAATCTCATCAAGCGCTTCCGCCATGCGATCTGCCGCCGGGGCCATCATGGAACAATGGAAAGGTGCGCTTACAGGCAAGCTCATGGCCTTGCGAATGCCGCGTTCCTTGGCCAGTTCAATGGCATATTCAACCGACGCCGTGCTGCCACTGATGACGATCTGGCCGGGTGCATTGTCATTGGCCGCCGTACAGACGCCCGGCTCATGGCCGTTTTCAGGATCACCCGCAGCAGCGTCAGCAGCAATAGCTTCAACGGCATCCAGTTCAGCGCCCAATATGGCCGCCATGGCACCTTCACCAACCGGCACAGCTTCCTGCATGGACAATCCGCGTGTGCGCAACAGTTTGGCCGTCACCGCTAGCGGAACCGCGCCCGCCGCTGTCAGGGCCGAATATTCGCCGAGACTGTGGCCCGCCACAAAACTTGCGAGATCAGGCAAGGCGACTTTGCCCTCTGCTTCAATCGTGCGCAAAACGGCCACACTGACCGCCATCAAGGCAGGTTGGGCATTATGCGTCAGGGTCAGGTCTTCTTTTGTGCCCTCAAACATCATGGCTGAAAGCTTCTCACCCAGGGCATCATCGACTTCTTCAAAGACCTCCCGCGCCGAAGCAAAAGCCTCCGCCAGATCCTTGCCCATACCAGGCGCTTGCGAGCCCTGCCCCGGAAATAAAAACGCACGTTTCATGTTGATACCCAACTCCATAGCCTGATCAATTAAGTTGTCCTCTTTATAAGTCAGTCGAAAGATCAGGGACAGGGGTGAATACCAGGAAGCTGCAAGGATTTCGACAACCTTTTGCGCTACAAACCAGTCATAAAGTCAAAATTCCGCGCAGTTTCTATCTTCCCCGGTAAAATTTCCCGATTTCTTGTTGCCAGCCGGTATTGTAACGACGATTCATAGCTTGCGCTGCAGCGCAATATCTGTATATTCCGCCGCTCACTATAACTCCTTGCCGGAATCCTCCGGCTATGCCCGTTTGTGGGCTGAGTTCAGCCAAAAGGAGTGCATGCGCATGTCGCTGTACGAAAACATTATTCTCGTGCGGCCAGACGTTTCTGCCGCACAGGTCGAAACACTGGCCCAGGAATTCACCAAAGTTATCGAAACTGGTGGTGGTTCCGTTCCCAAAACAGAACACTGGGGTCTTCGTAACCTCGCCTATCGGATCAAGAAAAACCGCAAGGCACATTACGTTCTCATGAACATTGATGCACCCTTTGAGGCGGTCCACGAGATGGAACGTCTGATGGGTCTGAATGAAGACGTCATGCGGGTTTTGACCATTCGCGTTGACGAATTGAACGAAGAGCCTTCCGCTGTCATGCAAAGCAAGACGGCCCGTGACGAACGTCGCGTACGTCGTGATGACGAAAATGACAAAGGCCGTGGTGACAAGAAACCCGAAGCCGCTAAAACTGAAGCCGCCGCACCGGCTCCCGCAGCTGATGCACCTGCTGCTTCTGAAGATAAAGGAGACGCAGCATGAGTACTGCAAGTGCAGGCGGACGCCGCCCATTCTTCCGTCGTCGGAAGTCTTGCCCGTTCTCTGGTGCCAATTCACCAAAGATCGATTACATGGACACAAAACTGCTTCAGCGCTTTGTCTCTGAGCGTGGCAAGATTGTGCCAAGCCGCATCACTGCGGTTTCAGCCAAAAAGCAACGTGAGCTGGCAAAGGCGATTAAACGCGCCCGTTTCCTGGCTCTCTTGCCTTACGTGCTGGGCTAGGATCAGCGCAGCCTTGCGCAATAACCATGCATATGTCGAGACACACTCTCAGTGGAATGGGTGCAGGGGCTTTAAGCGCCCTGCTCTACCTCACGGTCCAATGGCCGTCGCCGGGGGCGTTGATTCTCGCTTATTTGTCACCACTGCTTCTGTATCTGGTTGGCTTCAGTCTCGGCGCGACCGCCGTACTGATCGCCATGCTAACCGGTACACTGGTCGCCTTCCTGGCGGGCAGCTGGCTCGATGCTCTGGCCTACGCGGTCCTCAATGCGGCACCCGCCGCCTTGTTGGTTCACCTCAGCCTGATGTCGAGAACGTCCCCGGACGGCCAGACAACCGTGTGGTATCCACCGGGTCAGCTTTTGACCTGGCTGGCGACCGGTGCGAGCCTTCTGTTCATGGCCGTACTGGCCTGGACGTCGCAGAACGAAGGTGGCCTGTGGTACGGGTTGGAAAGCTTCATGCAAAGCATGGTGCAGACCTTCGCGGCTGCGGGCAACAAGGCACCGACCGTCCAGTTGCAGGATGCCGTGGCGAAGATGTCGTCACTGCTGCCGGCAATGGTGGGCGTCTCGTGGATGACAATGCATGTAGTCAACGGCTTGTTGGCGCTGGGTCTGGCCATTCGTTTTGGCTGGAACCTGCGACCGGCAGCGGACATCGCGCACTTACAGGTGCCAAAAAGCCTGTTTTACGCCCTGGCAATCGCCCTGGCGTCTGCGTTTCTGTCCGACATGATGGGTTTGATGGCCCGCACTATCGCCATCTATCTGCTCTACCCGTACATCTTCGCTGGGTTAGGCATCGTCCATCTCGGAGCACGGTTGGTAAAGGCGCGCGTGGCCTTGTTGCTGATTTTTTACCTTTTGCTGTTCATTCTCGGCTGGCCATTGATATTGGTTGCCGGGCTTGGAATGATTGATCAATGGGCTGGATTACGTCGCCGCATCAGCGGATTGCGTAGCCACCCTGAAAATGGCCAAGATAACGGCCAGGAGAAAGAATGATGGAAATTATCCTGCTGGAAAGAGTTGAGAAACTCGGTCAGATGGGCGATGTCGTCACTGTCAAAGACGGATTTGCTCGTAACTACCTTTTACCTCAGAAAAAAGCCCTGCGGGCCAATGAGTCAAATCGCAAGGATTTCGAAACCAAGCGTGTGGATCTGGAAGCCCAGAACCTGACGCAAAAAACCGAAGCTGAATCCGTTGCTAAAAAGATGGAGGGCATTTACTGCTCGCTGATCCGTCAAGCCAGTGAAGGTGGTCAGTTGTACGGTTCTGTTTCAGCCCGCGATATTGCAGAATCAGCAACCGCTGCCGGTTTTGCCGTTGGTCGCAACCAGGTTCAACTGGACCGCGCCATCAAAATGCTGGGTATCCACCCGATCCGCGTTCAGTTACACGCCGAAGTATCTGTCAGCATCAATGTAAATGCTGCTCGTACGGAAGAAGAAGCTGAAGCCCAACAGGCTGCCGACGAAAAAGGCGAAAGCACAAACGTTGCTGCCGAAGCTGCTGATGATGTGGCTGAAGTTCAGGTTGAAGAAATCTTCGAAGACGGTGCACAAGCCGACGCCGAAGCTGAACTTGGCGACGACGAAGCTGAAGCTGAAGCGCCCGCTGAAGAAGCTGAAGAACAAACCTGATCACGATCAGATCAGCGAAAAATCAGGGCGGCCCGGTCATACGGGTCGCCCTTTTTTTGGTTCTAGCCCGTCTTTAATCTATCCCGTCGCACAGGCCCCTGCCCGGTCTTCAAATCCTGAAGAGGCAATGCGATCTTCCTTTGCGGACAAGAATGGCAAAGTTGGCCACCAGCGAACAAATTGCTGATCGGTACCCGGCCTCACGCTTTCGCCAATCCGGGGAGAGGCAACTTTCACACCGCACTTTTCACCTGCCGCTATGGTGCGTTCAATCGGTGCGGTCCAGCTGTGCATAGCCAACTCGAACGTCCCCCAATGAACCGGAATTAAAGTCTTGCCACCAACCATGCGGTGGGCCTGTACAGCCTGTTCCGGCCCCAGATGCACATCCATCCAGCGTTTGTTGTAGGCACCGGTTTCAATCATGGTCACGTCAAATGGTCCGTAGCGTTCACCAATTTCACTAAAGCCATCAAACATCGCCGTATCGCCACTGTAATATGCCCGATGGTCCGGCCCGATAAAGGCCCAGCCCGACCACAAGGTTTTGTCTTTGTCTGACTGCGTGATCGCCCTACCGGAAAAATGTCGGGCGGGTGTTGAGACGAGCTTCAGACCTTTGACATCCAGGCTGTCCCACCAGTCCAGTTCAATAATTTGGCCTTTAGCCACACCCCAATGTTCAAAATGCGATCCCACACCCAGCGGCATGATGAACTTCACGCCTGATTTTGCCAGCTTCAGAATTGTCGGGTGATCCAGATGGTCATAATGGTCATGTGATATCACAACTGCATCAAGCTTTGGCAAATCTTCCAAGGCCAGTGGCGGCCGGTGGAAGCGCTTGGGACCGGCCCAGGTAAAAGGGGACGAACGCTCACCCCAAACCGGATCGATCAAAACACGATAACCGTCAATTTCGACCAGCAAAGTGGAATGACCCAGCCACGTCACCCGCAGGCCATTCGCTGGCTTGACCGCGAAATCACTTGCCGTCCGATCCATCACGGCCAAGTCCTGTTCCGGGGAGGAATTGGGGTTATCGTCAAGTATCCAGTCGACAAGGATGGGTAATAAATCAGGATCCTTACGCGGAATTACATCATTGAACGTTTCTCCACCCCACTGTGGTGAAGCATTAATCCGGGCCAATCTCTCACCCTCGGGCGGCGTGCCGATGGCAGCGCATCCTGAAAAGGCAGCGGCGGAAACCGCGGCGACGACAGCCAGCAGGGAGAATTTGAACACGCGTGATTTCAGAAACATATGGCCTCTTTCGAAAGTGTCAGACTTATATTGGTTGTCAAAACGCGCGGTTCAAGCCAGCGGTCTCAGGACAGGTCCTTAAGTCTTTTGACGTCAGTGAGATAAGGTAACTTATTCCGTGCCTGTTCAATCTTGGCCAGGTCAATTTCTGCAAAGATCAGTTCTTCATCAGCTCCGGCGCGAACCACATCCTTGCCATCTGGTCCAACTATGCAACTGGCCCCCAATAAGGTCATGTCATTTTCATGTCCGGCATGGTTGGCATATGCAAGCCAAACTCCATTTTCAAAGGCTCGTGTCGGCATCATTTGAAACGCGACGGATCGCCATTCCTGGAGCAGTGCTGTTGGCACGATGATCAATTGCGCACCCGCCTGGGCAGCCGCCCTTGCCGTTTCCGGAAATTCAGCATCAAAGCAAATCAGGATTGCACATCGTACGCCCTTCAGATCAAACAGGACCTGGTCCGATCCTGATGAAAAATATTTCGCTTCAAATCCAGGTGGCAAAATCATCTTGCGCTGGTTGGCAATAATTTGGCCGGCGGCATCGATGCAAACCGCTGAATTAAATAATTTGCCATAGTCGCGTTCCGGATATCCATAGACAATGGCGCATTCCTGCTCCACCGCCAGCTCTGCTATTTTCTCTGAAAAAGGCCCATCGAATGGTTCCGCAAGGTCGGGCAACTGATCGCCAACATTATAACCAGACATGAAAAGTTCGGGGCAGACAACCAGATCGAATTGGCAATCGGACATGGCAGCGGCAAGGCGGGCAAGGCGTTGGTCGGCATCAAGCCCACCGCAGTCTGATTGAAAAACACCGACCCGCATGGTTCAGTGATTCACAGTCAAGATTTCGCGTGGATAAGTGGTCAAATAATCGCATCCTGTTTCAGTGACAACGATCGAGTCTCCTATACGTCCACCTAACTTGCCATCCACCGAAATGCCGCCATCTACAGCGAAGGTCATGCCCGGTCGCAGGATTGTGCTATCCCCGGCCTTGAGTTCCGGTGTCTCCAGATAAGACATGCCGATGGAACGACCGGTTCTGTAACCTGTTGTATATCCGCGTTCGGCATAGACTTCATCAGCGGCCTCGGCAATGGATTGTGCCGTCACACCAGGGCGGATCGCTGCAATGGCAGCCTGCTGGGCATCAATCGCAGCCTGTTGCACACGTGCGGCCTCGTCCGATATTTCCTTGATGAAGAACATTCGGTCGAATCCCAGTTTGTATTGCTTGAACTGGGCCATGTTGCAAAAACAAAAATAGACAGGGTCGCCTTTTTCCAGAAGTTTGACGCTGGCCCGTCGGTGCACCATCGATGTATCCCGGCCGGACTGCATGACCTGAAGGTTATGAATCATGGGGGAGATGAAAGATTCCCATCCGCGCGCTGTCAAAAAACCGGCGGCTTTTCGCGTGCCTGCATTGATGACAGCCAGGGCGGCTTCATATTCCGGTGCGCCTTCGGCCAGGGCGCCCTCGGCAGCTGACATCATGGCACCGGCGATTTCACCGGCCTGGCGCATGACATGTATTTCTTCGGGTGATTTCACCATTCGCATGGCACCCAGAAAACCAGAGATATTGGTCAGACCCGTGCCAGGCCTTTGATCCTGAAACCAGTTGCGGACAATCGCTGGCAAGGCAGCTGCTTCGATCCCTATTTCTTTGACATCATCGCCTAGCGCGCGTGACAGCACATTTTCCCACCGATCAGGCCCGGAATCCTCCCAGGTCCTGACGTCATCGATCCAGGTCATGGCACTCACCATTTCACTTTCCATGGCGGGGGTAATCACCACTGGTGCTTCACCTGGTCGTACGATCAGAAATGTCGGGCGGCCAAACTCAATAGACAGATAACCCCAGAACCCTGCGAGGTAGGCGATGGAGCTTTCATCTGTAATGAGCGCTATGTCTGTTTTTGCATCTCGAAGGCGAGTTTGAAACTCTTGCGTTCGTTGGCGTGCCTGTTCCAGCATTTGCTAAACTTCCTTTGGTTGAAGCACGGGTTTCTTATTGCATGAGAAGTTATGCATCCCGGTTCGTCAAGCGATTGCCTGACAGGATTACCAGGTCACAAAAAGTTATCCCCATGATTCACGTAATTAAAAAGTTGATTCCCTGATTTTTATCCACAGGTTCGTTAGCCCGTGTTTGATATCACTATCCCAATCAGCTTCCTCATTGCGTATAGTGCCGCTCATGGAAAATTCGGCATCTTCACCTCTACTTTCGCCCGTTGACGACTTCGATCAGATCGACGGCCCCGGCTATCGGGAACAGCCCAGCAATGCGGAGGCTGAACAGGCCCTGTTGGGGGCCATTTTGATCAATAATGAGGCGGCCCATAGGGTCAATGCCTTTTTGATGGATGAGCATTTTTTCTGGCCGGTGCATGGCCGCATTTTTGGTGCCGCGAACAAGCTGATTGAGCGCGGACAAATTGCCACGCCAACAACCCTGAAAACCTATTTCGACAGGGACGAGGGGCTGGCCGATGTGGGCGGCTCGGATTACCTGGCACGCCTGGCGTCAGCCGCCACCACAATTATCAATGCCGAAGCCTATGGCAACGCCATTTATGACCTCTATCTTCGCCGCGAACTCATTGATATTGGTGAAGATATGGTCAATGGTGCCTATGATTCAGGCGTTGACGACGAGGCCGTTAAACAGATCGAACTGGCCGAAAAACATCTCTTTGATTTGGCGGAAAAAGGCGTCTCTGATGGCGGTTTTGTGCCCTTCAAGACTTCCCTGACCGAAGCTGTGCTGGCGGCTGAAGCTGCCTACAAACGTGATGCAAGTCTGACAGGTGTAACCTCTGGTCTGACAGACCTTGATGAATTGCTGGGAGGGATGCACCGATCTGACCTGGTTATCCTTGCCGGGCGACCCAGTATGGGCAAGACAGCCCTGGCCACCAATATCGCCTTTAACGCAGCCAAAGCCTGGCACGACAATAATGGCAAGGACGGGGCCGTTGTGGGCTTCTTTTCCCTGGAAATGTCGGGCGAACAACTGGCCACGCGTATTCTGTCAGAACAATCTGAAATCTCCAGTCACAAGATCAGACGCGGTATGGTTTCCAGTGATGATTTCCACACAGTTGCCCGTGTGGCGCGGGAGCTGGAAGAGCTACCGTTTTTCATTGACGATACACCAGCCCTTTCCATTGGCGCGATCCGGACCCGCGCCCGTCGCATGAAGCGACAGCATGGTCTGAGCATGCTGGTGATCGACTATCTGCAGTTGATCAAGGCAAACAGCGCCAAGGAAGGCCGGGTCCAGGAAGTCACCGAAATCACCCAGGGCCTGAAAGCCATTGCCAAGGATCTGGACATTCCGGTTCTGGCCCTCAGCCAGCTCAGTCGTCAAGTAGAAAACCGGGACGACAAACGCCCGCAGTTGTCGGATTTGCGCGAATCAGGCTCCATCGAGCAGGACGCTGACGTGGTGATGTTTGTTTATCGTGAAGAATATTACTGGAGCCGTCTGCATCCCCGCCCCGCCATCGCCCGCAAAGACGAGACCGAAGCCGAGTTTATTCTGCGCCAGCAGCAGTGGAACGAAGACTACATGCGTGAAGGTCGCGCCGGCGAAGCAGAAATCATTATTGCCAAGCAAAGGCATGGTCCTACCGATACGGTGAACGTATACTTCAGCAACCAGTTCACCCGATTTGGCAATCTCGACAAAGAGGACCAGGGCCCCGATGACGTTGGTTTCTAAGGCACAATCCAATACATCTTCATCTGATTCTTTACCTGATTCCGGCCCGGATTATGCTGCCGCCACCCTGACCATCAATCTCGATGCAATAATGGCCAACTATCGTCAGCTCAGTGAGACTTTCACTGGTCGCCATGTGGCCGCTGCCGTCAAGGCCAATGCATATGGCACAGGCCAGGCATGTACGGCCCCTGCTTTGTTCAAGGCGGGCTGCCGGATTTATTTTGTCGCCGTCCTCGCCGAAGCGGTTGAACTACGGGAAATTCTTGGCCCCGAACCTGAGATATACGTGCTGGCCGGCGTAAACACCGCGGAAATACCCACTTTCATCGACCATGACTTGCGCCCTGTGCTCAATCACCTGGGACAGATCGACGACTGGTCCGGGGCGGCAAAATCGGACGAAAACTCAAGACCCGCTGCATTGCACGTTGACACCGGCATGGCCCGGCTCGGTTTACCGGATTATGAATTCCGCACCTTGCTGGCTGAACAGGATCGCCTGACAGGTATCGATCTGAAATTGACCATGACCCACCTGGCTAATGGGGACGAGCCGGACAATCCGGCCAATGGCATGCAACGGGATCAGTTCCGCGAAATAGCCGCCCATTTCCCTATTGCAGAAGCCAGTTTTGCCAATGGCGCAGGCATTCTTCTGGGCCCGGAATTTCACTTTGATGTGGCGCGCGCGGGCCTCGCCCTTTATGGCGGAAATCCTTTCGGGACCGGCCCCAATCCCATGTCGGAAGTCGTTCATTTAAAAGCAAAAATCCTGCAGGTCCGCGAGATTGACAGCCCCCAGG
>JABIFY010000130.1 GCA_018650465.1 Alphaproteobacteria bacterium
CCTCAATGCCTTCAGAAAAGCCATGGTCAAAATGTCTGAATTGGAAATCCGCGACTATATGATGGCTTTATTCAAACCAAACATTCCTCGGAAACCGTTGATAGAGTTGGTGTTATGAAAAGAGTCGGGTACTGTGGGCGCTCACCCACCCTGTATTGCAAATGGCCCTTCGCCCACTCAAAACAACTGAGTTCGTCCTGCTCTGTTCGGCGCTGATTTCTCTCACGTCGTTCAGCATTGATGGCATTTTGCCCGCTTTTCGCCAGATTAGCCTGGATTTTGAACTCAACGACGCCACAGATACGCAATATCTGATATCCCTGTTTTTCTTTGGCATGGTATTTGGTGAAATGACCGTGGGTGCAATTTCTGATGCCATTGGTCGCAAGAAAACACTGGCCGGTGGGCTGGTTATTTTTTGTGTTGGCACCATTGTTGCCATGACAGCTGTCAGCATGGAAATGGTTCTAGTCGGACGCTTTATCCAGGGTATTGGCGTTTCAGGATCCAAGGTTATCACAAGGGCGGTCGTTCGTGATCTGTACGATGGTGAAGCCATGGCGCGGATCATGTCGTTTGTCATCATGACCTTCATTCTTGTGCCCATGATTGCGCCGGCCATCGGCCAGGTTATCTCGAACGCCTTTGGATGGGAGGCCATATTTCTTGCTTATCTGATCATGGCTATTGGCCTTATGGCCTGGATGGGTTTCAGGTTGCCTGAAACCCTTGCCATCGAAAACAGACTGCCGTTGTCCGGTCCTGTCCTGATGCGAAATGCTTTGGCCATACTTACTCATCGACGTGTCGTCGCCTGTTCCGTATCCAGCGGCCTGATTTTTTCTGGCACACTGGTCTATCTCAGTTTTGCACCAACAATGTTCTATGAATTCTATGGCATAGAAGATGAATTCCCGCTCTATTTCGCAATCCTCGCCTTGCCTATTGGCTTGTCATCCTTTGTGAATGGCAAACTTGTGATGCGCTTTGGTATGTATCGTCTTTGTATGCTTGGGCTGTTTCTGATGATATTTGTGAATGCGGTTTTTTGGGCTGTTGCTCTTGCTCATGATGGCGTGCCCCCCTTCTGGCTTTTCATGACCATGTTCTTCGCCTCCTTTGGCTGCATCGGCCTGTTGTTTGGCAATATCAACACGATGGGCATGCAGTCCCTGGGTCGGGTTGCCGGACTGGGGTCCTCCCTGATGTTCTCGCTTTCCAGCCTTGTGGCTGTTGGAGCATCCGTTTTTTGGGGGCAGTTTTACGATCAAACCGTTGGTCCTGTTATTCTGGCCTATCTTTTTGCAGGGATTGCCGCCATGATTCTGGTTTTTGTGGTCAACAGATCACCCGTCGCACCGGTATGATGAATTGATTCTAGAACGACTGAACATCCATGATTGAGCTGACGCTTTTCTACATAATTGCCGTGCCAGCTGTGCTGATTGTGGGTATCTCAAAAGGCGGCTTTGGCTCGGGCCTTGGTGTGTTGGCCGTACCGGCCATGTCGCTGGTCGTGTCGCCCTTGCAGGCGGTGGGCGTGATGTTGCCGATCCTTTGCTTGATGGACCTGGTTGGCGTGTGGAATTACCGCCACAGCTGGGACAAGGCCAATATGAAAATCATGGCACCGGCAGCTGTGGTCGGCATTGTTGTTGGCACGTTGCTGTTTGATTACATGAACGAACAGACAATCCGTTTGCTGATCGGCACCATTGCCCTGGTCTTTGCCCTTGATCACTGGATTGGCAAACGCAAAGCCGAACCAGCAGGCGTCAGTGTTCTGAAGGGTGGCTTCTGGTCCGCCGTTTCTGGGTTCACCAGTTTTGTCGCCCATGCCGGTGGCCCGCCCATGTCGGTCTATTTGTTGCCACAGCGCATGGATCGGGCAATCTTTGTCGGCACAACCGTCGTCTTTTTCACGGCGGTGAATTACGCCAAACTGGTGCCCTACTGGTGGCTGGGCCAGTTGGAAGCCGGCAACCTGTTAACCTCACTGGTTCTAATGCCCCTTGCTCCTGTGGGAGTCTGGCTGGGGATCTGGTTGCGGGACAAGATTTCGCCGACTGTCTTTTATGAAACCTGTTATGTTTTTCTGGCCATTGTCGGCACCAAGTTGATCTGGGACGGCTGGTTTTTGTAGAACCAGATCGGGCACTTGCTGAATCCCCGTCTGTCCGGTAGTTTTTTCGCTTCCTCGGGGAAGGCCGGATTAACTCTTGATACCAGACCCACAGGTCTGGGGAGCGCCATTGATGACAAACGCCTATGAAGTCGGTCTGGACAAGTCCGCCGCCAATTTTCAATCTCTGTCCCCGCTTGGATTTATTGAACGGGCCGCGGAAGTTTATCCCGATCACATCGCCATCATTCATGGCCCCCTGCGGCGGACCTGGGCGGAAACGTTCAGGCGCGCGCAACGTCTGGCATCGGCCCTGAAGAAACGTGGTATTGGCCTGGGTGATACCGTTGCCGTTATGGGGGCCAATTCCCCCGAAACTTTTGAATGTCACTATGGTGTGCCCGTCACCGGGGCTGTTCTGAATGCCCTGAACGTCAGGCTGGATGCAGAAAATATCGCCTTCATTCTGGATCATGCCGAGGCAAAGGTTTTGATCACCGACAGTGAGTTTTCACCGACCGTGGAAAAGGCACTGACGCTGTGCAAGGTCAAACCCATCCTGATCGATATTGACGACCCCATGGCAGAACATACCGCCGAGAGCGGAAAATTGCTGGGTGAAATGGATTTCGAAGCCTTTTTGGCGGAAGGCGACAACACGTATCCCTGGGACCTGCCCGCAGATGAGTGGCAGGCCATCAGCCTGAACTATACCTCAGGCACCACAGGTGATCCCAAGGGTGTGGTCTATCACCATCGTGGAGCCTATCTGAATGCCATGGGCAATGTTGTGTCCTGGAGCATGCCACACCATCCGGTTTATCTCTGGACCCTGCCCATGTTCCACTGCAATGGCTGGTGTTTCCCCTGGACTCTGGCGGCCGTTGCCGGGACCAGCGTATGTTTGCGCAAAGTAAATGGCGCAAATATTTATGCTGCCATTGATGAGCACAAGGTCAGCCATTTCTGTGGCGCACCCATTGTACTTTCCTTTGTGATCAATGTGACAGACGAAGAGAAAAAACCCTTTAACCACAATGTGCACGTCATGACAGCTGCCGCACCGCCACCAGCCTCGGTCCTGGCCGGTATGAAGCGTGAAGGCTTTGACGTCACACATGTTTATGGTTTGACGGAAACTTACGGTCCTGCTGTGGTTTGCGCCTGGCATGATGACTGGAATGCGCGGTCTGACGAAGACCAGGCCCAGCTGAAATCCCGCCAGGGTGTGCGCTATCATGTCTTGCAAGGCATGACCGTGATGGACCCGGAAACCATGGAACCTGTACCCCATGACGGCGAAACCATGGGTGAAGTGATGTTTCAGGGCAATATTGTTATGAAGGGTTATCTGAAAAATGCCCAGACCACGGAAAGCTCACTGGCTGGTGGCTGGTTCCATTCCGGCGACCTGGGGGTCATCCAGCCCGATGGTTATCTACAGATCAGGGATCGTTCCAAGGACATCATCATTTCAGGCGGCGAAAACATTTCGTCTATTGAAGTGGAAAACGTTTTGTATGGACATCCAGCCGTTGAGGCCGCTGCCGTCGTCGCCAAACAGGATGACAAGTGGGGTGAAACGCCATGCGCATTTGTCGAACTGAAAGCCGGGCAAAGCCCCGGTGAACAAGAGATCATCGATTATTGCCGGGACAATATGGCGCATTACAAATGCCCACGGCATGTTGTCTTTGGACCCTTGCCAAAAACATCGACCGGCAAGATTCAGAAATTCAAGTTGCGGGACTCAGTCAAAGAGGATTGATAAAAACCCATAAACGGCAAAACGGCCAGCTCATGATACAAGAGCCAGCCGTTTTGAGGTTTAGTGATGCGTCTCTATATCGTGTATTTGATCTTTTAGCGCCAGTTTCTGGCGTTTGAGGTCATGCAAGACCAGATCGTCGGGGTGGGGGCGATGTTCTTCGTCTTTTATCGCCTGTTTTATTGCTTTCCGTTGACCGGCCAATAGTTCGATTTGAACCTCAGAATCCATTCGAAAACCCTCCAGATGCAATTGAAGACCACTTATCTAACCACATAAATGTCGGTCCTGTCACACAAGAAAACAAGGTCCAGGCTGCGCTAAATTGACACATTCTGAAAGAGTCCCGAAAATCATTGCTTTAGCGTTGCGTTCTATCGTGAGATTTTTTTCATGATCTGCTAAAGTGGCTTTTTTTCAGAGATTTTTTCCCGACTTCAGATTAACCAGGCATATATTGTGGACAGCAGCGAAAACGAAGAACTCCGCCAGCATTTAGAAGAATTGCGCTTGGCCCACCGTGATTTGGACGATGCCATCGGTGCGTTAATGGATACGGGCCGGGCCGACGTGATTCGCATCCAGCGTCTGAAAAAGCGGAAATTATCTCTCAAGGACAAGATCGCCAAGGTTGAAAACGCCTTATTACCCGACATTATTGCCTGAAAACAACTCAATATATTCAAAAACAAAGGACGACAAAAATGACCGCAGACACCAACCCCGTGGTCGGGATTATCATGGGATCAAATTCTGACTGGCCCATCATGAAAAATGCAGCCGACACGCTGGAAAAACTAGGCATCCCCCATGAAGCCAAAGTTATGTCCGCTCACCGCACACCGGACCGCGTTGAAGCCTGGAGCAGGTCGGCAAGGGATCGCGGCATCAAGGTCGTGATTGCCGCAGCTGGCATGTCCGCCGCCCTGCCCGGCGTCATCGCCGCGCAAACCACTTTACCTGTACTGGGAGTGCCCATGGAAAATGCCAAGGTCGCCAGCCTGGACGCAGTCTTTTCAATCCTGCAAATGCCGGCCGGTATTCCCGTCGGTGCCTTGGCTGTTGGTCGCGCCGGTGCCGTCAATTCAGCCTTGTTGGCCGCCGCCATTCTTGGTTTGTCTGATGACCGGGTCTCTAAAGCCATCGACGATTTCCGCGCGGAACAATCCGCCGCAATCCAGGAAGACCCGTCGCTTTGACCTTCAGGGGCGGCAAGTATTTCACTACCGCCTTTTCCACCGATATCGTTACGACAGGCAAAAAGCAAAAGTTGCAGCTCAGATACAATTATCGCGAAACCTGAAATATGGCTGTTACATTCGGTGCATATTATAATCTTTTTTATAAGCATCAAACTTCCATTGTTCAGATCCCATGAAAACCGATTATCGGGTTTTCCAAGGATTGTTAAACGGCAGATAATCTCAATGACTGAAAGCAACGTAGAAGACAGCGATTTCAAAATGCTGTTCGATCTGTCCCCGGACATGATGTGCATTGCTGGTACCGACGGTTTTTTGAAAAGGATAAATGCTTCTTTCGGGAGAACGCTTGGTTACAGTGACGAGGAATTGCTTTCGAAATCGGTTCTGGATTTTGTCCACCCCGATGATATCGGGGCAACAAAAAAACGAATTGAAAAACTGAAAACCGGACTTCCAACCGTTAGTTTTGAAAACCGATATCGCCATAAAAACGGAGACTATCTGGTAATTTCCTGGTCAACTTATTCCACTCCGGATTCCGGGAAACTTTATAGTGTTGGCCGAAACACCACGGAAGAGCGTCTTGCCAAAAATAATTTGTTGCAAATTCAAGAGGTTCTGGATTCTGAAACAATTGTTGCTATTACGGACAAGGCAGGCAGCATAACAGAGGTCAATGACAAGTTTTGTGAAATCAGCGGCTACTCAAGAGCTGAATTGATTGGGCAAAATCACAGAATGCTTAACTCCGGCGCGCACTCCAAAGAATTTTTTCACGATATGTGGAAGACCATTTCTTCGGGAAATGCCTGGTCAGGCATGATCGAAAACCGCAAGAAAAGTGGCCAGCACTATTTTGTCCTCAGCATCGTTACGCCGCTATTTGACATAGATGGACAAATTTCAAACTATCTGGCGATAAGGCACGACACGACTGACTATGTGAGAATGGAACAAAAGTTTGTTGGGACTTTGGGGATTCTCAATGAAACAAGCGCTATCGCCAAGGTCGGCGGATGGGAGCTTGATATAGCGACCGAGGAACTAACCTGGACAGACGAGACATTCAGTATCCTGGAAGTTGAAAAGAAACTTGATCAAAGGCCCGTCCTTCCCGAGGGGTTGGACCTTTTTACAGCCGAAAGCAAACCAATCATTGAAAATGCCGTCGGACGTGCCATCGAATTTGGAGAACCTTACAGCCTGGAGCTGGAGGCACTGACAGCAAAAGGGAACGTTCTGTGGATATTCACTAACGGCAAGCCAAACTACAAAGATGGCAAGATTGTTTCCTTGTCCGGCACGATCCAGGATATCAACTCCCGAAAACTCGCAGAAAACAAATTTGAACTTGAGCGTAAAAAGGCCGAAACCGAGTTACGCGAAAGCGAAGTCAAACACCGTTCGTTGTTCACGAGCATGACCCAGGGCGTGGTCTACCAGAATCCGGATGGCAGCATCAGTTCCGCGAATTCCGCCGCTGAAAAAATCCTTGGACTAAGCCTCGATCAAATGCAGGGAAAAACGTCCGCAGACCCCCGTTGGAAAGCTGTTCGTGAGAACGGAGATGCGTTTGACGGGGATACACACCCGGCCATGCTTGCCCTGAAAACGGGCGAAAGTCATTTGGGTGTTCTGATGGGGGTGTTTGTTCCCGAAGAAAACGAATATCGCTGGATCATGATCGACGCGGTTCCACAATTCAGGGATGGCGAAGACAAACCTTACCAAGCCTTTACAACATTCACCGATATCACTCAGCAGAGGAACGCTGAGCGAGTACTTGCGCAGGCCAAAATCGACGCTGAAAAAGCCAATCAGGCAAAAAGTGACTTTTTGTCTTCCATGAGCCACGAGCTGCGTACACCCTTGAATTCCGTCATTGGGTTTGGCCAGGTTCTGGACCTGGATATTGACGAGCCGCTGACCGAAAATCAGAAAGACTCTGTTGATCAGATACTGAAGGGTGGCGCTCATCTTCTGGTGTTGATCAATGACGTCCTGGATTTGGCAAAAGTCGAATCCGGCAGGATGGAGCTATCTATTGAAGAAGTGAACTTGAGTGAGGTGTCTGATCAGACGCTGGATCTGGTCGAAGGCATGGCGAAACGGAAAAACGTCACCATTTCGATGCAAGACATCAAAACTACGCCCATATTGTTGATGACAGACTTTACGCGCATCAAACAAGTCCTGTTAAATCTGATTTCCAATGCCATCAAATATAATCATGAAGGCGGCAAAGTTTCGATTTCCTGTGCACCTTCCGGACCAGACATGCTGCGCATATCTGTGAGAGATACCGGGCAGGGCATTGCCGCAGAACGTCAAGCAGAGCTGTTTCAGCCCTTTAATCGGCTGGGTGCTGAACGGAGTGAAATTGAAGGTACCGGCATTGGCCTGGTGGTCTGCAAAAGCCTGGTGGAACTGATGGGCGGGATCATCGGCTTTGAAAGCGAGAAAGACGAGGGAAGTACTTTTTGGTTTGAAGTACCGTTTGCCTCTGTGGCTTCTGTTTCAGGCGACGTATCAGAATCTGGTTTGGCCAACAAATCCGGGAAGGCGAGTGCTCGGTCTCCGGAACTACAACCTGAAACCCAAAGCTTTGTTTTGTATATTGAAGACAATCCTTCGAACCTCAAATTGATGGAGAAGATTGTTTCCAAAATCGGTGGCCTGTCTATGGTATCGGCCCATACTGCTGAATTGGGAATTGAACTTGCGCTGAGCGTTCAACCTCAGCTGATTATCATTGATATCAACTTGCCGGGGATGAGCGGAATCGACGCTATTGCTGAAATAAAAAGCCGGGATACGATCAAAAACACGCCTGTAATCGCCTTGAGTGCGGCCGCAACCAAATCAGACATAGACAAGGGATTAGCGGCCGGTTTCCATAAATATCTGACCAAGCCAATTCAGGTTTTGGAAGTCACCAATACGATCAAGGGTTATGTCAACTGATGTCATCGTCATCGTATGGGCTTGCCGATAATCCCGGTCAGGTCGGCACCGTCGATTTTGATGCTGTTCATGAAGGCACCTTCCAATAGTGCACCAGTCAATTTGCTATTGCAGAGATCTGCGCCGCGCAAATCGGCGTCACGTAAGTCTGCGCCCGTGAGGTTGGCTTCACTGAGTGAGGCCCCTTTGAAGTTTGCGCCAGCCAGTCTGGCCCCTGCGAGATTGGTGGCGAAGACCGAGTGCACACCACCGTCCACGTCGAGGGAGCTGAGCCTGGCGTTTTCCAGATTGGCTCCGATCAGAGTTGCCTGCGACAGTTTGGCGCCACGTAAATCCGCATGGGAGAAATTCGTGCCACTGCAATTGGCCATTGTCAGATCAGCCATCGACAACAGCGCGCCCGAAAGATCGTTGTTTGCCAACACAGCACGGTCCAGCTTGGCAGTCGCCAGATTAACGCCTTTCAGCGCCACAACCGAGAGGTCGATGTTGGTCAGCACAGCTTGTTCGCCGCGCCTGCCGCCGGTTTGCACCCAGTCGCGATGATCGATAATAATATCCTTCAACAGCTTACCCACAGACCCGAGCGATTGGGCCAATTTGGCCCGTCGAAACGGCCCCTTGGACAGGACTTCAGGGAGAATTGCAACTCCGCTTAAATCGGTATCCCTGAGTGTCGCACCGGCCCAGTTAACGTCGTTGACGATGGCACCCCGCAAGTTCGCCTCCGACAGGTTAACATTGCTGAGGTCAGCGCCAGTGAGATTTGCCCCCACCATTTTGCAGCTTCTGAGGTCGGCGTTCTGCAAGTTAACATTCTGCATAATAGCGTCTGTAAAATCAGCCTGAATGGCCATCGAATTACTGAGCTTGGCGTCGCTCAAGTTAGCCCGTTGCGCCGACATAGTGACAAAATCCGCCGACCCGCCAAATTTGACAACCTCGAAATCGCCATTCTTGCCCCCGGCGGCCAGGATGCCTTCACGGGCGTCGACTGCAATTAGTGTTGCGTCGTTGAGAACGGCTCCGCGGAGGCAAGCGCCGCGCAAATCCGCGCCGGATAGATTGGCTTCTGTCAAATCGGCGACGACCAGATCACAAGCGAACAGGTTGGCATCACGCAGATCGGCATTTTGCAATTTTGCATAGCGTAGTTTTGGGCCTGAGAAATCAATTTCCCTGAGATCGCGACCAGAGAAATCAAATTTCGAAAGATCGCAAAATTTAAAACTAGCCCGCTTTCCCTTGCCAGTGTTGGCAAGATATTTCCCGTGTTCCGCCAGGGTCCGCTCAGCCTCACCAAGTCCAATCTGTTGCCAGCGATCGCCATCCTTTGAGGATGAATTTTCACTTCCCATGTTTTGCCATTCTATCTCTTGTTGAGTCACCTACGGGCTGTGCTATCGACCGACAGCGCATTCAAAACACGCATAAAGAAACTCGCGAGGGGAAGTTTTTAGCAAATAGTTCATACATTTTTTAAAACTCTCATACCGACAAAAACAACGAAATATATTAACATTGCATGAGTATTACTCATTTGTCGATGTGAAAGTTACTTCTGCACTGCGTGACCATGTCGCTCAGCGCTGCATTGATACCGCATTCAGAAGCCGCCCAACAAAGGGTAGCTTGCCGGTAATATTTCCTAAGCGTGCTTTTGTTTTCTGGATTTTCATAACGTCGTTGATGCGGCGGTCGAGAAATGCCCAAGTGGCGACGTACTCTTCGCTTTCGTCCTGCAGCCAGAACAGAACCGTCGACGAAACCACACCCGCCAAGAGCGCACGTTTGGAGTAGAAGTTAAAATCAACCGAAGTATCGCCGATGCCGTGCCACATGTTGTCGACGGTGGCATAAAGCAATCGCCCGGCCATCACATGATGGCCTGGCAGGGCGAGCCATGTGGCCGCGCGGGCCACGGCTTCGCGGTGGGGCGCATCAGCCTGGATGCGTAGTTTGACGGCCAGGGCAATGCGTTCTCGGATCTTTAGAGTGCTGAGGTCCGTTGCGGCCAAGCCTGCCAACATCTGCAAATCAGCCTGACTCGAGGAATAAGTCAGCAGTTCACGGACCCCGCGAGGGAACAGTCTGTGTACGGTACCGTCTGGCAGTTTCAGAGCGTCATTCGCCCGGTCCATGGCCAGTTTGCTCCAGCCATCAAAGGGAATGTGATCAAGCGCTGCGGTCAGCAGTACAGATCGGGTTTTGGCGTCATCTTCGGCAATTGTCATGCGCCGGATTCCTCCCCTTCTTTAATCGATTCTTCTGCCGTTTTATCTTCGGCTTCATGAGCCGCGATGATATGCGGCATTTCACTCTCAAAAATCAGGCTGGCCATATTAGTCATGCGCTGGGTATACAACACGCCATCCAGATGATCACATTCATGCTGCACCACGCGGGCGTGATGGCCGCTGATGTCTTCGTCGATGGCATCACCGTTGTCGTCTATGGCCGTCAGGTGGATGTTGTTTTGCCGGGACACCATACCACGCAAGCCGGGCACTGACAGGCACCCTTCCCAGCCAGGCACCGTTTCATCATCGTTGACCGTGATCACGGGATTGATCAGGATGCGGGGCTCACGCTCATCCAGGCCCTCGGAAGGCGGCAAATAGACAACCAGACGCACAGACCGGTATACCTGCGGTGCCGCAAGGCCCTGGCCTTGCGCATCATACATGGTCTCGATCATGTCATCGATCAAACGCTGGATTTCCGGGTCGTTCGGATCAGCAACGTCTTCTGCGACAATCCGCAACACCGGGTGGCCCATGCGGGCAATTTTTAGAATACTCATGGGCGTAATATGGCGTGGATTGGCGATTTGTAAATGATTTGCTTAAGACAAAAAAAGGGCCGCACATGTCGTACGGCCCTTTGATCGTTATTTTAGCAGTTCGTTACAGCGCCTTGACGATGTCGTCGACCATTTTCTTGGCGTCGGCGAACAACATCATCGTGTTGTCGGCATAGAACAGATCGTTGTCGATACCGGCATAACCGGCGGACAAGGATCGTTTGACGAACAACACGGTTTGCGCCCGGTCGACGTCCAGGATCGGCATGCCAAAGATCGGGCTTTGTGGATCCGTTTTGGCAGCCGGGTTTGTGACGTCGTTGGCACCGATGACAAAGGCCACGTCACTGGAGGCAAATTCTGAATTGATTTCCTCTAGCTCGAACACATCGTCATAGGAGACGTTGGCTTCGGCCAGCAACACGTTCATGTGACCCGGCATACGACCCGCCACAGGGTGCACCGCATAACGCACACGCACGCCTTCGGCCTTCAGGGCGTCGGCCATTTCACGTACAGCATGCTGGGCCTGGGCCACAGCAAGGCCATAACCCGGCACAATAATTACTGAACCGGCGTTCTTCATAATGAAGGCTGCATCATCGGCTGATCCGGCCTTGTGCGGACGCTCGCCCTTGTCGACCGAAGCGGCTGCAGCGTCGCCACCAAAGCCGCCCAGGATCACGCTGAAGAAGGAGCGGTTCATGGCTTTACACATGATGTAACTCAGGATCGCACCGGAGGAGCCTACCAAGGCGCCTGTCACGATCAGTGCAGAGTTTTGCAGAGTGAAACCAATGCCTGCTGCGGCCCAGCCTGAGTAAGAATTCAGCATGGAAACCACAACCGGCATATCAGCACCCCCGATGGGGATAATGATCAGCACACCCATGACGATACACAAGGCAGTGACCAGCCAGAAAGTCTCTTGAGAGCCGTTCATGGCAAACATGGCGATACCCGCAACGATACCCACACCACCTGCCAGGTTCAGCATGTGCTGGCCCGGGAAGGTGACAGGGTTGCCGGAGACCAGGCCCTGTAATTTGGTGAAGGCGACAATGGAGCCAGTGAAAGTGATCGCGCCAATGGCCACACCCAGCGCCATTTCAATGCGCGAGGCCACAAAGATGTTGCCCGCTGCATCGGCAATACCGAAGGCACCGGGGTTCATTAGCGCGGCACCTGCCACTAGGACTGCTGCCAGGCCGACCAGGCTGTGGAAAAATGCCACAAGCTGCGGCATGGCTGTCATTTCGATTTTGCGGGCAACAACGGTACCGATGGTACCGCCAATGACCAATGCACCAATGACCCATTCGTAAGATAAAACGCCAGGGCTCATGATCGTGGTCAGTACGGCGATGGCCATACCGATCATGCCGAACATGTTGCCCTTGCGGGAACTTTCAGGTGAGGATAAACCCCTCAGTGCCATGACGAACAGCACCGAGGAGATGAGATAGGCAATTGCCGTTAAATTTGCTGACATGATACTGACCTACTTCTTTTTAAACATGGCCAGCATGCGCTGGGTAACGACGAAGCCGCCGAAGATGTTGATCGCGGCCAGCAC
>JABIFY010000131.1 GCA_018650465.1 Alphaproteobacteria bacterium
CTTGATTGCCTTGGCGGCACCCGTTTGTCTTGTTTGCGATTTCTGTTTCATCTTCATTCCCCTACGGGTCATTACGATGAACCAGAAACCCTCTCTTATGCAATCCGGCTAGTTTGTTCCATAGGCGCTGACGTCAGACAGTCATGCGCAATACCGCCAGCAAGTTGCCCCACACTCTCAAGCCTTTGCGAATTGGCCAGGCGTTCGCCAAGTTCACCGCGCTCGCGCTCAATTTCTTTTCGCTCACTAATGTCACGGTAGGTGCCCAGGAAAACACGAGATTTACCCGTCAGAGCAACGCTGACCGATATTTCCAGCGGGAATTGCGAACCATCTGAACGACGACCGGTTACTTCGATGATATGACCAAAGAAAGGTGAATTTTGTTCAAATTTGAAACCGTCGACAATTCGGGTATGCAGACTTCCCAAAGCGCCTCCCCCACCCAGGATGGCAATATTTTGACCAATGGCTTCTTCAGGGCTGTAGCCAAACATTGTTTCCGCTGCGGCATTAAAGTCAGTGATCTCGCCATCTTCATTGGCGCTGACAATTCCCTCACTGACATTATTCAGAATTGTTTCGAGATGGGCACCGGTTTGTCGAAATGCTTCGTCAGCGACTTTGGCTTCAGTAATATCTTCTTTAACGGCAAGATAATGTGTCACACGCCCTGACGTATCCCGTATGGGAGATATAGAGGCTGCCTCCCAAAATAACTCTCCGTTTTTTTTGCGATTGTGGAATTCTCCCTGCCATTCTCCACCGCCTGAAACTATGCGCCAAAGTTCTGCATATTCCGCATCCAAAGTGTGACCTGATTTAAGAATACTTGGTTTCCCGCCCAGAACCTCCTCACGCGTATATCCACTGATGGCGGTGAATTTCTCGTTCACATATTCGATGTTGCCACCCAAATCTGTGATAACAACAGCCACTGGGCTTTGCTCGACGGCCCGCGAGAGTTTCCGCAAATCTATCTCAGTTTCGCGCTGGGCAGTTACGTCAACAAGGACACCGTCATATCGCGTAATCCGGCCCTGTTTGTCATGGCTTGGCTGCAAGTTTGTCATGAGCCATATTTGTTTTTGATCCGCCCCGATCCAGCGAATTTCATGGCGCGCATTTGATCGCCGATCACCTTCGCCGCCCGAAACCCCTTCGGCACGGGCCTGTCTGGCCAAGAGGTTTCGGCCGATGCTGTTGCCGTCTCTCAGCAGTTCCTCAATCGAGGCGTAACCCAGAATACGGGCGGCCGCCAAATTGGCATTGATAATTTGCTGGTCCGGGGACAGCTGGATCATCCCTTCAGCCGCGTTGTCAAAAATCTCACGATATTTTTGTTCTGCCCGGGATTGAGCCTTTTCCGCCCGCTGCAAGACCGTTCTGTCACGCAGCTGGGCAATACCCATAGACATGCTGTTGGCCAAATCAGCCAGCCAGCTTGTTTCGTTGTCGGCAAACGCCTTCGATGAGTCGGAATAAATGACCAGAGCACTGCTGGTGGCTTGATCAACCCGCAAGGGGATTGCCAATAGACTTTTAATTTCTCGCCCTATGTATTCTCCTCTTTGCCCCTGAAGTTCTTCAGTCGACTGAATATCCCGGATGACACTTGGCAGGCCGCTTTTCAAGGCTTCGTTTACCGGACCTCTTTCAATGCTCGATGCCCATGATTTTTGTTGCCCATACACATATCCCATATTCTGGCCGTACACGGCCAAAGGTCGAATGTTCTTGTCATCATCGTCAATACCGGCACCAATCCAGGCAAGAAGATAATTGCCCTTCTCGACAAGAAGGCGACAAAATTCTGTTGTTAATTGTGCCTCATCCTGCGCCAGCAGTAACAGGTTTGTCACGCCGCTAAACAGCCCTTGAAAGTGTTGTGTTCTTTCAAGATCAGTAGCCAAAGATACCAATTGAGAGGCATCCTTCAAATTAATTTGAAAATAGAGGAATTCCTCCGTATGGCTTAGAATTGCCTTGGCGTGCAGGTCGACACACAAACTTGTTCCCTGGTTACGGCGCAAATATATCAGGTTCTCCGTCAGGCTTGATTTTTCTACCAGTTGGCAGAGGAATGTGTCTGCCAGGTGCTGATCCTGAATTAGATTTGCAAAGCCGTTCTCCGTCGCAGATATCAGATCTGCAGATGAGTGATAACCCAATAGATTGACGAACTGCGGATCGCAATATTGAAAGCGGCCTTCAAAGTCAAGGCGACAAAAACACTGGGAGCGTTAGAAATTCCGTGTCATTTCTTTAAACTGAAGAAAAGGAATGACACATGCGAAATGATTTTGATTTTGATACAGCTCTTTCTGCCCTGCAAGATGGCCAGAAGCTGACAGGCAAGGACGGCATTTTGACGC
>JABIFY010000009.1 GCA_018650465.1 Alphaproteobacteria bacterium
AGAGCCTGATGTTGCCCTATGCCAAATTCTGTATCCAATCTGGTTGTCACGCCTGCCAGGCGTCTGACGTTCGGGAATAAATCTTTCCCCTGCGCCCTGGGTCGCGGCGGCTGCCATTTACATAAGACGGAAGGGGATGGCATAACGCCCGTCGGTGTTTGGTCTTTATGCCAGGTCTATTATCGACCGGACCGGCTGGGGCCACCAAAAACGATCTTGCCTGTAACTGCCCTGACACCCAATGATGGCTGGTGCGACGATCCCGGCCATGCGGACTACAACAATTTTGTTTCCCTGCCGCACGCCGCCTCTTGCGAAAACCTGTGGCGGGAAGATCATGTCTATGATGTGATCGTCACCCTGGACCACAATAGTGATCCAGTCATTTCAGGCGTTGGCAGTGCAATATTTTTTCATGTGGCGCGTGAAAATTTTGAGCCTACGGAAGGCTGTGTGGCGCTGGAGATGGAAACTTTGTTGAATGTTTTGGCCTCGGTCGAACCTGGCTGCGCGATTGACGTAAGAAATAACCAGGGCTGACTATGTGTCTCGTGTCGTTGCCATATAGGACATAATTTCTTTCCCGGGCAGGGCATCATCGGCATAGGTGAACGTACCCTTGTCCCGGACCTCGATTGCGGCGCGCATGAAACCGCCAAATGCAGCACGGGCAAACGAGCCACCGACGCTGATGCGTTTGACACCTGCGGCCTGGAGTTCAGCAACAGAAAATTTTGAACTCATCAAACCCATCACCACATTCACTGGCTTGTCGACGGACGCACACACCGAGCGAATCGCATCAAGGTCTGGCAGGCCTGGGGCATAGAGCACATCCGCGCCAGCCTCATCAAACGCCTGGAGACGACGGATGGTATCAGCCAGATCCTGGCGGCCATGCAGATGATTTTCGGCCCGCGCCGTCAGGACAAATGGTTGCCCGCGTGTCGCTTCGCATGAAGCCACAATTTTGTCGACGGCATGTTCAAAAGCATAAATGGGCTGGTCCGGGTCTCCACTGGCATCTTCTATTGAACCGCCAACCAGGCCGATTTCAATGGCTCTTTGAAGGGTCGTCACGCAACTGTCCTGATCATCACCAAAGCCATTTTCGAGATCTGCTGAAACCGGCAAATCTGTTGCGCAAACAATTTCAGCGGCATTGGCAAGGATTTCCTCTCGCGTCATCATTGTCGCCGTATCCAGAACCCCCGCTGAAAAAGCATGGCCGGCACTCGTCGTCGCCAGGGCTTCAAAGCCTTTGGCGGCAAGCATGCGTGCGGTGCCTGCGTTCCACGGGTTCGGCATCACAAAAATATCTTCCGCTGCATGCAAGGCCTGAAAGCGCTGAAACTTGTCCTGTTGTGTTGTCATGATCTGGTGCCAAAAATTGCCGTCCCGACGCGCACCATTGTGGCGCCAAACTGGATGGCAACTTCGAAATCAGAACTCATGCCCATGCTGATTTCAGCCAAATCATTGCGTGCAGCGATTTTGGCCAGCAAGGCAAAATAGGGGGCCGGTTCCTCATCTGCGGGCGGAATACACATCAAGCCGATGACCGGTAATTTCAGCTCATTCCGACACAAGGCAATGAACTGATCTGCTTCACCAGGGGCGATGCCAGCTTTTTGATCTTCTTCGCCAACATTGATTTGCACCAGACAATCCAGATATCGATCGCTACGCTGCATTTCTGTTGCCAGGGCGCGCGCCAGTTTGGGCCGGTCAACAGTTTCAATGACATCAAACAAAGCGACGGCCTGTTTAACCTTGTTGGTTTGCAAGGGGCCGATCAGATGAACTTTGGCGTCAGGAAATTCAGCCCGTAATTCCGGCCACTTTGCCTCAGCCTCCTGCACACGGTTTTCACCAAACAACCGCTGACCCTCTATCAAAACTGTCCGGATTTCATCCGCCGGTTTGGTTTTGGAAACGGCAACAAGACGGACCGCTTCGAGGGCGCGGTCGGCCTGCAAGGTAGCTGCCGCTATGCGAGATTGTACATCGACGAGAAGACTGCTCATGATTTAGGGGCCGCATCTTTTTCTGTGGTTTCAAAATTCCTGATCACATAGTCGAGAATGACCTGAACACTTTGTTCAACAGTCAAAACACCTGTATCCACGGTCAGGGCTGGATGATCCGGTTTTTCATAGGGCGCAGATATACCGGTAAAATCAGGAATTTCACCTTTGCGCGCTTTAACGTAAAGACCTTTCGGATCACGCTGCTCACAGATATCAAGATTTGCACTGACAAATATTTCGTGAAAATCGTCCGTGGCTTTGCGTGCCCGTTCCCGATCCGATTGATAGGGGGAAATAAAAGCACTGATGGCAATAAACCCGGCGCGCGCGAACAGGGCGGCGACCTCACCAACACGGCGAATGTTTTCTGACCGGTCCTCAGGCGAAAAACCCAGGTTGGCGTTCAGACCATGGCGAATATTGTCACCGTCCAGAACATAAACCTGGTAGTCTCGATTAAAAAGTTCCTTTTCCAGCTCTACAGCCAGGGTCGATTTACCCGACCCGGACAGACCGGTTAGCCACAACACACCACCTGTATGTCCGAATTTTACGACCCGGTCAGCATCTGTGACACGATGGTCAACACGGGTGATATTGGTGGCCCGCACGGTGCGCAACTGGCGCTGATCCGCATAGCCTGCCATGTTGATCCGGCCTTGCGAGATTACAACTCCGCTTGCCAACAAGGCGCATGATCCTGTGGTCTCATGGTCCTGGTATTTATCCACGGCGACAACATCCGTGCAGCGCACGACGATTTCATCATGTGTCAATTGGTCTTCAGCGACTGCAAAGGCCGTAATCGCAAATGTGCCGGTAGCCAATCGTACTTCCAGGTTGCTGGCCGAAAGCTGGTCCTTGTTGATGGCGGGATCAAGTTTTAGCAAAAATACATCAGTTTGCACTGGCACATTGTCTTCGTGACTGGCCAGCGCCGGGCCCGTAAGTCTGATCGGCTGAGCCAAAGTCAAGCTGACTTTATTGTCCCCGGACTGCACACAGGCCAAAACAGTCACCAGCTCGTTATCCGGAGAAAAGATCAGGCGATCACCATCCTGGACTATGCCACTCAGCAGGATGCCAGATAGTGCCGTTGTCGCCTTGTCGGGCGCCACCGGCACAGCAATCCTTAAAGGTTTTGTTTCGGCGCCGATCGAGGTGGTCATTAATAGCTTCTCCTGTTGCAGAAGTTCCTGATATCGGCTTGTATCCATATTTTCAAGGGTCGTTTACCTTAATTGAAATTTGGGCCCGGCAACACAAGATCATCGGAAGACGACATGAAACTTAATCTCGGCTGTGGCCACGATCATAAAGAGGGATACGTCAATGTCGATGTCTCGGATCTTGGCAATCCCGACCAGGTCGTAAACCTTGAGGTTCTGCCCTGGCCCTGGAATGATAGTTCTGTCGAGGAAATTTTCATCAAACACACGCTGGAACATCTGGGTCAGTCGACAAAGCTGTATCTGGATATCATCTGTGAATTCTGGCGCATCTGTCGCGATGGCGCCTTGATTACGATCATTGTGCCCCATCATCGCCATGATCATTATTTAAATGATCCGACCCATGTGAGGGCCATCACACCGGGCGGGCTTGAACTGTTTTCGCAAAAGAAGAACCTGGAATGGATCGAAAAGGGTATGGGAAATTCTCCCCTTGGTCTGTCGCTGGGTATAGATCTGGAGATGGTTTCTGCGACCTTTGTACCGGATCAGCCGTGGCGGGGGCGGCTGGAGCGGGGCGAGATGGATAATCAACAATTTGCTGAAGCCGCAAGGAACCTGAACAATGTCGTTGTCGAAACGCAAGTCGTTTTGAAAGCGATCAAACCAGTGACATCAAAGATATGAGTAGTAAGGGGACCCAAACGCCGCTGGTGGAGTTCACCGCAAATCAACCTTTCCGGTTTGCCCAGCACAATGCCGCCCCCGGAACGGAACAGGCTGAAGATGGTAGCGGTCGCTATTACTCGTCTTCACAAACCTTTGTGAACCAAGCCATTGTGCCAAACAGCAATGTTTTCCGGATAAAGTCTACCAAGGCAAAGCTAAAAACTCTGGCACAGGAACGTTGGCTGAAAACCAATTTCAAAAACAAAAGGGTCTTGTTTCTTCTTCCCTCCGCCATGCTGGGCAGCAATGTTGCGACCTTATTGTTTCTGGATGCCTTTAAATCACAGCTGGGTGCTACAGACGTGGGTGTTTTTTGCGCCGGATCATCGGCAGATGTTTATCTGACCAGCGATTTGGTCAAGCTCTATACCTTGTGGATTTCCCGCAGCGAATTGAAGCGCTGGCATATGGTTATTGATTTAGGGGAACTGGAAAGCAGGCGCGACATAGAGGTCTGGCCAGTTGATATGGAGGCTGACCTGCTGGCCGCCTTCAGCCTGACACCGGCAACAGGTTATCCGGCAAGCCCGCGGCAAAAACCCTGGTCGAATAAACCGCGTATCGGCATTTTACCCTTGGCCTCTTCACCCTTGCGGACCCTGCCGCCTGAACTGACAGCAGCGCTTGCCAAGAAACTTTCCAGCCTGGGCGATGTCACGGTCTGCCTGAACAAATATCAGCATCAAGGTCGGCTGTATGATCAGGTGATCCGACCAGAACTAGCTGACAGCTGCACAATAATTGATGCCTTTGAGACTATTGGCGGCTTGCTAAAAGCCGTCGAGGACTTTGATTATGCGGTTTTTGCCGACAGTGGCCCGGCCCATATGAGCAAACTGTTTGGCACCCCGGGCGTTGCTTTTTATACCGCCGCCCACGGCGAAATTTTGCAGGGTCGCTTTCAAAACCTGGCGCGCTGGTCGGTTAGTTATCAAAGTGAATTCTGTGAAGCGCCGTGCGGACTAGCCAAATTGCGAAACGACGCTGACGGTCAAACGGGTTGTATGGCGTCACTGCAAACAAAGTTGGACAATCTGCCCACAACCCCGAGCGCGACGGATAATGCTGTTGTCAAAAAACTACTGCTTGAGACACCCATCCCCTGTGTGACCGCTCTGGGCCAGGAGACTGATCAAATCGTCGAATTTGTGGTGCAGGATCTGGCGTCAAAACGCATCGTCTAAAAGATCATGGAATGAATGTTATTTGTATTCAGGTGGCAGG
This sequence comes from Alphaproteobacteria bacterium, assembly GCA_018650465.1. Lineage (GTDB taxonomy): Bacteria > Pseudomonadota > Alphaproteobacteria > UBA2966 > UBA2966 > JABILA01. The sequence continues at coordinate 5,156 of JABIFY010000009.1, forward strand.
TAGTTGAATTTTTTCATCATGTCGTAATTGCCTTCAACGACCTTGTCGATCTGTTCTTTACTGAGCACACTTTTCCACTGGTTTGCTTTGCCTACCCGAAAGAATTTATCAGCATGAACGCTGCGTTCTTCAAAGCCTGACCTATCTTCCTGAGAACGAACGTTGTCAAAAGATGACAGTTTGATGGCGCGTTTAAGCGCCTCGGCAGGTGGCTTCAGTCCCATAAATTTTGCGATACCCTTGAAAGTTGGACCCGGTTTATAGGTCATGTCTTCGTAGCGCACGATATGCAAGGTTGAACTGGACCCTGCCTGGGTCCAGCTTTCAACATGCCGCGACCAGGCCCCAATCAAATAGGGTACTTCGCCACCATCATCACCTGCCACAAAGGAATAATCGTTCAGCCATTCAATAGCTTCATCCACTGATATGCCAAAATGCGGCGCCATGGACAGACAGACATCCAGCGGATTTCGCAGAATGTAAATTGCCCCGGAAGTGACATCCATGGTGATCTGGTCGTGGCCGCCAAATTCAGTCAGGCAACTGTGGGTTTTTACAAAGACTGTATTTTGTCCACTTTGCGCCAGTGATCTGTGCATCGTCGGACGCAAGGCGGCAATATCCTCAACTGACATACCTTCGACAGGCGAGGACGCCACATTCTGGAATAAGTGGGCGTGGACATCACTAAAATTGAAGTACTTGATATTTTTGATGGCATCAGCGTTCTTGGCGTTGGAAATCAAATTTGCCAGAAAAATGCGTATCCATGTATTCCCAGATTTCGGATAGGACGCCAACCAGAGAATGCCCGACATTTCAATTCCTGAGTGTTATTTGGAACGTTGCCGGTTAGCCGGTATCGCCCTGAGTACCTGTGACTATTTTTGCGCACAGTATCGACCAATCATTGTGCTGTACAGACTTTAGCCAAAAAGAAAGGGCAGGATTAATCCTGCCCTTTCCCAATTCAAATGCCCGTTAAGGCGTTTGTATTTTTTAGAAGAACAACGCCGTGCCAAGCATGATGCTTGTTGCGTTGTTTTCGTTTGCGGCTGCATTGAGGTTGTCTTCGAGTTTGACATTCTCAATAGCGGCAGAAAGGCTGATACCAGGACCAAAGGCATAGCTAGCTGCTGCGATCCAGTGGTCACGCTCATCACTACCAAGACCAGCGCCTGCTTCGGCGTCAAAGTTGGAGTACGAGATACCATATGACCATGGGCCAGATGAGCTCTTGATGCCCAGGTTCCAATCGACCAGGTCCGTATTAGAGCCTGTAGTAGCCTGGTTGTTTTTGCCGTAACCGCCAGCAATGGTGATGCCGGAGAATGTTACGTCTGCACCAAGGGCCCAAACTTTCTGGTCAACGCCACCAGCAGATTCGTTGTCGCCTTTAATGTAGGCACCAGAAACTGCATAGCTAGCACCATCTTTACCGGTGTTACCGGAATAGGTTGCACCCAGCTCCATGATGTTGGACTGCTGTGCAGCAGTGTTGTCGGCTTCTTGACCGGCATATGATGAGCCAATTTCACCAGAATCAAAGGTGTAAGAAACACCAGCCTGGAAACCACTCATTTTAGGTGACCAGTAAGTGATCTTTTCAGAGTCACCAGAAACGTCAGAACGGAAAGGTCCGCTTGCAGCGTTTCCACCACCGGCATAGAGCCTGTAGTTAGAAGTCCATGTGCTGATGAAACCAGCAGCAGGAACACTTGAACCACGGAAAGATTTGTTACCAGCGCCGTTTTCAGCACCGAGAACTACCTGACCGAAAGAACCTTTGAACCAGATGTAAGATTCATCAACCTGATCGCCACAAGTTTCAGCTTCGAGCTGAACATCAACACCGACGCTGACGCCGTTGTCGAGAGTGGTTGAACCAGAGAAGCTAACTTCAGCTTCACGTGTGATCATGTTGTCGTGCAGGTTGTTACCAGGTTGGCCAGCACCATCGTCCTGGCTTGTGTGAACACCCATCAAGGTGAAATAACCACCAAGTTTCAGGGCAATTGGTCCAGCAGCTTTCTTTTCAGCAGCAATAGCAGGAGCAGCAATAACGCCGGCCGCGATGATCGCGGATGTGGCGAGGAGTGCTTTTTTCATTTGGTCTTCCCTCTCAATACAAAAGACATTTTAATTTAATACAGACTGTTTTTCTCAATAGTCAGGAAAACAATCTGCCGTTTTCAGTCACAGTCGGTGCAATTTTGGAAATCAAACCGGATTAGTCCGCTAAAATTTCTTAAAACAACGGCGGCATTCGCGAACGGCGACTCCCCCTGACTGCGAGTGAACGGAAGTCTAGTCGCTGGAATGCCTGTTTATCAACAGCTTAAAGGCAGTTCTGCGTGTTTTTTGCACTACTGTGGCAAAAACAGCACACATCTCAAGTGACCAGCGTCAACGCCCGTGGCGACAGACATGCGCATTGTCTTCTATAGGCTTTGACATTAATGAAACCGTGTTGAATCGTAGCGTAAACCAAATACCGTCTATTAATATGCCGGTTCCCGTCGATTCGTATGGATAGTTAGTTGATACCCAATGCAGTCGGGAGAAAATTATTTAGACGTAACGCTTGCTTGATTATTGCGGCTTACCCTGGGAGGACACATGGTCTTGAGATCTACAAGAGTTCAAATCCGATAAACATCTCTAGCTCAAATCAAGCTCGATCTTTAGTTTGTAAGATGCCCCTCAGGGCCTGCGAACCCTATCGGAATTACCGGCAGCCGATAATCAAGGGCTTTGGCGCGTCCTAAAGAGATGGGTTGATGTGGCCAAATCAAAAAATTCGACTTCAAGACGCATTAGAGTGTGGTTTTTTTGTTGAAAATCGTTGATAAAGACTGGAACGAGGCTACCATTCGCGCCATTCAGCACCATTTCAGGAATTTTATTTTGCGTACTTTGTGCAAAACCATCCTTCGGACGATAGGTCAATTTCGTCTTTTGGCGAGATTGTCCCTATTGGCGACAGCGATAACGTTGTCGGCTTGCTCTGGTATTCAGACGGAAAAAACCGACGGCTTGGTCAGAAGCCAAAGCGAGCGCGATCAAAAAAAGATCGGTCGGGTCTTTGGTGGCGACGGCGTTTCGCTTTTTGGCGCTGACAATGAAAGCAACGGACCCTCTGGCATCGGCGTCAACAGTTTCCTCTGGCGGGCATCGCTGGATACCATCTCTTTTATGCCGCTTGCCTCGGCTGATCCTTTTGGCGGTGTGATCATTACGGACTGGTATTCGCCACCATCATCGCCGTTGGAACGCTTCAAGATGACCGTCTATATCCTTGATCGCAAGTTGCGGGCAGACGGCCTGAAGGTCTCTGTTTTCCGTCAAACCCGCATAACGCAGACAGCGCCCTGGAATGATGCGGCTGTTGCCTCAACCACGCCCACCGAACTGGAAGATTCCATCCTGACCCGCGCCCGGCAACTGCATGTTGCCTCTGCGGATCCCCAATAGCAGGCTTCGGATAAACCAGACCCGAATTTTGAAATGTTGTTGTGGGGCATGTGAACAAGGCGCAAAGCTGAATTTGCAAAAACACAGCAACCGTTAAACACAGGAATAAAGTAATGGCGCGCGATACCGCCACCACACAGCCAAGCGTAAAATATAACGCTCGCGAAACCGAACAGAAGTGGCAAGCCACCTGGACGGAAAACCGCACCTTCGAGATGTCGGAAGATCCCGACAAACCCAAATATTATGTCCTTGAGATGTTCCCCTATCCGTCCGGGCGTATACATATGGGCCATGTCCGCAACTACACTCTTGGCGATGTTGTTGCTCGTTATAAAAAGGCACAAGGCTTCAATGTGCTGCACCCCATGGGTTGG
>JABIFY010000132.1 GCA_018650465.1 Alphaproteobacteria bacterium
CATTGACTCGCCACGTTGCCAGCGATCCCATATATCTGCCTTCTGTTTATTCGTAAAATAAATCCGACGCCTGTAGCTCATAACAACACTCCATACCTTTCTTAAAGATTATAGTGTTGCGTCGACCGGTTGAGGTCACCATCTGAAAGCAGACGAAGTTCTGACCCTGGTTTATCTGAATTCCTGCGTTCAGGAAGTCATTACCGGCGGCACAGTCACCATCGGGGCCAGCAATAGCGAAATCGTTGGCGGCAAGATCGTTACCAGTGCCATCCAGTGCGACACCGACGTCATGACGGCCAGCGAATAATTTCTGAATACTGGCTATTTCAGTACGGGATAGCCTAAATCAACAGCTTCGCGTTCCATCTCCAGGATGACGCCGTAATCCGACAGTGTCGTCTCTGAAAACCCGCAAACCCTGAGCGACCGACACGCTTCGGCCAGGCTCGGGTCTTCCACCGCGCGATGCACCGCCGCCTTTAATTTCGCACATGTTTGATCATCTGTTGCCGCCGCCGTCACATAAGGCAGGCCAGGTGCCTTTGCCGTCTGGGTCAGAATGCGCACCCCGGCCAGTTCCTGCGGTGCAACCTGTTCAATCAATGCCCAGGTCACGCAATCAATCGCCGCCACATCAGCCCGGCCTTGCGCCACCATCTGCACAGACTGCCTGTGTCCACCAGAAACTTTTACCTCTGCAAAAAAAGCCCGACCATCAGCCAACGGTGCCAACGCATGGCGCAAGGCATTCATGCCGGAATGAGAGGTCCGGTTGTTCAGGGCACATATCCCGCCCCGCAAATCCACCAACGCCTGCGCCGGATGATCGGCCCGCACAATAACCCAGCTCGAATACAACGCCCCCTCACATCCGGGCACGTTATAATGCGGTGTGCCTATCAGTTTCAGGTGATCACGAAAGGCCGTCATCAGTGGATACCCACAGGTCTGCGACATCAGCAAATCATCGCGCCGCCAAAACGCCGCGTCATCGTCTGCACGGCTTAACTGGTTCGGTGGATTGGAAATGCCTTGGCTTTGCATTAGGCGCGCAAGTCCTTGCCACCAGGTGTCCGTCACCTGCTGAAGCTCTGGTGGATCATACATGGGGAGAGTGGAAAGGGTCATAGATACATTCGTTATTGCTGCACTACAGAATGATTAACAGTAACGTGGCGCCGCATTTCCCAATACGGAATTTTGAACATTCACGCCATTAATTCGCAAAAAACAGCGGCAATGGATGAAAAACATTTTTTTACATTCCGCAGGCCCGCCGCGACTTTGGCCGGGTGCAAAATGCCTGGGTAAAGGGTGGCGACAAAACGATATTGTCCAAGACGGAATGATTTTCCAAATTTGAATTCCCATATGCGGGCTGGAAAGCAGCAGTGGCTTCTGTATGCTGCATTTGAAGTTAGCCAACTTGGGCTGACGTAATTCAAAACAGGTTGGATAATGTCTTTCAGTACACTTTTCGAATGTTTGCAATCGGTCGGCGACAAAAGCCGGGTGGCGATTTCTGCACCGGGCCGCCGTGATCTTGATCATGCGGCCCTTAGTGATTTATGTCAGAGGACTGTGGACAGCCTGAACGGTTTTGGCATTGGCCGTAATGAGCGCGTGGCTATTGTTTTGCCAAATGGCCCCGAAATGGCAACGGCCTTTGTTTCTGTTGCCTGTGGCGCGACAACGGCCCCCCTGAACCCGTCCTATCGTCAGGATGAATTCAGGTTCTATCTTGAAGACCTGAAGGCCAAAGCCTTGATCGTGGAAGCTGGCAGCGAAAGTCCGGCGGTGGCCGCGGCGAAAGAACTTGGTGTGCCTTTGATTGAACTGGAAGTGGCCGACGGTTCTGCGGCTGGTGATTTTACCTTGAAGGCCAGCGGTCTGAAGAGCGATGCCACCCACCCCGGTTTCGCCCAAGCCGACGACGTTGGCCTGATCCTGCATACATCGGGCACCACATCACGGCCCAAGATCGTACCGCTTAGTCAGAAAAACCTGGCGGCCTCCGCCCGGAATATTTCTGCGACCCTTGGCCTGACGGCGGAAGATCGTTGCCTGAATATCATGCCCCTGTTCCATATCCACGGCCTGATCGCGGCGGTCCTGACGTCCCTGTCGGCTGGTGCCAGCGTTTATTGCACACCAGGGTTTAACGCCCTGAAGGTTTTTTCCTCGCTGGAGGATTGTAAGCCGAGCTGGTACACGGCTGTGCCAACCATGCATCAGGCCATCCTCAGCCGGGCATCTCGCAACAAGGAAATTCTGGCCGCAACCAACCTGAAATTTGTACGTTCGTCCTCGTCATCCTTGCCGCCCCAAGTGATGGCCGAGTTGGAAGAAACTTTTGGCTGCCCTGTGATCGAAGCCTATGGCATGACAGAAGCAACCCACCAGATGGCCTGCAACCCCCTACCCCCTGCCGCCCGCAAACCTGGTACCGTCGGCATCGCCGCCGGACCGGAAGTGGGCATTATGGACAATGACGGCAACATCCTGGCTGCTGGCGGCACGGGCGAGATTGTTATTCGCGGTGACAATGTTACAGCTGGATATGAAAACAACGACACCGCCAATGCCGAGGCCTTCACCCATGGCTGGTTCCGCACCGGTGACCAGGGCGTGATGGATGATGAAGGCTATGTCAGCATCACTGGCCGTTTGAAGGAAATTATCAACCGGGGGGGCGAGAAAATATCGCCGCGTGAGGTCGATGAAGTCCTGATGGACCATACGGCTGTAGCCCTGGTCGTGACTTTTGCCATACCCCACGACAAGTTGGGCGAAGAGGTTGCGGCCGTCGTTGTCCTGCGGGAAGGCGAAGCGGCAGAAGAACGCGACATCCGTGATTTTGCGGCAACCCGACTGGCCGACTTCAAAGTGCCCCGGACCATCCTGTTCATGGACGAAATCCCCAAGGGCGCTACTGGCAAGCTGCAACGTATCGGCCTTGCTGAAAAGCTCGGCCTTGCCTGAGGCTATAAGCATATGAAGATTTGCATATATGGTGCGGGGGCTATTGGCGGCTATCTTGGTGCCAAACTTGCCGCGGCCGGTGAAGACGTATCCTTGATTGCCCGTGGACCGCATCTGGCTGCCATGCGCGAAAATGGTCTGCGCCTGAACATAAATGGCGAACAGATCATCACCCATCCGACCTGCACCGATAGTCCGGCTGAACTGGGACCACAGGACTATGTCATCGTGACCCTGAAGGCCCATTCCGTAACCGGTGTTGTGCCTGCTATGCAGCCTTTGCTGGGCCCGGATACAGCCGTGGTGACAGCGGTTAATGGCGTGCCCTGGTGGTATTTTCATCAGTTGCCGGGTGACTGGCAAGGCCAGCGTGTAGCATCAGTTGACCCTGGTAACGTGCAATGGGACGGCATCGGACCTGAAAGGGCGATTGGTTGCGTTGTTTATCCGGCCTGTGAAATTTCTGCCCCCGGTGTGATAGATCATATCGAAGGTAACCGCTTTACTCTGGGCGAGCCTTCCGGCGAAAAAACTGACCGGGCCCTGGCTCTGTCCCAGGCTATGATTGCCGCCGGGTTCAAGGCCCCTGTCCGGCCGCGCATCCGCGATGAAATCTGGGTCAAACTGTGGGGCAACCTGTGTTTTAACCCCATCAGCGCCTTGACCCATGCAACACTGGATGTGATTGCCACAGAGGATGGCAGTCGCCACATTGCCCGGACCATGATGCTGGAAGCGCAAGCCATCGGCGAAAAACTGGGTGTTCGATTTGCTGTTGATGTGGACAAACGTATTGCTGGTGCCGCAGCGGTGGGCGCGCACAAAACATCCATGTTGCAAGATCTGGAGCTTCAGCGGCCCATGGAAATTGACGCCTTGGTGACATCCGTTCAGGAACTGGGTCGTCTGGTTGAAGTGCCAACCCCGACAATTGATCTGATCCTGGCACTGGTCCAACAACGGGCCCGGGTTGCAGGTAGCTACTAGACCGGAATCGTCCTAACTGACCTCTTCAGTAAGATCCCAAGGCAACATGGCGCCTGTCAATATCGCGGTTTTCAAACGGCCTTCGCCAACTTGTGCCGTTTTCAGATTTGCACCTGTCAAGTTTGCCCCGGTCAAAGCCGCACCAGTTAGCACCGCGGCGGTAAAGTCCGCCGCATGGAGTTGTCCGGTCTGGTGCCCAAGATGATCAAGAATATCAGAAGGCGAGAAATTGCCGCCTTCCAGGCGAGCTTGTGACAGGTTCGCCTGTTGCATGAAGGTACCACGGGCATCGACGTCCCGAAGGTCCGCCCCGGTTAAATCCGCGCCAACGAAGTTCGCCATAATTAGTTTTGTGTTACTCAAATTTGCACCCGCCAGTTTGCTTTCCTGAAAACTGGCGGCGCTTAGATCACGACCAGATAAATCCATTTTGGCAAAATCCTGTTTATCGAGGATCGCCTGCGAGCCACTTTTGCCACCGGACTCAATCCAGATCTCGTGATTATCAAGCATTTCCTGTAAATCGACTGACAGTTGATCGACGGTGTTCACGACATTGGCGTCCGTCATATCGACGCCAGTCAAATCCACCCCGGTCATCGATGTGCCTACAATTTCAGCACCGCGCAATGTGGCCCCTTTGACATTGGCACCACTGAGATCGGCCTTGGACAGATTGACACCGGACATGTCTGCGCCCGAAAGATTGGCCCCGGTCAGGTCACAATCCATCAAACTGGATTTTGACAAATTTGCACCGGTCAAATTTACGTTGTGGAGATTGGCACCAGTTAAATCTGCCTGTGATACAGCCGCATTGACCATGGCAGCTTCGGACAGGTTCGACGCAACCATGCGCACCTGTCGCTCTCGAGTTTTTTCTTTTCTCTTGTCGTGCGCCTGATGGTCATCCGAAGTCACGGCTAACACTTCGCCATGGCGCAAATCAACTTTGTGTAAATTGGCTTCCGTCAGGTTGGCATTAAAAAACTGTGCCCCGCGTAAATCCGCTTCCGTGAAATTCGCTTTTGTTAAATCGGCGTAACTGAAGTCAGCGCCAAACAGATCGGCTTCTGTAAAGTTAGCGCCGACAAGATTACATTTGCTAAAATCCATGCCCGACATTTTGGCACGCGAAAAATTCAACCCTGCGAGTTTCAGGCCAGACACGGTTTCATAGGAAAGGTTTGCCCTTTTACCGCCTGGTTTATTGTTTAACCACAATTGATGCGCCTTGACGGCCTCAACAAATATTTGGGTCGTTAAACTCATATTTTTTGCCTGTGCAACTGCGTAAATATCTGGCTAACTATCAATTAGAGCGATTGACGGTTTTTCCAATCAACAAACTTGCTGTCACCAAATACCTATTTGACCAGTTCAAGGCAATATCAAAGTAACATCAACTTCAGTTATGATTAATTCAAATTGCTGTTCAATTATTCTTCAACCTTGTTAATAACGGGAAGAAAACTAGCCAATCAGGTGGCAGATTATTTTTCGGCTATGAGGCCGTGACCTGTGTTCAAACAGATATATTCCCTGCCAGGTTCCCAGGGCAAGACGGCCTCCCATCACCGGAACTTGAAGACTAGTCTGGGTCAAGGCACTGCGGATGTGGGACGGCATATCGTCCGGTCCTTCAGATGTGTGGATGAACAAAGCATCACCATCCGGCACCAACCGGGAGAAAAAAGCATCCAGGTCTCGCAAAACATCGGGATCAGCATTCTCCTGAATGGTCAAACTGGCCGAGGTATGGCGAATAAAGATAGTCAGTAAGCCCTGGGTGACTTCATACGCCGAAACTTTCCGCTCAACTTCCGGCGTTATCTCGATCAACCCACGTCCTTGCGTGCTGACCATCAATTCCCAGGTAAATTGCTCCACGTGTTTTTGGTATCCTTAACATCTATCCTAAAGTGGTTGTCGGTACTGACATCCCTGACCAGGAACATGGCGCCCCACCTAAGTCGTCAGAACCATACTGTATTTATGGCTCTTGCTTAAGCACGCAGAAATGTTGAGCAAAAATCCGCGCCAGGGCATGATAGGCCAGTTCCAGGCGGTTCATTACTGGTCGCGCTGTTTGATCCTGACGCAACGGCTGGATTTGATTTGCACGGGGATTGACGTCCTTTGAGACGGCCAAAACCGGTCCCGTTACGATCAGAGGCAGGACAAAAACCAAACTCGATAATAAGGAACTGCGACGCATCGGATTTCTCCTTCTATCGCTAATCCCCCTTGCCGGACAGAACCCCCGCTGGAAAGTCAGTCCGTATGTTGGGCGTCCAACACATGAAAAAATGTCTCTGGCTCTGGTCGAACGCGATAGTTGTCTGTTTGATCTGCAAACAGGATTTCACCTTCAGTATTCACGATGACCACAGTTGGCATAACCGTATCCTGGTCATACCCAAATAGCTCCATACCCAGTGGAATACCACCAAGAGCAGCGATACCCAAAATTTCTGCCGCTTTGCTGCCGGGGTCAACCAAAAAATGAAAGGGCACATCGAATCGCTTGGCTAGTTTGGCTGTATGAGTATGTGGCTGTGGGCTGATCAAAACGATCTCGACGCCTCTCTCGGATAATTCCCTGTAACTGGCCGCGATTTCCTTGATTTGAGCCATACACAGGGGGCACCAGTTGCCTCTGTAAAACATATACAACACTGTCTTGCCCATAAAATCCCGCGACGACGCACCGGTGCCATCCGCGTTCTCAAGCGGAATTTCAGGCATTGGGCGACCAACTTCGAGGACAGCACTGTCACGATCTGTAAAGACCGAATACCATTTGACATAGATCAGAAAGCCCGCAAGACCGACGCCAGTATAGATCAGCGGCTCCAGGGAGTTTGGTTGACCCAGTTGATATCCGACCGCAGCCAAACCCAAGCCACTGACAGCCAGCGCCATGATCGGGGTTAAACCGGCGCTTGTTCGGGGTTGTCGACGGGCCAACATCCACCAGCCAAGGGTCAATACAATGGGCCCGTTTGCCAAAGCCGCGCCAAGCCAGCCGTAATGGACCCTGGCAACGTCACTGCCATTTGACAGATGCCACATGGCGACCACTGCAAACACGCCCGCCACCGTCAAATACAAACTGACAAATGCCGCCTTGAACCGATTGGTTACCCGCATTTTTTGCCCTCTGGTTGAAATACAATTTTTTCCACGTTAGCTATAATTGCTTGTGATTGCAGTCATAAGTTTGTGATCAGGTCGGTTTCACCTGTCGGAAATATCCGTCATAGTATTGGGCAGAACCAGGTAACCGACCCACGGAGACAACCAATGATCGATATCTTGCGCACACCCGATGAACGCTTTGCCAATTTGCCAGGCTATGATTTCAAACCAAACTATACGGATGAACTGGCAGGCTATGAAGGTCTGCGTTGCCATTATCTTGATATGGGGCCCAAAGATGCAGCAAATACCTTCTTCTGCCTGCATGGCCAGCCAACCTGGAGCTATCTCTATCGTAAGATGATCCCGACATTGCTGGCCTCAGGTGCCCGTGTTGTGGCACCTGATTTTTTTGGCTTTGGCCGTTCCGACAAACCAGTTGATGATGCAGTTTATACCTATGAATTTCACAGAAATATGCTGGTCGAACTGGTCGGCGATCTCGATCTTTCCAACATAACCCTGGTCTGCCAGGACTGGGGGGGATTGCTTGGCTTGACCTTGCCCATGGAAATGCCGAACCGGTTCAAAAGATTATTGGTGATGAATACAGCCTTTGGCACGGGCGATTTGCCTTTGGGTGATGGCTTTGTCGCCTGGCGTCAATGGTGTCGTGACAATCCCGATATGGCGGTTGGCAAGCTGATGGGGCGGTCCTGCCCACAACTAAGTGCCGAGGAAGTAGCCGCCTATGACGCGCCTTATCCAGATGTCACCTATAAGGCCGGCGTGCGGCGCTTTCCGGAACTGGTGCCCGACAACGTGGACGCCGGTGGTGCCAAGTTGTCTCGTGCAGCCCGCGACTGGTTCAACAACGAATGGCAGGGGCAGACATTCATGGCCGTCGGCATGCAGGACCCGGTACTGGGTCCTCCCGCCATGGCCTATCTTAAGAAACAAATTCGCAATTGCCCGGATTGGCTCGCTGTAGAAGAAGGCGGTCATTTTGTTCAGGAAAACGGTGTCGAAGTTGCGACTGCAGCCCTTGTGGCTTTCGGAGATTAATTAACATTATGACGCTGCAACTACCCGACGGTTATTCTGAAATCGTCATGGAGAACCCGTTTCTTGATCTTGTCGGTCCGATCTATGGCCGGGATAATGAGGGCAGAATTGAAATTGGTTTGTATGCCGATGATCGTCACAAAAACCCGGGCGGTGTTGTTCATGGCGGCTTGTTAATGACCCTGGTCGACAATTTGATGGGGGCGACAATTCACCACACTGTTGGCGCACGGTACGCCGCCACCGTCAGTTTGAATTGCGATTTTCTGTCAGCCACGAAGCCCGGCGAATGGATTAGCGGTATTGGTGAAGTTACCCGTCACACCAGATCCATGGTGTTTATCCGGGGCGACATAAAGGCGGATGATCGCCTTGTTATGTCAGCAACCGGTATCTTCAAATTTCTCGACAAGCCCACCACAAGATAACAGGTGATGTCAGGAAGCCTTTTGATCTGAATCCAGGTCCTTGAAAACGGGCGCGCGTTTTTCCTGAGCAGACCCCATGGCTTCACCCAGGTCTTCGCTGACCAACATGCCTGCATTCCATGTCGCAATATGGTTAAGACCGTCTTCGACGGTATGCTCACGCGCGTAGTTGATCATTTCCTTGGTGCCGGTAATCGCCAGCGGTGACTTGGCCGCGATATCACGGGCAATTTCCATAACCGCAAAATTCAGACTGTTATGATCTGCGTGAACCGCATTGACCAGGCCACAACTGCGGGCTTCATCGGCGTGCAACTTGCGTCCCGTATAGGCCAGCTCGCGCATCAGGCCATCGGCAATCAGGTTGGGTAAGCGCTGTAATGTGCCGACATCTGCCGTCATGCCGATATCGATTTCCTTGATCACAAAATATGCGTCCGAGGCGCAGTAGCGCATGTCGCAGGCGGTGACCAGATCAACACCACCACCAATGCAGCCACCCTGAACAGCAGCCAGAACCGGAATACGACACTTGTTGATCGCAGTAAAACAGTCTTGCAAATCCATAATCGTGCGTCGCAGGGCATGACGGCGACGGCCTTCATCACCGCTGCTGCCGGACGCCATGATGCTACCAAAAGACTTCAAATCCAGACCGGCGGAAAAATGAGGTCCGGTTGAGGTAATGACTGCCACACGAACTTCTTCGTTACGGTCCAGGTCTTCAAAGACACTGCGTATTTCGCGCCAAAATGCCGGGTTCATGGCATTTCGCTGGTCGGGCCGGTTCAATTTAACTTCAGCCACACCGTCACAAATCTCAAGTTGCAGTGTCTCCAATTCCATGGTGTCGTCTTCCCTGTTATACGTAACGTAATTCTGTTTCAGCCCATGATATTACAGGAAATCCAGGCCCCATGACACATCGTGTTGAACATATTTCCCTACCCGCCATGAGTCCTGGCAGCGAATTCACTTTGACTGTTCACAAGTTTGGGGAACCAGGTGCGCGACCCAAAGCCTATTTCCAGGCGGCCTTGCATGCCGATGAAACACCGCCCCTGCTGGTCGCCCATCATTTACTTGGCGACTTGATCAAGGCGGACAAAGAAGGCCGCATCAAGGGCGAAGTGATTGTGGTGCCCATGGCCAATCCACTTGGCCTTTCCCAAAACCTGGACGGTTACCATGTGGGGCGACACAATCTGGATGGCGGTGGAAATTTCAATCGGGGTTTTCCCGATCTCGGTGCCTTGGTGCGTGATGATCTTGAAGGAAAACTTGGTGTGGATCCACGAACAAACATCGCAACGATCCGCGAGGCGTTGATTTACACTGTGGATAATTTGCCAGCGACAACTGCCCACCAGGCTTTGCGCAAAACATTGCTGGCTATGGCTGTTGATGCGGACATTGTGTTGGACTTGCACTGCGACCTGGACGCCCTGATGCATATTTATATTGGCGACGCCCTGTGGCCGGATGCATCCGATCTGGCAGCGGATATTGGCTTGCGGGCTGTACTTCTGGCCAGCGATTCAGGTGGCGGGCCCTTTGACGAAACCTGTGGCAATGTCTGGTGGACATTGGCTGAGGCTTTTCCAAATGCCAATATTCCCGCGGCCTGTCTGGCGGGTACCGTGGAACATAGAGGCCAGGCGGATGTCAGTGACGAATTATGCAAGGCGGATGCAGACGGCTTGTTCCGGTTTTTGCAAAGGCGCCGGGTTGTGGATGGTGATGCGGGAGATTTACCCGACTTGCTGTGTGAAGGCACACAACTTTCTGCAACAGAAATTGTCAAATCACCGGTTCCAGGTGTCGTTGCTTATGCCGTTCAGTTGGGCGACGTTGTGCGCAAAGGCGATCTGATCGCACACATTATTGACCCTGGAGCAGATGACCCGGCCAAGGCCCGAACGGCCACCCATGCCGGAACAGACGGTCTGATACTCAGCCGCCAAGCCGACAAACTGGCTCGGCCCGGACAAGGGATCGCCAAGATCGTCGGCACCGAACCGCTGGCAGATCGCCAGATCGGTTCGTTAATGGAGGATTAGAGGAAACAGTTCAGGCGACTGTTGCCAGCCCAGCCTTCTTCCAGCCCATGATGCCACCGACCATATTGTGCACATCCTTGTGCCCGCTGATTTGCAAAAAGCCGACCGCCTGAGCGGCTCGTTTTCCACCCGCACAGTGCACAACCACTCGCTTGTCTTGTGGCACAGCATCGATGCGAAAGGCTGACAGGGGGATTAATTCAGCATTGGCGATACGCTCGGCAGCATGCTCGCCCGCTTCACGAACGTCGATCAAGATCGCGTCCCCGGCTTCGATCCAGTCAGCAGCAGTTTTTGGATCAACATTTTGAACGATGGTCATTTGATCTTCCTTGAATATGATTATTCGCTGTTCTTCATGTCTATATATTAGATTATTCTAATATTACAAGGATTATTTTGAATTGCCCAGTTCCAGCCCCGTAGGTCGTTGACCAAACCCAAGGGAAATCTTAATACTGCGGGCAAATAAATTGACTGCAGGGAAAAAATACCATGGCGCATATCTGGGAGGCCTCCTATCCAGGAGAAATCAGCTGGTCCACCGAAGTAAAAACCGGTTCCATCCAAAGCATCCTGGATGATGGTGTGAAACAATGGCCAGATAAAATCTTGTGCGATTTCATGGACAAGACCTGGACATTCAGTGACATCGACAAATTAGTCAACAAAGCCGCCAAGGGCCTGAAGGCCCTGGGCGTCGGTCCCGATGTCCATGTTGGCCTGTTTCTGCCCAATACGCCGCACTATGTCGTGATGTATTTTGCCATCCTTCGGGCTGGTGGCCGCGTGGTGAATTACAGTCCCATGTACGCACCTCGGGAAATTGCCCACCAGATCGAAGACAGTGAAACCGACATCATGGTGACCCTGGATCTGGAAGCACTATATCCCCAGGTCGCGGCTCAACTGGATAATACCCGGCTGAAAAAGCTGATCGTTTGCAGCATGCCGGAAATCCTGCCGTTCCCCAAAAGCCTGCTTTTTCCGCTGGCCCGCAAAAAAGACATCTCCAAAGTACCCACCGATGCCAGGCACATACCTTTTAAGGATTTGTTGAAAAATGACGGTGTTTACGAACAGCATGTCGTTCAGGACCCGGCTGATGAAGTAGCTGTATTACAATATACAGGCGGAACAACCGGCGTGCCCAAAGGCGCCATGCTGACCCACGCCAATATTTGCGCTGCCGCCGACATGGCGGGTACCTGGACCAGAACATTCCTGAAAGAAGGCGAAGAAACAGTCCTCGCTGTCCTGCCTTTCTTCCACGTCTACGCCATGACCGTGGTCATGATCGGCGCTGTTGGCATGGGCAATCGCATGATCATCCATCCGCGGTTCGAGCTGGATGACGTTATGCGGGATATCGGCAAGAAAAAAGTCACTGCTTTTTCTGCCGTACCAACAATCTTCACGGCAATGATCAACCATCCTGAGATTGATAAATATGACCTTTCATCACTGAAGGTCTGTGGTTCAGGTGCAGCGCCCTTGCCTGTTGAAGTCATGAACAAATTTGAAAAACTAGCTGGTTGCCGCATCATTGAAGGCTATGGCCTGACGGAAACGGCGCCCACAGCCAGCACAAACCCTTTGTCAGACAATCGCAAGCCAGGCTCCGTTGGCCTGCCTTTGAATCAAACTGTCTTCGAAATCACGGACCTGGAAGATCCTGACAAGGTTCTTGGCATCGGTGAAAAAGGTGAAGTCTGCATCACCGGACCGCAGGTCATGAAAGGCTATTGGAAAAACGCGCAAGCAACAGAAGAAGCCTTGCGCGGTGGGCGCTTTCATACAGGTGATGTGGGATACATCGATGAAGACGGTTTTGTATTCCTGGTTGACCGCCAGAAAGACATGATCATATCTGGTGGCTTCAACGTCTTCCCGCGCAATATCGAAGAGGCAATTTATGAAAACCCCGATATCGTTGAAGTCACAGTTATTGGCATACCGGATGAATATCGTGGACAGGCTGCAAAGGCCTTTGTTGTCCTGAAACCGGGGGCAAGCTGGGACATGGAAGCCATGAAGGCATTTCTGGCGGACAAACTGGGCCGCCACGAAATCCCGAGTGAGCTGGAGATAAGAGACGAGTTGCCCAAAACCGCGGTCGGCAAATTGTCCAAAAAAGAGCTCTATGAAGAAGAAGAGGCAAAACGGGCTGCCGCCGGTTAAGTCTGACGGCATATCGCCAAACAAAATAAGGGGTAGGCTGATGGATCAGCCTGCCCCCTTATCGATATTGGAGACTTATCCTGTAACGCTGGACAGCTTCATGGCGATAGACATATCGCCTTCCACCTTCAATTTACCCATCATGAAGGCCGTCGTTGGATCCAGATCGCCACCCAGCATTTTTTCAAAATTCGCGAGGCTCATTTTGATTGTGCAATCGGCATCACCGCCATCATCGTTGCTAACCGAATTTGGGACGGATTTTCCATCAAGGAATACCATTCCATCATCGCCAAAATCAAACTTGACGGTTGCGCCCAGACCAGAGTCTTCACCCACATTCGAGCGAATTGTTTCAGTTGAGGATTCGAGAGTCATTCTTCTAGTCTCCGGTTTCTGGATTGACGTTAACGTTAACGTCAAACTAAAATACTTTCACAGCTATTCAAGTCAAACCAACAATATTTTCAAAAAAATCATTTGGTTTGTTCGACGCAAAATGCGTCGACAGGGAGCATATTCGTCAATGACTTATCGGTCAGTATTCAGACCCGACCTGTTTGCCGGGCAAACCATCATTGTCACCGGTGGCGGCAGTGGCTTGGGCCGTTGTATGGCGCACGAACTGGCCAGTCTGGGTGCTCATACGATCATCATTGGCCGCACCCTTGATAAACTGGAAGCCGTAGCAACGGAAATCACAGAAGACGGCGGTAGTTGCGGCTTTTACAGTCAGGATATCCGGGATGAACCCGGTGTTATCAAAACCATAGAAGCCATCGTCTCGGATCGGGGCCGCATTCATGGTCTGGTCAATAATGCAGGTGGGCAATATCCGGCCCCGCTGGCCAGCATTACCAAAAATGGCTTCGAGGCTGTTGTATCTTCCAATCTGACAGGCGGTTTCATCATGGCGCGTGAAGTTTTCACGCAAAGCATGGCAGATCATGGCGGTGCCATCGTCAACATGCTGGCCGACATGTGGCGCGGCATGCCCATGATGGGGCATTCGGGTGCTGCCCGTTCCGGCATGGAAAATCTGACCCGCACTGCGGCCATGGAATGGGCTGTTGCCGGTGTCCGGGTCAATGCGGTCGCCCCTGGATATGTCGCCTCGTCGGGCATGGATACCTATAAAGGGGCAATCAATGATGTCTTTCGTAAATTACGCCACCAAATCCCCCTGAAGCGCCTGGGCCGGGAAGCAGAAGTCAGTTCAGCAGTGGCCTGGCTCCTCAGCGAAGGGGCCAGTTATGTTACCGGCACAACGATCCGCATTGATGGCGCAGCCATGATGATGTCACCACTGCTGCCGATCCCCGATCATAATGCATCGCAGCCTTACGAGGGATTTCACCGCGCTGAAATGCCGAATATTCTCAAAGATACAGATAATAAATAGTCGAAGGAAAGACAGTGCCAGTTCTGCCAACCAGTCTTGATACCTCCAGCGATGCCTACACGGATAATCGCGAATCCATGCTTGGTCTTGTTGATCAGTTTCGTAGCCTTGAACAGGCTGTGCGGGATAATTCGGCCCGGCGACGCGAACGCTTTCACGAGCGCGGCCAGTTACTGCCACGCGAGCGTGTCGCGTTGCTACTGGATCGGGGCACACCTTTTGTCGAACTATCGACACTGGCCGGATATAAAATGCACGATGACGATGGCGGCAAAAACATTGCGGGTGGCTGCAATATTGTTGGCATTGGCTATGTTTCTGGCACCCGTTGCATGATCTCGGCCAGTGATTCAGGCATCACAGGTGGTGCTATTACCCCCATGGGCCTGGTCAAGAACCTGCGGGCATACAAGATCGCGCTGGAAAACAAGCTGCCGTTGATCAACCTGATCGAGAGTGCTGGCGCAAACTTGCTGTATCAGGCAGAAATCTTTGTTGATGGCGGCAAAATATTCGCCAGTCTTGCCCGGCTTTCTGCTGCCGGTATTCCGGTTATCACAGTTGTACATGGGTCCAGCACGGCCGGTGGTGCCTATATGCCGGGCATGTCCGACTATGTGATCGCCGTACGCAACCGGGCCCGAATTTTTCTGGGTGGCCCACCACTGGTGAAAGCGGCAACCGGCGAGGTTGCCACTGATGAAGAACTTGGCGGTGCCGACATGCACGCCACGGTCACTGGCGTTGTCGAATATGTAGCCCAGGATGATGCCGATGCGGTGGCCCAGGCCCGCGACGTTATAGGGCGGATTAATTTCGAAGGCCAATCCCTGGTTCAGAGCACTGAAGACTACGACGCCCCTGTTTATGACACTGAAGAGATTTGCGGGCTGGTACCGGTTGATTACAGCAAGCCCTATGAAGTCAGGGAACTCATCGCTCGCCTGATCGACGGCTCTGACTTCACGGATTTCAAGCCAGCCTTCGGTCCGAACACTGTTTGTGGCCACGCCCGCATTGAAGGCCATGCCTGCGGTATCATCGGCAACAATGGCCCGATCATGACCGATGACGCCGTCAAGGCCGCACAGTTCATTCAGTTGTGCAGCCAGTCCGGCACGCCGCTGGTCTTTTTGCAAAACACCACGGGCTTTATGGTTGGTCTGGATTCTGAAAACCGGGGCATGGTCAAACATGGCTCGAAGATGATCCAGGCCGTCACCAACGCACCTGTTCCCAAAATAACCATGATGACCGGTGGCTCCTTCGGGGCCGGGAACTATGGCATGTGTGGCCGTGGCTTTGACCCACGTTTTATTTTTTCGTGGCCCAATTCGAAGATCGCCGTCATGGGCGGTGAACAGGCCGCGACCGTCATGGAAATTGTTACCCGTGCGAAAAGCGAACGTGCAGGTGTCGACGTCGATGAAGACAAACTGGGCAAGATGACCAAATCCATCATCGATCGCACAGAAGAAGAATCAAACGCCTTATATGCCACCGCCCGCAATTGGGACGATGGCCTGATTGATCCGCGTGACAGCCGCCGTGTGCTGGGCTTTGCCCTGGCCACCTGCCGCGAAGGCGATCAGCGTACCACAAACCCCAATACCTTCGGCATCGCCCGCGGTTAAGAGACAGGAAGACATCATGAAATTTACTCAAGAACATAATGAACTTCGACGCACTGCCGCGCGTTTTGTCGAAACAGAAATAAATCCCTTTGTGGATCAGTGGGAAGAAGATGAAATTTTTCCGGCCCACGAGTTGTTCAAAAAGATGGGTGAAGCCGGGTTGCTCGGCATTACCAAGCCCGTCGAATTCGGTGGCAGTGGCCTGGATTATTCCTACAGCATGGTCATGACCGAAGAATTGGGGGCCGTCCGATGTGGGGGTGTGCCCATGGCTATCGGCGTGCAAACAGACATGTGCACCCCGGCCCTGGCACGCTTTGGCTCCGACGCCTTGCGTGAGGAATTCCTGCGCCCGGCCATTTCCGGCGATGCTGTCGGTGCTATTGGCGTCACCGAACCTGGTGCCGGATCAGACGTGGCCGGCATCAAGACCACCGCCCGCAAAGACGGCGGCGATTACATCATCAATGGCAGCAAATTATTCATCACCAATGGACATCAAGCCGACTGGGTCTGTTTGCTGGCCAATACCGGCGATGGGCCCATGCACAAAAACAAATCGCTGATCATGGTGCCCATGGACACACCCGGCGTTGTGCGCGGGCGAAAGCTGAAAAAACTGGGCATGGCTTCTTCGGATACGGCAGAACTGTTTTTTGAAGATGTCCGCGTGCCACAAACAAATGTCATCGGTGAAGAGAATATGGGCTTCACCTATCAAATGCAGCAGTTTCAGGAAGAACGCCTTTGGGCTGCAGCTTCCAGCCTGAAGGCCATGGATGGCATCATTGCTGAGACAGCAGAATATACACGTAACCGCCATGCTTTTGGCCAACCGCTGTTGAACAATCAAGTCATCCACTATCGCCTGGCAGAATTATCAACCGAGGTTGAAGCCCTGCGTGCCCTGGTTTATCAGTCGGTTGAAGCTTATATCGATGGCACAGATGTCACCCGCCAGGCCAGCATGGCCAAACTGAAATGTGGTCGCCTCAGCCGAGAGATTGCCGATGCTGGCTTGCAGTTCCATGGTGGCCAGGGGTACATGTGGGAAAGCCGGGTTTCTCGATATATGCGTGACGCCCGCCTTGGTTCCATCGGCGGCGGTGCAGATGAAGTCATGCTGGGCATCATTGCCAAAATCGACGGCACTTCACCGGGCCGCAAATAATGACAAAATCCATTAATCGACTACTGGTCGCCAATCGGGGCGAAATTGCCCTGCGCGTCATGCGCAGCGCCAATGCCTTGGGGATTGAAACGGTTGCTGTTTTCAGTGAGGCGGACCGAGGCACACCACATGTTCTGTTTGCCGACCGCGCCATCTGCATTGGACCGTCTCAGGCTGCCTTATCCTATCTCAACATTGAAGCCATAATTGAAGCCGCTGTCAAAACCGGTGCGGATGCGATTCATCCTGGCTATGGCTTTCTGGCAGAAAATGCTGCTTTTGCGGCAGCATGTGCCACAGCCGGTTTAAATTTCGTCGGTCCTTCGGTTGAAGCCATTGAATTAATGGGTAGCAAGCGGGAATCCAAAATACGCATGTTGGCCGCCGGTGTGCCCTGTGTGCCGGGTTATTCTGGTAAAGACCAAAGCGATGAAATTCTCATCACAGAGGCCGCGACCATTGGTTTCCCCCTGATGGTCAAGGCCTCAGCTGGTGGCGGTGGACGAGGCATGCGTCTGGTCGCATCACCAGAAGAATTGCCTGGCGCTTTAGCTTCCGCCCGATCAGAAGCCTTGTCTGCCTTTGGGTCTGATGAGCTGATCCTGGAACGCGCCATCATCCGACCTCGCCATGTGGAAATCCAGGTGTTTGGCGACAGCCATGGTAACACCATCCACCTGGGCGAGCGCGATTGCTCGGTGCAACGTCGTCACCAAAAAGTAATCGAGGAAGCGCCCTCCCCCGCCGTTAACGAGGCCTTGCGCGCCCGTATGGGCGAAGCCGCAGTGCTTGCTGCCGGTAATATTGACTATACCGGGGCCGGGACAGTCGAATTTCTGCTGGATGCCGATGGTTCGTTTTATTTCATGGAGATGAACACCCGTTTGCAAGTCGAACACCCGGTGACGGAAATGATTACCGGCCTGGATTTGGTTGATTGGCAACTGCGTGTCGCCCGCGGTGAAGAACTGCCGCTGACCCAGGACGAAATTGAATTCGAAGGCCATGCCATTGAAGTCCGTCTTTATGCGGAAGATCCGACCCGCGACTTCATGCCACAAACCGGTGAAGTTCTGGTCTGGCAACCCGAAAACAATGAAGACTTGCGCGTTGATCATGCCCTGGCGGAGGGGCAAGAGATTTCTGCTTTTTATGACCCCATGATTGCCAAGGTCGCAGCCTGGGGACCTGATCGGGAAGACGCGCGTCGTTGTCTGATCACAGGGCTGAACGAGACACCCCTGCTAGGCATTCGCAACAACAAAAGCTGGTTGGTTAACTGCCTGCAACATACCACTTTTGCCGATGGTGAGGCCACCACAGCCTTTATCGGCGATCATGCCGATGAATTGCAGCATGCAGATATTCGACCAGCACAGGCCTTGGCTGTTGTGCTTCTTGCCCTGCGTCACGCGCCCGATGCCGGCCCTTGGGCCAGCACAGGCGTGATGTCATGGCCCTTCCGTATCGATTTTGGCGATGCTGAAGTTGTCGGCATCAGCGTCGACATGCGTGATAATCGGCACTTCACCGTGACATTTGCAGATCAACATTTTGAAGAGTTGGCGCTGGATGAAGACGGGCAACTTACGATTGACGGTCAACTCATTGTTGCCACAACCGTTATCGCTGGCAACGCCGTTCATCTGGAGTATGACGGTGTCAGCGTTTGTGCAACTGAAATAATGCAACAAGACAGCGCGGCAGGTGCCGGGGCGTCTGATGGTCGACTGGTCGCGCCGATGCCGGGTCGCATCGTGCGGCATGCCAATGAAGGTGATGCCGTCAAGGAAGGCGATATTGTTGTCGTCCTTGAAGCCATGAAAATGGAGCATGAAATTGCAGCTCCCTTCGATGGTCTGTTAACTGACGTATCTGTTGAGGTTGATCAGCAAGTTACCGGGCGTCAGTTACTGGCGATGATCGAGGCCGAAGACTGACAAAAGCAAAAAGGGCCGGTGCATTACACCGGCCCTTAATTGTTCGTTCGTTCAATAGCTCAGGCTGCCTGGTAAAATCCCCGACCTTCCGACGCCATATCCCGCAATAACTTGTTCGGTGTAAAGCGTTCGCCGTGAGCTTGTGCAAGGCGGTCACATTCGGCAACAAAATCTTCAATCCCGATACTATCGACCATGGAACAAACCCCGCCATGAAAGGGCGCGAAGCCCCAGCCCAGGATTGAGCCAACGTCAGCGTCCTCTGGTGTGGTTACAACATTTTCTTCGATGCAACGTGCTGTCTCAACCGATTGCACATACATCATGCGCTTTTTGATATCTTCTACATCGGGTTGTTTATCTGCCAAAGGGTAGGCATCTGCCAGGCCTGGCCATAAATGTTTTTCACCATCTTCCGGGTAATCATAAAAACCTCGGCCAGCCTTTTTACCTTCCCGGCCCAAATCGTCGACCATTTTTTGCACGACAGGATCAGCAGGCGTGCCTTGGTATTTGTCACCGAGATCTGCTTTGGTTTGTGTGGCCACATGTTGCATCAGCGTCAGTGAAACTTCATCGGCCAAAGCCAGGGGTCCAACCGGCATACCAGCCATACGCCCGGCATTTTCAATCAAGGCCGGTTTGACACCTTCACCCAGCAAAGCCAGACCTTCGGCCACATAGGTCGCAAACACTCGGCTGGTATAGAAACCACGTGAATCATTTACGACAACTGGTGTCTTGCGGATACGTTTGACAAAATCCATGGCTCGGGCCAGGGCAACATCGCCGGTTTTTTCACCCATGATGATTTCTACCAAAGGCATTTTATCGACCGGTGAGAAAAAGTGCAGGCCAATAAAATTGGCAGGGCGGCCACTTGCTTCGGCCAGACCGGTGATCGGCAAGGTCGACGTGTTTGAGGCAAAGATCGCATCCTCTGCAATCACGGCCTCCGTCTTTGCGGTGACATCGGCCTTGATGACCCGGTCTTCGAACACAGCCTCGATGACCATGTCACAACCGGCAAGGTCTGCATAATCCGTGGTTGGATTGATCAGCCCCAGGATACCGTCACGCTTCTCTTCCGTCATACGCTTGCGACTGATGGCTTTGTTCAGCAGGCCTTCGCTGTAACTTTTGCCCTTGTCGGCGGCGTCTTGCGTCGAATCAAGCAACACAACTTCCAACCCGGCCATGGCCGTGACATGGGCAATACCAGCACCCATCATCCCGGCACCAAGAATGCCGATTTTATTGAAATCTGATTTTTCAACATCCTTCGGCCGATTTTTCAGCTTGTTGGCGTCGCCCATGCTGAAAAACAATGTGCGCACCATATTGTGAGCAACGTTGTCCGAAGCCAATGCGGCAAAATGACGGCTCTCCAGTTTCAGGCCTGCGTCAAAAGCACAGTTCAAGCCTTCATAAACGCAGCTCATGATGGCGACGGGGGCGGGATAATTGCCCCAGGTTTTCTGCCGTAGCATGGCACCACCAGCTGAGAATGTCTCATAGCCTGCAGGGGACTGTGATCCACCGCCCGGCACCTTGAAGCCTTTTTGGTCCCAGGGCTGCATAGCATCACCGCCGTCCAGGATCCATTGTTTGGCCGCTGATAACAATTCTTCCGCCGGAACGATTGCATGGATCAGACCCTGCTTCAGGGCTTTTTCTGGCGATAGATGCGTGCCTTCCAGCAGCAATGGCAAAGCATTGCGAATGCCGATCAGGCGCGGCAGACGTTGTGTCCCACCGGCCCCTGGCAACAGGCCCAGTTTGACTTCCGGCAGACCAATCAGGGTTTTGGGGTTATCAGCCGCGACACGATAATTACAGCCGAGACAGATTTCGAACCCACCACCCAGTGCCGTGCCATTGATGGCGGCAGCAACCGGTTTTGGTGACAGCTCCAGCGCCCGCAAGGTATTCTTGAAATTATCGCCAAAATTCATGATTTCCTGCGGCACACGGCTGGACAGCAATTGCGTCAGGTCAGCCCCGGCAACAAAATCATTTTTCTTTGAGGCAATAACAATGCCTTTGACGGCATCGTCGGCCAGGGCCTTATCGACATTTTCCCGAAAGGCATTAATCGAGGCAATATTCAGCACATTCATAGACCGGTCGGCCATGTGCCATGA
This sequence comes from Alphaproteobacteria bacterium, assembly GCA_018650465.1. Taxonomy (GTDB): domain Bacteria; phylum Pseudomonadota; class Alphaproteobacteria; order UBA2966; family UBA2966; genus JABILA01. The sequence goes on from JABIFY010000132.1 coordinate 21,139, forward strand.
GATCACGGCAATGCCGTCACCATCAACTTCATATTCAATCATGTGATGTTCCTGTCTTAAACGCGTTCGATGATCGTGGCGGTACCTTGACCACCACCGATGCACAAGGTCGCCAGGCCTGTCTCCAGATCACGGCGCTCCATTTCATCCAGAAGGGTGCCAAAAATCATGGCCCCTGTTGCACCCAATGGGTGACCCATGGCGATGGCACCACCATTAACATTCATTTTGTCGTGCGGTACATTCAGCACATTCATGAAGCGCATAACCACGGACGCAAAAGCTTCGTTTAGTTCATAAAGATCAATGTCCGTGGTCTTCATGCCCTGACGTGCCAACGCCTTTTCTGTGACTATGGCAGGTCCCGTCAACATGATGCTGGGTTCTGATCCGATGGACGAATAACCCTTGATGCGCGCGCGAGGCTTCAAGCCCATGCGCTCGCCAGCTTCCTTTGTGCCAATCAAAACAGCAGCGGCACCATCGACAATGCCACTGGAATTTCCACCGTGGTGGACATGGTTGATTTTTTCGACTTCCGGGTAGCGCTGCATGGCCACCGAATCAAATCCAAGTTTCTCACCTTGCATGGTGAAAGCCGGATTGAGGGCCGCCAGCGACTGCATGTTCGTGCCGGGCCGCATGTGCTCGTCATGATCCAAAATTGTCAGGCCATTTTGATCCTTGACCGGCACGATGGATTTGGCAAAACGCTTTTCGTCCCAGGCTTCCTTGGCCCGACGCTGGCTTTCAACCGCATAAGCATCCACATCATCACGACTGAAGCCATCCAGCGTGGCAATCAGATCGGCAGAAATGCCTTGAGGCGTAAAGTAGATTTTTTCCGTAACCGATGGATCGGAATAGTAAGATCCGCCAGATGACCCCATGGGCACGCGGCTCATACTTTCGACGCCACCACCGATTGTCATGTCAGCCTGACCAGACATCACCTGGGCGGAGGCCACATTGACCGCTTCCAGACCCGAGGCGCAAAAGCGCTGAACCTGCATACCCGACACACTTTGATTATAATCGGCCATCAAAACAGCAGTGCGGGCAATATCAGCCCCCTGCTCCATGGCAGGTTCAACACAACCCAATACAACATCATCAACGATGGCCGTATCCAGATCGTTCCGATCGCGTAGTTCCTTCAGAACATGCGCGGCCAACGCCGTCGCCGTCACTTCATGCAAGCTGCCGTCTTTGCGGCCCTTACCACGTGGTGTACGAACGGCATCATAGATATATGCATCGGTCATTTTGAAATAATCCTTTTGACTTTTTGTTGGTTGCCTGGCCACCCGACCACCCATGCGATTATACTAGTGGCTGGTCGAGAGGGGGAGCGGGCGGCCAGGCAATCAAAACTTAAAACTAATTAACCCACAGCTTGCGGCTGATGATTTCTTTCATGATCTCGTTCGTGCCTGCGTAAATGCGCTGAACACGCGCATCGGCATAAGCCCGCGAAATTGGGTATTCCCACATGAAGCCATAGCCACCATGCAGTTGCAGACATTCATCCATGACTTTGCCTTGCAGATCGGTCGTCCACAATTTGGCCATAGCGGCAGTTTCTACATCCAGGTCACCGTTCACATGCAATTCAAGACAACGATCCACAAAAACACGGGCGATTGTGATTTCTGTTTTCAATTCTGCCAGTTTGAATTTTGTGTTCTGAAATTCAGAAATTGATTTGCCAAAAGCCTTGCGTTCGGCTGTATAATCCAGAGTCCACTGCAGTGCACCTTCACAGGCCGCAACAGCAGCAACAGCGACAGACAAACGTTCCTGTGGCAAATCCTGCATCAGATAGATAAAGCCTTTGTTTTCTTCACCAAGGCAGTTTGATGTCGGGACGCGAACTTCGTCAAAAAACAGCTCGGAAGTATCCGCTGCTTTCATGCCAAGCTTTTCCAGATTACGGCCTCGCTTGAAACCTTCACGATGGCTTTCCACGAGGATCAATGACGTGCCTTTGGCACCGGCATCTGGATCAGTTTTGGCAACCACAATGATCAGGTTTGCATTCTGACCATTGGTGATGAAGGTTTTTGACCCATTGATGACATATTCATTGCCATCCAGCTTTGCAGTTGTTTTGACACCTTGCAGGTCAGACCCGGTACCTGGTTCGGTCATGGCAATGGCCATGATGCATTCGCCGGATACACATTTGGGCAGATATTCCTGCTTCTGTTCTTCCGATCCATAATTTACCAGATAAGGCACGGCGATATCCGAATGCAGGCTAAAGCCCGGACCTGTATAACCACAACGGGCCAGTTCTTCGCTGACAATACCGTTATATCGAAAATCACAGCCGGGTCCGCCATACTCTTCCGGCACTGTTGGTGACAGCAACCCGGCCTCGCCAGCTTTTAGCCAAAGCGACTTTGGCACGATGGAATCTTTTTCCCATTGCTCGTGATAAGGGGCAACTTCCTTTTCAACAAATTTTCGCACAGAATCGCGGAAAATTGCGTGATCTTCTTCATAGATATGTTGTGGTACAGTCAACGTATTTACTCCCTGGGGGTCAGTATATTTATCTAGAATGCAGCGGCATCCAGTGCCATCAATGTATCTTTGCCGGATGTGACTTTCGCCAGCAAGGACGATGTATCCGGCATTGTGCGGGCCATGTAAAACCGCCCGGTTTTCAGCTTATTTTCGTAAAATTCAGCTTCGTCAGTTCCGGCCGCCAGTTTAGCCTGGGCGACTTTCGCCATGCGTGCCCACATAAAGCCCAGGGCGACAGTGCCGAACATGCGTTGAAAATCAGTGGCACCGGCGGCGGCCTGTTCGACATCCTTCATGCCCTGCTCACCCAGCCAGGCAACGGCCTGTTGCAAACGGGCAAAGCCTTTGGCCAGGGGCATGATGAAGTCGTCCAGATCATCATTGTCTGAATTTTCCTGAATGAAAGCGTCCACGGGGTGGAAGAAAGCCCGCAACAAACGCCCCATATGAGCAGGCATTTTACGACCCACCAGATCAAGTGCCTGAATGCCGTTGGTGCCTTCATATAGCTGGGCAATGCGAGCGTCACGCACATATTGTTCCATGCCATGTTCGCGAATATAGCCGTGACCACCAAAACATTGCTGGCCAATATTGGCACATTCAAAACCCACATCCGTAATATGCGCCTTGACCACAGGTGTGATCAGAGTCACCAGGTCTTCAGCCACCTGGCGTGCTTCTTCGTCTTGTTCCGCTCGCGCCAGATCAAGGTTCATGGCAACCCAGGAAGTAAAGGCCCGGGCACCTTCATTGAAGGAACGCATGGTCATCAACATGCGACGCACATCAGGGTGCACGATAATTGGATCAGCCGCCTTTTCCGGCTCCTTGATGCCAGACAGAGAGCGACCCTGCAAACGGTCATTGGCATAAAGCACAGCGTTCTGATAGCTGACTTCAGACAGGGACAAACCCTGCATACCAACACCCAGACGGGCCGCGTTCATCATCACGAACATGGCTTCCATGCCTTTATGTTCGCGACCCAGCAACCAACCCTGGGCCTTGTCATAATTCAATACACAGGTGGCATTACCGTTGATGCCCATCTTGTGTTCGATGGACCCCGTCGAGACGCCATTGCGCTCACCCAGATTACCATCCGCGTCAGAATGAACTTTTGGTACGATGAATAGACTGACGCCCTTGATGCCTTTTGGGCCACCCGGAATCTTCGCCAACACCAGGTGAATGATGTTGTCGGCCATGTCGTGGTCACCGGCAGAGATAAAAATCTTGGTGCCCGAAATCAGGTAACTGCCGTCGTCTTGTGGCTCCGCCTTGGTCCGCATCTGACCAAGGTCCGTTCCACAATGAGGCTCGGTCAGGTTCATTGTCCCGGTCCACTCGCCGGAATACATGCGCGGCAGGTAATAAGACTTTTGCTCTTCCGTACCGTGTGCATCAATGGCGGCACAAGCGCCCGAAGTCAGGCCACTGTACATCTCGAACGCCAGGTTCGTGGCACAGGTCATTTCGCCGATGGCTGTTCCCAGGAAAGCAGGCAGACCCTGGCCCCCATAGTTGGCATTGCCTGCCAAACCGACCCAGCCACCTTCACGGTACTGGGCAAAAGCTTCCTTGAAGCCTGTCGGCGTAGTGACTTCACCGTCTTTGAAAGTACAGCCTTCTTCGTGACCGACCTGGTTCAACGGAAACAGGATTTCTTCCGCGACCTTGGCACCCTCTTCCAGCACGGCGTCAATGATGTCGACCGGCGCTTCGGAAAAAATTGGCAGGTTCTGATGTTTTTCGACTTCCAGCAATTCGTGAAGTACAAACCGCATGTCGCGCAGGGGAGCCTTATATTCAGGCATTGGTCTTTATCCTTCTTTTATTCTGATGCAGCAATCAATTGCGCAGCGGTTTGCCCGTTTCCAGCATATGGGTAATGCGGTTGAGCGTTTTGGGGTTGTGCAGGAGTTTGACAATGGCCTTGCGTTCCAGGGCCATCAGGTCTTTTTCCGTCACTGTTTCGGTAACGTCCGTGTTGCCACCAGACAGGATCCCTGCCAGTTCACCACCAACGACACCATCGTAGGCCGTCGCTTTGCCCATATCGACAAAACCTTGCACTGCCATCTCAAGGGCGAGGCTGGCGGTTTTACCGGGCAAGACGATTTCGATATCGCGTTCAGGTGCTTCATAGCCATCTACCAGAGCCAACGCCTGGGCCTTGGCATCAGCCAACACTCGGCGACGGTTCATGGTGATGCCATCCGATTTGCGCAGGAACATCAGGTTTTTGGCTTCGGCGGCAGAGGTTGCAACCTTGGCTGTTGAGATGGTTTCGAACGTTGCCGCAATGGCGGGCATGGGCCCACCGGGTCGTTTTTTGTTCAAGGTCTGACGCATCAGCAATTCCTTGCAGCCGCCCCAACCCGGGATCAAACCAACGCCAACTTCCACCAGCCCCATATAACTTTCAGCATGAGCCTGCACAGCGTCGCAATGCATAGTGACTTCACAGCCACCACCAAGTGCCATACCGGCGGGTGCGGCGACAATGGGGAACGGTGCATATTTAAGCGCCAGATAAGCATCCTGTCCGGCTTTGACGCCCTGTTCGATAATCGGCCACATGGCTGTGTTGGCCGCAAACAAGGACAAACCAATATTGGCGCCGACCGAGAAGTTGTCGGCATCGTTGCCAATGATCAAGGCTTTGAAACCATCTTTGTTCAGGCGAACGGCCTTCATGATCATGGCCACGATGTCACCATCGATGGAGTTCATCTTGCTGTGGAATTCAAGACAGGCAACGCCGTCACCAACATCCCACAAGGACGCTGAGCCATTTTTGGCAATGGGCTCGGCACCACGTTTTTTGTCTTCCAACATCCAGGCATTTTGATCGACAACCACATCGACATACTCACCAGACAAAGTCATTTGCTGACGAACATTGCCATTGTCCCGATACATGGGCTGGCCATTAGCGGCCTTGATGATGGCGGGAACCTCACGACCTTCGGCTTCGAGTTTTTCGGCGAACCAGGCGGTCCCCAATTGATCGATCTGTTCGAAGGGGCCATATTTCCAGGCATATCCGCCCTTCATGGCCCGATCCATATCATCAATATTGTCGGCAATTTCACCAACCAGAGACGCCGCATATGTCAGGGTTTTGGACAGCAAAACCCAGGAATATCTGCCACCTAAATCATCATATTCACACAAAGCTCGCAAGCCCTTACGGGCTGCACGAACCGACTTCAGGGCAGGCTTGACGGGCAAACGATATTCACCCGTTTTGATATCAAGTACTTCCTTGGTTTTCTTGGCCCCGTCTTTGGTGATGCGATAGAAGCCGCCCTTGCCTTTGCGGCCGGTATAACCATCGCGGATCATTTGTTCGAAGCGTTCAGCCAGAATGCCGGTAGCCTGAAAGTCCTGACAAAATGCGTCTGATTCGGGTAACAGGGTCAGCATGCTTTCATTGACATGCGGTGCCAGATCAATGCCGGTCAGATCGACCAGACCAAAGATTCCGGTGCTTGGTATACCCATGGGTTTACCAACCAAAGCGTCGGTTTCCTCAATCGTCAGGCCCATGTCAATGGACTGGCTGATGGCAGTATAGGACCAGTAAATGCCGATGCGATTGCCGATGAAACCGGGTGTGTCCTTGCAGCGAACGACTTCTTTGCCCAGCGCCACATCGCCAAATTCAACCAATGATTCAAGGGCATCGGGACGGGTTTTTTCACCGCCAACTACTTCCAGCAACCGCATGTAACGCGGCGGATTAAAGAAGTGGGTGATGGCAAAATCGGCGGCGAACGCATCCGACTGACCTTTAAGCAACACAGCCAGCGGAATGGTCGACGTGTTGGACGACACGATGGAGCCAGGCTTGCGCACGGCATCAATCTTTTTGTAGACGTCGTGTTTAATGTCCGGGCGCTCAAGCACGGCTTCACAGATCCAGTCGCAATCTGCCAGCAAACCGAGGCTGTCTTCCAGGTTGCCACAGGTGATCAGCTTTGCATTACGGGCATCCATGAAAGGTGCCGGTTTTTGCTTGATCATGCGGGCGACGGCACCTTCAGCAATCGCGTTTCTGTTTTCCGCACCTTCGGGCACGATATCCAGCAACACCACCTGCAATCCGGCGTTCGCCACGTGGGCCGCGATGCCGCTGCCCATCAGTCCAGCGCCGAGGACGCCGACCTTTTTGATCTCAGTCATATGCTCAACTCCGCTCAGCAGGCTTCAAGAATTGTTGCAATGCCTTGGCCGCCACCGATGCACTGGGTAGCCAAGGCCGTTTGTTTGCCCTCGCGTTTCAGAAGGGACGCAGCCTTGCCGGTAATGCGGGCACCGGTTGCGCCCAACGGATGACCCAGCGCAATAGCACCACCGTCCAGATTGATTTTGGCGACGTCCATTTTGCTTTCCTTGATCACAGCCAGGGACTGTGCTGAGAAGGCTTCGTTCAATTCGATAATGTCGATATCGCCGATCGCCATGCCTGCGCGCTTTAGCGCTTTTTCCGTAGCACCGACCGGGCCGATGCCCATGATCTCCGGGCCACAGCCTGAGACGGCAACAGATTTAATACGAGCCAGTTTAGTCAGGCCGTTGGCGTCAGCATATTCTTCGCTGCAAACCAAAGTGGCAGAGCAACCATCGGTCAAAGGCGATGATGTGCCCGCGGTAACCGTGCCTTTTTCGTCGAAGGCCGGATTCAGACCGGCTAGGTCTTCGGCGGTTGTTTGTGGGCGAATACAGCCGTCTTGTTCGACGCGCAGGTTGCCTTGGGTGATGGTAATGATCTCGTCGGAGAGCTTGCCGGCACTGCGCGCATCGTCAGCCTTTTTGTGGCTTTTCAGGGCGAAATCTTCCTGTTCCTGTCGTGAAATGGCATACTTGTTCGCCAAATTCTCGGCCGTTATGCCCATTGAGATATAAGCTTCTGTTTCGCTGGCCAAGGTTGGATTCGGCATGGGGTTGAAGCCACCCATGGGCACGCGGGTCATGCTTTCCATGCCGGCACAAATAAACGCGTCACCGGCATTCATCTGAATGGCACCGGCAGCGATGTGGACGGACTGCATGGACGAGCCGCAAAACTGGTTCACTGTGACCCCGGCAACGGAATGCGGCAAGCCAGCCAAAAGGCCGACCATGCGGGCTGTGTTGAAACCTTGTTCGCCTTCGGGAAAGGCACAACCCATGATCAGGTTTTCGAGATCATCTGCATTCACGCCGCTTTGTGCGAGCAAACCCTTGATCACCTGGGCAGCTGTTTCATCGGGCCGCACTTTGGCCAATTCGCCTTTGCGGGCCAGGGTGAACGGAGACCGGGTGTATCCGGCAATAACGACGTTTTTCATTTTCTTCAATCCTTGGTTCATAGTCTGTTAGTGCGCCAGGTTTGTGGTCGCACATTGTCTTGTTAAAATTCGTTATACGGCAGCGGCCAGGCGGATGCCCTGGTCGATGGCCCGACGGGCATCCAGTTCGGCGGCCACATCTGCACCGCCAATCAAGGTTACCTTGACGCCCTTTTCTTCCAGTCCGGCCTGCAATTCTCGTTGCGGTTCCTGTCCGGCACAAATCACGACATTATCCACGGCCAAAACCTGAGACTCTTCACCCACAAGAATGTGCAAACCATCATTATCAATTTTTTGATAGGTCACGGCGGAAACCGTTTTCACACCCGACAGTTTCATCTGCGCCCGATGAATCCAGCCCGTGGTCTTGCCCAAACTGGCACCAGGGCGCGATGCTTTTCGTTGCAACAAATAAACCTCACGTGCCGGTGCCGCGGGTTGCGGGCCTTCCGGCAGCAAGCCACCAGCCGTTTTTGATTGCGTGTCCACACCCCATTCCTTAAAGAACGCCGCGTGATTTTCTTCATGATCTTCACTGGCAACAAGGAATTCCGCCACATCAAAGCCGATACCCCCGGCCCCCATGATCGCAACGGATTTGCCCACCTCGGCACCACCTTGCAACACGTCGATATAGGACAAGACTGATGGATGGTCGATGCCTTCCAGGTCGAGCTGGCGCGGCGTGACACCGGTGGCCAGGATAACCTCGTCAAAACCACCTTCTGCCAATTGATCTACCGTGGCGCGACTGCCAAGGTTTATGGTGACGCCCAGGTCGGCCAGTTGGGCTTCGTAATATTTGATGGTTTCTTCGTAATCAGATTTACCCGGAATAACGCGGGCCATATTGAACTGGCCACCAAGCCTCGCCGCACTTTCAAAAAGCGTCACATCATGACCGCGTTTGGCCGCCGTTGCCGCGTAAGATAAACCGGCTGGGCCACCACCAATAACGGCAATGCGGCGGGTTGTTGATGCGGCCTCAATCGTCAGTTCAGTTTCATGACACGCCAGTGGATTAACCAGGCAGGAACAAATCTGGCCAGAGAAGATATTATCAAGACAGGCTTGGTTACAGCCGATGCAGGCATTGATCAGGTTGGCCTGGCCATTGGCGGCCTTGTTGACAAAATCTGCATCTGCCAAAAAGGGCCGTGCCAGCGACACCATATCGGCGTCCCCGCGTGCCAGAACTTCTTCGGCTGTTTCAGCAGTGTTGATCCGGTTTGAGGCAATAACGGGAATACTGACTTCACCCATCAGGCGTTTTGTGGCCCAGGTCCAGCCTGCGCGCGGCACCATATGGGCGATAGTTGGCACCCTGGCTTCGTGCCAGCCAATGCCGGTGTTAATAATGGTGGCACCGGCCTTTTCCAATTCCTTCGCCAGAATGACAACTTCATCCCAGGTGCTGCCATTTTCGATTAAATCCAACATGGAAAGCCGGAACATCAAGATAAAGTTTTCACCAACAGCTGCCCGGATGGCACGGACAATTTCCAGGGGAAAGCGAATTCGGTTTTCGTAAACACCACCCCAGTCATCATCCCGTTTGTTGGTATGGGTGACAATAAACTGGTTCAGCAAATAGCCTTCAGACCCCATCACTTCGACGCCGTCATAACCGGCCTTTTGGGCCAGTTTTGAACATGTGGCAAAATCTTCAATAGTGCGCCAGATACCTTCTTCGGTTAAGGGGTTTGGCGTTACCGGACTGATCGGTGCTTTTTCCGCAGACGCAGAAACCGCCCCAGGATGAAAGGCGTAGCGCCCGGTATGCAAAATCTGCATCAGGATGGCACCACCCTCGGCATGTACGGCGTCAGCAATTATCTTGTGATTGACGACATCCTCATCGGTTTTCAGGCGCGCCATATGTGGCATGGCACCGCCTTCGTCGTTGGGCGCGATCCCGCCCGTGACGATCAGACCGGCACCGCCGCGCGCCCGCGCCGCAAAAAACTCCGCCATGCGCTGAAAGCCGTTCGGCGCTTCTTCAAGACCGGTATGCATGGAGCCCATCAGGACCCGGTTTTTCAGTTTGGTAAAACCAAGATCGAGAGGTTCAAGAAGATTTGGGAATTTGTTGCTCATGGGTTTCCTGTGGTTACGTAACTAAAGCGTCAAATCCGAACAGACTTGACGGCGCAGATTGAAATCACGGATCAGGCGTTGACGACGCCTTTTCCTTTTAGGTGAGACTTAATTTCGGCGCATATTTTTTCCAGTTCGTCGACGGTTTCGTCGATATCCCGGCGTTGTTGTTTCAATGCTTCCAGGCGTGCTTCACTTTTGTCCAAGGTAACGCGCGCCTGTTCGGTATGCTCACCGTCCCTGTTATAGAGCGCCATCATTTCTTCAATATCGGCGAGACTGAAGCCCAGGCGTTTGCCGCGCAAAATTAAATTAAGACGGACATAATCCCGACGACCGTAAACACGGTCCTGGCCATTTCTCGACGGCGATATCAGTCCTTTTTCTTCGTAAAACCTGATTGCACGCGCGGTAACACCAAATTCCCCCGCCAGATCACTTATGCTATAGCTTTCAGTCACAGATGCTGCCTTGCTCTTACAGGTCGTTTCAAGTCTGGAATGGAATGTTTATCGGATTTTTGGCTATCGAATTATCGGTGCCGCGACTTATGCGACACGCCAAAGATATTAGCTTGACGTTTACGTTAACGTCAACCAAAAAGTTGAAGCGATCAGCGACTTTTATTTCAACTGAACCGCACGGAGCCGGAAACTGAAATGAATACTGAATTAACCGGGCAACGGCTCACCACTTACGCCGAGTTCTGGCCATATTATTTGCAGGAACACAGTAAAAAAGCCTGCCGGAGCCTGCATTACATTGGCACCACATTAGCGCTGATCTGTCTGTTGGTGCTGATCATATCTGGCGACTGGAGAGCCTTGGCAGCCGCCTTGTTCAGCGGTTATGGCTTTGCCTGGGCCGCTCATTTTGGTATCGAAAAAAACCGGCCAGCGACTTTCAAATACCCCTTTTGGTCCCTGTTCAGCGACTTCAAAATGTATTTTATGGCAATTTCAGGCCGTCTTTCCCCGGAACTGGAAAAAGCACAGGATAAAGCGGATGTTCAATAATCGCAAAATGCGATCTTGATTCAGAGGGTTTCAGTCTTGATCTGAAACACCGGATTGCCGAAAGCCCTTGAAAGGAAATGCAAATATGAAACGAAGGGCTTCGGTTTACACAGAAACCGCGCTATATTAGAATAACGTTATTTGAGAACCACACGCAAAATTTGACACAACAGCCTGATTCAACGAGAATAAGTCCATGGAAATAGAACAGATGCAAAATAGTGCCCGTCAAGCCAGCCGCCTGCTAAAGGCGCTGAGCAATGAGCATCGTCTACTGATTCTTTGCCGCCTTTCAGACGGTGAAAAATCCGTGGGTCAACTGGAAGCGATGATTGGCCTGAGGCAATCCGCTCTTTCACAACATCTGGCACGGCTCAGGCGCGACGAACTGGTCAAAACCCGTCGTGAAGCCCAAACGATTTATTATTCACTGATTGGCGACGAAGCCATTCAAATCATCGAAGTGCTTTATGGTCTTTATTGTTCAACGGCCGAACAAACTGAAGATACCGTTGCCGGCTTGCGCCTGGCGGGTGGAACTGCTGCCGAATAGATTTATATCGCAGACCTCGTGATATTGTCATATCATCTCATAGGAGGCCGGATTATTCCGGCCTTTTTTGTGTTGATAATTAATTTGTGTTGATAATTAGAGGGACACACAGATTGATCCGCGGTCACCCCTTGCTCGCGGCAGGCGAGATCAAGGCACTGCTATTATCCAGCTTTACTTTTTCGATCAATTCGCCAAGCAGGCCATAAAACGCAGCTTCGTTATTGTAGCCGAAAATCTCTCCGATCTTGCGCCCTTTGTCGATGACCACAAACTTCGGTGTGAAGCGGTTTCGACCGAGGAACTCAAGGTCTTTGGGCTGTTGCCCGTGGATATCGACCTGGCGAAGCGGCACGATTTTGGCTTCATCAGTCAGGTGATAGACTTTTCCTACTTCCTTTTTCCAAAGGTCGCAGGCATAGCAGCCTTCTTGCTCGTACATGATGAGTTCGGCCGCCACAGCGCCTTGCGACATCAGGGAAACACCAACAAGCATCAGGACTGAAGCAGTCCAATTGTAAATTGATGCTGGCGATCTCAAAGTCATCTGATTCTTCCTGATAATCTGGTTTTTCCTGACAAAAAGGCGGCCACACTGTCGCAGTGCACCCGCCCTGATGTCAAATTCGTTTCCGTCGCCGAAACGACAGTTTAGATAAACAGATTGATATCTGCCTTGAGCGCATCTTCTATATAGGTAGCCGCCCCGCCCAGATCAGGGCCTTCGATCAAATCTTTTAAGTCATATTCGAACATGTCCATGGTCATTTGACAGGCCACCATATTAACGTCGGCCTCCACTGCCAGATCACGCAGTTCTTCAATCGAGGCAATGCCTTTTTTCTTGATCAGGTTCTTCATCATGCCCGTCGCCATGGCATCCATGCCGGGAATCATCGGCATGATATTTGGCATCTTCATGTGGCCACCCATTATCGGCATCGCCATGCCGGGATTGCCCAGAGGTGTCACAGCCAGATCAAGTTTTTTCTTCAGCAAATTCAGGCCATAGAAGGTGAAGAACATGGAAACGTTCAACCCCATTGCGGCCGCTGTCGTCGCCAGGATGAAGGGCGGATAGGCCCAATCCAATGACCCTTTGGTCACAATCAATGACATGCTCTTGGCATTTTCAAGACTTTGTTCGCTCATTTCCCCATATCCCTTCAATTTCAATCAAACCAGCATAGAACCAACCAAATGGTGGCCCTGAAACCAATATCTGCCATGGCGGTAATCATGGCTTTGCCCGCAAATTTTTAATTATTGTTGTTTCACACCAAACATTAGTAAATTTGCATATAAATAGAAAGCTCTAATTTCACCCCTCACGCGAACGTTATGCTTAAAAAATAACGTCAGGGAACGGTCAACACGATGATTTGTGGGTTGGCGTGCCGCAAATTTATCACCATTCCGGGCCAGGTGCTGACCAACTTTACCCGCCCGGATTGTGGTGCCCGCAAGGTGGCATGATCGTACCGCCATTGCAAAATTGTTTGCCGTGCCTGCGCCTTGGCCAATCGGGCGAGGGCTTCATCCCTGGTAATCTGAGCCGTATCAAGCTCGACTTTGGACAAAGAGACGGCGTCAAACTGTTCCCGGGCATAGTCAAATCGGCGGGTCGCGAGGTTCACGATTTTCTGTGAGACCGCGACCTCAGCCAGGACTGCTGTCATTCTTGCCTTGATGCGGATGGTATCCAAAACAGCGATGGCTTGTCCCTTACTGACTTTATCACCAGCGGTTACCAAGACTTTCTCGACCACACCTGACAGGGCGAAACCCAAGGCCTGGTCCTGGGCATGTGCAGCCACAGTTGGCGCCATCATCAAGAACAGCGCACCGACAAAAGAGGTAAAATTATTGATCCGCAATTTTCAGATCCTCCAGAAAATTAATCGCAAAACTTTGGTTCAGGGGGCGCCCAAGCAGAACAGCCAATTGCAGTCCGGCAATTCGATATGCTCCCAAAGCCCGAACAAGTTCCGTTTCAATATGGCCAATACGTGTGGTGGCACCACCTACAGAAGCTTCCCGATCCTGGGATCTTTGCAATTGCTCCAGCAACAAACGCTGGCGTCCGGCTTTGTAGGCGAAACGCGCAGCAGTCAGACGCATGCGGGCGTCCTGGCGCGCAAGATTGGCCAGATGGGTTTGCCGCACCAGGCTTCTATTGATCGCCGCGATGTCGGCGTCCAGCTGGCGTCTTTTTGCCAGCCACTGCGCTTCTTCAGAAGATTTAACGCCGCCATCATAAAAAGGCACGACCAGGCGCGCGCCCAACGCCCATTCATCCCGGCCACGCAAATTACGGGTACTTTCATTTACCCGACCGTAAGCCTCTAGCTTTGGAAACAAACCAGAGGCATTTGCCCGGGCCTGCATGGCATCACGTTTAGCCCTCAGGGACTGTGCCAGAGGATGGGCTTTCTGAACAAGTTCGACCATTTTTTGCAGATCAACCTCAAAGACTTCGTCTTCTGGCACATCAGGGGTCAGCGTTGTTTCAGTAAAGGACTTGCCCGTCAGCTCTTCGAGCCGCAAGCGAATGCCAAGATTACTGCTTTTGGCTTTTGAATAAACATATCGGGCTGTGCCACTTTCGGCGCGTGCTTCCATCAACTCGATGGGATTTGCATCCCCCACAACGTCTTTTTCTTCCAGTCGCACCGCCCGAAAAAAGGCAATTGTATTCTCTTCCTGCAAGGCCTGAACTTCCAGATCCGAGGCATGCAGTTCGTAATACAAAGCCATGCCTTCCAGCACCAGTCTACTGAGCGTGATTTGCTGATCGAATGCCTGCGCCATTATTTCTGCACGGGCGGCATCAATTCCACCGCGACTGCGGCCAAAGTCATAAACCGGCTGAACAATTTCCAAAGAACCAAGTATATCGCTGTTTCTTGTTTCCACGGCCCGCATGGAAGAAAAGCGCTTGCCGTCCAGACGACCGGTTAATCGCGGCTTCAGGGCCGCCAGGGCTTGATCCAGCCTGGCCGCGGCAATATCCCGCGACGCCACATCGCGGGCAAGGAGCGGGCTGGAGGCCAGCATCTGAATCAGCTCTTGTGGTGTTGGCATCGACAACGCGGCAACGGGCGCTGACGGCAAGACCATCAGCGAAACAGCAATTACCGAAAGGCAATTTCGCAATCCACGCAACCTATTGCTCCATCTGCCAACGGACGAGCGACTTGCCGGTCTTGAAGATTTTTTCATGGACATAGCGTCCGCTGGCGATAAACGTCGCAACATCCTGGTATCCCGGAATGCGTGCCGCAATCTTGCCGTCCGTATCGTAAAAGACAAAGGTCGGCGTGCCACGCACGCGCAGGCGTCGGGCAAAGGCCTTTTGGGTGATCAATTCGCCACCAGGTGTGGTTAACTCCAGATCCCCTTTGATGTCCTCTTCGATCATGACAAATTTGTCAGAGAAATATTTGGCAATTTTTGGATGTGGGAAAATCCGCTCACGCATTTTATTGCACCAGGGGCAGCCTTCTTCATGAAACATGACGATAAGGCGTTTACCGTCTGCGGCAGCATCTTCAATCTCGGTCGCCAGATCGTTGTCCAGGCTGATGGTCTGGAATTCCGCCCGCAACTCTCGGGTGCCCACAAGCAGAACGATCGCAACGACGATTAACATGCTGATCCAGGATCGGCCTGCTACAAACCCTGGATTTATCATCAAATTCATCATTCTATTTCCCGGATCACATTAATGATCGCTTGTCGTCAGTCGGTGTTCGTCTATTTCTGGATTGGAGTGTGGCCTGCTTTTCAGGTTCTCACCAGATAGTTTTTATATTAGGGTATCATTATGTTCAAAAAATACATGACTTCAAGCATGTAATTCGGCCGCAAAATTCATTTGAATTTGAAAGGCCAGAGGGGGAGACCTGAATATGGAAGACACGCCAATCACCACGATTGTTGGAATGTGGGGTTTTGCTGCCGGCATCATTTTTGGTATCACAGCGCAGCGGACAAATTTTTGCACCATGGGGGCCATATCAGACGCCGTATTCATGGGAAGTTATAACCGCATGCGAGCTTGGGTCATGGCCATTGCCGTGGGCATCGGCGGTAGTCAGATATTACACATGACGGGCCAGGTCGATCTGAGCGGGGCAATTTTTCTGACGACAAATCTGGGTTGGGTCGGCGCAATCGTCGGCGGCTTGCTCTTCGGATTTGGCATGACCATGACAGGAGGATGCGGCAACAAAACACTGGTGCGATTGGGGGGCGGAAACCTGAAATCGCTGATTGTTGCAATGGTAATGGGTATTGCCGGTTACGCGACCTTGCGCGGCATTATTGGTTTGCTTCGTGTAGAATTCGAGGCCGTAACAGTCGTGGACCTCAGTGAACGGGGCCTGACAAGCCAGAGCATGGTGGAGATGGTGGCCTCCGTTATCGGCATGGAAACCGAGGCCTTGCGTCCGGTGATGGTCGCCCTTGTTGTGCTCGCCCTGTTGGCCTGGTGTTTCAAAAGTGGCGAGTTCAGATCCTCGGGACGTGACATGATAGCCGGGCTGGTCATCGGCCTGATGATCCCGCTGGGCTGGTACATTACGGGCAACATCGGCAACGACGAATTTGATCCCGTACCTCTGTTTTCCTTCACCTTCGTCTCACCCACAGCCGACTCTGTGCAATATTTGATGACCTTCACTGGATCAACCATAAATTTCGGCGTTGCTGCAGTTGGCGGTGTCCTTGTCGGCTCCTTTCTGGCGGCCAAGCTGTCCGGTGAGTTCCATATTGAATCTTTTGCTGACGCGGCCGATCTGAAACGCCATCTTTTTGGCGCCTTCATAATGGGTGTCGGTGGCATCGTTGCCCTGGGCTGCACCATTGGCCAGGCCTTGACCGGCATGTCGACGCTGGCCCTGAGCTCGCTCATTGCGTGGATGTCATTGCTGGCGGGTGGCTATCTTGGCATGAAATATCTGGAAGAAGGCAGCCTTGGCGGTGCCCTGAGGGCAACATTCAGTCGAAGTTAGATTACGGGCAATGACTGGTCTGATGTTGCAGACATAGCGTACCATACGGGTGATTTCTAACGAACAATTCGCCGACAGGATTCATGCAAAAAATTGCCGCCATACTGCATCTGGAAGGACCCGTGTTTGACGTCGATACACAAGCCCGTCTGGCGTTTGCTGAAACAGTGCATCGCAATGCCGGACTTGTCGTCGGGGAAACAGATCAGGGCCGGGTCATTCTTTTCATGCGGGCGAAGTCGGCGGCCATATGCGCTGTAGAGTTACGGCGCCTGGACGAAACCTCCGCAAACGATCTGAACATAGCGGCCTTGCTGCGCAGCGCTATCAGTCTGGGGCCCGTCACAATTGGTCAGGAAACCGTTGATGGGGACGCCGTCGAAATCGCGGCGAACCTCGCTACAATCCTCGAGCCCGGAGATATTTTTGTATCGGCAACCTGCCGCATGGCCCTGGCGGACAAGATACCCGTTGACTACACGCAGTTGAGAGAAAATCCATCTTCGGGTTATCGTCTGGTTGTCGATTCCAACGAAGTCCTCTCGGCGATCCGGCATCAAAACCCGGTGGCACCTGCCTGGAGCTGGAAAGTCACCATTCCTATGTTCAGCATGATAATCTTAATCACGCTGGCATGGTTTTGGTTCAATACGCCGGATTAATCCTCAACAATCCAGCCAGTTGCCGCGACGATGCCGTGCATCATGGCATCCAGCGCGGCACTCATCTGATCGAAATGAGCATCAACAAAAGCGAATTCCTCTTTCAGGTCTTCTTCCGAGGCCTGGACTTCAGCCGCCAAAGCCCGCAGCATTTTGGGACCGGTTCCCGGATGGCAGGTCATGCAGATCACATCCGGCCCGACCGTAAAGACAACCGGATCGTCATTTTCATCAACAGCCAGTACGTCACCATCATGGGGCAGCACAATGCGGTCGCGCATGAATGAAACAAAGGGGAAATTTTCCGGCATCTGGCCGCCCAGCGCATCATCGCGCACCCGACGTGCCATGCCGGTATGAACCCGCGTTGCTGTTTGTTCTGTACTGCCACCGGCTGCGATACTGACGATTTGTGCGCCCAGCCCCAAGCCGACGACCGGGCGATTGCGCTTCAGGTGATCATAGGAAAACCGCAATTCCTGATCCAGCGAAGGTAACGTCGTGCGTTCACCATGGGTGCCCCAGGCACCGCCCCCCAACAAAATCAGGCCGTCGGAATTTACAGCACTGGTCGGTATTTTGCCGGCGGTCAAGGGTTTTTGATACTGAAAGCCAACGCCGCGACGGCGGAATTGGTCTTCAAGGGTGCCAAGATTTTCACTGGCAGTATGTTGGACGACATGCAGGCTTTTCATGGCGCGGGAGTATGGTCGGTGTAGGTACAAGTGACAAGCATTCGCCACAAATCGACCATGGTGCGATGCAGCAGTTTATGCTGCGCTGCGAAATAAACTGTAACAATTCATGCTGCACTGCGAAATAATATGTCATATTAGAGGTTTCTTATGGAATTATCTTGCGGACGATCACTTTTCTGTGCACCCTGTAAATGTCCGGTTCGCGCTGATGATTTCAACCAGCGCGCAAACACAATATAAAGTGATCCAAAACCTTATGGTCAGCCGGGCATCGGGAAGACTCAGGATAAACTGACAAACACTGAGCCAGGGAGGAAATAGTTTATGAAAATGCACCGTTTAATCGGGGCGGCTGCGATTGTTGCAGCGAGTATCAGTCTGACGCTCGTTGCAAATGCCGGAACCGTCTCATATCAGATTGTCGATGATGGCATTCCAAAATCATTAACCGGCACCGCCGGTAACGCCCAGGCAGGCCGCAAGGTTGCCTACAATCGCAAGACCGGCAATTGCCTGGCTTGCCACAAGGCGCCCATTCCGGAGCAGCAGTTCCACGGCGAGATTGGCCCCGACCTTAAAGGTGTCGCCAGTCGTTATAGCGAGGCTGAACTGCGTTTGCGGATTGTCGATTCCAAAAAGACAAATAGTGACACCATTATGCCGGCGTTCTATCGCGACACTGGTTTCACACGTTTGCAGAAAAAATGGGTTGGCAAATCAATTCTCAAGGCCCAGGAAGTTGAAGACCTGTTGGCCTATCTGATGACACTCAAGTAACAGTTTGCAAACTGAACTTGATTGCAAACAAAGGAGTAAATGAAATGAAGCGAGAACGTAACACAGGCCTCAGCCGCCGCGGATTTTTCCGCGCAGCCGGAGCCGGTGCCGTCGCAGCAGCCGGTGTCAGCCTGATACCGGTGACGGCCTTGGCAGATGCCGCCAAGACAAATGCCGCCATCGACAAGCTCACCGGCGGGACCGCGACCAAATCCGGTCGTATCAAGATGAAAACGCCGATCATTGCTGAAAATGGTGCCGTTGTACCGATCATCATCAGTGTCGACAGCCCAATGACTGACAGTGATTACGTCAAGTCGCTGAGCGTGTTCGTACAAAACAATCCGAGCCCGGAAGTCGCTGCTTTTAACTTCACGCCCGCCTGCGGTGCCGCTGAAGTCAAAGTGAACTGCCGTATGGCGAAGACATCCGCTGTCGTTGCCGTAGCAATAATGAGCGACGGTTCTGTTTATAAGGCGGAAAAAACCGTCAAGGTAACTATCGGCGGCTGCGGCGGCTGATCGAGTTTTAGGGAGAATAAATCAATGGCATCCGCACGCTTGAAAGTCCCCAAAAAAGCGAAAAAAGGGGACATCATCACGGTCAAGAGCCTGATAAAACACAAGATGGAAACAGGTCAACGCAAGGGCAAGGACGGTAAACCGATCCCACGCATGATCATCAAGAAAGTTTCCGCCACCTATAATGGCGTTGAAGTTTTTTCAGCTGACTGGGCTCCGGCAGTTTCTGCAAACCCTTTCCTTTCTTTCAAGGTTCGGGCCACGGAATCAGGCACGATTGAACTCAAGTGGACTGACGACAACGGCAAAGTCGTTTCCCAGTCTGCAAAAATCACCGTTCAATAATAAGTTCAATAATAATTTGAGTATTAAGGGGGACTAAGCCATGAAGATGAGGCAACTACTCCTGGCCCTGACATTTGCGACGACAGGCACACTTGCTGTCACGGGCCTCGGTCTGGGCCTTGTTATCGGCCAGACTACTGCTGCGAAAGCCGAAGGCATTCGCTCCGGCTATAGTTACGCGACCAAGGAAACCCAAGGCCTTCAGGATGACGATATGTCAAACCCGGGCTATCTGTGGGTGGATACAGGCGAAGATTTGTGGAGCAAGGCAGAAGGCGATGCAGGCAAGTCCTGTAACGACTGTCACGGCGATGCCGCTGAGTCCATGAAGAAAGCCGGCGTCAGTTATCCAAAATACAAGGATGACATCGGCAAGCTGCAAAATATCGAGCAACGCATCAACCAGTGTCGCACGGATAACATGAAAGCCAAGGCCTGGAAGTGGGAATCGAGCCAGTTGCTGGGGATGACAACCTACGTCCGCAACCAATCAAGAGGACTGCCTGTTTCCGTCGCAGTTGACGGTCCGGCAGCACCATTTTTTGCCAAGGGCGAGGCGTTCTTCAATCAACGTCGCGGGCTTTTGGATATGGCTTGCAAACACTGTCACGAAGACAATGCGGGCAACAAGATCCGGGCCAACGTGCTTTCTGAAGGACAGATCAACGGTTTTCCGGTCTATCGCCTGAAGTGGGGCAAGGTCGGGTCTACACACCGTCGTTTCCGTGGTTGCAACAAGCAGGTTCGGGCGAAACCTTTCAAAAATGGTTCCGATGAATACGTCAATCTGGAACTTTATGTTGCCTGGCGCGGTCGCGGTCTTGGGGTCGAAACCCCTGCCGTTCGTAACTGACCGACTTCGCCATCGACAAATTGGGGGTGTGCTGAAGGCGCACCCCTTTTTTTTCTGACATAATCTAATTTCAAGCCCTACCATCAAAACAGAACAACCGGAACCAGAGACATGTTAACCCGTCGAGATTTTATGCAGGTTGCTGCTGCAACCGCCGTCATGACAGCCAGACCCGGCAGCCTGGGCGCTGCCACCGCGAAGCTGACCCAGGAAGACCTGCTGTCTTTTGATAGTACAGGCCAGGTCACTTTGCTGAATTTCACAGATTGTCATGCCCAGCTGGTGCCGCTTTATTTTCGCGAACCTTCCGTCAATCTGGGAGTCGGGGAGGCCAACGGTCTGCCACCGCATTTGACCGGTAAAGATTTTCTCAAACATTTTGAATTGAAAGGTGGCAGCAAGGCCGCCTACGCCTTGACGTCTGATGATTTTAACAACCTTGCCCGGCAGTGGGGCCGTATCGGCGGCATGGACCGCATGGCAACCCTGGTCAAGGCGATCAGGGCCGAACGGCCATCCAATACCCTGTTGCTGGATGGCGGCGATACCTGGCAAGGCTCATATACATCTCTGAAAACCCGTGGCGCGGATATGGTCAAGGTCATGAATGCCCTGGGCGTCGAGGCCATGACCGGGCACTGGGAATTCACCTATGGCGCTGAACGTGTCGAGGAACTGATCGCCACCCTGGACTTTCCTTTTCTGGCCGGTAACGTCACAGACAAAACCTGGGATGAGGACATTTTTGAACATACAAAAATGTTCGAACGTGGTGGCGTCAAGATCGCTGTCATTGGTCAGGCTTTCCCCTACACACCCATCGCCAACCCTCGTTACATGATGCCCGATTGGTCCTTTGGCATTCAGGAGGAAAAGGTTCAGGAGCGCGTCGATGCGGCCCGTGCAGCCGGGGCTGAACTGATTGTCCTGAACAGCCACAACGGCTTTGACGTTGATCGCAAAATGGCAAGCCGGGTGACCGGCATCGATGTCATATTGACCGGCCACACCCACGATGCCATTCCCACCGCGATCAAGGTGAGTAATACCTTGCTGATCGCTTCAGGCTCGCACGGCAAGTTCCTGGCCCGACTGGACCTGAAGGTGGAGAACAAAAAGGTCGTTGACTACCGCTTTAAACTGATCCCCGTTTTTTCTGATGTGATAACACCGGATCCGGAAATGGCCACCTTGATCAAGGAAATCCGTGCCCCTCATGCCGCTGAGATCGACCGGGTACTGGGCCGCACAGACAGCCTTCTTTATCGCCGTGGCAATCTTAACGGCACCTTCGATGATCTGATTTGCGATGCCTTGTTGACGGAGCGGGATTCGCAAATAGCTCTGTCGCCCGGCTTTCGCTGGGGGGCAACTTTATTGCCAGGCGATGATATAACAGCGGACACGCTATATAGCCAAACCGCAATCACTTACCCCAACGTCTACCGAAATGAAATGACAGGTGCTTTCCTGAAGGAAATTCTCGAAGACGTCGCCGATAACCTTTTCAACCCGGACCCCTATCTGCAACAGGGCGGTGATATGGTGCGCGTGGGCGGCATGGGCTATGCCATCGATATTGGCCAGCCGATCGGCAAACGCATCAGCGACATGACTTTGTTGGCCAGCGGCGAAAAGATTGATCCGGCAAAAACCTATATTGTTTCTGGTTGGGCCTCGGTGAATGAAGGCACGGAAGGGCCGCCGGTCTATGATCTTGTCTCAAAATACATTACTGACAGGAAAGTGATCCGGCTTGAGCCGAACCGCAGTATCAAAGTCCGTGGAATTTAGTATGTTTCGGGTTTTGTCAGGCACACTCAGTGACAAGAACCGGGTGTTGAAGACTGAAATTAATGCAGAAGCGATTTCGCAAAAGCAAATTCGCCCTGTATGTTTCCGGCAGGAGTGAATTAAGACAATGGGTGCGTTTGACGTTTCATATGGTGCCGCAGCACTGGCCGGGCTGATCAGCTTTTTGTCACCCTGCGTTTTACCGCTGGTACCGGCCTATATCTGTTTTGTTGCCGGGACATCCCTGGATAAACTGATCGACCAGGACCAAATCGATCGTCAAATGTCTCGTCGCGTCTTTTGGTCAGCCTTGGCCTTTGTCATGGGCTTCACCACTGTATTTGTCGCCATGGGAGCAAGTGCCTCAGCCATCAACAAGCTGATCTTTGATCATATCGAAGTCATCAGCAAGGTTGCAGGCACCGTTATCATCCTGTTTGGCCTGCACTATATGGGCCTGTTCAAGTTTGCCTTCATGCAGCGGGAAATGCGATTTAATCCAGACAAAACACCAGCCGGAATAATCGGGGCCTATATTATTGGTTTGGCTTTCGCCTTTGGTTGGACACCTTGCGTCGGACCCATTCTGGCAACGATCCTCACCCTGGCAGCCAGCAGCGATTCGCTCAGCTATGGCATCTCATTACTGACGGTTTATTCGCTCGGACTGGGCATTCCCTTCATGCTGGCGGCCCTGGCCATCCAGCCCTTCATGAATTTTCTTAAACGCTTTCGCAGCCACATTCACAAAATCGAAATCGGGGCGGGCGTCCTGTTAGTCGCAACCGGCGTGCTGATCCTGACAGATTCACTGGCCACCATCAGTTATTTCATTCTGGAAGCCATTCCGGCCCTGGGTGAACTGGGCTAAGTCTTCTTCAATTTTGAAACAAAAAAAGGGATGCATAAACTGCATCCCTTTTCGTTGGTCTCAAAATATTACGGACGAACGTAGGCATACCCATTAGCCTGAAGTTCCATAATCCGGGTAACACCTGCCGGTACAACTTTTACACCGTCAATCAGAGCAGGCATTTTGCCAGATTTTTTGGCCACCTTCTTCATGGTATTGCCACAGGCACTGAAGCTGATGCCTTCGCTCAAAGCCATGCTCATGACACGATCTTTTTGCTTTGATTTACCCGTCAACATGCCAAGTCCAGGGCCATAGGCGACGATTTCAACAACAGCACCAGGAATCGCTTTTTGCACATTTACAGCGTTATTCAAGGCAATCATCTGGGTACGCGGATCATCCGTGCTCACCTGAATAACAAGATGGGTTTTCATGCTGTTCGTATCTGCAACAGCCGTCCCTGCCGTCAAAACAAAAGCAGTTGCCGCCAACACCAACATAAACTTCGATAGAACTGACCTGATCATTATTATCTCTCCCTTTGGTTAGAGCGGAGCAAGCCTGTTAAGGCTAATCCCACAAATTCACACTTTTCCCCTGTGCTCTCAGTTCCTCGGCTTTTGCACTTAACCAACGTTGAAAACTGGGTTCTTTCACGTAACCTTTTTCCGCTGCATAAACAAAAATGTGTTTGAAATGGAACGGTTTGAAATAGCCCGGCATCCGGACCACTTCTTTTCCCTTTTCATCAATAAAAAGAATGGTGGGTGTAAACATGACTCTATATTTGCGGGCAAAGTCTTTTTCGCTGAGAACCTGACCGTCAAAATCTGTAACTTCCTGGTCGCCCCACAAGTTCAACTGCACGACATCAAAGGTTTTTTTGATGTATTCCCTGATATCGGCATTTTCGAAATTGACCCGGTGCATTTCGCGGCAATAGGGACAGCCTTTTTGCTCGAACAAAATTGCCAGGTGTTTACCTTGTTCATGCGCTTCACCAAGGTCATCCGCCATATCAAGAAAAGACGTATGTTTGAACCAGGGCTGGGTGTACATCCCGTCATCCCCAACCTTGGGTTCTATCTCAGCGGCCGTAGTCTGCGTGATGAACAACATAACGACCGCAAGGGCCGCTTTTGCAACTAGGGCCTTGTACATCGTTCGATTGACAACCATCTTATCCTCCAGATTACGGCAAACTATCGTCATACAGTCTGCCACAACCAACGCTCTGTTTGGAACACAATAATTCTCTAATATACTGAATGAATTAATTTGGTCGCCTCACAATCGCGTGTCCATGAGTTATATCTTCGCTGCCAAATTTAAGCGTTTCCGGTTTTGGCGTTGGCTGACATTGCGATAACCGCAAAGCAGGCACCAGAAATCACGTCATAAACGATTACATCGAGATCGGATCCACCAGTTGCGGTAGAAGAAAAATTTGACTATCCGCATATAGAAACAAAAAAATACATATTCCTTTGAATATTTACAAAAAGATACGCGCCTGAAACATTCCAGAAATGATGTTCTGTTATAAAATAGGGATTACCCACAGAAAACACTGGGTTTGCGTTGGATATTGCAGGAAATTGGTTCAAAATTTATGGCTGACATTCTACTTATTGACGATGATGACATGGTACGCGCCACCACCCGAGCTATGCTTGAAATAGGTGGTCATCAGGTGCGCGAAGCCAGCAGCGGTTTTTCGGGTATCGATCAATTCCGCGAAGCCCTGCCAGATATGGTCATTACTGACATTGTTATGCCGGATATGGATGGCTTGGAGACTATTCAGGCTCTCTTTGAAATCAACGAGAATGTCCGTATTTTGGCAATCAGCGGCGGCGGTCGGATGCTGGATAGTACGACATATTTAAGTGTCGCAACCCGGTTTGGCGCCAAGACCGTGCTCAAAAAACCATTTCTAAGCGCTGAATTATTGGAAACGGTTAGCGATATTTTACAGGTCGACTAAAACCTAAATCCGGCTGCAAAGCCCGACTGCAATCCACAAAATTTTGAGCTTTTCAAGCGATACATTGTCGTAATCGGGATGGTTAGGGTTCTCAGTTATCACTGAAAAACATTGTGAAACCGGATTTTTGGCCAAACGCCGAAATTCAGGTTGGTCACCTGATAAAATCAAATAGACACCGTTGCGGGAAAAATTAGAGACACTTCGGTCTAAAAGCACAAGATCATTTTCTTCCAGCAATGGCGACATGGCATCGCCACAATTCACCATATGTATGACAATAAGATCACTGTTTCCGGCGGCCTCAAGTTCAGTTATCAGGTCTTCAAAAGCTGGAATTTCTGGTGGCAATTCCTTGGAATTCTCTTCCTTCCCGTGAATATCCTGATATTGGTCCAACTTGTAATGTTTGAGCCACCTGACTCCAGATCTGCTTCCATGCAGGGTATTGTCCTCAATACCATCACCAATAATGTCTGTGATACTACAACTCAATACTGAAGATAGTCGACGCAACAATGGCAACGTCAACTTTCGTTCATCTCTCTCGTATCGAGATATTGAGACGCCCGTGGTATTCATTGCCGATGCCAGATCACCTTGGGTCAAACCCAGAGTCCGGCGAATATTTCGTAATTCGCTCATAGCTTTATGTAGTTGATTAACAAGGCTTTTGTCACTAACAGTGTTGGTTAAATCTATTTACAGGAACTGTTAATTTCTATTTTTGGAAAATTTGATACGTTAATTGACTGATAGTTTGTGGTCCTCATATGCACCTGCATGGAACAACATTACATATAGAAATTAAACTTATAGATTGATTTTTAAAATATCTTCTCCTCACTTACTTGCTCGACGTATCTCATACAACAACTATAGATAGTTTTTTCACAAAAGACCCTACTTGAAATAAGTTAAAATTCTGTATTGTACATTTCAAATGAATGTATTTGAGAATATGCCTGAGCATTTCCGATTTTGACGGAAAAGTAGCATTGCGCTTACGCCAGGAAAGACGACGAAAACCAAAGCCTATTTCGTCTAAATCGGAACAGCTCTGGATATTTTCGAGGCCTCAAATGTCATAAAAACGTCCAGGTGAAATCATCCACCAAGGAACAGGCGTCCGACTTCCGGGTTTTCGAGTAAAGCATCGCCTTCACCCGCCAAGGCCAGCGAGCCATTCACCAGGACATAGCCGATATCGGCAAATTCAAGTCCCTTTTTGGCATTTTGCTCGACCATAATGATGGTTTTGCCTTCGGCTTTTTGCAGGTCATCAAGGATTTCAAAGACCATGTCGATGAAGCGCGGCTCCAGACCAATGGATGGCTCATCCACCAGCAAAACCTCCGGCTCCATGATCAGGGCCCGACTGATTTCCAGCAAGCGCCTTTCACCACCAGAAAGCACACGGGCAGGTTTGTTGCGTCGCTCGGCCAGGCGCGCGTATTTACCAAAAACCTTTTCGGCTTTTTCCTTGGCCAGGTCCGGTGTATCTTGCAGATACCCCCCCATCAACAAGTTTTCTTCCACGGTCATATCCGGAAAAACGGAATTATCTTGCAGAATATAGGCGATGCCGGCCGTCTTGAGTTTCTGGCTGGAACTGAGGGCCGTGACGTCACGCTGCTGTCCTTCAAGGCCAATGGCAACGGTTCCGGAAAAGATATTGGTGAAGCCAAATATGGAATGCAGGATGGTCGATTTTCCCGCTCCGTTCGGCCCGATCAGACAGAGGGACTGTCCCTGTCCGACTTTCAAAGTCAGATCATGCAGGATTTCCATCCGGCCATAACCGGCGCACAAATTATCGATGGAAACAAAAGGCGTGTTATTTGCCAGGGCATTCAATTCAGCGATCGTCGGGCCTTCAGCGGCAATTTTTTCTGCTTCGCGCGAAACCGCATCAACGGACATAACAGATGCAACACCGCCTGCGTGATATCCGCTGGCGCGTTTTGCGGCCTTATTATCCTGAGGTTCCTGATTGTCTTGATCTGGCATGATCAGTGCGCTCCCAGATAGGCATCAACAACGCGTTGATCATTTTGAATATCATCCGGTTTTCCTTCAGCCAGCAACTCGCCATGTGCCAGGCAATAAATATGATCGGCAAGGTTCATGATCACCCGCATATTATGTTCAATAACAAACAACGTCACACCAAATTGTTCGTTGGCAAGTTTCAGTCTGTCGATCAATCCATTGATCAAGGTCGGATTAATCCCCGCCGTTGGTTCGTCCAGTAACAAAACCTTGGGCTCGTTCATCAAGGCCATAGCGAACTCCAGCAATTTTTGCTGACCAAAAGACAGATCCCCGGCGATCAGATTGCGCTTGGAATAAAGACCAACGAACTCCAGCAACTCAAGAGCTCGGTCACTGGTTTCAGGTGAATGGCCCCGAAACATATCAAGCAGGCCCGAATTCCGATGCGGGATCGAAATCTGCATGTTTTGCACACAGTTCATTTTCGAATAGATGCGGGTTTGCTGGAAGGTACGCAGCAGACCCAAGCGGGCAATTTGCGGTACTTTAAGTTTTGAGATTTCCGCCCCTTCAAACTTGATCGAACCTTCGTCAATGGGGTGATGTCCGACAACGGAATTAAACAATGTTGTCTTACCCGACCCGTTGGGACCGATCAGCCCTGTAATGCCGCCTTCGGCGACATTGACACTGATTGACTGATTGGCAATGACACCGCCAAAGGCTTTGCTGACGTCCTTGATTTCAATGATCGAACTCATTTTGACGCCTCCTCTACGGCTTCTCGCGTATCGCTTTCGTCCACCGTCAGGCCAAAGAAGTCAGGCCATTTTTCTTGTGCCCAGCCCAAAATACCTTGCTGGAAATAGGCCACGTTAATAATAATCAGCATTCCAAGGGCAACCCATTGCCAGCCGAGGAAATGGGTCCAGGTGAATTCCTTGATGATATGAAACACAACGGCACCCAACACGGGGCCCCATAGGGTTCCTTTGCCGCCCAGCAACGCCATCAGCACCATGAAAATGCCAAAAGTAATAGTCGGGAAAGCCACTTCCAGCGGTTCTATAAATCCGGCCATGTTGCCATAGACAGCACCTGCCATGCCCAGGAATGATGCCGACATGGCCCAGGTGACTGTTTTGTAACGCAGCGTGTGAATGCCCATGGCCTCGGCCTTGTCTTCGTCGTCCCGAATAGCATTGACCGCCAGCACATAACGCCGCGAATACAACCATTTCAGAAAGGCAAAAGTGAGCAGCGCCAGGGCAAACAGGGCAAAGTAGAAGAACAGTGAGCGCTCGTCCCCCGTCCCCGGGAATGGCAGCGACGTGATGCCGCCGCCACCACCGATGTAATCCCAGGCACCAACAAGTTCACCGGCCGCAATGGCAGCACCCAAGGTTCCGATAGCAAAATAGGGGCCTCGTAGGCCGAACACGATCCGCCCCAGGATGACAGCAATGAAGATAGCCGCCAGTGCGCCAGCTATAATGCCGAACCCCATGCCAGACAGATATTCAGTCCAGCCAAAATCAACTTTTGGCGCCCCGGAATGGGAAGTGTATTCAGCAACTTCATACAAGCGCGCGATCTGGACAACGGCGCTGGCATACATGCCTACACCAAAGAAGATGATGTTACCCAGGGAATTATAACCCATCTGGCCACCCATCATGTCCCAGGTCAGGGCAAACAGGATCATCAACCAAAGTGTTGCAAACTGGGCGATATAGTTCGGGAAAACAAAAGGAGCCAAAATTCCACCCAGAAGAATGAAGGCGTAAAGCAGGAAAGTTTTTTGTGAAACACTCATTTGACCACCTGCCGATGACGAGATTGCTGAATTTGTCTAATGACCAGAATGACGAGCAACAGTCCAACAACAATGGCCTGCTGGAATTCAGCACCAAGAATGAAAGCGCCGAACTGTTCCAACGCCCCCAGCCCCAGCCCCGCCATGATCACACCAGGCAGATTGCCAAGACCAGCAGCAGTTACAATCACGAAGGCACGAATTGAATAACTGGTTCCAAAATAGGGCTGGATAACCCAGATCATGGAAATCAAAACGCCTGCTGCCCCGCAGATTGCAGCATTCAGCGCGAAGGTAAAGGCATATACCCGGTCTGTATCAATGCCCATGATGCGGGCCGCGCGGGCATTTTGGGATGTCGCCCGAATCGCCTGGCCCATGCGGCTTTGCTTCATGAACAGAACGACGATCAAGGCAAGGATCAAGGCCATGACAAAGGCAATAATCTTGACGTTCGAGACCGTCAGGCCGCCATCGAGATATTCACCTACTTCAAAGCCTGATTCGGCAATCATGACTTCCGGTCCGAAAATCAGGTTCAGAACCTGTTGTACGACGATGGCAATGCCGAAAGTTGCCAGCAACGACGTGAACAGGTCTTTATCGACAACCCGGTAAATCACAATTTTATACAGGGCCCAGCCGAAGCAGAACATAACAACCACGGCCACAGGCAAAGCCCACAGGGGATGTATTCCCACAAGAGTCATGGAATAGGCGATATAACCACCCATCATGACAAAGTCACCTTGAGCCAGGTTTTTAACGTTGGTGACGCCCCACACAAGGGCCAGTCCATAAGCCACAAGTGCGAATATGGCACCGATAAGCAGACCGTCGACCAGAAGCTGTACATTCAGCACCGGTGCCAAAACCAAAAGGGAAATATTATCCATGAAATCCTTACCGCGAGATCAGAGCACCTGAAAAAAGAGCACCTGGATACTTTGAAATTTCAATATCAAAGCGACAAACCGTTTGACGAACAAACCCGACTTCCTCCTGGATAAGAAGAAAGCCGGGCTTAATCGTTACGCTTAAGCAAAAACAAAGTTTGTTATTTCCTGGCGCCTACTTGCGGGGCCATTCGACTTTGTGGGTTGCCCAACGAGCAGGAAACACAACATTCAATTTGCCATCTTGAATCTGGCGCAAGGCCATTGGCTTGGCAATATTGTTGCCTGCTGCGGAGAACTTGATATCGCCGTAGAAGGTTTTCATGTTTGTGTCGGCAAGAGCCTGACGAACAGCGCTAATTTTAAAGGTATTAGCGCGTTCCAAAGCATCTTTCCAAACCATGACAGCTGCGGCGGCCTGTGCTGCCTGATACGGCACGTTCTTGTAACCTTCATAGGTTTTTTTGAACAAGGCATCAAATTCACCGGCAGTACCGAACAGGTCGTCTTTATAAGACATGGTTTCAGACCATTGGGTCGGGCACAAGAAACCGTTGGTCGAGGCACCAAATTTGGTAATCACCTTGGCTGATTCACAGTGGGTCATGGCCACCAAGGGAACCTTGATCTTCATTTCCTTGATCTGACGAGCAGCCGTCGCGGCACCTTTTGAGTGACCGGAAACAACCAGCAGATCAGGCTTCACAGCACGAACCTTGGTCAGTGTTGCCGTCATGTCTGAAATGTCACGTGGCAATTTATCGTCGATAACAATCTTCATGCCATGCTTTTTAATATCGTCGACCACACCGGCACGAACATCCAGCGAAAACGGGTCATTTTCAAAAGCCATGGCGACTTTGACGTCACCAGGTTTCTTGCCATTTTGTTTGGCGATGTCAGCCGCCAAGGCAATGGAGCTGGCCAGATATTGCTCCGACGTCGACAGCACTGCGAAGATATATTTGTAGCCCTGCGTGAACAGCGAGCGTGACGCACCTTCTGCTTCCACCATAGGGATCTTGAACTTTTCAGTGACGGGCGCAATCGCCTTGGTCAGACCAGAGCTGTATGGCCCGAGCATAAACTTGACGCCATCCTGCTTGATCAAACGTTCTGCCAACTGTGCACCACGGGCTGGCGTTGATTCGTCGTCATAGTATTTAACAGCGAGCTTATAACTTTTGCCGCCCACTTTTACACCGCCCGCAGCGTTGATCATCCGCACCGCGAGGTTATAGCCGTTCGAAGCATGAATGCCGTTTGTGGAATATTTACCTGTAAAAGAAATCGCCGAACCGAGGGTAATCGTATCGCCTTCGACTTTGGCCGATGCAGGCTGGGACGCCAACAGACCAATTGCAACGGCACCTGTAGCGACGCCGGCGACAAGGCCAGAGACCTTGCCAAATCTGGATTTTGTCATGAAATTCCTCCCTTTATACCCAACAACCTGACACGTCGTCGGGCGATGTTGTTTCAGGGCGAGCTTTTACAGCATGTTTTTCGCGCTTTTGCGCTTCTTTTTCCCTGTTCACACAAGCATCCTAATCAGGTTCGAACCAGTTGCAACATTTTGTCGCACCCCGGCATCGCCAATTCGACCAAATATGCTGTATTTTACTGAGGATGGGGAAAATTGAGACCGGGAACCAGCACTTGGATGCAAACTCACTGAGATACCGCACTTTCGAATTTATCAACGCGAACAAGCCGGATGCGCCGCTCAGTCGATTGGCGGGAAGGTTATTGATCGCCCTGATTGCGCTCAACGTTTTGGTCGTTGTGCTGGAGACAGTCGAGACGATTGCACTTGAATACAGCACAGCACTCAATTACTTCGAAATATTTTCCGTCACGATTTTTTCCGTCGAGTATATCCTTCGCCTTTGGACCTGTGTGGAAAGCGAGGATGAGCGATATATACATCCGTTCTATGGACGCGTCCGATATATTTTTTCTCCCATGGCACTCATTGATCTGATTGCCATTCTGCCCTTCTTCCTGGTTTTTTTCGTGCACGCGGACCTGCGGTTTGTGCGGGTGATCCGACTGCTCAGATTATTGAAGCTGACACGCTATTCAGCCGCTTTGTCATTGGTCGGCTCTGTGCTTTATCTGGAACGACGCCCCCTGGGTGCCGCGGCCATCGTTATGCTTGTCCTGCTGATTTTTTCTTCCAGCTTTGTTTATCTGGCTGAACGCGAAGCCCAGCCAGAGGCCTTTTCTTCCATTCCCGCCGCCATGTGGTGGGGCATCGCGACGCTGACGACCGTTGGTTATGGCGATATATCGCCCATAACACCGCTGGGTCGGTTTCTGGGCGCAATCGTCACGGTGCTGGGTGTTGGCATGTTTGCCATGCCCGCCGGCATTCTGGCATCAGGATTTGCCCAGGCTGTCAAACGGCAGGAGTTTGTTGTGTCGTGGAATATGGTCGCCAGTGTACCACTGTTCTCTCACCTGGAGGCCCAGCGCATTGCTGAAATAGTTGCCTTGCTTAAACCCCGTGTCGCAGTACCTGGAGAAATTGTTGTGCATAAGGGTGCCCCGGGAAACTGCATGTACTTTATTTCATCCGGCCAGGTTCAAGTGGACCTGACCGGGCAACCGGTATTTCTGCAAGCCGGCGATTTTTTTGGCGAAATTGCCTTGATCGAGCACCAGACGCGATCAGCCTCAGTCACGACGGTGACAAGCTGCCAGTTGCTTATTCTGGACGAAGCTGATCTGACCGAGCTGATGGAGGCTGATGACAAGTTGGCTGCAGATATCAAACGAATATCGGAAGAACGGCGGGCCGAGCTGGATCAAACGATATCCCGCAATCCGGGCTAAGCGAAAACACTCTAGTTCAAATAATCTGCAGGGTCCCAGGTATCGATTTGATCCGGCAGCAAGTTGGCTTCCGCATAAATGCGGGGAATATCAGCCTGCAGGAACAAGCGGAACAAATCTGGATCGATATGTGCATCCTTGACCATGAAGCCCATAATTTTGAGGGATTCAGAAATAGTCTTGGCTTTCTTGTAAGGTCGGTCAGAAGCTGTCAGGGCTTCGAAGATATCGGCGATCGCCATCATCCTGGCTGGAATGGACATTTGATCGGCAGTTAAACCTTTGGGATACCCGGTGCCGTCCATCTTTTCGTGATGGCCGCCGGCGTATTCTGGTACTTTTTTCAGATGTTTGGGAAATGGCAATTCTTCCAGCATTTCCACCGTCATGACAATGTGATTGTTAATCACCTCGCGTTCTTCCGCAGTCAATGTGCCGCGAGCAATACACAGATTATAAACTTCGTTCTCACTCAGGAAGTTTTCTGTCTCGCCGTTATTGCTCCAGGTCATTGCAGCGATCTCATGAATTCGGGCCTGATGATCGTCAGACATAAACTCGCCACCTATGTTTGCCACTTCAAGAAAAGACCAGTCATCGTTCAGCTTGGCTACCCGCGCCTCAAAAGTTTCCTTCAACCCGTCCGCATCGGTGTCATCCGCCTGCAAGGCTCGCAGATAGTCAATCTCGGCATCTCGCTTGGCCACTTCAAAGCGCGTCCGTACGGTTTCGACCCGGTCATAGATAGTTTCAAGTTTGGTGGACTTGTCGACCACATATTCCGGTGTTGTGACCTTGCCACAATCGTGCAGCCAGGCCGCGATCGACAGCTCATACAACTCCTCTTCGCTGAGGCTGAATGTTTCGTAGGGTCCATCCTCTGCTACACAAGCCGCCTGAGCCAACATTTCTGTGATGACCGGCACGCGCTGACAATGGCCACCCGTATAGGGGGATTTGGCATCAATGGCACCAGCGATCAATTTAATAAAGCTTTCGAGTAATTCTCTCTGGGCGTCGATCAACATCTGATTGTCTGACGCGACAGCCGCCTGACTGGCCAATGCTTCAATCAAGGCCTGCCGACCGGTACCAAAGGGCACAACCTCACCGCCTTCACGTGCGTTGATCAGTTGCAAGACCCCCAGTACATCGCCTTCGTAATTTGTCATGGGAACAGTCAGAAAAGATTGAGACCGAAATCCGGTTGAGGCATCAAATTTCTTCGCACCTGAAAAATCGAACCGATCAACCTCATAAGCGTCAGCGATGTTAACGATTTCACCCGACAAGGCGACATGGGAGGCAACATTTTTGTGATTTGGGTTGCCGTCTTCATCATGCAAGGCCAGCGGCGGAAACGGAATTTCAACACCTGTTGTGCCGCCCATGGCGATATTCATGGTGTCATTGAGCATGATTTCAAAATTCAGCGCACCATCTTTCATTAGATAAAGTGTGCCACCGTCCGCATCATACAAATCCTTGGCTTCAAGCAGAATTCGCTCGATCAGTCGATTGTGGTCACGTTCCGCCGACAGGGCAATACCGAGGTCAATCAGTCGCTTCAGACGCGCCTCATTGTCACCGCTATCGTTCTCACGATCTGCGACATCATCAGACTCCAGGGTGCTATGCTGCACATCTGTCATCTATTGCCCCTTCATCCCCTTACCTTGCGATTGTGGCCTGGTTGAAAAACAACCAGCCAGCAACAATCCAATATTGTCGCACCTGAACCAATCTGCAACACCTTTTGACTGGTTCGATGGCATACACACCAGAATTACAGAAAAAAACAAATAAACGTTTAATAAAATTATTCACAATATTCATTAAAACAAAAATGAATATATATTGCTATTTTTCTGATTATACTTGAATTACAAAAACAAATACACAAGTAAATATTAATAAAACTTTCCTTATTATTTCCCCCTGGAGATACATCCGAACATGATTCCACAGGAAATCGAAACCCAGATACACAATTTGGCATCCTACTATGCCCTGGAACTGCCCCGGTCTGCGCGAGACGAATTCCCTGAAACACCCGAATGGATCAGCCAGGATGCGCTGCAATGGGTCAGACGACATTATATTGAATTTTCGGATATGGTGGTCGCCGCTGTTCACAACATCAAACCGCCTTCAAATATCTGAATACCCCGTCGACGTTGCCCGTAATGTTGCGCGTCATTTAGAAATCTGGACGAATTCAGATGACGAAGTCCACCAGATCAACTTATGCTTCCTCAAGAGGAAAATGGAACCGGAACTGATGACTGACAAGAATTCCAAAACAAGGGATCGGCTGATCGCCCGCCAGGTGGAGCTACAAATACTGGCGCAAAACAGCGCTGACTCACGTCGACCAGTGGAACTTGATCAAACCAGTGTCGGCCGACTGTCGCGCATGGATGCCTTGCAAGGACAAGCCATGGCGCTGGAAACAGAGCAGCGGCGCAAGAACGAACTTGTCAAAATCGAATCTGCTTTGGTCCGGATGGAGGAAGACGAATATGGTTACTGCCTGGGATGCGGTGAGGAAATCGCACCCAAACGCCTGGAACTTGATCCAGCTATCGCCATGTGCATTGACTGCGCCGGTGGACGTTCATGATTATTGCCACTGTACCAGGGTCGCGATTTACTTGATATCCTTGCCCAAATAACTTCACGTCTGTTTTCTGGCAACTGACGTCGCAGATCACGAATAGAGCGGCCCGGGTGGGGTCTAAATGCCCGGAGCCAGGATACTCGAAGCCAGGATACTCAGAGCCATGACACTTGGAGCCCGGCGACCCGGCAATCGGCTTTTACAAAGCGGTATTAATTCGCCTGGCCTGGTAACTGCTGATAACGCCCTTCAGACAATCCACTGAAGAACTCATTGACCTGTGGATGAACAACAGGCTTGCCAGATTCATCAGGTAACAAATTTTGCTCTGACACATAGGCCACATATGTGGTTTCCGCATTTTCAGCCAGCAGATGGTAGTAAGGCTGTTCCTTGCGCGGACGCACATCTTCCGGGATCGAATCCCACCATTCTTCCGTATTCGCGAATTCGGGATCAACATCAAAGATGACACCGCGAAACGGATAGATCCGGTGGCGAACGATATCGCCGATCTGAAAACGGGCTGTAAGAATTTCCATGGCTATAATTCTACCACATTCCGGTTATCGGTCCATAGCTGCGCCGCAGAGAAGCATCGGAGACAAACAAAGTCCGGTCAAATTTCGGATAGTGCCTTGATCTGGCCTGGAGGGTGTTCAGAATTCCGTGTCACTGGCATAGTTTAAATATCCAACACGTCGTCTAATCTGCCTTCAAAATAGATTGAGAGTTGGGACAATGTCAAATTCCAGTTTTGCAGTGGCATCGTCCATTTTTGGGAAGCG
>JABIFY010000133.1 GCA_018650465.1 Alphaproteobacteria bacterium
CAACTTCGTAAATACGACGATACTTCACACACCCCCATTTTCGCCCTGAGCGCCGCTGCGACCGAAACCGATATTGAGAAGGGCATGGATGCAGGTTTCGATAAGTACCTCACCAAGCCCCTGGTTATTTCCGAGATCGTGGATGCTATCTGTGAGGCATTGCCGAGCACCCGCTGAGCATATTACGCATCCAGTAGATTCAACTTGGTTGTTAGTTGAATACCCGGTTCACTAATTCGACGAAAATGTCGGGGTTAGGTCGAAAGCGGAATAAAATACCAATTCAAATATTTGTCCGCCAAATCCCTCAAAACAAACTTTTATTCCCGGAAGGTTCGGTGAACCCAGGAAAACGGGCCTGATTCGTCACGCTGAACGATGGCCTGCCTGCATCAGGCAGAAGATCATGCCCCTTGTGAACGGCTTGGCGCGCCCCCACCTGTGATGTAATGTGCATCAGATATTTTATCGACAGGCAGGCGGCGGGCGCTAACTCGCTGCCGGGCGCTGTTGCAATTGTTTGGAGACAAGATGGACGCGCTTTTTAATCTGTTGAATACGGTGATTACCCTTTATGTCTGGGCCTTGATCGGAAATGCGATCCTGAGCTGGCTGGTTGCCTTCAATGTGATCAACACTCAAAACAAGTTCATCTATATGCTGGGTGATTTTTTACACCGCGTCACGGAACCGGCCTTGCGCCCGATCCGCAAGGTTATTCCCAATCTGGGCGGCATTGATATCTCGCCAATCATTTTGATTTTGGCCCTGTTTTTTCTGCGCGACCTGCTGTTTGGCGCCTTCCACTAGAGCGTCACTGGCCATCTGATGCCCACCCCCACCGACACGCCATTTGACCTGGGGCCAAAGGGGTTATCGCTACAAATCAAACTGACGCCAAATTCCAGGGCAAACCGGATTGATGGCATTGAGGTCAGTGAAGACGGGCCTGTGCTGAAGATAAGGGTCACAGCCGTGCCGGAAAAAGGCAAAGCCAACAAAGCCTTGATCAAATTGCTGACCAAGGAAACCGGGGTCGCCGGGAGCCGTTTTGAGGTCGTCAGCGGGACAACGTCACGAAAAAAGCGTCTGAATATTGCCGATGACGACAATGCACTGTTGAGCCAATTGGTTGAATGGAGTAAGACGCTTTCAGCCAAGAATTAACCCCCCGACCTAACTGGCCGATCCAACTGGCATGAGGCAACAATGACGAACCCTGATGTTCCTGAAATTGACAAACGTATCATTGATGGCAAAGGTTTTGCCGAAGGCCTGCGGGCGCGAATTGCGACGGAGGTTACCGAACTGAAAGCCCAACATAATGGCCTGACACCGGGCCTGGCGGTAATCATTGTCGGTGAAGACCCCGCCAGCCAGATCTATGTACGCAACAAAAACAAACAGACCATCGAAGCCGGTATGAACGGCTGGGAATTCAAATTGCCGGATAATGTTTCCCAGGCTGATTTGCTGGCAAAAGTAAAAGAACTGAACGCAGATGACAGTGTGCATGGCATTCTGGTTCAACTGCCTTTGCCGTCCCAGATCGACGAACATGAGATTATCAACGCCATCGACCCGGCCAAGGATGTGGACGGATTTCACGTAGTAAATTCTGGCCTGCTGGCAACCGGACAAGATGCCATGGTGTCCTGCACGCCACTGGGTTGCCTGATGTTGTTGAAAGACCGGTTGGGTGAGTTGTCGGGCCTGGACGCTGTGATCATCGGTCGCTCCAACATTGTCGGTAAACCCTTGGCGGCCCTGCTGTTGGCGGAAAGCTGTACCGTCACAATCGCCCATTCCCGGACCCGGAATTTACCCGATGTGGTGCGCCGGGCTGATATTGTTGTGGCGGCTGTGGGGCGGCCAGAAATGGTGCGTGGTGACTGGATCAAGCCCGGGGCGACAGTGATTGATGTCGGAATCAACCGGGTCCCGGCCGCAGAAGAGGGTAAAACTCGCGTCGTTGGCGATGTTGCCTTTGCCGAAGCTATCGAAGTGGCCGGCGCCATTACACCTGTCCCAAAAGGTGTTGGCCCTATGACTATTGCTTGTTTGCTGCAAAATACCCTGACAGCATGCCGGCGCCAAAACGGGCTATAAACGGCTAATTCAGCAGCTTTAAGTGGAATAAATTCAACCACCTGTTTATTTCTGCCTTCTCGCTTCCCCCTATGAGCCTGGCAAATTATATTCTGTATGTGAGGTTATTTTTAGCGGCCCCCAACCGTAGAAATAACCTCGCAACTGCAGCTTTGTTTATAATTTATTTATTATAGAGCTCGCATTAAGATTTCAGGCTGAGAGGACCTCCAGCCTGATATCAAATAGAAAGGCCACCCTCCCTCAGGGTGGCCTTTCGTCTTTTTCAAACGCGTCAAATTGACCTGATCCACGTCATGAAATGGCCCCAATTCAGCCCAATTTCTGCCTTGATCAACCACCACAATCACAGTTATTAGAGCGTTTCAGATTCTTGCTGAA
>JABIFY010000134.1 GCA_018650465.1 Alphaproteobacteria bacterium
AAAGGGGGATGTGCTCTCCTAACGGTGTGGATAAGGCCTTGCCAAGTAATTGCTGCATATTTTGAGACTTTCTTTGGTCGGAGAATCTCAAAGTATGAATCACTTCAGGGCTTTATCCTATTAAGTCGGGTACTGTGGTGAGCGCCATAATAGTCAGGGAAGATGGATGATAAGCTTAGTTTAAAGATATTCCGCATGAGCGCCACGTCTCCCGGAAACACTTTGTGCAAACCAAAGGAATAACCAGGTGAATACCATCACTTTTCGCCCTGCTCTGGACGAAGAATGCCCGGCCTTGTCGGACCTGATGTTGCATTCAAAAGCGCATTGGGATTATGACGCTGATTTTATCGAGGCCTGCCGGGCGGACCTGACCATTACGCCTGAATGGCTGCGGATCAATGATGGCTTTGTGGCAGAACGAGAGGGAATCGCCGCAGGTTTCTTTGGTATCATTATGGAAGGTAACACAGCCCACGTGGAACATTTTTTTGTTGCCCGTGAAGCTATTGGCAGCGGCGTAGGTCAATTGATGTGGGCGGAGTTTTTGCGCCAGGCAGCTTTGCGCAAGGCGATGCGCATCGAGATTGAGGCCGAGCCTCATGCGGAAGCATTTTACCGCCATATGGGGGCGGTCACCATTGGCCAGTGCCCTTCTACCGTCTTTGCCGGGCGGATGCTGCCTCTGATGGAGCTTATTTGTCGCACTTGAATATCTGATCAGTGCTTGAATCTGGTGCGCCGGTACTGGACAATTGCGCCTTGAAAAAACCGCCGGGAGGAAGACATGTCAAGCAGTTATGAAGAAGTGTATGCCGACTGGCAAAAGGACCCCGAAGCTTGGTGGGCCAAAGCCGCAGAAGACGTGCGCTGGACCAAAAAATGGGACACGGTTCTGAGTAATCCCCGGGAAAATTTTTATAACTGGTTTGAAGGCGCAGAACTCAACACCTGTTTCAACGCCGTCGACCGCCATGTGGAAGAAGGTCGCGCCGATCAGTTGGCGCTGATTTACGACAGCCCCATCACTGGCAAACAAAGAAAGTTTACCTACGCCGAACTGAAAGCCAAGGTCGCCAGGTTTGCCGGTGTCCTGCGGGCCCAGGGCGTAGAAAAAGGCGACCGGGTCATTATCTATATGCCCATGGTGGCCCAGGCCGTCATTGCCATACTCGCCACCAGCCGTATTGGTGCCGTTCATTCCGTTGTCTTCGGTGGCTTCGCAGCCAATGAACTGGCCATCCGAATCGATGATGCCAAACCCAAGGTCATTGTGTCAGCCAGTTGCGGCATCGAACCCGGCCGGATTGTGGAATACAAACCTTTGCTGGATGCAGCGATTGATATTGCCAGCCACAAACCGGACGCCTGTGTCATCTTGCAACGCTCCGAGCTTGAAGCCTCCCTGATCGAAGGCCGCGACATTGACTGGAAGGCCGCCATGGATGCCGCCGTAGCAGTTGAAGAATGCGTGCCGGTAAAAGCTACGGACCCGCTCTATATCCTTTATACCTCTGGCACCACGGGTGAGCCCAAGGGAGTTGTGCACGACAATGGCGGTCATGTGGTGGCCCTGAAGTGGACCATGTCGAATATTTATGGCGTTGAACCTGGTGAAGTTTATTGGGCGGCTTCTGACATCGGCTGGATCGTTGGGCACAGCTATATTCTGTACGCCCCTTTGTTTCAGGGCTGTACAACAATTCTGTTTGAAGGCAAGCCTATTGGCACGCCGGATGCTGGTGTCTTCTGGCGCGTCATTTCCGAACACAATGTCAGTGTCATGTTTACCGCCCCCACGGCTTTCCGGGCCATTCGCGGTGCGGACCCCAAAGGGGAATTGCTAAAAAAATATGATCTTTCCTGTTTCAAACGTCTGTTCCTGGCGGGTGAGCGGGCCGACCCCGCAACCCTGGAATGGGCCGAAGAAATGCTGGGGGTGCCGGTCATTGATCACTGGTGGCAAACAGAAACCGGCTGGCCTATTGTTTCCAACTTTGCCGGTCTGGGGTTATTGCCCATCAAACATGGCTCACCCACCAAACCCGTGCCTGGCTTCGATGTGCGAATTGTTGATGAAAACTGTAACGAAGTTGCCGCTGGCGACTCCGGCGCCATTGTCATAAAGCTGCCCTTGCCACCGGGCTGTCTGCCAACCTTATGGCAAAAAGACCAACGTTTCGTCGAGAGCTATCTCACCGAATATCCTGGGCACTATCAGACAGGCGATGCCGGTTACAAGGATGAAGACGGTTATGTCTATATCATGAGCCGCACGGACGACATCATCAATGTGGCCGGGCACAGGATGTCTACTGGCGGCATCGAAGAAGTTCTCGCCGGACACAAGGATGTGGCGGAGTGTGCGGTCTGTGGTGTGGCCGATAAACTGAAGGGTCAGTTGCCCATCGGCATGGTCGTTCTGAATGCGGGCGTAAACCGCCCCAATGAAGAAATCATCGCTGAACTGGCAACAAGAGTACGCGAAACCATTGGCCCCGTCGCGGCCTACAAATTATCCATCATCGTCAAACGCCTGCCTAAAACCCGCTCCGGTAAAATCTTGCGCGCCACCATGCGCAAAATCGCCGACAGCGTCGACTACAAGATGCCGGCCACCATCGATGATCCGGTTATTCTGGACGAAATCACAGAAGCCCTGAAAGCCAACGGATACGCTGAGACGTCTGTCAGGCCGGCGGGGTAAACATCCGCTTTACTCAAAAAAAAGGGCGGAAGATTTCTCTTCCGCCCTGATTTTTTTTGCGTTCTATAGCTTATTCACCGTCACCGGATGGTCGTTTGCCGAAGACGTCATCGGCGGTCAGTTCTGGTTCAGCCGCAGGTGCAGGTGCAGGTGCGTCTGCGAAACCGGCGGGCAATTCAGGCTCGGCCTCTTCGTCACGGTTGCCGCGGATGAGATGGGCAAAAGGTGACGCCGTTTCAATATGCGATTCCTTTTTCTCCAGTGGTGGCAAACCGGCTTTCGCCCGTTCCTTGGCCTCGCGCTTTTCTTTGGTGGCCTGACGGCGACGCGCTTTGGTCACTGATTCGTCCAGTTCAGCCTGGCTGCACATGCCCAGCGTCACCGGATCGTTTGGTTTGATGTTGGAAATATTCCAGTGGGTCCGCTCCCGCACAGAGGCGATAGTTGGCTTGGTGGTGCCCACAAGGCGACCGACCTGGGCGTCTGATAATTCCGGATGATAACGGATCAGCCACATAATGGCGGCCGGGCGTTCCTGGCGCTTGGTCACCGGAGTGTATTTCGGGCCCTTGGTGCGTAAAGCCGGTCGCGGCACGCTGGTGTTGATGTACATTGTCAGGCTGGCAGCATCGTCTCCCACACAGCGATCAATTTCTTCCTGGGTCAGTTGGCTATTGGCAATGGGGTCGGCCCCCTGGATACCAATCGCCACTTCCTCGTCAGCAATCCCTTTGACTTCCAGGGCATGCAGGCCACAAAACTCGCCGATTTGGTCGAATGACAAGGCGGTATTTTCCACCAACCAAACAGCAGTTGCTTTGGGCATCATTGGCAAAGACATAATATTTCTCCTTCGCGGAGTTTTCACCCCGCAGCCAGGTCCGTCACCCGGCGATTATTGGACTTAAGAAAAACTGGGAATGTGCGACATCTTGGATAACGCACGATCAGGAGCATATAGAGGGTTTTGAGCGAAAGGTCAAAGAAACTCACCCTTGCCGACCCCAATTAGCCAGATTTTCTCCAAAAACTCTGAATTTAGCTCACTTGAAGCACAATTTTTCCGATGTGATCGCCATCTTCCATCATCTGGTGAGCCTTGGCCGCTTCATTCAGGGGAAAAGTGGCGTGCATAACCGGTTTGACCCGACCGGCTTCGACCAGCGGCCAGACAGTGCGCCGCAGCCCGTCCGCAATCTCGGCCTTGGCCTGGTTGGATTGCGGCCTGAGGGTCGAACCTGTCACCGTCAAACGTTTCATCATGATGGGCACAAGATTGACTTCGGTTTTGGGTCCAGCCAAAAAGGCGATTTGCACCAGACGACCCTCGGTATTCAGGGCTGCCAGATTACGGCTGAAATAATCCCCTCCCACCATGTCGAGGATCAGATCGACACCTTCACCATCGGTCAGATCGCGCAGGACGGCGACATAATCTTTTTCACGATAGTTAATGGCACGCTCCGCGCCCAGGTCTTCGCAGACCTTGCATTTTTCCTGGGTTCCCGCCGTGGTAAAGACACGCGCCCCCAAAACATTGGCCAACTGGATTGCTGTTGTGCCAATGCCGGATGAGCCGCCGTGCACCAGGAATCGTTCCCCGGCCTGCAAGCGACCGCGATCAAAAACGTTCGTCCAAACCGTGAAAAAAGTTTCCGGCATGGCCCCTGCTTCCAGCAATCTAATCCCGGCTGGAACAGGTAAGGCATGGGCTGCTGGTGTGGCACAATATTCGGCATAACCACCCCCTGGCGTCAGGGCGCAGACTTCGTCGCCAACTGCCCATTCGCTGACACCGGACCCCAAAGCCACGACGGTGCCCGATACTTCAAGTCCAGGCAAATCAGAGGCACCGTGCGGCGGGGCATAATTGCCTTGTCGCTGGGCCACATCCGGGCGATTGACGCCAGCCGCCACAACCTTGATCAGGATTTCCCC
Source organism: Alphaproteobacteria bacterium (assembly GCA_018650465.1). Taxonomy (GTDB): domain Bacteria; phylum Pseudomonadota; class Alphaproteobacteria; order UBA2966; family UBA2966; genus JABILA01. The sequence continues at coordinate 4,646 of JABIFY010000134.1, forward strand.
AAGACCCGGCTTTGGTACAGGACGTTCTGCCATGACCAGTTTGTCCGGCCCGCCTGGTTCAGATATTTCAACGACCTTCATGGTCTCAGGCAAGTCACTTGTTGCGGTCGTCTCACTCATGGGGAATTCCTTTGATCAAATTATGGTACCTGCCAAAAATACCTGACACAGAACCAGGCGACAGGCCTTGCAGATTTAATATGTCCCGGCCAAACTATTCAAGAACAAGGCAGGAGAAAAACATGGACACCGATGACCTGGAACCAACTGAACGGCCCAAGGACCGCCCGGACCTGGAAACCCTGTCCGTGGAAGCCCTGGGCGAACTTATTGCGGAGCACGAAGCCGAAATCACATTGATCCGCGAACTCATCGCAAAAAAGGAACAGGCTCGCAGTAGCGCCGACAGTGTTTTCAAAAGCTGAAACTCAGGTGGTTATACTAACTGGCTGAATATGTCGCCACGGACATCAGGATTTCCGCCACTTCTTCCTGGGCATCTTCTTCAAATTTAAGTCCGAACAAGGGTGGGCGGGCCCAAGCCACATCAAAACTGATCGGCTTGAAATCGCCGATCACAAGCTCCTGTGTATCCCCTTTGCTCATGGGCATGGCAGTGATGATCTTGGCACCACCAACGGACAGGTTTTGCATGCTGCAAGCAAAGCGGTTCTCACCGACCTTCAGTTCAGCAGATAGCGATACGTCTGTGCGTTTGGCGCGATTGATTTGATTAGTGGCCACCACTGCCTCTCATCAGTTTAAAAAATACTACTCAGTCAATGAATATCAGGTTTCGGGACTGTGAATGTCAAGGTAGCGGGACGTTTGCTGCCTTGAATAATTTTTTCTGCCGGGTAGCCAGTTTTGCCTGATCAAACCCGGCGATGAGTTCATGAAACAATCTGTGCCAGTTTATCTCGGCCTTTAGATGCAGAAATACACCACCCAGGCCAATGGCCGCCCGGTCCATAAAAACGAATTCGCGCGGTGGCGTGACGCCACCTTGTTCCCTTAAGCGCCGGGCGACTTCAGCGGCCACATCCTTGCCATAGACACCGCCAGATTCAAATTCCTGAATGCGCCTGGAACGGTCTTCCAGCAAGGGCGCATAGACAAACTCAGCCCATAAATTCAGGGTATCGATGACGTCTTTCGAGAGGTCGTGAAAGCCCCATGTTTCGTAGGCGTGTACGGCGAGGGCCTCGTCTTTTGTTTCCAGTGCACGGTAAAGATCAATTACGCCGCCAATGAATTTCGCCTCGAATGAGCGCACGCAGCCAAAATCCAGCAGGTTAACGGAAAGATTATCGCGGACAGAATAATTTCCTAAATGCGGATCGGCATGAATGACACCGCCCTGATAAAAAGGCACATACCAGGCCCGGAACATGTTCATGGCCAGGGTATTGCGGGTCTCTTGATCGGCGTCTTTGTAATTCAGAAGAGGCTGACCTTCGACCCAGCCCATGGTCAACAGGCGATCACTCGACAAATCCGGGTAGCCTTCAGGCACATGCACCTGATCTTCGTTGGCCAGAAGTTGCCGGTACAATGCCATGTGCCTGGCTTCAAGATCATAATCCAGTTCTTCGCGCAAGCGCGCGGCTATTTCACTGTGGATTTGCGACGTGTCGATGGACGGGTCATATCGCCGGTAAATGGCGAAAATCAGTTTGAGCTGACCCAGATCGGCCTCAACCGCAGCCGACATATCGGGGTATTGCAGTTTGCACGCCAGGTCCCGGCCATCCAGGGCCGTGGCATGATGCACCTGACCCAGGGAAGCAGCGGCAGATGCGGTCTTTTCAAACATCGTAAAATTTGATTGCCAGTCCGTGCCAAGTTCAGATGACATCCGCCGTTTCACAAAGGGCCAACCCATGGACGGTGCGTTTGATTGCAGCTGGGTCAGTTCAGCGACATATTCATCGGGCAGGGCTTCGGGGATTGTCGACATGATCTGCGCGACTTTCATCAGCGGCCCTTTCAGACCACCCAAAGCTTCACGCAGGGCAGAGGCATGTTTGGCCCGGTCCAGGGGCAGACCCAGCACACGTTCGCCGGCGAGGCGCGCGGCCAGCCCACCAACTTTGCCAGAGACGCGGGCATAGCGACGAACCCGGCCGCCAAGTGTGTCCCTCTCGTCTCCGGCCAATTTGTTGTTCCCTATCCAGTGGTCTGACTGGCCGCAGCATCTGCTGCTTCCAATTGATCGATCAGGTCACTGATCATGCCAAGGCCGCGACCCCAGAATGCCGGATCAGATGCATCCAGACCGAAGGGGGCCAGCAATTCCTTGTGTTGCAAGGTGCCACCAGCGCGCAGCATGGCAAAATATTTTTCCTGAAAACCGGCTTCTGCGTCCTGATAAACCGCGTACAGGGAATTCACCAGACAATCCCCAAAGGCATAGGCGTAGACATAAAAGGGCGAATGAATGAAGTGCGGAATGTAGCACCAGAAGTGTTGGTAATTGTCATCGAAATTCAGCACGGGTCCCAGGCTTTCGCGTTGAACAGCCATCCAGATTTCGCCCAGGCGCTCAGGCGTTAACTCACCGGATTTACGTTCCGCATGCACGCGTTTTTCAAATTCGTAAAAGGCGATCTGGCGCACGACGGTATTGAGCATATCCTCAACCTTGTTGGCCAGCATGATCCGGCGGCGTCGCGGATCATCTTCGTTGTTCAACATGGCCCGGAAGGTCAGCTGTTCACCGAATACACTTGCTGTTTCTGCCAGGGTCAGGGGCGTATCCGACATCAGGGTTCCTTGATCACCCGCCAGTATCTGGTGCACGCCATGTCCCAGCTCGTGCGCCAGGGTCATCACGTCGCGGGACTTGCCTTGATAGTTCAGCATCAAATAGGGATGCGCTCCCGGCACGGTTGGGTGGGCAAAGGCACCTGATGCCTTGCCTGGGCGCACGGGGGCATCGATCCAGTTATTGTCAAAAAAGCGCTGGCCAAGGTCAGCCAGTTCCGGCGAAAAGGCACGATAGGCATTCAGCACTGTATCAACCGCTTGCGGCCAGGTGACCAGTTTGTCATCATCTTCCGGCAGCGGTGCGTTGCGGTCCCAGTAGTCCAGCTTGTCTTCGTTGCCCATCCATTTGGCCTTGAGACTGTAATACCGATGGGACAATTTTGGATAGGCGTCTTGTACGGCTTTGCTCAGGGCATCAACGACTTTGCCTTCAACCTGATTGGCCAAATGTCGGCTGTCTGCCGGATCAGCGAAACTGCGCCAGCGGTCTTCAATATCCTTGTCCTTGGCCAGTGTGTTGGTAATCAGGGAAAACAGTTTAACATTTTCTGCGAAGACGCCGCCCAGGCTTTCGGTTGCCTTTTTACGGGTCTCACGATCCTTGTCCGACAGCAGGTGCAAGATTTCTTCTGATGACAGCATCTTGTCATCAAAAGGGAATTTCAGCCCAGCCATGGTTTCATCAAAAAGCCGCACCCATGATGAGCGCCCGGCAACTTCTTTTTCATGCAACAGTTTTTCAATCTCGTCGTCCAGCTGATGCGGCCGGTAGGATCGAATATCTCTGACCCAAGGCTGGTAATGACTTAGTTTTGCGGACCCGTCATACAGGACCTGCAGGGCATCATCTTCCAGGCGGTTCAGCTCCAGGGTGAAGAACAACAAATCTGTTGTTACGTCATTTAAACTTTCCTGCATGTTCTGGAAAAACTGCCCGATTTCCGTATCTGCCATATCTGTGGCGTAGGTCAGAAAAGCAAAACTGCCGATACGCCCCAGCGTTTCCTGCATGACTTCGTAAGCCTGAATGCCAGCGGCCAGATCATCCCCGGACAATGCTGACAACTTGCCTGCATATTTGTCACTGAAAGATTTGGCCTGCACCGCGACGGCTGCCAGTGCCTCCGTCAGCTCGGCTGAATCACGCCCTGGATACAGATCCGTCAAATCCCATCCTGGCAGGTCATTAAGTTCGGTCGTGGCGTCAGCAGTACTCATTGCGAAATATTCCCGGGTTAAAATGATTAGGTAGAAGGGCAATCCTGGCCCGTTAACATGGTGATGATATGGGCACGGCGGCAATATTTACCAACGCCGATGCTCAGCCTGTCAGAAAATTTCCATGCGCGGCTGCAACGGGCTTTTGCGGATCATCCTGCCAGGCTTCAACCCGCACATTCGCCACCCGTCGCCCCCGCTTGGTCAGGATGGCTTTGGCCCATGTTGTTTTGGGACCAGCCGAACGCAGATAATCAAAAGTGATATCAATTGTTTTTGGCAACTGAACGACGTCCAGCTCCCACATCAAAGTCATCAAGGCAACAGATTCAAGAAAAGCCCCAACCACACCGCCATGAATGGCCGGCAACAAAGGGTTGCCAACAATCTTGTTATCAAAGGGTAAGCTGTAGACCAGCTGATCATCTAGCAACGAACCCTGAAGTCCCAGATACACGGCATAAGGATAGGCGGTATCCATTGCACCTGGATTGCCATCGGCTTTTGCTGACTTAACCAGTTCGATCAACGAACTCATGATTCAGCGTCTTTCTTTCGGACCGAGCCAACGAATTGAACGCCTTTTGTCCCGCGCATAAAAGCGCAAACACAATTGGCAATCGGATCATTTGGATCATCATGGTATGCTGTGGCCCTGACAAACATGATGCTTTTAGTCTTTTTATACGTGTGACCTTCGGCAAGGAGGTCGATACCCGGCGTGGCGGGCTTCAAATAATCAATTCGCAAATCAAGCGTCGCCAAGGGTAGACCATCACCAACATCCGAAAAGGCTGCGAATCCGCAAACTGTATCGATCAGGGTCGTAATCACACCGCCATGCAAAACCCCGGTATCAGGATTTCCGATCAGCTTATTCTGGTACGGCAACTTAATAACCGCACTGCCGGGCGCTGCAGATACAACGCCAATACCCAGTTCACTGACATGCGGAATCGCTTCAACAAATCGCGTCGCAATGGCAAAAAAATCAGCGCCTTCAAAATTTGACATCAGACCCCGTGGTAATCCCGATACCATTTCACAAAGGCGGGAATACCTTCTTCGATTGAAGTGTGTGGCTGGTAGCCAGTGGCTTCCTGGATGGCTGAAATATCCGCGTAGGTTTCCTTGACGTCACCATCCTGCATGGGCAGCAGCTGCCGCTCGGCCTTCTTGCCAATTTCTTTTTCCAGAATATCGACCAGCTTCATCAATTCTTCTGACCGGTGATTGCCAATGTTGAATACCCTGTGGGGTGGATTGTCACCTTCAGCGACAGGTGGTTTGTCCAGCGCCTGAATAGTCCCATCAACAATGTCATCAACATAAGTGAAATCCCGCTGCATATCGCCACCATTAAAAAGCGGAATAGGCTCACCGGCAAAAATCGCCTTGGTGAATATCCACAAGGCCATGTCAGGGCGGCCCCAGGGGCCATAGACAGTGAAAAACCTTAAACCTGTCGCCGGAATTCGATAAAGATGGCTATAACTATGGCTGATCAGTTCATCCGCTTTTTTGGTTGCAGCATAGAGCGAAACTGGATTGTCCACCCGGTCCTCAACAGAAAATGGTTGTTTCTTATTGCCACCATAGACGGAACTCGAGCTGGCATAGACCAGATGCTCAAAATTCGGGGCATGGCGACAGGCTTCTAGAATGACCGTATGGCCCATCAGGTTTGTTTCAATGTAGGCATAAGGATTGGTCAGGGAATAACGCACACCTGCCTGGGCTGCCAAATGAACCGCCTTGCGAATGGGCGCCGACCGTTTTAACGCAGCTTCAACAGCGTCTCGGTCCGCAATATTCAGTTTTTCGAAGGTAAAGTTCTCATGATCCTGAAAACGGGCAAGACGCGCTTCCTTAAGGGAGACATCGTAATAATCATTCAGGTTATCGAACCCGAGAACTTTTTCGCCGCGCTCAAGCAGCTTGATACAAACGTGGGAGCCGATAAAACCGGCTGCACCCGTAACCAAAATAGTCATTCAGGTATGATCTCCGCACAGGGCTGTCGTGGGCCGAACAAGGGCAATAAAAGATGTTGGCAAAATTTCAGTCACAATAAGGCCCGATACATAATAAAACACCCCCGAGCTTGGCAATAGTGCTCGTTAAATCACCAAATATTCCTTCCTGATGCGCTTTATTATGATACAGCTGTTGTATCGGAACGAAACATTTCGCAGTATTAGCCCAAATTATTTGTTTTGTGGTTAGCAAAACGTAGTGCGTTTCAAGGTTTCACGGAAACGCGGCGGCGCCGCACACCGAAGATGTGTGCCAACAATTGAAGCAGAAGCGATTCCGTTTAAACCGGAATCGCCTTAGATAATTCCAGGGGAATGGAATATGGCGTCAACGATCCTTGTCGTTGAAGATGACCCGGCTCAGCTCAGATTTCTGGAACTTATGGTTCAGCGCATGGGGTACCGTGTCCTGACGGCACCCGGCGGACCTGAAGCACTGGAAATCCTGATGGGACCGGAGCGTGAGCAAGTGGATCTCGTTGTCCTGGATCTGGTCATGCCGGATTTGGACGGCATTGGCTTGCTTGAAAAAGTACATCCTGTGCATCCAGCTCTGCCGATGATCGTGCTGACCATGAAAGGCGGCGTGGAAACTGTCGTTAATGTCATGCGCGCGGGTGCTGTGGATTTTGTCATCAAGCCGGCCAGCCCGGAACGGATGCAGGTTTCCATTGAGAACGCCCTGAAAATTTCGGCTTTGAGCAGCGAAGTATCCCGTCTGACACGCAAGGCCGATGGAACGCTGGGCTTTGCTGACATTATCGGCGACAGTGCGGCCATGAAACGCGCCCTGGACCTGGCCCAGCGTGCCGCAGATTCAACCATTCCCATTCTGGTCGAAGGCGAAAGCGGCGTTGGCAAGGAATTGATCGCTCGCGCCATCCAGGGTGTGGGTGAGCGCGCGGGTCGTGCCTTTGTCACAGTGAACTGTGGTGCAATTCCTGAAAGCCTTGTTGAAAGCATTTTGTTTGGTCACGAGAAAGGTTCCTTCACAGGGGCTGATCAAAAGCACATCGGAAAGTTTCAGGAAGCTGATGGAGGGACGTTGTTCCTGGATGAAATCGGCGAACTTCGCGCAGATTTGCAGGTCAAGCTACTTCGGGCCTTGCAGGAAGGCGAGGTCGATCCGATCGGGGCCAAAAAACCCACCAAAATCGATGTGCGGTTAATCTCGGCAACCAACAGGGATCTGGCCCAACTGGTGACAGAAGGCACATTCCGGGAAGATTTGTATTACCGTCTGAATGTATTTCCTATTCACGTGCCACCGTTGAAAGACCGCAAGGACGATATTGCGGAGTTGGTTGAGCGCTTTATTTCCAATTACGCCAGTTCTGAAGGCAAGGCTCTTCGGTCGATTTCGGACGAGGCCCTGGAAATGCTGATCGCCTATGATTGGCCGGGAAATGTCCGGCAGTTGGAAAACGCCGTTTTCCGGGCTGTTGTGCTGTGTGATGTCGATACCCTTGGCATTGCCGATTTCCCCCATATTGCTCAGGCACAGGGTGTTGCACCGGCCACAGCCGGGCAGGTTCCCGTGGCAGCATTGCCTGATGACGTTATTCTGACATCCAATGAAGATGGCCGTGGCCGCGAGTTAAAAGAAATTGAAAGCGATGCAATTCGCCTGAGCCTGGAGCGTTGCAAGGGGCAAATGTCTGAAGCTGCGCGCCAGCTTGGCATTGGTCGTTCGACACTTTATCGCAAGGTTCGACAGTACGGCCTGGACGAATATAGCGTCGATTGACCTCAAGTCCCCTACTTGTGAATTGAAGCCGCCCTGACTAGCTTCATATCTATGGCAAGAAAATTTTCTTGCTAATTAAGTCAGCATTGCTTACCTATTTTGCCCAGAGTGTTTGAACAGGGGGTTTTGCCATGTCGGTCGCTGCACAATCGTTTGCAGAAGTTTCGCTTGATGATAAATACACAAAGGAAGAAGGTCGCATATTTGTGAACGGTGTGCAGGCGCTGGTTCGTCTGCCCTTGTTGCAAAAACAGCGTGATCGGGCGGCGGGCCTGAACACCGGCGGCTTTATTTCCGGTTATCGCGGGTCACCCCTTGGTGGCTACGATCAGGCCATGTGGAAAGCAGAAAAATTTCTTCGGCAAAATGATATCAAGTTCCAGCCCGGCCTGAACGAAGACCTGGCTGCGGCATCGGTCTGGGGCAGCCAGCAAGTTACCATGTTTCCCGGTGCGGAATATGACGGCGTTTTCGGCATCTGGTATGGCAAAGGGCCTGGTGTCGACCGTACAGGTGACGCCTTCAAACACGGCAATTATGCGGGTACATCAAAACATGGTGGCGTACTGGTACTGACCGGCGACGATCACGCCGCCAAGTCTTCTACCCTGCCGCACCAAAGTGAACATGCCTTTATGGGGGCCATGATCCCGGTGCTCAACCCGTCCAGTATTCAGGAATATCTGGATATGGGCCTGATGGGCATCGCCATGTCACGCTATTCCGGCTGCTGGGTTGCTTTCAAAACCATCACTGAAACGGTGGAAAGTTCGGTTTCAGTGTCGGTGGATCCGGACCGGGTACAGATCATCGAGCCGGAAGATTTCGAGATGCCGGAAGATGGTTTAAGCATTCGCTGGCCGGACCCGCCGCTGGAACAGGAAAGCCGCCTGCTGCACCACAAACTATATGCGGTCCTGGCCTTCGCCCGCGCCAATAAACTGGACCGGGTCGAACTGGATAGTCCCAATCCACGTTTTGGCATCATGGCCACCGGCAAGGCCTATGGCGATGTACGCCAGGCGCTGAACGATTTGGGTATTGACGAAGCAACCGCAGCTGAAATCGGCATTCGGGTCTACAAAGTGGGCATGAGCTGGCCCCTGGAAAAGGAAGGTGCCCGCGCCTTTGCCGAAGGCCTGGAAGAAGTTCTGGTCGTCGAGGAAAAACGCGCTTTCATCGAAAACCAGTTAAAGGAACAGCTTTATAACTGGAAGGAAGATACCCGGCCGCGAGTCGTTGGCAAATTTGACGAAGACGGTAACTGGCTGCTGGATGCAAAATCCGAACTAACCCCGGCACAAGTTGCCCGCGCCATCGCCGCACGCATCAAAAAATTTCACCAGAGCTCCGCCATTGATGAACGCCTCGCCTTTCTGGAAAACAAGGAGCGAGTGCTGGCCGGTGATCCTGCCACGCTGGCGCGTCTGCCCTATTTCTGTTCCGGTTGTCCCCACAACACCTCAACCAAAGTGCCCGATGGCAGTTTCGCCATGGCGGGTATCGGCTGTCACTACATGGCGGTCTGGATGGATCGCAGCACCCTGACGGCAACGCACATGGGGGCTGAGGGCACGCCGTGGATCGGCATGGCCCCCTTTACCTCCACAAAGCATATGTTCCAGAATCTGGGCGATGGCACTTATTTCCATTCTGGCTATCTCGCGATCCGGGCTTCAGTCGCGGCGGGCGTGAACATTACCTACAAAATTCTCTATAACGACGCGACAGCCATGACCGGCGGACAGCCGCATGAAGGTGAGGTTTCCGTGCCCGAGATCGCCTGGCAGGTGCATTCCGAGGGTGTCAAAAAGATCGTCATTGTCTCGGACGAGCCGGAAAAATATGGCGCAGGTGCCGGCTTGCCGTCGGGCATTACCTTCCATCACCGCAAGCACCTGGACCCGGTTCAGCGTGAGCTGCGCGAAATGCAGGGCACGACGGTGATGATCTATGACCAGACCTGTGCCGCCGAAAAACGCCGACGTCGCAAGCGCGGAAAATTCCCTGATCCGGCAAAACGCGCCTTCATTAATGACGCCGTCTGTGATGGCTGTGGTGATTGTTCCGTGCAATCCAACTGTTTGTCAGTTGAACCTCTGGAAACAGTGTTTGGCCGCAAGCGCGTGATTAACCAGTCTTCCTGCAACAAGGATTATTCCTGTGTCACAGGATTTTGCCCAAGCTTTGTCACGGTCCATGGTGGCAATGTGCGTAAGCCAAAATCAGATGTGGCGGCAAACCAGGGGCCCATGCTGGATTTGCCGGAACCCGAAGCAGTTTCGACGACCGAACCCTATAACATGTTGGTCACTGGCGTGGGTGGTACGGGTGTGGTCACTATTGGTGCCCTGCTCGGCATGGCGGCCCACATCGAAGGCAAAGGTGTTTCTGTATTGGACATGACCGGCCTTGCGCAAAAGGGCGGTGCTGTGATGACTCACGTGCGCATTTCTGACAATGCTGACGACATACATACAGCCCGCCTGGGTGCAGGGGCAGCGGATGCTGTGCTGGGCTGTGACATGGTTGTGGCTGGCAGCTTCGATGCCCTGGCCAAAATGCAGAACGGCTCCACCCGTGCCGTCATCAACAGTCATGAAACACCGACCGCCGGATTTACCCAGGACAACGAGTTGCAGTTCCCCGGCGATCATTTCAAACAGATGATCAAGGAAAATACCGGTGACAACCTGGTTGATTTCATTGATGCGACCAAACTGGCCACAGCCTTGATCGGCGATGCCATCGCAACCAATTTGTTCACCCTGGGCTATGCCTATCAGCGCGGGATGGTACCGGTCAGCGGGGCCGCCATCGAAAAAGCCATTGAACTGAATGGTGTTTCTGTTGAGACAGGCCTGGACACATTCCGTTGGGGCCGCACGGCTGCCTTTGATCTCAAAGCTGCCGAGGCTGCGGCTGCCCCGGCCATGCCGATTGTGGAAGAACTGACCACCTCACCGACGCTGGAACATATCGTTGCGCGCCGGTCAGATGAATTGGTTCAATATCAAGACGCAGCCTATGCTGAGCGTTATCGGGCTTTCGTCGCACACGTCGCGGTTGTCGAAAAGGAAAAAGGCAAAGGCTTGGCAGGTTTGGCTGAGGCCGTCGCCCGAAACTATTTCAAACTGCTTGCCTACAAGGACGAATATGAGGTTGCACGGCTTTTTACCGATCCGGCCTTCATGGAAAAAATCAAGTTGCAGTTTGGCGGCGATTACACACTGAAATTCCACATGGCCCCACCCCTGCTGGCCCGCCCGGACCCGCTAACCGGCAAGATCGAAAAGATGGAATTTGGCCCCTGGATGATGAAGGCCTTTGGCCTGTTGGCAAAACTAAAAGGTTTGCGCGGCGGAACCTTCGATATTTTTGGCTATACAGAAGAACGCAAAACGGAACGCCAGTTGATTGTTGATTACGAACAGACAGTTTTGAGACTGTTGGACGGCCTGACCACGCAAAACCATTCGCTAGCTGTTTTGGTGGCCTCCGTGCCGGAACATATTCGGGGCTTTGGCCGGGTCAAACAGGAGCAGCTGGCCACCGCGAAGACCCGCGAGGCCGACCTGTTGGCTGAATTTGAGAACCCGACACCAAACGCCAGCGCAGCCGAGTAAGAAATTTGGCAACAAAAAGGGGTGGCACTTGTGAATGCCACCCCTGATCTTGTTTAGTCTGGCCTGAAACTTAATCCATACCCATCGCCATTTTGTAGAGATCAAGCATAGCTTCCATCTCTTTCATTTTGGGCTCGTCCATTTTGCGCAAAGATACGATCTGGCGCATGGCCTTAGGCTCGAAACCGTTGCCTTTGGCTTCGGCATAAACTTCGCGGATATCTGCTGCCAGAGCCGCTTTTTCTTCTTCCAGGCGCTCGATGCGCGCAATCAAGGTGCGCAGCTGATCTGCGGCAATACCACCAACGTCGTCCGACATTCCAATTTTCCTCTATTAAATATGTGGGACAGTTACGTCCCGGAATTCTGATCGCGGACCTTACCCGGACAGCGCCAGCCGTTCAATATCCTGACCCCAGATTCATTAGAAGAATCATCATGTGATTAGTCTAAAGCCCGACCGTTGTTTCCTCGATCAACATATCCACGACGCCTTTCAGGGCTTCGTGGGGGTCAGCACCGGCGGCGATGGCCGCTTGATAGGCATCTTGCTGGTGCTGGGCCGACGTGCCACGGCGGACGATTTCGCGGGCATGTTCGATTTCCGCGACACAATCCATGCGCTCGGCATCTTCACGCACCAGCTCAATCACTTCTTCCAGCAAATCAGCATAGGCCACGGGCCGGCCAATGCCAAAATCTACCATTGTGCCGGTGACGCCATAGCGTTGCGCCAGCCAGCGGTTTTCATTGATCATGGTCCGGGGATATATCCGCCAACGCTGGTTACTTTTGCGCAAACGATACAGCATGCTGAGGATACAGACATAAAGGGCTGCGATGGCGATGGAATCATCGAGGCGGGTGCAAACATCCGTAATGCGCATTTCCAGTGTCGGATAGCGCGCACTGGGCCGCACATCCCACCAGAATTTTGTTGCGTCTTCGATGACGTTCGCATTAACCATCTGGGCGACGAGGCGATCATATTCGGAGGCTGAGTCAAAAACTTCGGGCAGGCCACTGCGCGGCATGGCATCGAACACCGACAACCGGTATGACAATAATCCGGAATCTTCTCCACCCCAGAACGGCGACGACGTACTGAGCGCCAATAAATGCGGCAGGAAGTAACGAACCTGGTTCATCAAATCGATGCGCAAGTCATCATCTTCAATGCCCACATGCACATGCAGGCCACATATTAATAAACGGCGGGCCAGGGCCTGCATGTCCTGGGCCAGTTCGTTATAGCGTTCCTTGTCGGTATGTTGTTGATCGTTCCATTTAGCGAAAGGATGGGTGGCCGCTGCAATCAGGCCAAGGCCATGATTATTGGCCACACTGGCGACCGTCGACCTGAGATGAGCCAGGTCTGCACGGGCTTCAGCGACGCTGGTGCAAACGCGGGTTTCGACTTCGATCTGGGCGCGCAGGAACTCCGGGCTGACCTGGCCGGTCAACTGTGCCACACAATCCGCCATCATTGTCGCCGGAGGATCAACCGCGAGATTTCGGGTTTCCCGATCAACAAAGAAATACTCTTCTTCAATTCCAATCGTAAAAGGCGGGTCGTTCAAAGGCATGCCACAATTCTCCGGATTTGAGCGCGTCCTGGAAATACTCTAAAACGTTATGCCTCTATTGCGCCACGCCATTCTGTCACTGGCTGCAAGGAAAACGGCCTGGCCGCCTTCAGGGTTTCCCCGATGGCCCCGGACATCATCCCGGCCCAGGTCTGGGCCCCGTGATGGGTATCTATTAAATCCTGTCGAATTTCTACGGCAACACACGGCACGCCACGTTCTTCACCATGCACATGTATGGTGTAACCCGATGGGTCATCGCCGGAATAGGGCACATTCTGATCCGCCACCACACCATGATGGGCGTTCAGGGCCGCCAACAATCCCGCTACCAGACGCTCGTCCTTGTTGGTCAGTAATCCGGCATGCCAGGGACGTTCGAAGCCATCCATGACAGGGGTAAAGCTGTGCATGGAAATCAGCGCCGGTATGACATCCCGCGCCGCGAAGGCGTTCAGGTGTTGTTCAATGGCGGCATGATAGGGATCGAAATAAAGTCTTTGGCGTTTGCTGATTTCTTCTTCATCCAGACCCTGGTTACCTGGCACCGTGACGCCATCACTGACCGCTGGCGTGGCCATGGGGTTGCCGGGCTGGCGGTTGCAGTCAAACAACAACCTTGAATGACCCGACAGCACGGCGGGGGCATCCA
>JABIFY010000135.1 GCA_018650465.1 Alphaproteobacteria bacterium
AAAGGGGGATGTGCTCTCCTAACGGTGTGGATAAGGCCTTGCCAAGTAATTGCTGCATATTTTGAGACTTTCTTTGGTCGGAGAATCTCAAAGTATGAATCACTTCAGGGCTTTATCCTATTAAGTCGGGTACTGTGGCCACATCTAAAAAAAATGCGCTTTGGCAAGCACAAGGGATTTGAGCGGCTGGTTTTTGACTTCAGTGACCGGCTTGATTTCTGGTACTGGACTATGCCGCAGCAGGATACGCTGACGCTCGAATTTCCAAATATTCAGCCTTTTGGGCAAAAACCTTTGCGTCATACGAAATCAAAGCTGATCACGGATGCACGGTTTGCGGCGAACAGTGGCAAAGACGGAGGAAAACTGGCCATTGGTCTGGCGGACAAAAGTCGCTTGAAACGTATCTTCTTGCTGCCCCCGGATAAAAGCGGTGGCTATCGTCTGGTTGTAGATATCGTTGGTATTCTGCCAAAAAACCCGCCTTCAAGGGGCACCGGCATGGCCTGGGGTGGCGGTGATGCGATCGACAATATTGGCACCGTGATGCTGGCCAAACTTTATGGAGCATCGGCAACTGCCCTTGCGGTTCAAACGGATGTGGACCCCACCGAGAAAACAACAGAGCCAAAACCTGCATTGTCATCTCTGTTACCTGCCAAACCAATTAAGGTTACCAAAGCCGTTTTCCAAAAACCGGAATTTGATCCCCTGTGGCCAGACAGTATCGATAACGAAACGAAAAAAGAACGGGCACTGGTCCTTTCAGAAGCTTTGAAGGCCTTGATCAGGTCGCACGAGCGCATCCGGGCGGCACGGGCCGATGTTGAAGCTGCTCGCCAGACCATGTTGGCGACCAAAAAGGCCAACACGCCGACGGTGGATATTACGGCCTTTTACGGATATGAGCGTCAAAACAAGCCAAGCGGTTCCGACGATACCAGCATGCCGCCGCGTGAGGTCGATGTTACCCTGACCCAGCTGGTCTCGAACTTTGGTGCTATGTATGCCGAAGAGGAGCAGGCTGAACTGGCAGTGGCCCAGGCGGAAGCAATCCTTGAGGCAACCGTTCAGGCTGTGGTTCTGGAAGGTCTGTCGGCCCATTACCAATTGGCAGGTGCTCGCCAGGCGTTACGCTATGCCAAGTTGTCTGAACAAAATATCAAACGCCAGACGACTCTTGAAGACGCGCGTGTTCAACGCGGTGCAGGACTGGTCACTGATGTTCTGCAAGCCAAGGCCCAACTGGCCGGTGCCGGCGCCAGACGGGTTCGGGCGCAAGGTTCTTTTGATGCCGCGCGCTACCGCTATCTTTCTGTTTATGGCGGTCTTCCTGATGTTGAAAACGAGATTATCAGCCTGCCGGTTCCCGGTGGAAATCTGCCGGACAACTTGTTGGATGGCGTAGATGTGGCCCTTGTCAAAAGCCCCCAGCTCAAAATCGGGCAACTGGTCAGCGAAATTGCCCGGGTCGAAACCAGGCGCTTGAAATCAAGTAGTTACTATCCAGAACTGAATTTGATTGCGGAGGCGAAATGGAAGCAGGACGTTTCCGGCACTGTAGGCTCCCAACAGGAACAGATTATCCGTCTGGAGATGACTTTTCCGTTTAATATGGCCGGGGCAGCCATTGATACGGTGAATGCCAGCAAACAAGCCTTTCTGGCCAGTTCACGACGCCTGGAAGAGGCAAAGTCACTGGTCCGGGAGAGGGTCCAAAACGCCTGGCAACAATACCAGACGGCCCAGCTTGCAGCGCAGCAATTGCGCAATCAGGCAGAACTTGCGGCCGAATTTCTGGGCCTCGCGCGCAAGGAGCGCAAACTGGGCAAGCGATCCCTGATTGAGGTGTTGACCGGCGAGACGGCTTTGGCAAATGCACGTTCAGACGCTGTTGCCGCCCGGAATAATCTGGCTGTTGCCGCTTGGACGTTGCTTTCCACCATGGGCACGCTGAGCCCGGATTCAGTTATTTAGAGCCTTTGGCTTTGCCGGGTGGTGGTGGCTGCTTGCGGGTAAAGGTCCAAAGGGTGTCGTTTGACTGGCTCGCCTGAAATTTGTAACCACCGGAATTAAACGCCTTCAGGTCCTCAGAATTTTCTACGCGGTTCTGAATGATGTAGCGCGCCATCATGCCACGGGCTTGCTTGGCAAAGGTACCGATCATGCGGCTATTGCCGTCCTTGATTTCTTTGAAGGCCATGGTCAACAGCTTGCCATCCAGGGCTTTGCTTTTAACCGCTTTGAAATATTCGTTTGAGGCCAGGTTAACAATGGTTTTTTCAGCGTGTCCCACCAAGGCTTCATTGATGGCATTGGTCAGTTGCTGGCCCCAAAAATCATAAAGATCGTTGCGTCGTGCAGGCTTAAAGCGGGCCCCCATCTCCAGGCGATAAGGCTGCACCAGATCTAATGGGCGCAACAATCCATACAGACCCGAGAGGATGCGCAGCCGGGACTGGGCATAAACCAGGTCATCTTCCTTCAGACTGTGAGCATCAAGTCCGATGTAGGTATCGCCATTGAAGACCAGGGCGGCCTGGCGGGCATTATCCAGGTCGAATGGCGTGTGAAATGACTGGAAACGGTGCCAGTTTAAATCCGCCAAAGTGGTGCTCAGGTTCATTGTCTGCGCCAATTTCGGGCGGCTGAGGGCACGCGCTGTGGTTGCCAGTTTTTCAGCCTCGGGCAAAAAATCCGGGATGGTGTGCGTCGTGATTACAGGATCAAAATCGTAATTCAGCTTTTTTGCGGGAGAAATCAGGGCGAGCATTTTGCTGGTTCCAGGAGTAGAGGAGACGGGCGGACAAGAATGATTCTAAATTTGTGAGCCATGAATTTACTCCCGTTGACCGGCGCTGGCAAACAAGAGAACACATTTATTAGCCGTCATGAGATCATGGAATTAGTTGTCATGAGGTCATGGAACAAGCAAGATTTACGGGTATTAGTTGCTGATTATTTCAGGTCTGGATAGGTATTTTTCTTTTATAACAGGGTTTTACTTGACTCTTGCCAGGGCAAGGCGCACTGCAGATGGACTGTTGCGTTTCAGGTTCAAGTGAAACGCCGAAAAGCATCATGTAGTTTTAGTCCAAAAATTTAGTCTGTGTATCTGAAGGTGACCGCTAACCGGTTGCCCGTTAAGAAATATATGGCCGGGGGGCTTCACATGGCAGCTGGAATCGGGGGCGCATCAGCCCAACAAGTATTTGTCCAGGCATTGGACCGTAAATACGACATCAAAAGTAGCGCTGAGACAGCCCAAAGAAAATCTGAAGATATTCAGGCCAAACAGGACGGCCAGGATATCGCGCGGCGAAGCCAGCGCGCCGAAGAACGAGGCGGCATCGATATTGATGTCTCAAGGTTTTGTCCAAGCCGAAGCAGTCTGGTAAAAGCAATTCGGTTACACAACAATTAGTTCTGTTTACTGTTTTACGACGCCTTATAAAGCGTCAAAAGATAAAGCGCCAAAAGCCTTGTTTCAGGACGGGCTTTTACTGGCTTTTTGCGGTCATATACTGGCAAGATAGGCGCTTCCAAAGACTGAAGCCCGCCCAAATGACCCAATAATTCCCAACCCGCGAGTATCTGTGGCCGCAAACTGATGCGTGAGGTTTCTCACGACTGAGGCCATTCGACAATTTTTAAAAAGCCAAACCGGAGATCACAGGATGAGCACAAAAGAGCAACCGAAACAGGGACCTGAGCAAACTTTTTTTGATGAACCGGCGGTGGATCGTGTACTGGGTGTTGTGATGGCGCTGGCCACGGAAGTTTATGTGTTGCGTGATCGACTGCGCACCGTCGAGCGGCAACTGGAAAAGGGCGGGCAGCTGGATCGTGGATTGTTGGATGCAGAGCCTTCGCTGGATGACCTGGCACTTGATGCAGCAGATCGCGAAACTTATGTCGCGGGCCTGATGCAAAATCTGCAAGGCCTGCAGGTTTCCAAAGGTGCTGCCGGGGCAGGAGGAAAACATGACTGATCGCACAATGGATGATCGCAGTTTTGCTGTTGCCCAGGCTCTTATTCTGGAAACCAAGAAATACTGGACGACTCGGCTATATCCGGCTCTGAAGGAAAATTATCAGCACAAGGCATCCTTGCAGGAAACGCCACCGCAAACCGTGGCCGATGTTCAGGCGCTGATTGGCGAGACGACGGATTACCAGGTTTACGCCTGGCTGGAGCGTCATTTGCAGCGCTTCAAATATTCCGGGCGCTATGGTCTGGCCCCTTATCATCGGGAGCGCCGGGATGAGTTACTGGCGCCCCTGGCGGAGATGGCTAACAGTGCCGGACTGGATACCGACGACAATTTTGAGCAGCCAAAATATTACCGGGCTGTGGATATTCATCAGCATCCCGGCGGTGTCTGGAGTGCGGAGACCGCCGGGTTTGAATATGAACGCGGGGCCCGGTCGACGACGCCGATGATGGGCGGCAAACACCGTGACCTGCATCAGCGATTTACCGATCTTGTGGCCACAGGCGGCACGCCGTCCAGGGTGCTGGATATGGGGTGTGGTTTTGGCAAAAGCACCCAGCCTTTTTATGAAACTTTTGGCGAGGCCCGGATCGATGCCATCGATCTGTCTCAACCGTGTGTTACCCTTGGAGCGTGGACCGCAGCACAGGCGCAAGCCCAAAATACCCGCTTCCGGCAAATGAGTGCCTTTGAGACGGACTATAAGGACGAAGAATTTGACCTCGTGACCTCAACCATGTTGATCCACGAATTGCCACCGCCGCAAATTGACCGCATGTTTGACGAAAGCCTGCGCTTATTGCAGTCCGGTGGACGCATGGTGCATCTGGATTTTCATGAATTGCCCGATGTCTTTTCCCGCTTCATTCATTACGGCCACGGCCGACGCAATAATGAACCCTTCATGGAGCCGTGGGCAGAAATGGATGTGGTGACGGTGCTGAAGGAAAAAGGTTTCAAGGATGTAAAAGTTCATTCCTTCTCCGAAGCCGAAGGCGTGGATGCCATCAACAGTCCGGTCTGGCGTTTTCCCTGGACAGTAATTTCTGCGGTGAAACCCTGAGGGCTGTTCGTGTGTTGAACCCAGGAAAATAGTAAGGAAAACCGGTGCCTGGCATTCTTCTTGCCTGGCTCCGCTTTTCCGGCCGGCAATTGCAGAGCCGGTGAATAACTGTCCGCCAAAACCGGTGCCAGGCATCTTCGCAAAGGCGCTTGTGCCAGGCACCGTTTTCGGCTTGGCATTGCCAAAGTACGGCTCTTCATTTCCTAAAGCATGCGGACAGTTTGCAAAGTGGCCGATCCCGTCGACGTAGCCAGGCGGTTGCGCAGCGGACGGCCAAACTCGGGTACGTCGATTTCAAAGACATCACCATCTTGTGGCGTGATTTGATCGGCGAAACTTAAGGTCGCCGTGCCAAAGAAATGCACATGCACATCGCCGGGCTGGCAAAACAGATCGTACTTGAAATGGTGATGCTCAAGATTAGCGATGCTGTGGGACATGTTGGCCTCGCCTGACAGGAAAGGTTTTTCCCACAGCACAGAATTATCCCGGCGAATGCGTGACGTGCCTTGCACATTGTCGGGCAAGGCACCGATCATCAGTTCCGGACCATAGGAACAATGGCGTAATTTCGAATGGGCGAGATAAAGATAGTTCTGGCGTTCCGTAATGTGATCGGAAAATTCATTGCCCAGGGCATAGCCCACCCGACAGGGTGTGCCATCGGGGGCGATGACATAGAGCCCGGCAATTTCCGGCTCCTCGCCACCGTCCAGGGCAAAGGCCGGTGACGGTAAATCGGCCTCTGGCCCAACGACCACGGTGCCGTTGCCCTTGTAAAACCATTCCGGTTGCACACCAGTGTCGCCCACGTCAGGCTTGCCATCTTTCAGGCCCATCTGAAACATGCGCATGGAATCTGTTTGTGGCGTGTCGTCTGTTTCGGCTTCAGCGTCTGTTTCGTTTGGCCCGTCTTCTTCCTGGTGCATGCTGTCGCGGGTGGCAGCGGAACCAAGATGGGTGAGACCTGTGCCCGTGATCAGACAATGGGCCGGGTCCGGGTGATCCAGCGGTGGTAGCAGCCGAGCATTATTGACCAGGGCAACATAGGATGTCGTGCTGCCCGATGTGGCGTTGACCAGATCAGCCAGGCCGATATTTTGTGAGACGGCAGCCAGGGCCAGGTCGCGCACATTATCAATGCCGCTCAACACCCGGACTTCTTCCGGGTTAAGGACCTCGCCCACCCTGCGGGTTTTATATTCGTCGACAAACTGGATCAGGTTCATGGTCTTGGGCTTTCAGGCATGCAATTACGGGCAGAAAAAATACCGCCGGTTATCTATACGACAACATCAGCGGGACTTAATCAATATCCATGTCTCGTCAAGCCCGCGCATGACGATGTTGGGAGTTTCGATTGGTGTCCAACGAGCCGGAAACGTAGCCTTAGTCGCTCTTGGTCCAGGTGCTATGCACCCTTGGTCCAGGTGCTATGCACCCTTTGTCCAGGTACCACCTGCATATAACAAGTCCTTCAAATCGGATTTGTTCATCTGATGAAAGGGGATTTTTTCGCGCAGCGAAGTGATATAGTCTTCAGCCGGATCGCAATAGATCACGCCGATGGCAGTGGGCACGTCTTGGCCTTCCATGCGGGCAACGGCATTAGCCATGACCCAGCTGGTTTCATCATAAACCGTGGCGCGTTCGGCAACGGGCCCATCCGATTCAACAATCAAGCTGACGGTGCCGGTTTCAAAATCGATGACCAGACCTTTGTCGTTTTCCTTGCCATAAACCATGGGCTCGCCATGGGTGACGCGGATGCTGAGCTCCTGAGTAGTGGTCTTGTCGGCCATGCCGCCCCAGACGCCGTCATTATAGACGATACAGTTTTGCAGGATTTCGACGAGAGAGGCACCCTTGTGAGCATGAGCCCGGGTCAGCACTTCCGGCAAATGATTGGGCAGGGTATCGGCTGAGCGGGCGATGAAACGGGCACCGGCACCAAGGGCAAACAGTACAGCATTGGCTGGCCGGTCGACGGACCCGGCTGGCGTCGAAGGGGAGCGCGTACCAGGCGGTGATGTGGGTGAGTACTGACCCTTGGTCAGGCCATAGATGGCGTTGTTCAACAACAACAGGTTCAGGTCAATATTGCGGCGCAAGGCATGGAACAGGTGATTGCCGCCGATGGATAAAAAATCTCCATCGCCGCCAACAACCCAGACATCCAGTTCCGGATTGGCCAGCTTCAGGCCTGAGGCCACAGCAGGTGCGCGACCGTGCACGGTGTGAAAGCCATAGCTATCAATGTAATAGGGAAAGCGCGCCGCACAGCCGATGCCAGAAACAAAGGCAACGTCAGACGGGTCGGTACCGATCTGGGCCAGGGTCTTGCGCATAGCATTAACAATGGCGTAATCGCCACAGCCAGGACACCAGCGGACTTCCTGATCGGTGGTGAAGTTTTTGGCTGTCAGTTGCTGGTTCATTTTGCTGCTCCCAACATTTCAAGTGCTGCATCTTTTATTTTGCCAACCTTGAACGGTTTGCCGGTAACCTGGTTCAGGCCTTTGGCATCGATAAGATATTCGGCGCGGACTAATTTGACCAACTGGCCCATGTTCATTTCCGGCACCAGGATTTGATCATAACTGCGCAACAGGTCTTCAAAACCATTTGGTAGCGGTGACATCTGACGCACATGGATATGGGCAACATCTTCGCCGGCCTTGATCAATTCGTTAACGGCCCCGTTGATGGCCCCGAAGGTTGAGCCCCAGCCGACGATACCAAGCTTGCCGCTTGTATTGCCGCGGTCCGGTGTAATGGCTGGGCGATCATCGGCAATGCGGGCAATTTTTTCAGCCCGGAAGTTGGTCATGTCCTGATGGTTTTCAGGCTCATAAGAAATATGGCCATCGTTGGCACCGCGCTCAATGCCGCCTATGCGATGTTGCAGGCCGGGGGTGCCGGGGATGGCCCAGGCACGGGCAAGAGTTTTTTCATCGCGCTGGAAGGGGTGGAAACCTTCCGGGTCGGTGCGGAAATTCGGTGACAGATCCGGCAGGCTATCCACGTCGGGAATTTTCCACGGCTCGGCTGCGTTGGCAATATAACCATCCGCCAGGACAATGACCGGGGTCATATATTTCAGGGCGATTTCAGCCGCATCGATCATGACCTGGAAACACTCAGCCGGTGTGGCCGGGGCGAGGATCGCACAGGGCGCTTCACCGTGACGGCCATACATGGCCATCAACAAATCAGACTGTTCAGCCTTGGTGGGCAATCCGGTTGACGGACCAGCCCGTTGCACATTGACCACGATTAAAGGCAATTCAGCGGCGACCGCCAGGCCCATGGCTTCCGCCTTCAGGGCGATACCCGGACCGGAAGATCCTGTGGTGCCCAGGGCACCGCCAAATGAGGCGCCAATGGCGGCAGCAACGGCGGCAATTTCATCTTCCGCCTGAAAGGTAATCACGCCCTTGGCCTGAAACTTTGCCAGGCCATGCAGCAAGCCGGTGGCCGGCGTGATGGGATAAGAACAATAAGCGATTTTCATGCCCGAACATGTGGCAGCCGCCGCCAGGCCCAGAGACATGGCATCAAGGCCGGTAATGGCCCGGTAAGTGCCGGCGGGCATGTCGGCCTGCTGCGGTCGGGCCGCTAGGTCAGCGCCGATTTCCATGGTCTCGCCATAGGCATGACCGGCATTCAGTGCACCTGAATTGGCGGCAACAACTTCTTCGGCTTTGGCAAACTTGCTTTTGATCCAGTCGAGTGTTTCCTTACGGTCGCGACCAAACATCCAGAAGACCAGACCCAAAGCCCAGAAGTTTTTGGCCCGGTCGCCCTGCTTTTTGCTGGCCCCCATGGCGTCGACCGCTTCGTGGGTACGGGCGGTGATATCAATTTTCAGCAACTGGTATTTACCCAGCGCCTCGTCTTCCAGCGGATCGCCTTCATAACCTGCTTTTTTGAAGTTGCGCTTTGTGAAGGCACCTTCATCAATAATCAGCAAACCGCCAATGCGCAGACTGTGCAGGTTGGTTTTCAGGGCCGCCGGGTTAAAAGCGATCAGCACGTCGACTTCGTCGCCATGGGTCAGAACCAGGGGGCCGCCAAACTGAATTTGATAAGCCGAGACGCCAAAGGTGGTGCCCACGGGCGCTCTGATTTCAGCCGGGAAATCCGGGAAAGTAATCAGGTCGTGGCCATTGAGGGCCGAGGATTTGGCAAATTCACTGCCAAGAATCTGCACGCCGTCACCGGAATCACCGGCAAAACGCACAACCATGCGCCCGGTTTGTGTGTGGTCGGGTGCGGCTTGGGGGGCCTGAATATTCATAACTCCACTTTCGAAGACTGTCTCTGAATTTCGGTTCGGCGGTCGCGAGGGGCTTTTTTATACCACTTTCCCCCAATTTATCAGGCCCTGTTCCAGGCCGCGAGATAAACCGTAATTTCATTTGTGTGCAAACGATATAGATTTGTCAATTCAAAACTTCTGCAAACCCAAACAATAGCTTTGAAACTAATGTGAGGTTATCCAACTGTTTGGGTATCCACCAATTATATTTATGCCAATATGGCTGAACATGCAAAGAGAATCTTCTGAACCGTCAGGTGCCTGTTGAAAATCGCAAAAGGTGCTTGCTGATCATTGCAAGAAGGGTCAGCGGTTTATAGCAAAAACCGTTGAAGACTGGCGTGTTTCACGGCCTGGAGATGTGTTATTGTATGGCATTTTACGACCTGAATCCTCAAATGCAGGTGCTCAATTGACTGAATCAACCCAAACAAATGCAGGACAGGCCGATGCGGCACAAGATGTTGTTCTGGTCGACCGGCGCGACGGTATTGCCACGCTGACCCTCAACCGGCCAGAAAAACTGAATGCCCTGAACAAAAAGATGTGGCGGCGGGTGGCGCAAGCGATGGCTGAGCTGGATGCCGACACAGATTTGCGCTGTGTGATCATTCGCGGGGCCGGGAACAAGGCTATGGGCCCCGGGGCCGACATCGCCGAATTTGCTGATCAGCGCAGCAACTCAGTCCAGGCCACCGAATATGGCAGCCTGATGCATGCCGCCATGGGGGGCGTGCGTGCCTGTCGTCATCCGGTTGTCGCCATGATCAAGGGCCTGTGTGTTGGTGGCGCCCTGGAAATCGCCCTGATGTGTGATATTCGCATCGCCGGGGCCTCCAGCCGCTTTGGCATTCCCATCAATCGCCTGGGCCTGGTCATGTCCTATCCTGAAATCGAAGCCCTGATCGAAGCCGTTGGGCGCTCGGTGGCCCTGGAAATCCTGTTCGAAGCCCGTGTTTTTGATGCGGCTGAGGCCAAAGACAAGGGCCTCATCAACCGCATCATGCCCGATGACGGCGTTGAAGCCGAAGCCTGGGCCACGGCGGAACGGATTGCGGCCGGAGCCCCTTTGGTCAATCGCTGGCACAAAGCATTTGCCAATCGTCTGGCTCAAGGGACAGGCCCCGCCAATCCATTGTCCGATGCGGAAAAGGCCGAAGGCTTTGCCTGTTTTGACACAGAAGATTTTCGCAGCGGTTTCCAGGCTTTTCTCGATAAGACCAAACCTGAATTCAGGGGCAATTAAATGTCTGAAAACAAATCAGGTTTATTGGCCGGCTTGCGCGTCATTGAAATGAGCCACGTCATGGCAGCACCTACTTGCGGCATGATGCTGGCCGACATGGGGGCGGATGTGATCAAGGTGGAACGCGTGCCCGGCGGCGATGGCGTGCGCCGAAATGCCCCGCATATCGATGGCTATTCCGCCCCCTTCACCATGATGAACCGCAACAAGCGCGGCTTTGCCGTCAATACCAAAACACCTGAAGGCCTGGCAACTTTACGTCGTTTAATCGGTGGCGCTGATATCTTCATCGAAAACTATCGCCCTGGTGCCATGGATCATTACGGTATTGGTTATGGCGATCTGAAGGCGGATTTTCCGGCCCTGGTTTATTGTTCCCTTTCCGGTTTTGGCAAGGGCGGTCCGTTGGGTCAGCAAGGCGGTTTTGATTTGGTGGCGCAAGGCATGAGTGGCCTGATGAGTTATACCGGCGAAGGTGCTGGCCGTCCGCCGGTCAAGGTGGGCTCTCCCGTTACCGACATCACAGCAGGCATTTTGGCGGCCATGAGTATTCTTGGTGCCATCGTACAACGGGGGCAAACCGGCAAAGGCCAAAGCGTCGAGACATCATTGTTTGAAGCAGGCATTGCACTGAGCTATTGGCAAAGTGCCATCCATTTGGCCTCGGGCGAAATCCCCGGTGCCATGGGCTCCGCCCATCCCCTGATGGCCCCCTACCAGGCTTTTCAAACTTCGGACGGCTGGATCAATGTGGGCGCGGCCAGCCAGGCCACATGGGAAGGTCTGGTCAAATGTCTGGACGATCCAGCCCTGGGTAAGGACCCCAGGTTTGTCGACAACCTGGGACGCATGAAACACCTGGATGAACTGGTCGCGGACCTGACGGAACGGTTTGTCAAAAAATCAACGGACGACTGGCTGGCCCTGCTGGAAGAATATGACGTGCCCGCCGGTCCGGTTCTCGATGTGAAGCAAATGGCCGTGCACCCGCAAACCACCGCCCGCAACATGATCCGCGATGTGCCCGGCGGCGACCGCCCCGATATGAAAGCCATCGGCCATCCCGTGAAGTTTTCTGAAAGTCATACGGAGATCATGCGACCGGCCCCGCGTTTGGGGGAGCACAGCCGCGAGGTTTTGCTTGAAGGCGGGTTTTCAGAAGACGAAGCTGATGCCTTGATAACAGCGGGCGCTGTGCATCAGGATTGAATTATCAAACTTAAAGCCCTTCAATCAAATCCTTGATCTGGACGATCTCAATTTCGTGGGCGTCGACCAGGGCTTGCCAGCGGGCGTCGTCCCAGTCGGCGGAGCGCCAGGCGAGCATGGAGACGACGCAGCATTTGTCATGTGTATCAATGTGCGGCCCTGCCATGACCTGGACCATGATGCGCGGGGCGAGATGATCGGGGTTGCCACCGACATGATAATAGACCGCGTCGGAATCTTTTGGGTTGTGGATGCGCACATAAACATCTGAACCGTCGCCGGTAGCAACGCCTTTGACCAGGGCGGGCCCAAGAATTTGCACCTCGCCTTTTGTTAAAGCCCAAAGCTTCAGGTTTTCCGGGTTGGTTAAAAAACTGATGGCGGCCGCGGCAGATCGTTCCACATAGGCTGAGGTAATATGCGCATGGCCATCATCAGCCGGTCGCTTGCTCATGGCGCGATCCTTGTCACAGAAAGAATTTCAGCGCCGCGGTCATCTGCGGCCACATAGGCGTGCGGCATGTTGCTGTCGAAATACATGCTGTCGCCTGTCTCCAGCAACGTCGGTACGTACTGTTCGCTGTGCAAGAAAAACGACCCTTTCAGCACATAGACAAATTCTTCGCCTTCATGACCGCGCAAACCGCCGGCCTCTTCCAGGGTCGTGGCGACAATACTGTTTTTGCTGGGCACCATTCCCTTGTGGGCCAGATCCGCGCCCAGCAATTCCAGATCATAGCGACCTGTGGAATGTTTATCACCGGCATCCCGTCGCGTGATGCTGCGCAGGCCTGAGCCAAAGGAAACTGAATCGTTGCGAAAGAATGTGGTGACATCCACATCCAGGGCCTTGGCCAGAATATATAGATTGTGGGCATTGGGGGAAGCCATGTCATTTTCGGCGCGTGACAATGTGGCCTCGGAAATGCCGGTTAATTTTGACAAACCCGCCAGGGTCAGGCCGCGGCTTTTACGCAATTCAAGCAGGCGTTCGCCGATCTTTAGTTGGTCGTTTTTTGGCATCTCGGTTTTCATCTTGTTTCAGGTCGGCTTGTGGGCGCGGCGGTCGGTGATCAGCATATGGGCCGGGGCATGGGAAATGGTCAGGTCAGCACCTGCCGAGACAGCGGCCTCAATGGCGGTCACACCACAGGCCCAGAACATGGCGGTCTCGCCCGCCTGAATATTGTTCAGACCAAGACCATCGATGTTGTTGTTCAGGGAAATAATACCAATGTCTGCCGGGTTACCCACATGCACGGGCCCGCCATGAGACAACGGGAATTTTTGCGAAATGCTTGTGGCAAGATCAACCTGGTCATCGGGTACAACCCGCATGGTGACGGTCAGGGGTGCAAAAAATGGATCAACATCCTGGGTCACGCTATCCGTTCGATAGGCGGCACAGGTCTTGCCTTCTTCTATGTGACGAAGACGCACGCCGCCCGCCACGAGGGCTGCCTCAAATGACAGGGAACAGCCAAGAGCGAACGTCACCAGATCGTCGCGCCAGATGTCGCCGATATCGGTGACATCTTTTGATGCTTCGCCATTTGTGAATATTCGATAGCGTGGCAAGTCATGGCGAATATCGATATCCGCCCCTAGCGCCGCCAGGGTGGGATCGCCCAATTCAGCGATATGCAGGATCGGGCAGGGTTGCGGGTTCAATAAACAATAGCGATGAAAACTGTCGGCATAGGCGTCCGGCAAAACAACAATATTGGCCTGCTCAAATCCCGGGGCCTGACCACCCGTGGGACCATCAAACTGGCCCAGGCGGCAAGCTGTCCGAAATTGGGCGGGCCCATTATATATCATATGCTGAAGATCATTTTTTATAGCCGTAATCGCGGGCCGCACCTTGCCGTGTGATGTAACCCCCTTCGATATCATTTTCGATGGCTGACAATTCGCGACTGTGCGGATCACCCAGGCCACCACCGCCTGGCAGTTCCACCACAAACCGTTCGCCTTCCGGCACCGTGTGCACGGACTTGTCATGATATTCGTGACCGGAGGCCAGGTACGCCCGACCAAGCGCGCCTTTTTGGCCGGCGTCGCGACCGCGCGGGGCATTACGCATACGATCAAAGGTGGCCCCGGAAATGGTGAAGGGCGCTTCTTCTGAATTGCCGATTTCAATGATCTGACCGAGGCCGCCGCGGAAGGCACCGGGGCCGCCCGAATCCGGCGCAAATTCCTTGCGCCAAAAAACAAGTGGCGAATCCGCTTCGGTAACCTCGACGGGGATCGCACCAATGCCGGATGGAAATGCCGTAACCGACAAGCCATCCTTGCCAGGCCGGGCACCAATGCCGCCCATGCCCACATTCATCACATTGAACCTGGAAGTGTTGGCCGAATTATGACCGCTTGCGCCGCCCACGTTCGCCATAGGCAAGACCCAGATGCTGCCTGCACTTTCCGCCGGGACCTGACCTTTCAGGGCTTTGGCCAAACAGCCAAAGGCCACGTCCGGCAGCATCTGGCCGATGACATGGCGGGCGGTAACGGGGCTGGGGTGCAGGGGATGCACGGCGGAGCCTTCTTCTGCCGTGACCTTGAAGACTTCCAGCGAGCCATGGTTGTTGGGCACTGCCGGGGCGACGATGCATTTCAGGCCAAAGCAGGTATAGGCTTCGGTATAACAAAGTGGCGAATTAATGCCGAAGTTTGAAGCCGGTGAAGTCCCCGCATAATCCACAAGAATTTCATCGTCCGAGACGGTCATCTCCGCCTTCAGGAATACCGGACTTTCATACCCGTCCAGTTCCATTTCCGTATCGTATGATCCGTTGGGCACAGCCTTGATCGCCTTGATCATGGCCTCGCGGGAATTGTCCATGATGAACTTGCCAAGGGGTGCGATGCTGTCCAGGTCAAATTCCGCCATCATTTCCTGCAGGCGGGCGGCACCGGTATCATTGCAACTGACCAGCGACAGAATGTCACCTTTGACTTCGACCGGGTTACGACTGTTGCTTTCTATCAAGCGCATCAGGTCGTCATTCAGCACACCAACAGAGCGCAATTTCATGTGCGGGATGTTGACGCCTTCTTCAAATACGGACGCCGCATCCGCCGTAAAGCCGCGCCCGCCAATATCGATCACATGACAGGTCGAAGCAAACAGGGCGACGATTTTGTCCTTGTAAAAAGCGGGCGAGACCACAACGAAATCAAACAGGTGTCCGGTACCCAGCCAGGGATCGTTGGTCACATAAACATCGCCGGGTTTCATGCCGTCCACAGGATAGCGCACCAGGAAATGATCCACCGCGCGGGCCATGGTGTTGACGTGGCCGGGTGTGCCGGTCACGGCCTGAGCCAGCATCTGGCCTTCCAGATTATAAACCCCGGCGGATAAATCCCCGGCCTCGCGCACGATGGATCCAAAGGCAGTGCGTAAAATGGCCTGGGCCTGTTCTTCGACCACGGCGATCAAGCGGTTCCACATGACCTGTTGGTGAATTTTTTCGAGAGCTTCTTTTGACATGTGCCTACGCCCCTTCTTTATTCTGCAGAACAATATAGTTCAGTGAATTGATGCTGGCTGTAAAATTCGCAGGCACGATGGTAGATGTTTCGTCTTCGGCAATAATCGCCGGGCCGGTAATGCTGGCCCCCGGGACAAAATCTGGTCGCCAATAAACCGGTGCGTCACAAATTTCACCCAGGCCCGCATCGTACAAATCGCGCTGACCGATGGCGGTAGGTGCGGCGGCGTCGGACGTGGCAACCGCCTTGGCAGGTGGAGTACTGCGAGAGGAGACCGTTAGCGACCAGGAAACACTTTGGATATCCATGTCCTCAATGGCCAGGCCATAAATGGTTTTGTACAGTCGTTCAAATTCACGGCGCAAACCAGCCGCGTCATCTCCGGTCAAATTCCGGTCCGGCAAGGGCACACGCAGTTCATGACCCTGGCCCACATAACGCAGTTCAACAATGCGTGTCTCAAACAAATCATCCGGATCAGTTGCGCCATCTTCCACAACACTGCGGGCTTCCTGGCTCATTTCCGCCAGGACTTCGTTGATGCGGCGGGCGTCAAAATTCTGAAAATCAATGCTCAGGGTTCGCACAACTTCAAAGGCAACGGGGGCGCGCAAAAATCCAATGGCGGAGCCCACGCCTGCACCCTTTGGCACGATGACGGTGGCAATGCCCAGTTTTTGCGCGAGGCGTCCGGCATGCAACGGCGCACCGCCACCAAAGGCAATCATGGTATGGCGATTGATGACCTTGCCGCGCTCGATAGCGTGAACACGCGCGGCATTGGCCATGTTCTCTTCAACGATCTCGGCAATGCCTGCGGCGGACCAGTGATCTTTCAGGGACAGTTTATCGCCCACATCACGGTCCAGCACGGCCTGTGATTTGTCGGCGGACAAGGTGATCTTGCCGCCGGCAAAACGGTCAGGGTCCAGCTTGCCCAGGGCCAGATTGGCGTCCGTCACGGTGGCGTTGTCACCGCCCAGTCCATAACAGGCGGGGCCGGGTTCCGACCCGGCGCTGTCGGGGCCCACGGTAATGCGGCCCATGTCATCGACCCTGGCGATGGACCCCCCGCCCGCGCCGATCTCAACCATTTCAATGACCGGGATGCGCACCGGCATGCCGCTGCCTTTTAAGTCGCGATACATGCGCGCCACTTCAAAACTGCGAGACCGTTCCGGCTGACCATTTTCAATCAGGCATATCTTGGCCGTGGTGCCGCCCATGTCAAAGGACAGGACTTCATCAATGCCACATTCCAGGGCCACGTCCGCGGCCAGGATGGCACCGCCTGCCGGGCCGGATTCAACCAGGCGAATGGGATAACGTGCTGCATGATCCAGCGTCGTCAAACCACCGCCCGACATCATCAAAAACAAGGGGCAATCCAGGTTTTTGGCTTTCAGCAAATCGGCCAGGCGATAGAGATATCCAGACATCAAGGGCCGCACATAGGCATTGGCGCAGGTCGTGGAAAAACGTTCATATTCCCGGATTTCCGGACACACTTCGCTGGAGATACAGATTGTCACGTCTGGCAATTCTTCGGCGAGGATTTCCCGTACTCGCTGTTCATGGGCCGGGTGGGCATAGGCATGCATCAGGCCAACGGCGATGGCTTCAACATCCTGGGTTTTCATGTCGGCGGCCACATCGCGCACCTGCTGTTCGTTCAGGGTTGCCAGTGTCTGTCCACGGGCGCTGATGCGCTCCGCCACAGTGTAGCGCAGGGTGCGCGGCACCAGGGGCACGGGCTTGTCCATGAACACGTCGTAATGTTCAAAGCGTTTCTCGAAACCCATTTCCATGATGTCGCGGAAACCATCAGTGGTCAGGAACGCAAGCTTTGCCCCCTTGCGCTCGATCAAGGCATTGGTGGCCAGCGTCGTGCCGTGGACAAATATCTCGATATCCGCCGCATCAACCCCACTGTCGGCGAGGACCACTTCAACGCCGTTCATCACACCGATTTCCGGCGACCGGGGCGTGGTCAGCACCTTTGTGGTATAGCGCTGACCAGCAGTGTCCAGCACTACATCAGTAAAGGTGCCGCCGATATCTGCGGCCAAACGAATGGAAGTATCTGTACTCATAAGGTCATCAGGTCCTGGCTTTTGTCTATTTTACGAAAAACAGCTTAGTCTGAAAAAATACATAGTTGCAAGAAAATTGCAAATATGAAATATTCCAGACTGACTTATATATAAAGTGAATTCTCCAATGTCCGCCACCTCTCCGTTAATAACCCTCGATACCTGTCTTGAACTGGACCGGAACGATCCCTTGCGCGAGATCAGGGGGCGCTTTTCACTGCCGCAATCGGGTGCCCTGCATTTTGATGCGAACTCTATCGGAGCCATGCCAAAGGATGCGCCTGAGCGTGTGCGGACCTTGATGGAGGATGGCTGGCGGGAGCTTAGTCGTCGCGGTTGGGCTGAACTGGACTGGCTGGACAAGCCGCGCACCATGGGCGCGGGCCTCGCCCATATCATTGGTGCCGACCCGGATGACGTCGTGGTCTGCGACAATACCACGGTTAATCTGTTCAAGATGCTTAGTTATGCCTGGCGCAATCGCACCAGTGGCAACACCATTTTGACCGAAGCCCACAACTTCCCCACCGATATTTTTGTCGCTGAAGGCTTGCAGGACTTTTTGGGCAGTGCTGGTCAGGAAATGAAACTTGATCTGGCTGAGACGCCAGAAGATGTCATGGCGCGGCTGGGCGACGATACGGCTGTTTTATATTTGACCCACACTGATTACCGCTACAGCCGCAAATGGGACATGGCGGCGCTGACCAAGGCGGCCCACGATGTTGGTGCCCTGGTGATCTGGGACCTTTCCCATTCTGCCGGTGCTGTGGAGGTTGACCTGAAAGGCTGTGATGCCGATTTCGCCGTGGCCTGTGGCTATAAATATCTTTGTGGTGGTCCGGGCTCACCCGCCATGATCTATATGCATCCCCGCCACCGGGCATCTTCCTGGCCTACCATCGGCGGCTGGTTCGGCCAGGCCGATTTCATGGCCTTCAAACATCGTTACGACCCGGCGCCAAATGTGCAGGGTCACAACACCGGCACACCATCGGTCATCGCCAACGAGATATTTTCGTGTGCCTCTGATATCTGGCGCGATGTGAAAGCTGTCGACATGGTGGCCAAGCATAAATCTCTCAGCCAGACCGTCATTGCCCTGCTGGATCAGGAATGTGGTGACCTGGGAGTAGAAGTGATCTCGCCCCGCGACTATGACCAACAAGGCGGCCATGTGGCTTTCAGTCATGCCGGTGCCGGGTCCATTTCCGAGGCCTTGTTCGCCCGCGGCATGATCTGTTCGTTCCGCAAGCCCGACAGTCTGCGTCTTGGTCTCAGCCCGCTCTATCACAGCCATGAAGAGCTTTGGCGTGGTGTGGCTTTGCTTAAAGAGATCATCGAAACTGAGACATGGCGCGATCCACAATTTTCTAAAGTTGCTATCTGAATTCAAAACCCCTTCGACACAGGACCCCATCATGACGACTTCAAACCAAAAACCCTTTTCCTATATTGCTCCTGGTGCGCCCAAGGTTGTCAAAGCCGGCGGGGTTGCCAATCTCGATTTGCCGATCCTGAATCTTGCGACCAATGAAAGCAGTTTCGGGGCATCGCCCCTGGTCGAACAGGCCATCAAGGAACGGGCGAGCCAGCCCAATCGCTACCCCGATCCCGCCAGCACCGATCTGCGCAACGCCATTGGTGAAACCTTTGGTCTTGATCCCGACCTGATCACCTGCGGCAATGGCTCAGAAGAAGTGATTGACGGCATCGCCCGGGTCTATGCCCGGCCGGGCGATGAAATATTGTTTAGTGAATATGGTTTTTTGCAATTCCCGATTTTGTGCTGGCGCACAGGTGCCACGCCGGTCAAGGCGGCAGGCGATGGCTTGAAAACCGATGTTGATAATCTGCTGGCAGCCGTGACTGAAAAAACTAAACTCGTGCTGGTGGCCAACCCCGACAATCCTACCGGGACCTATATTCCTGCTGCCGAAATGAAACGCCTGCGGGATAACCTGCCGTCTCACGTAGTGCTGGTGGTGGACAGTGCCTATTGCGAATATGTCGACGATCCGGCCTTTACCGATGGTCTTGAACTTGTCGCTGGTCATGACAACGTCATTGTCACGCGCACCTTTTCCAAGGCTTGGGGCCTTGCTGGTTTGCGTGTGGGCTGGGGCTATGGCCCGGCAGAAATGATTAGTGCTCTGAACCTGATGCGTGGCATCGGCAATGTGAACGCCATGGCCCAGGCGGGCGCGGTTGCAGCTTTGAAAGACCCGGCTCACGTGGATATGGTCCGCGCCAAAACCGATGAGGCCCGCAACAAGTTCGAAGCGGATTTGAAACAATTTGGTGTTGTCGCCGTGCCGGGTGCCGCCAACTTTGTGCTGGTTAAATTTCCCACGGAAGACACCAACCGCCGTGCGATCGACGCTCATCGTCATCTGGCCGCCGAAAATATTTATGTGCGCTCCAACGAAGATTATGGCCTGGATGATTACCTGCGCATTACTGTCGGCACCATCGAAGAATGCGACCGGGTGATTGAAAGTCTGCAAAGGTTTTTCGCGGCCTGAACGAATCATTCTGAAAAAAACGTTAGGAATCAATGTCATTGCCATTTTATCAGCAAGTAACCTTTTTCTAACTGAATCTGGCTATGGTTTAGTCAGGCAGATCGCGACAGAATGTCAGCAGCCTTTTAATTTGTTGACGTGAATTTAGCGGTGGTAATGCTTGTATGCAGAAATCCTTGAAAACCTTCGGGCCTGATGACATGTCGTCCGGTTCGATTATCTCAGCCACGCCTGGCGAGTTTGCGCAAGCCAATGGTGGGAGCGCTGCGGCTTCAATTGGACAAGTAGAAAATGCAGCGGGTAATGCTTTCCTGACCCGCGTCGATGGCAGTCGCGTCCCGGCCGCCAATGGCACAAAAGTATTCCAGGGTGATATCGTCGAGACCGAAGGCGGGGCCAGTATCGGCATCCTGTTTGCTGACGACACGACTTTTGCCCTTGGTGAAGATGGCCGCATGGTTATCGATGAACTGGTCTATGACGCGGAGGCCAATACTGGTAACGCCACCTTCAATGTGGTGCAG
>JABIFY010000136.1 GCA_018650465.1 Alphaproteobacteria bacterium
GAAGTCGTTCATTTAAAAGCAAAAATCCTGCAGGTCCGCGAGATTGACAGCCCCCAGGCCGTTGGCTATGGTGCCTCTCACCGGGCGACCGGACCGGCCCGGATTGCAACGATTCCCGTTGGTTATGCGGACGGTTATCCCCGGTCATTGGGCAATCGCGGATTTGCCGTGATAGACGGTATTCGGATACCGGTTGTAGGGCGGGTTTCCATGGATTTGATCACAGTGGATGTAACGGATGTGCCTGCGCACCTGGCGGTGCCGGGATGCGAGGTCAATTTACTGGGCGGTGATGTTTCCGCCAATGAACTGGCCCCTGCTGCTGACACAGTGGATTACGAATTATTCACCCGACTGGGTCGTCGTTTCAAACGCACATATATTGGTGGAGCCTGATTAAAGTGGTGGCTGTCGGCACGAACTTTCTGGCGGCGATCGGTCGTATTTTCCTGTCGTTCACAGCGGCAACCGGACGGCTATCGATCTTTACGGCAACCGCGCTCAGCCATTGTGTGACGCCGCCCATTTATCCGCGCTTGTTGATGCGCCAGATGATGTCCATCGGCTATTACTCTCTGCCTGTCGTCGGTATGACGGCGGTTTTCACCGGTATGGTGCTGGCGCTGCAAATCTATTCCGGATCCTCGCGATTTAATGCTGAAGGTGCTGTCGCCACGATCGTTGTTATCGGCATTACCCGCGAACTTGGGCCTGTGCTGACCGGATTGATGGTCGCGGGTCGGGTGGGGGCTGCCATGGCCGCCGAAATCGGCACGATGCGGGTCACAGAACAGATTGATGCCTTGACGACACTCAGCACCAACCCCTTCAAATATCTGGTTGTGCCGCGCCTGATTGCAGGCGCCCTAATGTTACCATTACTGGTCCTTGTGGCGGACATTATAGGGGTAATGGGAGGGTATTTGGTGGGTACGGAGAAGCTTGGTTTTAATTCGGCCAGCTATATCGACAATACTTTTGAATTTCTGGAACAGATCGACGTTATTTCCGGCCTGGTCAAGGCCTCGGCCTTTGGCTTTATCGTCTCCCTGATGGGTTGTTACCACGGTTATCACAGCCGCGGTGGCGCGCAAGGCGTGGGTGCTGCAACCACCAACGCTGTGGTCTCGGCTTCGATCCTGATCCTGGCGGCCAACTACATCATCACCGAACTGTTTTTCGACATATGACGGAACATATTGCAGATAAGGCCACAGCAAAGATATCCATGAACGATGTGCACAAGTCGTTTGGGCCCAAAGTTGTGTTGGACGGATTAAATCTGGATGTGGGACGGGGTGAATCCGTGGTTGTCATTGGCGGCTCTGGCACTGGAAAATCTGTCATGCTGAAATGTGTGCTGGGCTTGCTGCATCCTGACGGGGGCAGCATCAAGGTCGATGGTGAAGAAGTTGTCGGCATGGGCGGTAAGGACCGCGACCGGGTGCTGGATAAATTCGGCATGCTGTTTCAAAGCGCCGCCCTGTTCGACAGTCTCAAGGTTTGGGAAAATGTTGCCTTTGGCTTGATCCAGGGTCGTGGCATGTCACGCGACGACGCCAAAGGTGTGGCGCTGACCAAAATGGCCCAGGTTGGTCTGGGCGAAGAAGTTGGCGAACTCGGCCCGGCAGAACTTTCCGGCGGCATGCAAAAGCGCGTCGGCCTTGCCCGTGCCATTGCCACGGAACCTGAAATCATTTTCTTTGACGAACCGACCACCGGCCTCGACCCGATTATGGGCGATGTGATCAACGACCTGATTGTTGATTGTGTAAAAGAACTGGGTGCCACCACCCTGTCCATCACCCATGACCTGGCCAGCGCGCGCAAAATCGCTGATCGCATTGCCATGATTTACAAAGGGCAGATCATCTGGGCAGGCCCGACTGATCAGATCGACCAATCAGGCAATGCCCACGTTGATCAGTTCATCCATGGGCGTGCCGAGGGCCCGATCCAGATGGAAGTACTGCGACCATGAAGCAGTCTTTTTTCTTTGGCGGGAGCAACTGATGGCCAAGGCAGCACGCCAATATGTTTGCCAGTCCTGCGGTGCCGCCAGCAATAAGTGGGCGGGCCAGTGCGATACTTGCCAGGAATGGAATTCTCTGGTCGAGGAAGTGGCAACGACGACGCCCAAGGGACTGACAGCGGGCAAGGGTCGCAAGATCAATTTTGTGCCCTTGAACGGCACTTCCCCGGAAAGCCCGCGTCAGAAAACCGGCATTGCCGAATTTGATCGTGTGCTTGGTGGTGGGCTGGTGGCCGGATCAGCCATTTTGATCGGCGGTGATCCCGGTATCGGTAAATCAACGCTTTTGTTGCAAGCCATGGCAGCCCTGGCGAACAGTGGCGTTAACGTCGCCTATATTTCCGGTGAAGAAGCCGTTGAACAAGTGCGCATGCGGGCCAGGCGACTGGGCCTGGAAAAATCGAATGTTGACCTTGCGGCAGCGACCAGCGTTCGCGATATCCTGTCATCGCTGGAGGGAGGCGATGCGCCAACATGTGTGGTGATCGATTCTATCCAGACCATGTTCGTCGACAATCTGGAATCTGCCCCCGGCAGTGTGGGCCAGGTTCGGGCCAGTGCTCAGGAATTTATCCGCATGGCCAAGCATCGCGGCATATCAGTGATGCTGGTGGGCCACGTCACCAAGGACGGGCAAATCGCCGGTCCACGTGTGCTCGAACACATGGTCGACACAGTTCTGTATTTTGAAGGCGAGCGCGGTCACCAGTTCCGTATCCTGCGCGCCGTCAAAAACCGCTTTGGTCCTGGCGATGAAATCGGTGTTTTTGAAATGACCGATGCCGGCCTGGCCGAAGTATCGAACCCTTCGGCCCTGTTCCTGCCCCAGGAGGGCGGTCGGGTCAGTGGCTCCTGTGTTTTTGCCGGCATCGAAGGTACGCGTCCGGTATTGGTGGAAATCCAGGCCCTCGTCACATCATCACCGCTGGCAACCCCACGCCGTGCTGTCGTTGGCTGGGACAGCGCTCGCCTCGCCATGGTCATGGCAGTACTGGATGCCCGTGGCGGCCTTAATCTGGCTGGCAATGATATTTATCTGAACGTCGCCGGTGGTTTGCGGGTGCATGAACCTGGTGCAGATCTTGCGGTTGCCGCCGCACTGGTGTCCTCGCTGACAGGGGTGCCCGTACCGGATGGCGCTGTGGCCTTTGGCGAAATCGGCCTGTCGGGCGAAGTGCGCCCGGTCAGTCAGTCAGATGTCCGCCTGAAAGAAGCCGCCAAGCTGGGCTTTGAGCGGGCCTTGTCCCCCCCTGCCGGACGCAAGAAGGAACCTGACCTCGCCATTAGCGAAATATCGGCGGTTCATGAACTGGTCGCCATGTTTGGCGAAGCCCCGAGCCTGCGTGCCGTGGGAGGGTCCGAAGATGAATGAGTTACCCGTCAATGTGCTGGACGGCATTATCGTTATTGTCCTGCTGCTGTCGGCCCTGTTTGCCTTTACACGCGGTTTTGTCAAAGAAATCCTGGCCATCGGTGGCTGGATCGGCGCCTTTTTTTCAGCCCTTTATTTGTACGATCCGGTCAAACCCTATGTGGCTATGTACTTGCCCAAAGGGGTCATTGCCGATGCGGCGACGTTTGTCGGTTTGTTCGTGGCCAGTCTTGTCGTCTTTTCGATCCTCAGCCATCAGATCGCATCGCGAGTGCGGGAAAGTTCCATTGGTCCACTGGATCGCTCGCTGGGCTTTTTATTCGGGCTGGCGCGCGGCGCTATTATTGTCATCGTTGCCTATCTGTTGTTGGCACAACTGGTTCCAGCGGACAAACAACCGGACGTCGTCTCGGAAGCAAAATTGACCAAATGGGTGCACCGGGGAGCTGAAATCTCGGTCCGTATGGTCCCGCAAACCCTGACAATTCGGGATTATCTCGAACGCGCCCTTGATGAATTGAGAAAGATCAATGACTTGACCGGCGGGCAGCTTGAAAAAGCATTAAGTCCGGATGAAGCTGATTCAGGGAAAGACTCAAAAGGAATTTTGGGGTACAAGGACGCTTCAAGGAACCAGCTGGATAAACTGATCCAGACCAACCAGGAATAACCATGAAAACGCGTAACAGTTTTCGACCGGCACACAAGTCTGAAATGACCCTCCCGGCGGACTTTAGTATGCCTGATGCCCCGCTTGGTATGGGCACACCATTTGATGATGACAAGCTGCACGAGGAATGCGGTGTCTTTGGCATTTTTGGCCACCAGGATGCAGCCGCCCATACGGCCCTGGGGCTTCACGCCCTGCAACATCGCGGGCAGGAATCGGCTGGTATTGTTTCCTACGATGGCAATCGCTTCAACACTCACCGAAATCTGGGTCTGGTCGGCGATATCTTCGGTTCAGAAAAAGTCATGGAAAGCCTTAAGGGCAGCAGCGCTATCGGACACAATCGCTATTCAACAACAGGTGAAACCCTGGTGCGCAACGTCCAACCGTTATTTGCTGAATTCGCTTTTGGTGGTCTGGCCATCGCCCATAACGGTAACCTGACAAATGCCCTGACCCTGCGACGCGAGCTGGTCAACAGGGGCTCTATCTTCCACAGCACGACAGACAGCGAAGTTCTCATTCATATGATTTCAACCAGTTGGGCCAACACGGTCACCAACCGGATTGTAGATGCCTTGCAGGGCGTCGAGGGAGCCTATTCGCTGGTCGGACTTGCCGAAAACGTCATGTATGGCGTACGCGACCCGCTGGGTGTCCGCCCGCTTGTCATGGGCCGCATTGACGGTGCCACGATCCTCACTTCTGAAACCTGCGCCCTGGATATCATCGGGGCCGAATATGTCAGAGACATCGAACCTGGTGAGCTGGTTATTATCGACGAAAGTGGTGTGCAAAGTTTGCGACCCTTCGCCGCGGCCAAATCACGCTTGTGTATTTTCGAATATATCTATTTTGCCCGGCCAGATTCAGTTGTTGAAGGCCTGAGCGTTTACGAAGCTCGCAAAAAAATTGGTGCCCAGCTCGCCATCGAGTCGCCTGTAGAAGCCGATATCGTGGTGCCGGTCCCGGATTCCGGAAACCCCGCAGCCATGGGCTACGCCGAACAATCCGGTATTCCTTTTGAACTCGGCATCATCCGAAATCACTATGTGGGCCGCACATTCATCGAACCCACTGATTCAATCCGTCACCTGGGTGTGAAACTCAAGCACAATGCCAATCGGTCTTATATCGAAGGCAAACGGGTTATTCTCGTTGATGATTCGATTGTGCGCGGTACGACCTCTACCAAAATCGTGGAGATGGTTCGGGCCGCTGGTGCTGCGGAAGTTCATATGCGCATCGCCAGCCCGCCAACCATGCACTCCTGTCATTATGGCGTGGATACGCCGGACAGTGACAAGCTTGTTGCTGCCAACCTTGATCTGGAAGGATTGCGTAAACATATCGGCGTTGAAAGCCTCGCCTATATTTCCATGGACGGCCTTTATAAGGCCATGGGCCAGGAAAACGGCCGCGATCCTGCTACCCCGCATTATTGTGACGCCTGTTTCTCAGGTGAGTATCCTATCGCCCTGTCTGATCTGGACAGTGGTGCCGGGACAGCCCAACTATCTTTACTGGCAGAACAAAACGGATGAGCAAAAGACTGGAAGGCCGGGTCGCCCTGGTTACGGGTGCCTCTCGGGGTATTGGCGCGGCTGTGGCTGAACGCTTCGCCGCCGAAGGCGCCCATATCATTGCGGTCGCCCGCACTGTAGGCGGTCTGGAAGAACTGGATGATCGCATTCAGGCCGCTGGTGGCTCAACCACCCTGGTGCCGCTGGACATTACCGACTACGAAGGCATCGACCGTCTTGGGGGTGCCGTCGCTGAGCGTTGGGGCAAACTGGATATTCTTCTGGGCAACGCCGCCATTCTGGGTACTCTGACGCCCATGGGTCATATCAAGCCCTCTGAATGGGACCAGATCATGGCCGTGAACGTCACGGCGAACTGGCGGCTGATCCGCTCCTTCGACCCCTTGCTGCGTGCTTCGGACGCTGGGCGGGCCATATTCGTCACCTCGGGCGTTGCCAAAGGCGTCAAACCTTTCTGGGCTGGATATGCGGTCAGCAAGGCGGCACTGGAATGTATGGTCACGACCTATGCGGCGGAACTTGGCAAAACCAATGTCAAAGCCAACATCATCGATCCACTGACGGTTCGAACCGGGATGCGCGCGAGTGCCATGCCTGGCGAAGACCCACAGACCCTGCCGGAACCGTCAGCCATCACAGAAAAATTTGTGGAACTGGCGGAACCTGGTTGTTCCGCAAACGGCGAACGCTTTGTCGCGAAAGTGGATGCCGTGACCCGGGATGACAAGCCATAAATAACGTTCTGTTGTA
This sequence comes from Alphaproteobacteria bacterium, assembly GCA_018650465.1. Classification (GTDB taxonomy): domain Bacteria; phylum Pseudomonadota; class Alphaproteobacteria; order UBA2966; family UBA2966; genus JABILA01. The sequence continues at coordinate 6,369 of JABIFY010000136.1, forward strand.
TGTCGCCACAGTCCTGGTCTGGGGTTCAAGCTGGCTTGGCATCCAATTCCAGTATGGCATTGTCGCCCCCGGCACATCGGTTGCCTATCGCTATGTTTTGGCAGCAGCCATCATGGTGGCTTTTTGTGTACTTACCAAACGCAAGTTGTTGTGGCCCCTGCGCGATCAAATCCGCATCGCCATTCAGGGCTGTTTGTTGTTTGGTATCAATTTTTATCTGATCTATCACGGCACCCAGTATATCACCAGCGGCCTCGGTGCCGTGCTGTTTTCAACCATTGTGATCATGAATATCATTGGCAATGCCCTGATGTTTCGCAAGTCCATTTCAAAACGGGTGGCGGCCGGGGCGCTCATGGGTCTGGTTGGTATCACCACGGTTTTCTGGCGAGAAATTCAGACTTTTGACCTTTCCAGTGATGCCACCACCGGAATCTTGTTGGTACTGGCAGGCACCCTGTCTGCCTCGCTGGGCATGTTAAGCTCGGCCCTGTATCAGCGCCGGGGATTACCGGTTATTGAAACCACAACTCTCGGCATGATCTACGGTGCCTTGTTCAGCCTGGGGGCAACCTGGGTGCTGGGATACGAATTCAATTTTGATTTTTCAGTTGGCTATATCGGTTCACTGATATATCTCGCAGTCTTTGCCTCGGTGATCGGATTTGTCTGTTACCTGACTTTGCTCGGCAAAATCGGGGCTGACCGGGCCTCTTATGCCACCGTCGTCTTCCCCTTGGTCTCGCTGACCTTGTCGACCTTTTTCGAAGACTTCCAGTGGACGGTCTTTACGGTCAGCGGCATCGGCTTCATCATCGTCGGCAACGTCATCATCTTAACGAAAACAAAAGCCGAGCGGGCAATGGCGAAGGCCTGAACCACTCTGATGAAGGCTAATAGACTGAAAGGTTCCCAAGCCTACTTCTTGTCCGCGTAGGGGTTTTCACTCGTGCGCAGCATCAGGCGGATGGGTGTGCCGGGCAGGTCGAAGACCTTGCGGATATCGTTCACCAGATAGCGTGTATAAGATTCAGGCAGGGCCTCGGGCACGCTGGCGAAAACCACGAAGGTTGGCGGACGGGTTTTTGCCTGGGTCGCATAGCGCAGCCGCACGCGACGGCCACGGGCGGCTGGCGGTGGATGAGCTTCTGTCACAATCGACAGCCAGCGGTTCAGCTTGCCCGTTGAAATGCGTCGGTTCCAGGTATCATAGGCACCAATCACGGCGGGCATCAGCGTATTCATGCGCGAGCCTGTTAAAGCCGAGAAGGGAACAACCGGCACACCGCGTACCTGCGGCAGTGATTTCTCCAGACGCTCATACAAGCTTTGCATGGTGTCCTTGCGGTTCTCGACAACGTCCCACTTGTTGACGGCAATCACCAGGGAACGGCCTTCGTTAATGACCATGGCAGCAATGGTCAAATCCTGCTTTTCCATGGGTGCCTGGCCATCAATGACCAGCACCACAATCTGGGCATAGCGAATGGACCGTGTCGTATCGGCGGTCGACATGCGCTCAAGCTTTTCCTGAACCCGGGCCTTTTTCCGTAAACCCGCCGTGTCCACCAGCTTGATGCGCTGGCCACCCCACTCCCATTCCACCGAGATGGAATCGCGTGTCAAACCGGCCTCTGGTCCGGTGATCAAACGTTCTTCACCCAGCAGGCGGTTAATCAGGGTCGATTTGCCCACGTTGGGTCGGCCAACGATTGCCATCTGGATGGGACCACCGACGTCTTCTTCTTCGGTTTGCCCCTCTTCGTCCAACGCAAGCCCGGCGGCGACTTCCAGTTCAGCGAATTCATCTTCTTCATCTGCACGGCCCACATAAGGCAGAAGCGCATCATAAAGTTCGCCGATGCCTTCGCCGTGTTCGGCAGACAGGGCGATCGGATCACCCAGCCCCAGACTGTAGGATTCCAACATGCCAGACTGGCCCTGTCGCCCTTCGCATTTGTTGGCGACCAAAATCACAGGTGTGTCGGCCCGGCGTAGAATTTCGGCAAAATGTTCGTCTGCTGTCGTCAGACCGGTACGGGCATCTATCATCATCAGGCCGACGTCAGCTTCTTGCAACGCGGCCTTGGTCTGGCTCCACATGCGGTCCTGTAAGCTATCCTCGGGACCGACTTCAAGTCCGGCTGTATCGATCAGGCGAAATTCCATATCGGAAATCCGGCCTTCACCTTCGCGACGATCACGAGTCACACCGGGGGTATCGTCCACAAGCGCAAGGCGTCTACCGACAAGCCTGTTGAACAGGGTCGATTTACCCACATTGGGTCGACCAATGATGGCAACAGTCGCAGTCATTCTTGAAAGCCTTTAGCGGAAGGCGAGGAGTTCAGCCTCGTCCGTCAAAAAATACAATGTCTGATTGGCAACGATCGGCGACAGAGAAACCGGGTCTGGCAGTTCAATATCACCATTGATCTTGCCTGTATAGGGAGAGATGGCCAAAGCGACGCCTTGCGAAGAAACCGTAATCAGGCGGTCACCAACAAGGACCGGCCCTGTCCAGTTCACCAATTCCTCGCGATCCTCGTCCACATGGCGCGCCAGTTTGCGAACCCAGCGTACACGCCCGTCATTTCGTGACAAAGCGACGACCCGGGAATCGACCGTGGTCACAAAAACAAAGTCACCGGCGATCCAGGGTGTATGTACGCTGGAGATTGCCTGATCCCAAATACGAACGCCCGTACGCAGATCGATGGATACCATACGGCCACCATGGCTGACGGCATAAACCCGGCCCCGGTCAATAACTGGCGAGCCCGTAATATCTCCCAGTTGCGCCAGGGCGGTGGATCGACCGCGACCACTGAGCGAATCAACCCAGGCAACACGGCCGTTGGATCGCCGCAGGGCAAACAGTTCACCCGATGAATAGGCCACGACAACCAGGTCACCCTGCACAGCCGGACTGGCCGAACCAATGAGCCCGGCGCTTTCGACGATGCCCACATGTTTCCAGATGACACTGCCATCACTGGCATCCAAGGCATGTAATTTATTGTCCAGCGATACGACAAACACGCGACCACGGTCAATTGTCGGGGCCCCGCGTAATGGTGTGCCGATGGCGTAGCTCCAGATCACCGCACCAGTGTCCGGCTCAAGTGCCAGGACATCACCGTAACCAGTGGTCACATAAAGAACGTTATTATCAAAACCGAGGCCGCCACCCAAAGCGCCTCTTTCCTCACCATCAGGCGTTAGATTGTAGCGCCAATATCGCTCGCCAGTGCCGCCATCATAAGCCGACACATTGCTGCGGGCATCGAGGGCAAAAACCTGCCCACCTGCATGGATGGGGGTCGCAGTCAGACGCTCTACGTCGTCGGAACCTGCACCAATACGCGCCCGCCAGATCATGCGGGGACCAGCGCCAGCCTGCAGATGATGCATGGCGTGCGTTGCATGGCCGCCAGACTGCGGCCACGCGGTATTGACGTAAGGCCGTGGCAGACGAACATTCAGATCGGCCAAGGCCGGATCAGCCTGCAACGTGCTTTGCAAGCTCATGATAGAAATGCGCTCGCCCGGCAAAGGCGGATCCCCCGCCTCGCCCATCCAACCAGGTAAATCACAGGCGGTAAGCAATGCTGTCAGCGACAGCACGACAAAGGCTCGGCGCATGACAGTATTCATAATTTATTCAGCTCCGCCCATTTCATAACTTATTCGGCTCCGCCGAGAGCAGCCAACATCTCTGCCGCCCGGGCGCGGGCACCGCGCGGTGTCGTTGCGTCTTCAGACAAGGCTTTGAATGTTTTGATGGCTTCTTCTGTGTTACCCTCGGCCATGGCGGCCAGGCCAAGCAACTCACGGGCCGAATGGCGCCACGGACTGCTGGCTGACGTCAGCGTCTCCAACCGGGACCGGGCTCCTGCCGTATCACCACCGTCCAGCAAATGGCTTGCCGCATGCAGACTGGCGAGCTGGCGGAAATTTTGATCCGCTGAACTGTCAGCCGCAAGTGCGTCATAAATCTTGAGGGCGGCTTCAACGTCCTTGCTGCGGGCGAGGGCTGCGGCTTCTTCCAGTCTGGCGATCGCGGCATATCCGGCGCTGGACCCAGCGGCCAGTTTGGCGAAGGCATCTGCTGCTTCGGCATCTTTTTGTGCAACAACCAGGGCTTTGGCGGCTGCAAAATTGCTGCCCGCTTCCAGCATCTGGTTTTTGCTATATTCGCGCCAGCTTACAGTCGCGGCGGTCGCGGCAACAACAACCACAGCAATGGCAATGATATATTTGCCATATTTTTCCCACAACTCGGAATGTTTTTCGCGACGTACGTCTTCGTCGACTTCCTTGAAGATATCGGACACTCTTTAAATCTCCAGGGCATTGGCTCCACGTCCATATGCCCGATATTGTTAGGTTGCGAAGGCTGGCATCCGTCACGGCGACCAACACTTGAAATAATTTTTCCGCAACCTTCAAAAGGCGCGGAAATCGGGCGTCACAATATACGCAGACAGGCGTTTATGCAAACGAGACTACACCCGGAATCAACTAAAAAACCATCAAAATCCGCGCAATTACGGTTTTTCCAGCCGCATCGTCAGTTGGCCGCCTGATCAAGCCTCCCATACCAGGGATTTGATCATCAGGTCCGTCGCCGGTTTTGATCGTTTTGACAGATTTGATCAGGGCCGGAAACGCCGATGTTTCAATGCCCGCCGTTCTCCGATCCCTGTTGGGTTTTTGTTCTTTACATGGCATGATCCGGATGTCACTGGCCCATGTATGTTTCGACATTAAAATCACCTGCCAGAAAAATCACCCGACAGAAATATTGTATCATGAAAATTCTTAACCGCGCTCTTGCTCCCTTGTCTTTGACAGCATTTGCCCTGGTGGCCTGCATACAACAACCAGCAGACAAACCGGTACAACGCATGACCCCTGCCCCGGTTGTGGCATCTGGATCGATGCAAACCGGCAAGACTGATGTGAATGTTGTACAGTTTTCTGACTTGCCCATGCCGCCTCAAGCGCAACTGGACACGGAAAAATCAATTATTCTTGGTACAGGCGAGGACTGGACAGGACGGGTTCTGATCCAGACACCCAATTCACCGGAATCTGCATTTGATTTTTATCGCAAGGAATTGCCGGGCCTGGGTTGGCGCGAAATTACCGCCGTGCGCGCAGCCGTCAGTGTTCTGACCTATATCCGCGAAGGACGGGTTGCCACGCTGCAATTACAGAAATCTGCAGCGGGTGGTACCGATGTCAGCGTCACGATTTCACCAGAAGGAAAAGCAAAAACTGACGGCTAATCGTCAATTAGAGTGTTTCAACTTTGTTCTGAAACACAGGATGACGCCAAGGCCCAGAATTGCAATAAAAGTATGAAACGAGGCGATTCGGAGAGAACGAATACGCTTTACTTAAATTTGTCTAAAATTTGGCATATTACTTGCTGTAATAGGGTATGACCCTAGGAAATCGCATAAAAATCGCCCGCAAACGTCTCAGGATGAGCCAGGCTGTATTGGCCCGACACACCAAAGTGGATCAATCCAGCATTGCTTACTGGGAAAGCGGTCGTACTTCTCCAAAGTATTCCAGGTTATTGGAACTGGCATCGATTTTGGAGGTCACCCCGGAATGGCTTCAGTTTGGCATCAATTCCGGAAGTCCGAATACTTCGATTCCGCTGGTTGCGACCATCGGTTTGCCGGGCAGCCATCCGGCATTCGGTAACGTTGCCGATGAGGACAATGCCGGGCAATTCATTGAACTGGGGATGGGACAAGCTTGTGAAGACTGTGTTGCAGTCGCCATTCGTGGTAACGCCTTGACGCCAGCTTATATGGACGGCGATATCCTGATCGGCGAACGCCAAAGGCCCGAAGACATCCTGGCCGGCGCTGCAGCTGATTGCATCATTGGCATGAAGGATGGCCGCACTTTGCTGGCCCGTGCACCAGCCGGTCGCAATGGCCCCCACAATCCGATCACCAATCCTGCCAACGTCGCCTGGGTAATGCAGGTTACCTGGATACGTCGTGGTCCCGTGAAGTCATTGCCTGTGTCAGACAATGTTGTGCATTACAATCTGAACAGCGAAGATTCTGCCCAACCTGTACAAGTCGCAGCGCAGTAAATAACGGAGCGACAGTAACGGTCAGTTTTTAGTTTGACCAAAAAGATAATTGCAATGGACATCCCGTTTGTCGTTGATCGCCCAGACACACGATCTATATGGATAGAGAAAGTGTTTGTGCTGGGCCCGGTATCATGATGGATAATCCAAGCGTGTTGATCGTTGAAGATGAAGCCTTGCATGCCTTCAACTACAGCCGGATTTTGAAAGAAATGGGGTTCGAACACATTACGATAGCCGTTGATGCTCTGGAGGCCGTCCACCTTGCACAGAAGCTTTCACCTGATCTTGTTCTGATGGATATAGGTTTACCAGGCAGCATCGATGGCAGATCTGCCGCCAATGTCATATTGTCCAAACAGAAAACTTTAATCATTTTTATTACGGCGTTCGGCGACAAGGAAGTATCAACCAAAGGAAGTTTCGATACTCCAGACGGATTCGGCTACGTGGTCAAGCCGTATACTGATAATGAAATCAAATCTGAAATCAAAAGAGTAATGAGCCAGTCTACACCAAACGCTATCTGACTTACTCCCACTCAATAGTTTTTCGATTGTAACTTATTGTTTTTAATTGATTTTTTTATTATATGTAACTATTTTGTAACTCGTATTGTGAATTAGCATTGTTTTGAAAATGGTGGGGACGATTGAAACGGAGTAGTTCCAACAGCTTACTTCGAACATTGTTGCATAGTCTGCAACCACCTTACCCAATACTAAACTTTAATAAACGATGGCTTATTTTTCTGGCATTTTGATAACGTTCAACAGCCGTCATTTAGGTTGCCGTCTATGCCAAAGGCTATAGCATACTTACAATGGTGGTCCGTTTCTGATGTAACCCGTACCCACAAACCCGCAAACACATTGCATGCTAGCGGGTTATTTTATTTTTATTGCGCGTTGCCGCCACATATTCAATAGCAGCGTCCAGTTCGCCAGCATTAACGGCATCAACTGTAATGTAGCTGGTAGTGCTTCTATATCGCC
>JABIFY010000137.1 GCA_018650465.1 Alphaproteobacteria bacterium
AAAGGGGGATGTGCTCTCCTAACGGTGTGGATAAGGCCTTGCCAAGTAATTGCTGCATATTTTGAGACTTTCTTTGGTCGGAGAATCTCAAAGTATGAATCACTTCAGGGCTTTATCCTATTAAGTCGGGTACTGTGGAAAATCATCGAGATAATCGGGACAAACGATTTGGCCGCAAAGGCTTCAAAACGAAAAATCAAGCAGCTTGGAATAAAAACATCGCAAGAAAAGCTGAAAATGGCCAAAGACGCTGCCAACGAAAAAGTCACGAAGGCCAAAAATGCCCTTCAGAAAGCTCAAAAACCTGATCCAGTGAATTGATCATGCGCGCCGTACAAATATCCTTTTAACTCCCAGTGCATTTCGACATTCGACCAGGGCGGCATAAATATTTTGGTTGATTCGTCGCTTTTTGGCCGAGGTATTTCCCTTCGGTATTGGGTAGCGTATTGCTGGGCCCTGGCGTTTATCAGCAAGTGCAATAGTTATCATCTGAATGCAAATAAATGGCGGGAAAGCTTAGTATGACGTCCTGTCAACGCATTTATTCCAGAAAACAAATAAAAATAATGAGTCGCTGCAGCAGAACGGGAATAAATGAAAAATGATTTAGAAAGCTAAATAGTTGTAAAAGTGGAGTGATACTGATGACAGAAATTCTGGAAAATGTGTACAACAGATTGGCCTTTGAGAAATTTGAATTTGGATTTACAAAAGCAAAATTCAGCAAGCACTATTTGGGAAAAAGTGAGACCTATTTTTCATATTTGTTGAGTTCAGGAAATGATGAAAGTGCTAATGTATTACTGATGCTTTGGGGGAAACTAAACAAAGAACATCAAAGCTGTGCCATTGCTGCCAACAACACTGATCATGAGTTCCGAAAGCATATGCTGACGGAGTGGGTCACTTTGTACCGGGAACTCAGTAATGATGTGTTTACTGCAATATGTGATCGGGCACACAAAATGCAGATCGAAGATTCGGCTTCGGTTTGAAAACTCGGTAGTCTGGCGGTGACAGTGGTCAGGAAGTAATCATGGATGAATACGAGCTCGGTAAACTGGCCGGATTAGATGAGGCCCTGAATGCCATTCAAGAGGCTGGATCACAGATCGATCAACCTAAGGAACTTGCGGGAATGGTTCATCAGGCGAAGGTTCTGAACGCTTGTATTGACGCTATTAACAAGCGACGGAAGATGGTTAAGGGGTAGGGGTGCCAGGACTTGGCAGTGTCAGTGTGGTGGTGGTCAAGAAGTGAATTACACATCATCTGAGAAAGGATATCGATCCAACGTCTGGACAACCTTTTCAGCCTGGAGGTTGATAAACCGTTGTAACGAATTAGCGTTTTGTGCTTGAACAATGGAATAGAACATAACGGGCACTTTGCACCCTCAAAATGCATCTTAATGCCCCAACACCTCAAGATAACTACGTTTAGTGCTGGCCTTTCACGCCAGATGCCAGCAAATTGAAATGAACAATAAGTTTGCCACTGTGTCCGGAGCCCCTTGGAAACATTAGGGCCAAAATGTGACGCTATTTGGCAAACCTTATTGGAATTAAACACATAATCTGTGCAACAGGATCAGTTCCAGCAGCTCATAATCCGCCAAAGCTTCTGGTCCGGATTTCATGAAACGGGTGCGCAGGCGTTGGCGGTGGCCAGCCTTGTGATCTTCCTTCGATGTCATCTGGTCACAATCTCAGGAATAGGGCGGATGATCCAGTCCGGACGGAGAAGTTGTGAAAATTTCATGTCCGTTTGAGGTGACAGCGATGGTGTGTTCGAACTGGGCGGACAGTGATTTGTCCTTGGTGACCGCGGTCCAGCCATCGGAAAGCATCTTGACCTGCCACTTGCCGATGTTGACCATCGGCTCGATGGTGAAGAACATGCCCTCTTTCAATTCGTGGCCGTCACCCCGATTGCCGTAATGCAGGATGTTGGGGGAATCATGGAAAACCTTGCCGATGCCGTGGCCACAGAAATCGCGCACGACGGAATAACGCTTGGCTTCCACAAAGGACTGAATGGCCTCGCCGATATCACCAGTGTGCGCCCCCGGTTTGACAACTTCGATGCCGCGCATCAAGGCCTCGTAAGTAACGTCGACCAGGCGGCGAGCCTTGATTCCCACGTCACCACAAAGATACATGCGGCTTGAATCACCAAACCAGCCGTCAACGATCATGGTCACGTCGATGTTCAAAATATCGCCGTTTTTCAATATCTTGTCGCCGGGAATGCCGTGGCAAACCACGTGATTGACCGAGATGCAAACCGATTTGGGAAAGCCCTTGTAGTTCAAGGGGGCCGGGATCGCACCAGCATCAATGGTGAACTTGTGCACCAGTTTATCCAACTCGTCCGTCGTTACACCCGGCACCACGAAAGGCGCGATGAAATCGAGGCATTCCGCCGCGAGGCGACCGGAAACCCGCATGCCAGCCATGTCTTCCGGGGCGTGGATTTTTATGGCACCTGTGCGGCGTGGTGCGTCGGTCTCTGTTACAATATCCTGGTTCACTTGCTTGCCATTTTTGTATCTGTTCGCTGAATAATCTGGTTCGAAAAGTCCGGTAATCAATAGTTAACCGGCAATGGCCGGTCGACTTTGATTTCTTTTGTCGACATCTTGCAACAATAACACAAAACCTCAACCCCGGCAGCCCGCGCCTTGATCAGGGCCTCTGCATATACAGGATCGATATCATCCGCAATAGCCAGGCTTTTGCAATCCTGGCGCTGCACCAGATAGACCATGACGGCGCGATGGCCTCCGGCCACCATATCGGACAGCTCAACCAGGTGTTTGGCCCCGCGTGCCGTGACGGAATCCGGGAATTCTGCCAGTCCCTTTTCACGACTGAACGTTACGTTTTTAACTTCCACATAAGTCAGTTTTCCGCCACTTTCCAGCAGGATATCGATACGGGAATTCTTGCCGTATTTGACTTCCCGGCGCAAAGATTCAAACCCGGCCAGTTCCGTGATTTTGCCACTTTCGATCGCATCGGCAACCAGGGCATTGGGATGGGCGGTATTGATGCCAACCAACGAGCGGCCACAGCGGATCAATTCCCAGGTATATTTCAGCTTGCGATCAGGATTGCGGGCGGGCGATATCCAGACTTCCGAGCCCGGCTCTTTCGCCGTCAATAAAGAGCCTGAATTGGCGCAATGGGCGACAACGGTTTCGCCATTTTCCAGCGTCACATCAGCCATAAACCGTTTATAGCGGAGCTCAAGCGTGCCGCGGATCAGGGGATCAGGAAATTTCATAGCCGCGAAAGTAAGCATATCCAGTCCGGGATTCAATTGCCCGGCATGGATTATTTACACCTGATCTGGTGACCAAAGCGGTTTTCGAATGATAAGCTTGGCAGATAACGACTGGAGTATTTCATGAGCCCGACTGATTTGAACCCGACCGGCAAAAACCCGGAAGCCTGCCTGATTATCATCGGCAACGAAATCCTCTCGGGGCGGACCCAGGACATCAATCTTTCGTATCTGGCGTCTGAATTGAACAAGATTGGCGTCACCCTGGCGGAAGCACGGGTGATTCCCGATACCGAAGACACCATCATCAAAACCGTCAACGAATGCCGGGCTAAATATGATTATGTCTTTACCACGGGCGGCATTGGCCCGACCCACGACGATATTACCTCGGAATGTATCGCCAAGGCTTTTGGTGTTGAATATGAATTAAATGCCGAGGCCCACGCCCTTCTGGTCGCACATTACAAGGAGGGCGAATTGAACGAGGCCCGCTTGCGCATGGCGCGCATGGGGAAAGGTGCTGAACTGGTTGAAAACCCGATCAGCAAAGCTCCTGGCTATCGTCTTGGCAATGTCTATGTCATGGCGGGCGTACCTGTGATCATGCAGGGGATGTTCCAGTCCATGAAGCACTTGCTGCACGGTGGTACGCCTGTGCAGTCGCGCACCATCGGCAGTGAAATTCCGGAGGGGCGCATCGCCGAAGGTCTTGGGCAGGTTCAAGCCCGCTATCCGGATGTAGATGTCGGCAGCTACCCGTTTTTTCGCGGCGGCACCGGCGGTACCAGCCTGGTCCTGCGCTCAACCAACATCGAAAACCTTGAAGCCGCCACCGAAGCCGTGCGCCAGATCATCCGCGACATGGGCAGCACACCCTTTGAGGGCGAAATTGGCAAGGCGAAGAAGGCCGCAAAATAAGACAGCAATTAACAGCCCTAGCCAACTTGTCGAGGCCAGCATCTTCAAGTATATCTCAGACCTTGCCACCTCCGTGCCCTCATGGCGGAATTGGTAGACGCGCCGGACTTAAAATCCGTTGGCCGTAAGGCCGTGCCGGTTCAAGTCCGGCTGAGGGCACCATTTAAGCTGTTGATTTACTGCTCTGGCTTTGTTTCTGGCTGGCGGCCTCTTTCAGAACTTTGATCATGCGCGGGAAGTTGATGGGCTTGTGCAGGACAGGCAGTCCTGAGTTTTTCAGCGCGCGCAAGTCTTCGGCACTTGTGGCACCGGTGATGATCGCCGCCGGAATGTCACGGCCGAAATAGCTGCGCACATGGGCAATAACTTCGAAACCGGTTTGGCGGCCTTCCAGTCGATAATCGCAGAGCAACAAATCTGGTTTGCCCAACTCGTCGAGCAGACGAATAGCTTCGTGGGCTGACCCGGCCCCCATGGCGGAATGACCCCAGCGTCGCAGGATTTCGGTCATGGCGTCCAGTACAGGTGGATCATTATCGACAGCCAAAATGACCATTCGCGGCAGGGCTTCACCATCACTGTTTGCCTGGTCAGGCGGCATGTCGAGATTTTCAGGCATAACCGCCGCGGCCTGTTCGATCTGGTCTGGATTACCCCGGGGAATGGTAATTGTCACAACCGTTCCCTTGTCGGGTTGAGATGTCAGAGATACCTGTAAATTCATCAACTGGCTAAGGTTGGTCACAATGCTGAGCCCCAGTCCAAGGCCGGTGGGGGCCGGTCGACTATCATCCTGAACCTGAACAAATTGATCAAATATGCGTTTCTGAGCCTCAAGCGGGATACCGCTGCCATTGTCCAGCACCTGTAGCCGCACCGCTTCCTTCCCGGTTCGCACACCGACCAATACCTGGCCATCCGGTGAGGCGTTTATGGCATTGATCACCAGATTGGCAATGATCCTGCCGAGCAGAAAAGGATCAGCATTTATAGCCACGTCAGACGAGACAAAGCGCAATTTGACGCCATGCCGGGTGGCAACGGGATCAAGTGTGTCGTGCAGAGAGCGGAACAAGCTGCGGAGTTGAAAAATCTGAGGTGATGCCTGAACTGTTCCTGCTTCCAGTTTCGAGACGTCCAGCATCGATTCCAGCATGTTGGACAGCGACATCACCAGTTGTTGCTGCTTGTCTGCCAGGCGTTTCAACTCAGGCTGGCTGTCGACCTGATAAAGCAGGGATTGATTGAAGATCGACAGGGCATGAATGGGTTGGCGAAGGTCATGACTGGCCGTCGCCAGGAAGGTGGATTTTTCCTGCGCCGTATGTTCGGCTTGATGTCTGGCTTCTTCCAGATCAGCGGTACGTTCCTGCACCCGGATTTCAAGGCTTTCAGCGACGTCTTTGAGGTCTTCAGACAAATGCCTGGCCTGGTCATAGATGGCTCTTGACCGGGAACCCAGGGCAATGGAATAGCCAATGGATAGCAAGGCAATGCCGAAAGGGGTCAGGTCTTCAAAGGCGTAGGCACGCAGGTCAAAGGTATGCAGATAGTGCAAGGCATCGTTCATCAGGGTGAAAACGAAGGCGACGGTGAAAATGACCACAGCTGCTGCCCCGTTGCGATTTCTTTTCCAGGCGATGATCGTCGCCACCTGGCTGAACAGGGCGACAGCCAGGATAAATAAAATGGCGTGATCCTGAAATCGACTGAAAATGTGAACCGGCATGGTCAGGGTGATGCCTGCCAAAGTGGCGCAGGGAACGTAGACCAGCCAGCGAAACCAGCGTGGAAATTCTCCTGGAAACATGGACGACAGAAAGCCGACATATAACGCCGGAGAGAGGTAAATAGTCAGATACTCAAGAACCTTGGTGCTGAATTGTGGGAAATCCGGATAGATAACTTCTGGCAGGGACTGCAACATCACCAGGCGCATCGCTAACAAGACAGACAAGCCGCAAAACCATAAATGTGACCATTCAGGCTGGTTGGGCAGGGTTCGGATGAAGTAGGCGAACTGAAAGAACAACAAAGCAATGAGAGCCCCGAAAACGACCAGATAGCTAAAATCCAGACTCCGCAATTTAGAGAGTTCGACCGCGAGGTTCACGATTTGTGGGGGCCTCAGGACACCGCCCGCGCGATGTTCAAAATTGGCCACGATGAATGTGACGTCAACGACCTCCCCAGGCGGAAGAGGAACGAACTGCGTGTGGTAATAGGCCTGAAAATCCTGTTTGTTTTCAGAAATACGACCATTGCCGACGATCAATTTCCGGTTCAACCAAAGTTCGTAAGCTGAATAGGGTGACTGAATTCGAATGGCCAGTGATTTGTTTGTATGCGGCACCTGTAGCCGAAGGCTGTAAGTGGCCACGCCAAAACCCAGTGGTTGGGAATCATCCACACGCATGTTGGCGCGAATGTCGGCTGGTAGACGGTGCCAACGTTCGGGCAGTTCGGCCCACTCACTTTGAAAGGATCTGCTGATGTCGCCTGGTCTGACAATGTGTCCGCGGATCACCCGCCATGGACCTGTAATATCCAGCTTGATATCCTCAGGAATTTCTCCCTCAAGGGGAATAACGGCGAGAGCGTTCCTGCCGTCTGTTGTAATGCCTGAAACAAGAGGTTGATCTGCAATTGCGGGTGCAGGATCAAATATCGCCAGAAATATCAGGACAATCGTTAAAGGCAGGATCATCCGCTGAATTTTCATGGGCGTCATTGCTTTCGTTTCTCGTCGGATAACAGGGTGACGAGTACCCGGACAGTCCTGAAAGGGATTGTTCAATTCAATCTCGATTTTGATGAGCTTTTGACTGTGCGCAAATACGCACTTCTACTAATGTTTGCATGATATATATTGCGCCAGTTTTCCCTCACATGAAATTAAACCCGGATACGTCATGAATACGGTCGCCCAAACAAGTAAAAGCACCAGGATTCTGATCGCCGATGATCATACGTTGATCAGGGAAGGCTTGATATCCCTGCTTCAACGAATGGATGAAAGTTTTGATGTTGTTTCAGCTGCAGACGGCCGTTCAGCACTGGATATGATCATCCAGGGGGATTTTGATCTTGCTGTACTGGATTTACGGCTGCCTGGCCGTTCAGGCCTTGATGTTGCCCGTGAAGTCCGGGTTCGAAAAATTCCGATCCGGCTGGTTCTGATGACGGGTCAGGATGCCGAAAGCCTGGCTGCGGAAGCCATAAACAGTGCAGGTGCGGATGCCTTCATCTTCAAGACCGCTGACATGTCACAGATTTACAGTGCCATTCAGGCAGCGCTTGCAGGCAAAAAGTATTTTCCCGATCCCCTGCCGGGTAGCGCCAGCCAGGGAAGGTCCGGGTCGTCAGGCCAGGAAACAGCGGTGCAAATAAACGATTTGCTGAGCAGTCGGGAATTACAGGTCCTGAAATTGATCGCCGAAGGCCATACGTCCAACAGCGCTGGCGAGATGCTAAGCATAAGTACCCATACAATTCGCAAGCACCGGGAAAATATTAAGCGCAAAATGGGATTAGGGACGGTTGCAGAGTTATCCGCTTACGCAGTTCGAAACAATCTGATCTGAGGCCCCGGCCTCTTCCCTTCAACTGCCTGTCGACAAAATCTGCTTAACGACTTTCAACAATTCGTTGATGTCGATGGGCTTGGTCAGATAGGACATAAAACCTGCCTGGCGTCCCTTCTCGACGTCGTGAGGCATGGCATTCGCGCTGATGGCGATCACAGGGATATGTTTTGTCGCGTCGTCAGACTTCAACAACCGCAAGGCTTCCAGGCCATCAATGCCGGGCAATCCGATATCCATCAAAACAAGATCAGGTATTGTCTGCTGAACAAGTGCCACGCCTTCCTCGCCAGTCTCAGCGGATGACAGTTCGAGGTCTTCGTGTCGGGCAATCAAGAATTCCAGCAAACGAACATTTGCCGGATTGTCTTCCACATAGACTATTCGGGCAGTCTCACTGCCAGTTGATGCATCAGAATTATCGCTCAATGCCCACTCCTGCATGACGTTTCCTGCGACGTGTTTATCTTTCTCTACAATACCTTAATTTGATACAGTTCCTATACCTGCAAGCACAGTACCCGACTCTTTTCATAACACCAACTCTATCAACGGTTTCCGAGGAATGTTTGGTTTGAATAAAGCCATCATATAGTCGCGGATTTCCAATTCAGACATTTTGACCATGGCTTTTCTGAAGGCATTGAGG
>JABIFY010000010.1 GCA_018650465.1 Alphaproteobacteria bacterium
TCTCTGGTGGGCTGGAGACGTTCTCTGTCCGCAAGCAAAACAGGCCTGTCGTGACACCCACAGGTCTTTCGCTGGACGGTATGCTCGATACCCTCGCGTCAATTGCAGACGATGATGAAGAACGCCCTGCAGCCTGAAGAAAATGGAGACGCATCATGACACAAACACCTGTGATACCGATGTCGCCGGACCAGCTTCCGCAGCAGCGCATCCACGAAGTTGTCGATCTTGTTGAGCGACCTGATCCATTTAACTTCGCGGTCGGCTACGGCTCAGTGCCGGAAAATGCCCGCGGCAAAGGCAAGCCGAAGTCAGCAGCCTATCTTGCTCAGGTGGAATGGGCGTGGTCGCCGATGCACAATCGCCTCGACGCCTATTACCTGCATCGGGGCCGCAGGCACTGGGTTCTTCTCAGCCAGTACTGGGATGATAACTGGGGCAAGTGGGAATGGGCAGATGTTGGCTACGTTCCCAGAAAGGGCATCAGTCATCATCAGGCGGCTGTCCACCTTCTGCTTGAGTACTGGAAGTCTGAAGAGGTGGATAGTGATCTCGACGAGTTCCACTGGATCAACACTGCCGGTTGCCTGTCTGTTTCTGAACTGATGGCAATTGCAAGGGTTGTCTGGGACTAGCTAAGCCCACGGAGGTGCTGTGGCGGCTCACACAAGCCGTCACAGCGTTTTCCGGGGCGCTGGTGTATCAGCCGATAAAGACGGCCCTGAGATGCCCTCACAGTCGTTGCGTCTAGACGCAACAAGTTTAGGCAAAGAAAAAGCGAGATGCTGGGGGGCAGCATCTCGCGAGTTATTCAGGGTCGGGGAGGCGCGCTGGTTTCAGGGAGAAATGAAGCGCAACAACCCTGTGACTGAATATGTAGTGGCATATGGACTAGATTAGAATGTGTCCAGATGTCGCACCATGACGTTGATCTTCAGGCCCTAGTGCCGAAACCCAGAGCCAAAGCGTGCATACATTTGGTGCGGCTTTGATCCGCAGCCGGATTTCCGCCTCTGGTCCCTGCATACTGGTGTTATGTACGAGGTTTGAGCTTCGGGTGTTTGTGGGTAATGTAAGTTGTGCAAAAAATTTTTCTGTTAAAATGTACCACACGTGGAAATGGTTGATGCTGACGTCTTCGTCCCCCCAGACAGTTGTGCCCGGCACCGTAGTGTATGTTTGATGGCAAGGACCCAAATGAAAAATCATTCCCTAACTGGACTTGCAATAATCTTCTTCTCTGTGACCCTTGTTGCCTGCAAGAGCAGTGAAAATTTTTACAGTTCTTCACCTACCAGAGTATACGCTTCGTCCTCCATCAAAGACTTATCTGACCAAACTCTTTGTCAAGGCGCGACAAGCGATGTCGGAGCATCAAGCGCATATTGGGAACCTTCACTAAGAAGTTTTACAGACGAAGCGAAGCGTCGAGGGTTATCATTGGAAAGATGCGCTTTGCTAACGGGAAAGAGATTTGAAAGTCTTCCCCAAACAGCAGAACGGGCAGTGGAAAAACAAAGGGTCAAAGAAGAGCAACAAAGGCGGGCGAAAATATTAGCGGCGGAAGAAGCGGAGCGCCGGAGCAAAGCTGAAGCTGAGCGCACCCGTGTCGCAAAACTTGAACTGGCCCAGCGACAAGAAGCCGAGGAGCGCAGACAGCGTGAGCTGGTTCGCAAGCGCAAGATAGCTGACGCACACGAGCGTGAAATGGCTCCAGTCCGCATGAAGAACCGGCGATCATTTGCAGTCATCATCGGCAACCGAAACTATAGCGGCAGAGTGCCGACCGTAGATTTCGCCCACAATGATGCTGATGCCATGAAGCAGTTCATCGTCAACAAACTGGGTTATCGTGAAGGCAATATCTTCGACCTGCGTGATGCAGGAGTGAACGCAATATCCGCTTTGCTCGGCAATGAGAAATCTCATAAAGGCACGTTGTTCAACGCTCTGCGCAAAGGTCAGTCGGATGTCATCGTCTACTACTCTGGGCACGGCGTACCCGGACTGGAAGACGAACGTCCATACCTGCTGCCAGTGGATGGTGACCCCAATTCAGCGGAGATAACTGGCTACTCAGTGGACACGATGTACGCCAACCTCGCCATGCTGCCAGCCCGCTCGGTGACAGTATTTCTTGACGCGTGCTTCTCTGGAGAAAGTGAAAAGGGGATGCTGGTCAGCAGTGCGTCCGGGATCAGTGTAAATCCCAAGATGCCGTCATCAAAGGGTCAGATGATTGTGATCACAGCGGCGCAGGGAAACCAACTCGCAAGCTGGGACCCAAAAGCCCGGCATGGTCTGTTCACCAAGCACCTGTTGGACGCATTGAATGGGGAAGCAGACAGCAGAAAATACGGAAACTCTGACGGTAAAGTATCACTGTCTGAAATCCAGAATTACCTCGACGACGAGATGACCTATCAGGCCAGAGCTACATGGAAGAGGCAGCAGAACGCCTATGTCAGAGGATCAGGCAGCACTATCCTCTCAACGGTGTTCAGAGTGCCATGATCCAGAAGCCAAAATATTTTCTAACGGAAATCACTGATATTTTTGGTGCTAAACAATTTGAAGGATAAGCTATGAATAGTCCTAAGTTGGGGCGGTTAACTAAATTAGACCTGAGAGAATACTGGGAACGTGAGGATACTCACTTCACCCCGTGGTTAGCTGAAGAAGAAAATATTTCGCTCCTCAGCGACGCAATCGAAATCGAATTGGAAGTCCAAGATCAAGAAGCAAGGGTTGGGCCATTTCGAGCGGATATACTTTGCCGAAACACTAGTGATGATACTCTTGTATTGATTGAGAACCAACTTGAGAGGACAGATCATACTCATCTGGGGCAACTGCTAACTTACGCTTCCGGGTTAGATGCCGTCACGCTGGTCTGGGTGGTTCAAGCTTTTACAGAAGAACACAGGGCCGCACTTGATTGGCTAAACCGTATTACGGATGAAAAGTTTCATTTCTTTGGCCTTGAAATTGAGCTTTGGAGCATTGGAGGGTCAGATGCTGCTCCAAAATTTAATGTCGTCGCCAAGCCCAATGACTGGTCAAAAACCGTTAAAGAAGCTGCAGACACCGTGCGGTCTAAAATGACGCCGTGGCAACAAACAGTCGTCAAGATATGGGGAGCTTTCGGAGGCTATATAGAAGAAAATAAGATTGATTTTAAATCACCTAAACCATCGGCATCTTTGTGGATGGGGTACGGTGTAGGAAGGACTGGGGCGGGGCTAATTGTTAGTTTTACTAAGATAGAAGCAATCGTGCATGTTCAAATAGACAACTCCTTGCATCCTGATTGGTTTTCGTCACTTGAAGCCAATCAGTCCGAAATAGAGAACTCGCTGGGCTTTCAACTGGAGTGGGAAAAGCGGGAAGATAAAAAGTATGCTTATGTGCTGATTAAACGGAGTACGGATATGACTGATCCAGAAAATTGGCCTGACGCTTTTGCATGGATGGCAAGCAAGATGGACGCGATGCGTTCTGTTTTCCGGCCAATTGTTGGGGAACTGCCTGAGGGGTAATAGTGTCAACGTGAGCTTCTTGGATGAAATGTGATCAGAGTTCGACCTACCAAAGTGGCAAAATGACCGGTTGTAATGTTGCTTGCCCCATCGTTGCTGACAAACGAGCCTTCAACTGTTCAGATGTCCCCAAGGGGACAATCGTGACAATGGCTTTGCTATTAATGTTACCATGGCTGACGGTCGGAGCTACGTTGGCGAAGGAAAACATGATAGGCAAAGCCATCGTCACCGACGGTGACACGATCAGGATCAACAACTCCAAAATCCGCATCCATGGCATCGACGCGCCTGAGAGCAAACAGACCTGCAAATTACCCAACAAGATCATTCGCTGCGGTGAGATGGCAACCGATGCCATGATGAAAATGGTTAGCGGCAATACAGTGACGTGTGAGCAGACGGACACGGACCGCTATGGTCGAATAGTGGCCATCTGCCGTGCCAATGGCGTCGATGTTGGCCAGAGGCTCGTACAGACCGGCTGGGCGGTCGCCTACCGGCGATACTCAAGCAGATATGTCACCGATGAAGATGCTGCCCGCACCGGTAAGCTGGGCATGTGGCAGGGCGAGTTTGTGAAGCCGTGGGACTGGAGGCGTGGTGTCCGACTGCAATCGGTGTCAGCAGCCTCTGACAGAGCTGCAACGTCGTCTGGTTGCAGGATCAAGGGCAACATCAGCAAGTCAGGACGGATATATCATGTGCCCGGAAGCCTCTGGTATGGCCGGACGAAGATTGACGAAGCCAAGGGTGAGAAATGGTTCTGTAGTGCTTCTGAGGCAAAACAGGCCGGGTGGCGTGCTCCAAAATAGCCGCCATCCCTTGCGCAACTGGTTCTCAAAAGTATGATCCGCGAATGATAGCGAACATCCTCCAATTTTCCCGGAACGGTCGGAAAGTACTGCTGGCTTTCGTCGTAACCCAGATCGTTTATGCGGTTATGGTCATGGTGACGTTGCCGCACCTCGTTGGTTTGTCCGGTGGACTTGAGCCGTTCGATCTGATGCCTTTTGGGTACGACGCAGAATATGCAGCACGGTTTCTCGGTTCGTTGGGCGCAGAAGGGCGAAACTACTATCTCACTCGCCAAATCCCGCTTGATCTGCTTTATCCGGGTTTGTTCGCCTTCAGCTATGCGTCCATCTGGCTGTGGTTGTTGTCAAAGTCATCTGAGCAATATCACTGGCTCCAGGCGGGTGCTTTGTTGGCTGTGGTCGCCGGTGCCTGTGACTACGTCGAAAACGCTTTTATTGCCACAATGTTGACGGGTTTTCCTGACATATCATCTTCGACGGTATTTCTTGGCAATCTGTTTACGGTAGCCAAGTCGATGACAACTACCCTGTTCTTCATTTCACTCATTATTCTTGCGGGATACGTTGGTGTGCAGAAACTGCGTTCCAGAAAGACATAAAGGACAATACCACGTGGCACAATTTTACGAACCCGACCTCGGTGCGAACCCGAGCAACCCCTTTGCCCGCGACGAGACCGGCAAGCTGGTCCGGCGCAGCTACTGGCTGGACCTCCCCGACCAGGCTATCGTGATGGCGATGACTGCTGGTGTCGGCGCAAACTTGACCAATGATCAAAAGCGGGCGCACCTTGCTGACATCAAGCGGGACCACCTGATGGACGATATTATCACCGTCGAAGTTCTGCCGCCAGAAAAGGCTTAATTGCCAGACTGCCCATGCCAGCAGATCATAAACATAGAGACGACCCTCAGGAGACAGCTGACTACCTGCTGAAGAAGCACGGACAGCACGAGGCTTACGCCGTTGCTGTGAAAGGCGCTATCGACGCGCAGGAGGCGGGAGATAATTATAGGCTCAGCGTCTGGCGCGACGTGAAGCGTCTGCTGGCCACCGAACAGAGTATAAGTGAAAAGGTTCCGTTGGATGAACAAGAGTAACTCCAATTTGGTCAATTGCAATCTACAGGTTTCTCCAGCACTGGCACGCCGGTTCAGAAAAGCAGTGCAGGCGGAAGAAAATGGTCACGACCCTCGCAATGCACTGATGATCGCCGCTGATTGCAAGCCCAACCAAATCACGCTGCTGCGGGCCAGAGTTGAGGAACTCTCATTTGACCTCGACGTAAGCGAAAATGAACACGCACAGCTCAATTTGAAAGTTCATCAGTCGGCTGACGAATTGTCCATCGCCAACTCGAAACTGGGGGAACTAAAAAAGGCTAAAGAACAAATCGTTCAGCTGGAGGAAACGCTCTCTCGTTCAGTGAATATGCAAGATTTGCCAAACAAAGTTGTCAACAGACTTCGTACGGCGGTTGACCAGATTGTCGTCGGCGACGACCCAAAGACTACTTTACTTGCTGCGGCAGACTATGACCGGCACGTTGTTGACGAGGCGATGTCCGCCGTTGAACGCCTAAGAAGTAACGTGAAAAATCTGGAGGTCGCTGCGACGCCTCTTCGTGACGTCCTTGGCTCTGGTGGCATAAAGGCGTGGATAGCTCGTCGGGTTCTCGGTTTGGGCTGATAGATACTGGAGCACATAACCAGAACATCAGAGCCTGACCATGTGCCTTTCATGTGACATGGACAAAGCAGCATCAGACAGGACAAGATGGTTTCAGTCGATATTACAATGACTTGGTCGTCACGGCACATGGATGCTGGATTTCTGGATTTCGCCCAACAAAAAACCCGCTAAGTCATTGACCTAACGGGGTGTTTTTTGGTTGCGGGGGCAGGATTTGAACCTGCGACCTTCAGGTTATGAGCCTGACGAGCTACCGGGCTGCTCCACCCCGCGCCAAAAAAAAACGCGACGACCAGAATGCCGGCGCCACGTTCGTGTCTTTGTCACTGAGAATATGTTTGAAGCATCGTTTGTATCTAAACGCTTTTGTTTAACAGGGAAACGATTATCTGATCTTTGCAGACCTGGCAGCGACCTACTCTTCCACA
>JABIFY010000011.1 GCA_018650465.1 Alphaproteobacteria bacterium
CGCTTCCCAAAAATGGACGATGCCACTGCAAAACTGGAATTTGACATTGTCCCAACTCTCAATCTATTTTGAAGGCAGATTAGACGACGTGTTGGATATTTAAACTATGCCAGTGACACGGAATTCTGAACACCCTCATCATTTTGCCAAATTTTCTCGATACCTTTGTTCATAACTCTTACAGCTTTTGTTTTCAAAATTTAGTATCAAGCATCTGACGACACCGTTTTCAAATTGAACCCAAAACTTCCCGTAGCTATATCCGGTGTAGAAAGCATATTTGGTCTTTGAACGTGGTGCACCAGCAAGCTTCACTACCTCATCAGGTGTCATGCCGCGTTCAACGAGTTGCTGAGCGCGGTTTGATGCATTTTTGATTTTCTGCATGATCGCAATTTTCACCTTTGACAGTTCGTCAATTCGCTCCAGCACAACATTCTGTTCCTTGCGGATCGACTTGGCCCGGCTGGTTTTCGCACTACCAAGTTCTTGGCGAAGCTCTTCAACCCTCTTCTCCAAGTCAGTGATTTGCTTTTGTTGGCCTTCAACCTTTCGCGATACAGATTTGTCACCGATGATGGCGGCAAGGCGTTTCTTCACATCGGCTAGATCAACTTTTGCCTTGACGGTCTGCTCCAGAACCATGCTCTCGCCCTTGAAGAAAAACCGTTCCTTCACGACCTCGACGCTCAGGACCGCCGCTGCATATGTGGTTACCTGATCCTTGGACAGTTTGCCATTGGTCACCTGCACGTTTGATTGGATGAACGACCCGGCTCTTTCAAGCAGTTTGCGCTTGCAGCGAACGAACGATACCTCACGCGCCTCATTCTTGGTGTCGTTGTCACCAAGCACAAAGTCACAGGTCTCTGTGATGGTTGTCGGTGCGGCAATGGCTGACGTGGTTGTGAAGACGCCCACAAAAAGCGAGGTGACAAGCGTGGTCGCGGCGGTGATGAAAAAATGTTTTTGATTTTGGGCAGTCATGATCAGAAGGTTTGCATGAACCCCGCTGAAATTCAATCGACCCGATAATATTTGCTGGCTATAGTGGGGGTAATGACGCCACAAATGTCGTTTCCCTTTGGCGGTAAGTTGAGGGTTACAAGGACGCAACGCGAATGGTCGTGGCCTTGTTCCAAATAATTGAGGAATTGAAGGTGAAAAAACTTATCGGCATGTCTTTGATGGCAGCGGCTCTGATGATGAGTTCAGCGCCGGTGGTTTTTGCTGATTTTCAGGCTGGGATGGCGGCTAGTAAATTAGGGGACTATGTAACTGCTCTGCGGGAATGGAAACCGTTGGCAGAACAGGGCCATGTAGGTGCTGAGTTTAATTTGGGCGTTATGCACCACAATGGACAGGGCGTTGCTCGAAATTTCGAGAAAGCGGTGAAATGGTATCGCAAAGCTGCCGAACAGGGGCATGTGCAAGCGCAGTACAATCTCGGTGTCATGCTTGGGAAAGGCCGGGGAGTTGCTCAGAATTACGAGGAAGCTGCAAAGTGGTATCGCAAAGCTGCAAAGCAAAAGTTTGCGGCTGCGCAGTACAATCTGGCAGTCAAGTACGATAAGGGTCAGGGTGTCGCTCAGGACTACAAGGAAGCCGCAAAGTGGTATCGAAAGGCAGCCGAGCAGGAGTTCGCTGACGCGCAGAGCAATCTCGGAATTATGTATGATACCGGGGTCGGTGTCGTTCAGAACTACAAAAAGGCGGTGAAATGGTATCGCAAAGCCGCTGAACAAGGACATGATCAGGCACAGCTAAATCTCGGCATGTCGTACAGTTTTGGTAAAGGCGTTGCTCAGAGTTACAAAGAAGCAGTGAATTGGTTTCGCAAAGCTGCTGCACAGGGGAACCAACAGTCACAGTATAATCTCGGCGTCATGTACGAAAAAGGTCGAGGTGTTGCTCAGGACTACACGGAAGCGATGAAATGGTATCGGGTTCCAGCAAAGCTGGGAATGGCTTTTGCTCAGAACAACCTCGCTCAGTTATATAATTTTGGTCGGGGCGTTGCTCAGGATTACAAGGAAGCGGCGAAGTGGTATCGCAAAGCGGCTGAACAGGGAGTTGCGGATGCACAGCAAAACCTAGGGTACAAGTACGACATGGGACAAGGCGTACTTCACGACGAAGTTATGGCGTATATGTGGTACAATTTGGCTGGTGCGAACGGTTCAAAAATGGGTGCCGAAAACAGAGCGATTATTGAGAGTAGTATGACTTCAAGGCAGGTCGCGGAGGCGCAGCGTCTGGCAATGGAATGCATGAAGAAGAACTACAAGGAATGCGGCAGGTAAGTCCAAAGGAGCCGGTCTGGTCTGACTGGCAACCGCTCTTCAAGGCTGGCCGTAACAAGGCAATCCCGCGTGATGCCGGACTGTATCGCATCCGCCGCGTCGGCCAGCAAAGCCTGGACTATATCGGCCAGACGGGCATGGGCCTCAGGCAGCGGCTGGGGATGCTCTCAGGTGTCTTCAGGGACATCATGCCTTATAACGACCCACACACAGCAGGACCGGCTCTGTGGGCGCTGAAACAACTTGAAGATTGCCAATATGAAGCATCTGTGGCGGTCATGCCTGATCTCTCTACGCCGCAGCGGAAAGCCCAGGAGTGCATCGCCATTGCCCGGCACCGCCTAGACTACGGACAATCCCCGACGTTCAACTTCGGGCGCATGCCGCTGGGCTACAGCAAGTCCACTGGCAACACCCGCGCCCTTGCCGCGCGGGGCAAGCGGTGGCGTGGTGGACCTACCGGCGAGGTGTTGGCCTGTCATGTCCCGGGCAGAGGACCAGAGGGCCCGATTGATGGCGACGGCGGTGTCGATAACCTGTTGGGCCTCAACTGGTCGGACTGGGCTTTCGTGGACAGGGCGCTTGACGATCTGACTGGCGTTGAGGTCGGCTTGTATTTGTTGCGGCGGCGCGGCGCGAATGAATTGCTGTACATCGGTGAAGGCAAGATCAGGGACCGTGTGACCGCGCACATGAAGAAGGGTCGGATACCGGACCACCCTCAGGCATTTGCGTTCGCCGATCCGGCGGATGTAGAGACATCTTTCATCCAGCGTGATGATCTGACCAAGCACCAGCTTCTGGAAGTCGAGAACGATCTGATCGCGGCGCACGTTATTCAAGTGGGAGAGGTTCCTGCAGCACAATTTCTGGGGTGACGGCACGCGGTGGTAATATCTGAGTTACTATAAATGTAAGAAGATTACTTCGGTGCCCGCCATCCGGCCTGCTCAGCCTCTGAAACACTGCAGAACCATTTTTCCCCGACACTAGCGTCGATATTCGTCTGGTCGTACCAGCGACTGCCAGGCACATGATATATCTTGCCGGACTTGCTGATGTTGCCCTTGATCTTGCAGCCGGACACCACTGAAGCCTTGTCAGACGCCGCTGAAGTCGACTGCAGTCGGACGCCTCGCCTCCAGTCCCATGGCTTTACAAACTCGCCCTGCCAAATGCCCAGCCACAGCATGATCGTCCGCTGACACTCACATCTGGACTATCCAGACTAGACATTCTCTGTCAGACTTCTCCTATGAGAAACCTGACCGCGACACTCGGCCTGACCGTTGCCATGCTTTTAGGAAGCGGGGGAGTGAGCTTTGCTCTGCCACCTTGTCCTTCAGATCAGAACCAATCTTACGATAACTGCTTTGGCACCGTTACCTTTGCCGATGGCGACAAATACGTCGGTGAATTGAAGGACGGCAAATGGCACGGGCAGGGCACGTTTACCTATGCTAATGGCAACAATTACGTCGGTGAATGGAAGAATGGGTCAGCGACTGGGCAGGGCACATTTACCCAACCCAATGGTAACAAATACGTCGGTGAATTGAAGGAAGGCAAATGGCACGGGCAGGGCACGTTTACCTTCGCTAATGGACGCGAATACATCGGTGAATGGAAAGAGGGCAGGAAGAACGGACAAGGGATATATACATACGCCAGTGGAGATAAATACGTCGGTGAATGGAAGGATGACAAATGGCACGGACAAGGTACTTTTTATTCTTTGGCAGACGACCAATACAATGGGGACAAGTACGTCGGCGAGTGGAAGAATGACGAAAAGCACGGGCAAGGCACCTATACCTACAACGACGGCACGGTGGATGAAGGTATCTGGGAAAACGATCAATTCCAATATGCTCAAAAAGTGTCTCCACCTTCACCAAACAATCAGAGAGAACTGGAACAACTTCAAAAAAGAATTGCCGAATTGGAAAAGGAAAAACAGTCTAAACCCAGACAGATTGCTAAAAGGCCCCTACCCAAGTCAGGCGCATCAGGCTCAGGGTTCTTTGTTTCCAAACAGGGTCACATCATCACCAACCAACATGTTGTCAATGACTGTAATGAACTCACCGTAGGAGATAGCGCACTGAAACAGGTTGCCGCCACCGTTCTTGAGGCAGACAGAAGGAATGACCTCGCGTTACTCAAAATATCTTCCATGGAAATGGCATCTGCGGAGACCAAGTCGCTCATTCAAAAGTTAGGCATCAGCATTCAACCCAAATCTGGCGACAGTATCATTCCGCTATCTTCTAATGGTTTGATGCGTTCCGAAGATGTGGAACTTGGTGAGGACCTACTGGTTGCCGGGTATCCTTATGGCAAGGTCTTTAGCGACACCATCAAGGTTACCAAAGGTATCGTCAGTGCCAATCGAGGTCTGGGTGATGATACAGGACAGTTTCAAATGGATGCGGCAGTTCAACCGGGTAACAGCGGTGGTCCAATTTATGATAATAACGGAAATATCGTCGGAGTGGTTGTCTCTCAGCTAAACAAGATGAAGTTTGCCAAGAGTGTTGGTTCAATACCGGAAAACGTGAACTTTGGTATCAAGGCATCCACTGTCAGACAGTTTCTCAGTGCATCTGGATTGCCGACCAAGTGGTCCAATCGTTCTGTGTCGATGTCTACCAAGGACCTTGCGAAGATAGCGAAGATGCAGACCGTCATGGTGATGTGCTATCGGTAGACAACAGGCCACAGGTTCAGGATACCTTCTGCCGGTTGCGAGTGGGCCCTTTTATATCGAATGGCCGCCGGGGTTAACCTTCCGCCTCCTCGGGCCAGCGCACCCAAGAATGCACAGCATCGCGGTTACGGACTCAAAATGACTCACTGAACGTCACTGGGCTGCCCGCCGGTGTCAGGATGTCGAAACCGGCCAGTGAGTCTGTGAAGACTCTGGAGGGCCAGCAACAGCAATTATTGACATCACCACAGGCATGATCTCCCGCGCAGCAAGCGCCCAGCTGTCCGTGACCGCGTTCAGCTGACTGAAGGAGCGGTTGCTGAAATCACCGGGTAAAAATTCCGCAGTAGTGCCGGGCTGGTTTTGCGACCGGGGAACCGGCTGCCGTCGGCATCGCCCCGGTCAGGCCGAGCGGTCACTCCCACGGGGCGTAACCGTCTTCGTGAACCGCTCCAGCACCGATCTGGTTGCTGGACGATGCTGTTGCCGGTGCGTCTGGACCGCCTTTAGCCGCCAGCTGACAGCATTCAGGGGCAACCTCGTCAGAACCTGACGGGCGGAAATGAAGAACACTTAATGCAGGGACGGAGCTTCTTCGTCATGCTCGTCGTGATCTTCGTCGGCATTGCACATCGCCTGCGAGGCCAGGGCGCATTTTTGGCGCAGAGCGTTGCGGCCCTGCTCGACAAAATGCCGAACCGCGAGCATAAAGTTTTCGGTCAGTTCTTCTTTCATCGGTAACTCCTGTCGCTACTCGGGTACCTCAACGACGTGCTTAACTTTAAGTGGTGCCGGTCTCGCTGGTTTGGCATGCGACACATCGTCACGGCTAGACACGGCGTTCTTATATCGGATCTTATTTGGATTGTTGTAGCTGGGTCCTGACCGCCCGCAGGGTGGGACTAATAGCTGCCATCAAAATCGCAAAGACAAGCAATTGGTGCCTCTCGGCTACGGTTTCAGCCTCTTCGCAACCAAGCCACAAGAACCGCGTCAGCGCGGAGCTGATTGATAACGTCGGTTGCCCGGCGGCGGATCGAAGCGGAGCTGGGGCGGTCTTTCAGGATTGCTTCAACGTTTCGCCCGACGCGATCTGTGATCGACTGTGAGTGTCGTCTCAGAGGTCAGCTAGCAATGGCCGGGATCATCAGCCAAGTAGGCGACGAGCAATCCAAGCTTTCAGACCATCCGATGCGAGGACCCGCCTTTGTGGTATCAGTTCGGCTTCAAGTTTGGCAACGGATTCGTTTAGCGGCTCTATCATTGATATTACAGCATCTACTTTATCGCGGTCGTAACCAGCTTCAGCCAGCAGGATATTGTCCGAGTCGCCACCAGCAGATAATTTTTCTGCTATCGAGCGGAACATAACGGCGGCTTTTTCAGAGAAGCCGTCTAAGTTAATCGACCGGGTTAGGGCTAAGTCCAAGGCGGCGATCTTTTCGTTTGCGAAGTCCAGCTTCTCATGTACTGCCCGTAGATCAGACAGCTCCGACTTGAGTTGGGCAACAGTGGACTTGAGCGTGGCCTGATCAACCTCGCTAGCTTCCAGTGCTAATGATAATTCAGCGACTTGAGACTGTAACTGTTCGGTTTCGCCGGGCTTGCAGTCGGCTGCGATTAACAATGCGTCAATGGCTTCCTGCCCGCTTTGCTCAGCCTGAGATGCTTTCCTGATGCGGCGCGCGAGTTTCGGTGAAACGTGAACATTGCAACTGACCAATTCCGGGGTATGTCTGCTCATCACTGGAACCTATAATCATATTAATTTCTGTCGCAGTATAGGTTGCCTGAACTCAGCTTAATACATGTCGAGCGTGATATTCTCGGTTGATGTCATCTGTGACATGGGCGAAGACGAGATCCGAGCACCGAATTGAATAATATCGCCTGTACCGGCCCAAAATGACTCCCACAGCACCGCTGGCCGGTTAGCTGGTGTCGGGGAGTCAGGAACCGTCTAATGATTCTGTGTGGACTCTGTAGGGCCAGCAATAGCGATTAATGATATGGCCAACGGCGTTTTCACTTGGCCTGCTTTTCTGGTCGGTTCAGGATGCGTAACGTCATAATGTGGCGCACAAGGTCGGGCACAGGATAATCAATCCCAAACGGTTACTCTGATACTGCAACGGGATGAGCTTGGCGCTGGGTCAGCGGACTGCTACGCCGATTGTTTTCCATGGCATTAACAGCTTGAGAAATTCACCACCGCCGCCGGAGCACTGTATGGCTATCAACCGACCCGTTATCTCAATTTCTGCGACGGGCGGAACGCAATAACGCGGCGTGGCGTAATCGGGATGTCCTCAAGTGTTTTTGGGTTACGGCCCATCCGCTGTCCTTTCTGCCGCACAGAAAAACTGCCGAATGAACAGATTTTCACAGTCTCACCCTCAGCCAAACAGCCCGAAATCTCGTTCAACACTGTTTCCAGAAGCTCCGCGCAGTCACTTTGCGTAAGGCCAACTTCATGATGCAGGGCTGCCGCGATATTAGCTCGGGTAATTGTCTTTGTGGTCACGGTCTGTTCTGCCTCCATGTTGTCGGTGAAGCTCATGGTAGTGTAGCACAGGAAAAGGGCCTGGGCATTATACCCACGCATTCACCGCAGCGAATATGGATACGGTTGTTGTGATCCCGGACGTTCTGGAGGGTGGCGGGTTAGTAAGAGGTTATTTGCGCAGGAGCCGGGAATAGATGCTGACTGTATTGTTTGAAACCGGTCCTAATTGAACTGAGCTCCATGCCAAAGACTATTCAAGTCCTTTGACGTGACTTACGTAGGCCATATCTTCCTTCAAAATATGGTCTTTCAGCCATTCGCCCAAAAAACCCAAAAACTCTTCGCTATCAAATTCCTCTGGTGTTTCCAGAAAATCCCTTTTGAAACCTTCCAGGTCTTGTTTCAAATTTCGATGCAGTTTTCGGTGGGCTATAGCTCCAGGGTATTTGGCGTTGGCCATGTGTTTTTCTTCGCGCGCGAAATGTTCATTCACATAAGTTTCAAGAGCCTTGAAGGTACTGGACACAATTACAATAGATTCATTCTTTCGTACGCTACGCTCAAAATTGTTAACGACGTCAAACAGAATATGATGGTCATGATCAACAGAACGAATGCCCAGATTGTATTCCTCGGACCAAGGCAAAAAATCAGTTGAATCCTCTGATGTTAATCGAGAAGTAGAAAAAAAATTAGACGTTCCAGTCATTGTTTTATCCCGAACGAAAGATTTAGCCGACATATCCCGGGCAAACTCCAAACTCAGTACGATTACACTAACCCATATTATTCATGACAGCCATCGGGTTTGATCGGAACGAGTAGTATCAGCCGGGTTGACGGCGGTTTTTGAGGTTATTTTTGCAGAGGCGTCGGGGGTTAAGGTTCAGGGTTTATTCGGCGGCACTTGCCGCCTGGATCATGGGCCAAGTGCGGCGATGCGAACCGAGTGCCGAACTAGAAAACATCGCCTGTACCGGCCCAAAATGACTCGCTCAGCAGCGCTGAACTGGCAGCTGAAGGGAGTCAAAACCGACCACCGATTCTAAGTGGATTCTTACGACCCGGCAAAGGCGCTTTAAGATATTGGCACTGGCTTGCCCTCCCGCGCGGCAAGATCCCAGCAGTCGGTGACTGCGCTTTGCTGGCAGCTGGGGGCTTGCAACTGGCAGTCTCAGCACGCACCAATCAGATCGACCGGACGCTGAGGGTGTGCATATGTCGATGAATTTAGCAGCCTGACGCTGACCGCCCATGCTGCATGGCCACAGCTGGCGACCGTGACCGGGGGATAACGGAGCGCGGCAAACCCGGCGGTCATCGAACCCAGTACATCATTGCTGCCGCCGGTGCAGGGCTTTAAGTGCCGCGCCAGCGCAGAGCTGATCGCTGATACCAGTCGGCGGCCGCTCGAAGCCGAGTTGGGGTGGTCTTTCAAGATTGCATCAGCGCTTCGCAGGAAGCTGTCTGGGGTGGACGATGGGGTGCCGCCCCGGAGTTGAGCTAACTGCTGCCGCCGGTCGCGTCTGAGACGGAGTGGTCGCGGTCGGGCGTTTGCTTTGGCGCGGGAGGGTGCTGACCGCGCGGGAGGGTGTCGAGCGGTTTGTCTGGGAGCAAGAAGCTTCCTGCGCGGGAGCCCATTGCAGCGGGACAAAATGTTGCAGATGACGGCGAGGGACGAGTCGATTGGATTAGGCCTCAGGGCTCAAGCGATGTATAGTATTAACTCGATAGTAGTTAACCTCAGGAACGCGAGCATGACAGCCCCAAGTCTACATACTGGCCGTTTCGGCCCCAATTTTCCCGGCAAACGATGCGGCGCGAAGACGCGCGCTGGCGGCAAGTGTCTGAAGCCCGCCAGCCTCGGCACGCCGAGGTGCCTCACGCACGGTGCCCGTGGTGGCGCGCCGCGCGGCGAAGCCCATGGCATGTACAAGACCGGTGAGCATACCATCGAAGCTGTAGCGGAACGCCGGTTGAAGGCTGATGCCGGTCGCCGCTCGATGAAACGGGTGAAACTGGCAACAAGAATGTGCTCGCTGATGGGACTGTTTACAGTGGGTGCGGATGAGGAAGCGCTGACTGCGAAAAACTGGGGCAAGTTGATTGAGCTGCGGCAGCAGCTTGAAGCGCTCGACGATCCTGTGTCAGCGGACCCGGTTTGACGGTTGGCGGTGCTGCCGCGGATGGTTGACCTCTACTGCAACGATATTCGCCCGCTGCTACCGCGGGCAGCCGACTGACAGTCGCCGCGAGTTTTTTGTTTTTAACCACAGACGCCGGTGCCCCTGTGGGGGCACGTCCGGTAGGTTCAGTGCCCCCTTTAGGGGCCGGACGTGCCGGACGTGCAAACGTCAATGATTTCAATGGGTTACAAAGCACGTTCGGACGTCCGGCTGCTGGACGTGCCGGACGTGACCTGATTTTGACCCGAAACCGTTGATATGCTTGACGTTTGGATGTCCGAACGCCGCCGTTTTCGGACGTGCCGGATGTGCTACCGGGTTTCACGCCATTCCCTCGGGAAGTGCTGTGATTTCACCTTCGGCGAGGGTCGGCTCAGGGGCAACTTTCCAGTGAACTTCGTACATCGGCTTGGCTTTGCTACCGACTTGCTCGCGCCAGATCAACCGGGTGAGCTCATTGAACGTGAACCGGAACGCTTTTTCTTCGCC
Source organism: Alphaproteobacteria bacterium (assembly GCA_018650465.1). GTDB lineage: Bacteria > Pseudomonadota > Alphaproteobacteria > UBA2966 > UBA2966 > JABILA01. The sequence continues at coordinate 10,195 of JABIFY010000011.1, forward strand.
GATCGGCAGAAGCCTGAAATGTTCCTGCGCAGATGACTGACTACATTTAACCATTGTCTTGTATCGTGCGATAGCCTCAGGCTGTTGTTCAGTACCTTCCGATGTATTCCCCACGACCAAGATGGCTGTCTCGGCGGTTTTCTTTCTAAGACGCGTATCGCGTCCCCGCGTGTTTTCCTCAGCCTTCCGCTCAGCGATCGCTGACATGTCGAAGGCAACTGGCACCCCAACGTTTTCGCCGTTTGCGATTTTGACGGAGCGCATCTCAAACCAGCTGCTGTCTTCCGCAGGGGGCGTGTAGTTCTGCTTGGCGTCGTCGATGCGGCGGAGGTTTTTGCCGATTTCCCAGTCAAGACCAAACGCCTTTGCCTCATTTTTCGTCATCCTGGACATCGTGACCGCTATACGGGCAGCGGCGGTAAGGGAGGACGCGCCCCGTGCTGCGTCCATTTCTCCGGCCTGATTGTCTGAAGCAGCCGACGATTTTCTGCTGTGGTGGATGACGACAACAGCTGCCTCAGCTTCGCGGGCGACTTTTCGCAGAATAGTGACAACTTTTTCCATGGCGTTGTTGTCGTTCTCCGGCGCATCGTGAATACCGACAAGCGGGTCAATGACAATCAGTTCAATGCTGTGTTCCCTGCAGAATGCGATGATCTGCTGTGCGAGTTGACCTTCGGTAACATCTCCGGCCTTCCCGTCATGGTGGGCAAGGCGTGCGATCTGGCCGTACAGGCTTAGAAGGAAAAACTTACCGTCCAGCAGGCACGGCTCGATGTTGTAGTGCTGGAGAATACCGGCCACTCGACGGTTCATTTCGTCGGTGTCGTCCTCGGTGTTCACGATCAGCACATTTCCAGACCTCGTGACCGGACGACCAGGGACCAAGTTACGCCGCAAAGCTACCGAGATGCCGACGAGGATCGCGAAGACCGACTTGCCAACGCCGCCCGGAGAGATCAGCAAAGTGATATAGCCGATCAGCGTCAGGCGAAGGATTTGCCACTGACGGGGAATGATTGACGCCGGGTCGAAGCTGCTGTCAATCGAGATCGGGCTAAAGTCGATGGGCGGCAGCATTTCTTGCTGGTTGGCATTGGTCCCAATCTTGCCGTAACAACGCTTAACTTCTGTATCGAGCCGACCGGCATATTTCTCTGCAATTCCTCCGGGTTGGGTTTCAAGCAGCCTGGTGATAGCGTCGGCTGAATGGCCGAGGTCTTTCAGCGAGGCGATGACACGATGAAATTTCTCAGACCGCTCTCCTGTTGGCACACCGTTGCGAATTAGCTCGGCGAGATCAGCCGGGAGGCTCGCAAAGTCAATTCCTGTGGACGAAGGTATCGACGCTGGCAGTAGTTCTCCCGTCTGCTCTGAGGCCGACGGGTTCTTGGCGTCGTTCTCATGTTTATGCTCGAGGACCAGAGCGCTCAGGTCATTGAGCCTGTCCGGTGTTCCCTCCAGTCTATCGCCCGTGACAGTGATATACCGGAGAGCCAGTGAATACACCTCTACATGTCCGCCATCAGGGCGCTGAAGACTGGTGTGCAGTTCATGAATGTTACCGCACCCGATGATCCTCAGACCGTTGCCTGAGGGTGTTTTCTCAGTGTAACTGTTGGCGCGCTTAACAAGCTCCTGCGCCCACGGTGCGAGCTCTCCGGTGTCGGGGTTACGGCAGTCGTCAAGGTCAAAGGCGACGATATCAACCCCGTCGCCATTCGGGCCAAGCATCAGGCCTACGCCACAGCCGAAGTCTTTCGCCGACTGAACAGCATCCTCGTAGGTTCCCCATGTGGACGGGTCGTCATTCTTCGCCGCAGCCAGTTTGCGGGCACGGGGGTTTGTCCGAGGAGTGCGCGGGATTTTGGGTTCGCCGGGGCCGTAACCCCAGTTAACCCACCTTTTGAAATCTCTGATGGGCTCTAGTGCCTGAGGAGGCTGTCCTGTCGTCACACCTGCCTGCGGAACGCTCACCGCCCCGCTAAGATTGTTGTCTTCCTGCTGATCCTTCGGGCGGGAGTGGACTGGTGTTGTTGTCGTTGCCACTGCTCGACGTCGTGCGCCCCTGCGGAGCGTTGAACCGGTAATCGGAGCACCTAAGCCAGGATTGGTTTCGGTCGGAATTTTGAAATCAGACATAACTATGTCCTCCTTATTCGGAGAACCGCAAAGCCCGAGAATGAAGGTGACGCCAGCATTGATATTTCGTATTATCGCCGTGTCCACAGCAATACCAATACAGACTGAAAGTCGCCACCTTGATCCGGGTGTGCGGCTCTCAGTTATTTTGCAGATTGATTGGCAATGATATCGGCTATAGATGAAGGCGTCTGGGCGATCATCTGATCGCTCTCTTCATCCTGACCAGCGCGGCGTTTTTGAAGCCACTCTGCTACTTCTAGCTCAGTCCAGCGACGAGAGTTCGCTGAAAGAAGGAAGCCCGGCGGAAAATCATCGAGCTCAATTAGGCGGCCAAGTTGCGTTCTGTTGCCAACGATACCGTCAGCTTTCAGGTCGGCGTAAGAAAGTATTTTGATGCGGGTCATTGTCTGTTTTTCCTCGACAGGTGAGGCGGCGTAGACAATGCTCGACACCTCACATCAGTTGTGTGAAATATCGAGGAAGCTTCGTCTTTATCTTTATTTTCCCCTTAACGGGTCTTTTTATGGTGAGCGGCCAGAAAGCTCATTCTGCACATCCACGCTACAGCTCAACCTAATTATATACTTCGCATTTAACCTTGCATTCATCCTCGGAATGTATGTGCCACCAGATGTAGTGGCCGACAGGTGACATGTCAATACATATTGTAACCGCCCGCCACAAACTTTTAGAAATGTCCAGCCAACCAAATCCCAAAGATTTATTTGACCGGCTTGTAGCGCGGCACAAAGCAGCAATAAACGCGGCAATTTTAATATTATCAATACACTTATTAGTATTTCCCGTAGAACAATATTACGATATAGAGTCAAATATTCATAGAAAAACCCGCTAAAACAATGTTTTAGCGGGTACAATCTATGGTTGCGGGGGCAGGATTTGAACCTGCGACCTTCAGGTTATGAGCCTGACGAGCTACCGGGCTGCTCCACCCCGCGCCAAAAAAAAACGTGACGACCAGAATGCCGGCGCCACGTTCGTGTCTTTGTCACTGAGAATATGTTTGAAGCATCGTTTGTATCTAAACGCTTTTGTTTAACAGGGAAACGATTATCTGATCTTTGCAGACCTGGCAGCGACCTACTCTTCCACA
>JABIFY010000138.1 GCA_018650465.1 Alphaproteobacteria bacterium
AAGCTGTGCCCTATAGCTCGCTAGCTCATGTGTATTATCGCTGTAAATTACATTAATCCTTGCCATCAATAAGCATATATCTTCCATCGTTGTTCCATAGTGTGTTCATGTATCAATCATGTTGTATAAGTGTTTGTAACTGCAAACTTCACGTGCACTCTACGTACACCAAACTACATGCCTGCCTGCGCAAACATCAAACAAAATATAGCTACGTCCCTCATACGTCCCACGCATTTTTCAACAATTTTCGCGCAAAAAAAGGGTTAGCATTTCTGCTAACCCTTTGATTTTGTTGTACAAAATTACTATATGTACATTTTTTAAGCTCTCGTTTCGTATTAACGCTTCGAGAACTGGAAGCTACGACGGGCTTTGGCGCGACCGTACTTCTTACGTTCAACGACACGACTGTCGCGGGTCAGGAAGCCGCCTTTCTTGAGGACGGCGCGCAGGCCGGGCTCGTAGAAAACAACGGCGCGGCTGATGCCGTGACGGACGGCACCGGCCTGGCCACTAAGGCCACCACCTTTTACGGTGCAAACAACGTCGAACTGGTTGTTGCGTTCAGCCGAAATTAAGGGCTGACGGATCAACATGCGCAGTACGGGACGAGCGAAGTAGTCGTCGCCATCTTTGCCGTTGACGGTGAACTTGCCACTGCCGGGTTTGACCCAGACACGAGCAATCGCATTTTTACGTTTGCCAGTTGCGTAAGAACGACCAAGGTGATCGATCTTGGGCTCAACCACTTCGATGACTTCCGGCGCAACCGTCTCAGCGGCGGCGGCGGCAGGTGCATCGGCTGCAGCGGTCTCAGCAGGTGCTTCAGCACCGGCGTTTTCTGTCAGATCCTTGAGATCGGCCAGTGTGTGCTTGTCGTCGGCCATACTCAGTTGCTCCTTGTGTTCTTGTCATTCATCGCGGCGATATCCAGAACAACGGGGTCCTGGGCTGCATGCGGGTGATCGGTACCGGCATAGACGCGAAGATTTTTCATGATCTGGCGGCCAAGTGGGCCCTTCGAAATCATGCGTTCAACGGCTTTGGTCACAACGCGTTCAGGATGGGCGCCATCCAGAATCTTGTCAGCGGTGCGTTCTTTAATGCCACCCGGATGACCTGTGTGCCAGTAATAGGTTTTGTTTTCCCGCTTGCGCCCTGTCAGGCCAACTTTTTCGGCGTTTACAACGATAACGTTGTCGCCACAGTCAACATGAGGGGTGAAAGTTGGTTTGTGCTTGCCGCGCAGGTAAGTGGCGATAACGGCTGCCATGCGACCAAGGACGAGACCCTCGGCGTCAACAATCAGCCATTTCTTTTCCACTTCCGCCGGTTTTGCGGAGAATGTCTTCATTTGTCTAACCTTTAATGAAGTATGGTTTCAAAAATCGTTCATAAATCAAACATCCGACGGTCTCTGGCAATCACTTAAGGTGCCAAAGGGCGCCGGTTGTGTGTTCGGCGCGGAGTATGTCAGAATATTTTTGAACGTCAACCTAAATGAATCGTTTAATATCAGTGTTTTACAATTACGGTATTATAATACCCTATTTTTAAGCTATTGATATAAAACAATAATTTGCATTTACATTTTTCAGCCCAGTTCACCGTCATTCAAAACGCAGAAAACATGGCACTCACCATTCAGGTTTCCCGGACTAACTCTTCTTGTGTCTGTGATAACTCAGGGCCAGGGATATGCAATGTCTGACGGCTGTTTTTGGCAATTCATCCGCGACGTTGAACCAGATGCACCGGTTGCCGTCGAAATCAAGTTCATCGTCGTACAAGTCCCGAAATATTGTTATCAGCGACGTCTGGCAATGGACAAACAGGCCATAACGATCCGGATATTTCTTGATCCTGGCAATGCGAATTGTTGTCCCGCTTTTGCTTTTCGACGTGAGGTAGGACGCCTGCCCCCACTTCAGCGCTTCTTCAAGGGGTCCAACATCTTCCATTTCTGCTGCGGTTTCGAATATCAACTCGCGCAACGACATCAACTTCGTTTTTAAGGGCCCTGGCAAGGCATCAAATACGGCCTTGATTTGCGGTTCGTCAAAATCTCGCATTGATCCGGTTTCTGTAAGGCAATGCTATTGATGATCAGGCGGGATGGCGTATGTCGCTGTAACATGCGCCACCGGCGCGTCTTCTTCGCCCATGGTAAACATGGAAACTTCACCTACAGCAAGCCGCCTGCCGACTTTGAGCAGCTTGCCGACCCCCATGATATCTGTTGGTTTCGGGCGGCGCAGAAAATTGCAGTTCAGGTTCGTGGTGACAGCCTGTTCCACCCGGCCAATCTGACCCAGAATTGCGGCATACATAACGGCATCCGCAAGCCCCATCATGGCCGGGCCCGAAACCGTCCCGCCCGGGCGAAGAATATTTTCGCTGGTCGGCAACAAAATACGGGCATTGCCATAGCCGATATCCTGTACCTGCAAGCCCATCATGGCGACAAAGGGCAGTTGTTCTGCACACAGATCTTCAAATTCAGCAACCGTAATACGGGGGGAGTTTGTCATTTCGTTCCGGCAAATTATTTCGTCATGAGAGCTTCACATCAAAGGCAGTTGAGCCATATTTAACAGCGAACCACTGGTTATTCCAAAGATTTAACTACTTTTTACCGGCAGGACACCACTGGCGGGTTTTTCGATGATTACTGCGACAATAACTGCAATTCAATTTCAGGTTATTCGTAATCGTCATCAGCCTTTCCTTGCACCGGCGATCAAATTCCTCACCTTTTTCCTCAAGATTGATGGCTGAGATGGGCGCACCGGTAGGCAGTGGATCGCTAAACCCCAAAGTCCTGAGCATGCGTACCGTAGCCGGATGAACGGAGTGGGCATACAAATTCCGGATTTTTGGCGTGTTGTCAGCAATCAAATCCTGAAAACTCTTGACGACCAAAGCAAGCCCCAGGCCCTGACGCCGGAGATTCTTGTCGACAATAATCGAATCAAGTTTAATCGCCGCCGATTCACCATCTTTCGCCGTCGTCACCAGGCAACAAATGGCCGCACAGGGCTCTTCACAGCCCCAAAGGCCCATTAATCTGATATTTGCGTCACCGCCTTTTTGTTTGTTGTCTTCATCAAGATAAGTGGCGATCCGACCGATCTCGTCGGACGTCGCATGACTCCGGGCAAACTCCTTGAATACCTCGGCTTCAAGTTCCCGAAACTCAAGTCCCTTTTTGACGTCCTTTACATTCATTTTAGAAATTCCAGAGCCATTGCTATATCTCAATAAAAGAATTTGATGATTTTAGATACGAAAATGCTGGACATCTGGCAGAAACAAACAAATTGTCAAACAAACATAAACAGTGATTTAGTTCGGCAACACAAATGACAACGCTTTTTTACAGCCACTCAGATTGTTTACAACATGATCCTGGCAGCGGCTACCCTGAGTCGCCACAACGTCTGAGTCAAATACTCGAACGATTGAACGATTCCGAGTTTGCCCCCCTGCTCCGCCGCAAAGCGCCTAAAATTGATGCGGCCCAGATTTCAAGAGTGCATGACATCCAATACGTCCAGTCGATCCTGCAAGTCTCAAAATCGACCGAGACCATTGAAATTGATGCAGATACCCGACTGACACCCCAGTCGGTTGACCCCATTTTGCGATCTGCCGGGGCGGTTATTGCTGCCGTAGATGATGTCATGGCAGGGAAAGCCAACAACGCCTTTTGTGCAGGGCGTCCCCCGGGCCACCACGCCAGCAAAGCGCAAGCCATGGGGTTTTGCTTTTTCAATAATGTGGCCCTGGGTGCCCGACATGCCCTTGAGGCCCACGGCCTTGAACGTGTCGCGATCATGGATTTTGACGTCCACCACGGCAATGGTACCCAATCCATATTCAAGAATGAACCGCGTGTATTTTTTGCCTCGACTCATCAATGGATGATTTTTCCCAAAACCGGTGCAGCCGACGAAACCGGTGTCGGCAATCTGCTCAATGTGCCACTGGCGCGTGGGACCAAGGGAGATCGATTTCGCCAGGTTTTTGACGAACAGGTGATCCCTGCCCTGGATGCATTTGCACCTGAAATTCTGTTTATATCCGCCGGGTTTGATGCCCATGTTGCGGATACAGTAGGTGGCCTGAAACTGGTCGACAGTGACTTTGATTACGTCACCGGATTGTTGGCGGACGTTGCCGACAAACACGCAAAGGGCCGACTTGTTTCCGTGTTGGAAGGTGGCTACAACCCGCGCGCGCTCGCCTCATCCGTCGCCTCCCATTTACGGGTTTTGATGTCTCGCTAGACGATAGCACCGATCTGCTTTAACCAGATAATTGATTTATTTTGGCATTTTTTTCTTTTTGGAATGCGACTAATTGCCGCATTCAGACAATTGATTTGATATTTATCGCCCTCTGGTTATATGCCCTGGGTTAAGCTAGGTTTATAAGAATTCTTGTGGCCGTCTGATGCGGTGTATTTTTTTATCTGGAGACAAGCGTATGGCAGTTAGTAATGTCCAGCCAACTGGAATTGAGAGAACATTTGGCGAAGATGAAATTATCATTTCCAAAACAGATTCAACAGGCAAACTGACTTACGCCAACAACATTTTCCTGGACCTCGCCCAGTACGATGAAGATGAAGTTCTTGGCCAGCAGCACAACCTGGTTCGCCATCCCGACATGCCGCGCGCGGTTTTCAAGTTGCTTTGGGACACTATTCAAGCTGGAGAAGAAATCTTCGCTTACGTTATTAATATGTCCAAAGTCGGTGATCATTATTGGGTTTTTGCCCATGTCACACCCAGTTTTGATGCCAACGGCAACATTAGTGGATTTCATTCCAACCGACGGGTGCCTGAACCTGGCCCTCTTGCCAAAGTTAAGGATTTGTACAAATCCCTGTTGGCGGAAGAGAAACGCCATACCAGTCCGAAAGATGGCATGGAAGCCTCTCACAAAATGCTGATCGATATATTGACCGAAAATGATGTCACTTACGACGAGTTCATTTTTTCGCTCTGACCACTCGTGCCAATTCCCCTTTCAGAATTCTTGTTCACCAGAATACCAGGAGACCGAAATTATGTCCGACGTCACGCCCATCGAACAAGATGACACGCCAAACCTTACCGAATCTGTCATTGGCGACTCTGGCAACGATAACAGAATTGCCGAACTGGAAGCTGAATTAGCGCTGTACCAGACGACATTTGCCAAGGCCAGTGAAGTTTGCAGCCAGGCCGCTGGCGGTGACCTGAATACACGGGCTACTGGCTTCAAGGAATATGGTGATTTGGCAGGTATCCTGCACTCGATTAACCAGATTCTGGATCTAACAGACGCTTTTGTCAGGGAATCCGGGGCTTCTCTTCAGGCAGCCAGTCAGGGTAAATTTCATCGGGCATTTCTGGAACGTGGTATGCTGGGTGATTTTAGACGAGGCGCCAGCATAATCAACGACGCCCGCGAATCCATGAAAGTTGCCGCAGAAGAGCAAGCCGTCGCCGAGGCTGAGTCAGCAAAGCTTCAACGCATGATCGAAGACATGCCGATTAATGTGATGATGGCAGACGCGAAAACCCTTGAATTAACTTACCTTAACAAGGAAGCCCGCGATACTTTGGCCACCCTTGAGAAACATCTGCCAGTCCGGGTCGACCAACTCGTTGGCACCTGCATCGACATCTTTCACAAGGACCCAGGGCACCAGCGCAGGATTCTGGGTGACCCCACCAACCTTCCGGTTACCACAAAAATTAATGTCGGACCTGAAGTTCTGAAGTTGACCGTTAGCGCGGTTATGGATATCGAGGGTAACTATATTGGCCCGATGGTCGCCTGGAGTGTTGTGACTGCCCAGGTCCGCATTGCCAACGATGTCCAGGAAGTTGTGGGTATTGTTGCTTCGGCCTCAACAGAGTTGAAATCCAGTGCTGAAGCCATGTCAGGGTCAGCGGCAGCAACAGCAGAACAATCAACGGCCGTCGCGGCAGCCTCTGAAGAGGTCACAGCAAATGTCCAGACGGTGGCATCCGCAGCAGATGAATTGGCAAGTTCTGTCAATGAAATCAGCCGGCAGGTCGCCGAATCAAGCCGAATCTCTCAGGAAGCTGTAAGCGAAACGGAAAGGTCAAACGAAGTGGTCGAGGGTTTGGCCGAAGCCGCCCAGAAGATCGGTGATGTTGTTAAGTTGATCAGCGATATTGCAGGCCAAACGAATTTATTGGCGCTGAACGCGACCATCGAGGCGGCACGTGCCGGTGAAGCAGGCAAAGGCTTCGCTGTTGTGGCCTCTGAAGTTAAAAGCCTGGCCAATCAAACGGCAAAAGCCACTGAAGATATTGCAGCTCAGGTTGGGAACATTCAGTCGGCCACAAGTGATGCTGTTTCAGCAATTAAAGGTGTCGGGCGTACAATCAGCAATATCAATGACATCGGCACGACCATAAGTGCAGCGGTTGAAGAACAAGGAGCTGCAACAGGTGAAATCAGCAGAAATGTTCAAGAGGCAGCAACGGGTACCCAGGAAGTAACCGGAAACATTACAGCAGTTAGTGAGAATGCTGCCGAGAGTGGTCAGTCAGCCGGTCAGGTTCTGGATGCCGCGGACGAATTGTCCGTGCATGCTGAAAGAATGAGAAGCCAAATTGATGAATTCCTCACGTCATTGTAGTCCGCGGCCAGACACCATGTAGCCCGCGACCAGACGCCATGTAGCCCGCGACCAGACGCTGGTCTTGAACTTTCGCGTGGCTTGTCGCCGGAATTGCCTTTATTTACAGGGGCGAATGGCTAAATCCGATTAATTTACTCAGGTTTTTAACCAAATGCGCTGATTATTCCTCAATATCACTTGAAATTGTTTCCCATTCAAATATTTTTATGGTTGCTCTCTTGGACGAAGAGAGAAAATGAGCGGGCATTCGCCTGTTAAAGTAATTTTGTGCCTGAATGAAGGCCGAGCAGTCATACCAAATTTCTGACTGATTTCGATATATTAAGGGTGGGAGCGATTTAGTTATGTCCGATTCAGAAGCTATAGTTGGAAGTTTGTTTGAACGGTTGGGGGGGGAACCAGCAGTTGATGCAGCTGTTGATCTTTTTTACCGCAAAGTTTTGGCCGACGACAGTATTTCGAACTATTTTGATTCATCTGATATGGATGCTCAAAGGTCTAAGCAAAAGGCCTTTTTAACCATGGCATTTGGTGGGCCGAACAGCTACACCGGTCAGGACTTGCGTGTAGCCCATGCCCATCTGGTGGATGACGGCCTGAACGACGCTCATTTTGATGCTGTCGCTGGCCACTTGAGTTCCACTTTAAAAGAACTTGGACTGCCGGATGATCTTGTCGGTGAAGTCATGACAATCGCAGGCAGTACACGTGACGACGTGCTCGGACGTAGCGGCAGTGGGGCCGCACCTGAAGATAGTAACACGGGAGAATCTATGTTGGATAATGCAAATGAAGGTGGAGAAGTTTTACGGCTTCGCACCATGCTGGACAACATGCCAATTAATGTATTGATGTGCGATCCACAAACACTTGAAGTAACTTATATTAATAAAACCAGTGTCGATACACTGAAAACGGTAGAGCATCTCATTCCGATAAAGGCTGAAGAAGTACTTGGCCAATGCATCGATATCTTCCACAAGGACCCGGCCCATCAGCGCAAGATTCTGGCCGATGGTTCAAACCTGCCGATGGCCTCACACATCAAGCTGGGTGAAGAAACTCTTGATCTGCTGGTTTCGCCCGTGAACGATGCGGATGGCAATTACATTGCCGCCATGGCGACATGGAGTGTGATTACTGCCAAGGTGAAGGCTGATGCCGAATCAGATCGTCTGCAACAGATGGTCGAAAATATGCCGATCAACGTTATGATGGCTGATCCGGAAACGCTGACCCTGAATTACCTCAACAAGGCCAGTCGGGATACCTTGAAGGCCATTGAACATCTGTTGCCGATCAAGGCTGACGACGTTCTTGGTTGCTGCATTGACGTATTCCACAAGGATCCGTCCCATCAG
>JABIFY010000139.1 GCA_018650465.1 Alphaproteobacteria bacterium
CTCTCCTAACGGTGTGGATAAGGCCTTGCCAAGTAATTGCTGCATATTTTGAGACTTTCTTTGGTCGGAGAATCTCAAAGTATGAATCACTTCAGGGCTTTATCCTATTAAGTCGGGTACTGTGCAAATTTTCACAAGGTAAAATTGTGATAATAGTGATACGACTTGGTATAATAGTAAAGGTCAATAAGTATTACTGCCAAGGATAGAGAGTTTATTTGCTCCATTCCAACTCAGTAATTGACATGCTGTACATTTGCCATGAAGCACAGCGAACACCACTTTTTGACACTTGTTGGTTTACTTATTGGTATTTTAAGCAAAATTGAGGAGTGGGAATTGGCCCTGAGACGTAGCTTGTTTCTTCGCAACACAGCAGGATCAATGGACTATTACTTGTGGGTACCGGTCTACTTCAGGAGGCAGATATTCACAGCGAGGTCAGCGTGGACACGACGGTCAAGCTCTACTTGCCGCGTTCACCGGGAGCCTTTGCCGAGGAAGATGCCAATTAAGAGTCCGGTTTGGGTCAATAACGGTAGTAACTAGCGGGTTTCAAGTTAGTCTGCTTATGCCCTGATCGGACATCAAATCCTATTGTGTGGCTTTAAAGGCGGATTGCTGGCGATTGTGCACAACCAATATCCAGTGGCCACCTTTGTCCGGATTGGTGCACCACTCACCTTGATGAAAAACCAACTCCAGACTGGGTCGTCACTTTACAGACCGTGATCACGGAAAATCATTCCTTCTGTTTTTCATACAGGGGCACTTGCCTTTTTCCACACATTGATGGCTTCCGCTCGAAATAGGGTGAAAGTGGATCAATTGAACGGGTGGCGTTGGACGTAAAAGGTGTTGTAGGTGGTGGATTGAATATTGAGAAGTTTCTGAGCGGAGCCAGGCGATTTAAACCCCTGCATTCTGCGTTCACGGCGGCGGACCGCATGATGTGAGTTTTCAGCGCGGTTGTCGGTGAACTTGTTATCATTGTGTTCAGCAGGCAGGCCTGGTGTTCTGAATACAACATGACCGGACCCGAGTTTATCTGTCAAAATCACATGCGGTCGACCATACCGTTTCATGGTTTTCTTGAGAAATTTCAAGCTTCAAAGTTCTGCGGCCTCGGTAGAATGGTGGCAGTTGGCGGTCGGTCCAAGATACACCAACCGATAGAGCTTGTTCGACGAATATCTTTTCTCTGACAAAGCTGGATTATCGGGGCAACTCGCTCGTGCCCATCAAATATTCGTCGATCGCCCGGGCGCACTGGCGTCCTTCACGGATCGCCCACACTACCAGCGATTGACCGCGGCGCATATCGCCGGCGGCAAATACCTTGTCAACCGAAGTGCGGTAATCTTCGGTATCCGCTGCTACATTTCCGCGCTCGTCAAATGCCACGCCGAGTTCCGTCAGCAAACCATCGTGCACTGGATTAACAAATCCCATCGCCAGAAAGACGAGGTCGGCTTTGAGTCCAAATTCGGAGCCTGGAATTTCTTTCATTTGCTGGCGGCCGTCTTCACCCTGTACCCAGTCAAGCCGCACACATTGCAGCGCCGTAACGCGTCCTTTTTCACCACTGGCGGTTTTTGTCAACACCGACCAGTCACGATCCACGCCCTCCTGATGGGAACTTGAGGTTCGTAGTTTGTTCGGCCAGTCAGGCCAGATCATCGCTTTGTTTTCCTGCTCCGGCGGGCTCGGCATGACTTCAAGCTGTGTTATTGACGCCGCACCCTGGCGACGGGAGGTGCCGACACAATCCGACCCGGTATCGCCACCACCGATGACCACGACATGTTTGCCGGTCGCCACGATGGAAACTTCATCCGCTATCGTCAGGCCGGCAATCCGATCATTTTGCTGAGACAGAAACTCCATGGCGAAATGAACACCGTCCAGTTCACGCCCCGGTATCGGCAAATCGCGCGGTATTTCGGAACCGCCACACAAGGCGATGGCGTCAAATTCTTCCATCATATTCTGCAGGGGCACGTTCACGCCGACGTGGCTGTTGGGGAGAAACTCAACTCCCTCGGCCTGCATCTGCGCCATACGTCGATCAATCGCCGATTTTTCCATCTTGAAATCGGGAATGCCGATACGCAGCAAGCCGCCGATGCGGGCATTTTTCTCATATACCACGACCTTATGGCCAGCGCGCGCAAGTTGCTGAGCGGCTGCCAATCCGGCGGGACCCGAACCGACCACGGCGACACGTTTGCCGCTGCGATGGGACGGCAGTTGAGCCTTGATCCAGCCCTCCTGCCAGCCCCGGTCAACCAACGCGCATTCGATGCTTTTGATTGTCACGGGTTCATCAGTCAGGTTCAGGGTACACGACGTCTCGCACGGCGCCGGACAGACGCGTCCGGTGAATTCGGGGAAATTGTTGGTGGTGTGCAGTAACGTCAGGCCTTCGCGCCACTTGTTGCGGTAGACAAGATCGTTCCATTCCGGGATGACATTGTTAACCGGGCAGCCCTGATGACAGTAGGGGATGCCGCAATCCATGCAACGAGAACTCTGAGTGCTGATTTCCGTACCCGTCAGTGGAACGAAGAACTCACCGTAGTGCTTAATTCGTTCATCAACGGGTGCATAACCGCGATCACTGCGCCCAAATTCCAAAAATCCTGTCGGTTTACCCATATACTTTAGCTCCCTGCTACAGCAACGCTAACGTCGTCGCGCTCGGGCGCTATAGACTTGGCCTGCATTTCTTGTAACGCGCGGCGATATTCAACCGGCATCACTTTGACAAACTTGGGCAGATACTGATCCCAGTTCTCGAGAATTTTCCTGGCAACCGAAGATCCCGTGTATTTCAGGTGGTCTTCCAGCAACTGCCGCAGCCGCTGCGCGTCGTGACGGGTCAGATCGGCCGCAAGTTCGGCATCGGTCGCCGGAGACCCCGCTGGCTTGATGGCCTCCAGTTCGACCATGGCGGTGTTGCAAAGCGTCTCAAAACTCTTGTCCTCGTCCAGGACATAAGCTATGCCGCCGGACATGCCAGCGGCGAAGTTTCGCCCCGTGGCACCGAGCACCGCAACCACGCCGCCAGTCATGTATTCACAACCGTGATCGCCACAGCCCTCGACGACAGCGGTTGCGCCGGAATTTCGCACGGCGAAACGTTCACCGACGACGCCGCGGAAATAGCACTCCCCAGCGATAGCACCGTAAAGAACGGTGTTGCCGGAGATGATATTCTCTTCCGGCACTAAAACGCTGTCAGCGGCGGGAGAGACGATAACGCGCCCCCCGGACAATCCCTTGCCAACATAGTCGTTGGCGTCGCCTGTCAGTTCCAGTGTCACGCCCCGGGCCAGCCAGGCGCCCAGGCTCTGACCAGCGTTGCCGGTTAGATTGATGTGGATTGCATCGTCCGCCAGTCCGGCATGGCCATGCGCCTTGGCGATTTCACCCGACAACATGGCACCGACTGTGCGATTGATGTTTTGAATTTCCGCATTGATAACGACGGGCTGTCCGGCATCGATTGCCGGTCGGGCCTGACGGATCAGTTCATGATCCAACGCCGCTTCAAGGCCGTGATCCTGTGTCTCGCAGTGATAGACGGCAACACCATCATCAGGCACTATCGGATGCAGAAGATTGGAGAGATCGATCTTCTTTGCCTTCCAGTGGTCTATGGCTGCGCTCGTTTCGAGCGCATCGCGGCGACCGATCATTTCATTTACGGTGCGAAAACCCAGTTCGGCCATCAGTTCGCGAACTTCCTCGGCTATGAAGCTGAAGAAGTTGACGACATGTTCGGGCGCGCCAGGGAAGCGTTTGCGCAGGCGTTCATCCTGGGTCGCAATCCCCACCGGGCAGGTGTTGAGATGGCATTTGCGCATCATGATGCAGCCTTCGGAGACCAAAGCTGCCGTGGCAAACCCGAATTCATCCGCCCCCAGCAAGGCACCGACAACAACGTCACGACCGGTCCGCAAGCCCCCATCAACCTGCACGGCAATGCGTCCGCGCAAACCGTTGAGCACCAACGTTTGGTGTGTTTCGGACAGCCCCATTTCCCAGGGGCCGCCGGCATTGAGCAACGACGTGATGGGTGAGGCACCCGTGCCACCGTCATGGCCAGAAATCGTCACATGGTCGGCATGCGCCTTGCAAACGCCCGCCGCGACTGTACCGACCCCGACTTCTGAGACCAGCTTGACTGAAATCCGGGCCCGCGGGTTGACGTTCTTGAGATCGTGGATGAGCTGCGCCAGATCTTCAATCGAATAAATGTCGTGATGCGGCGGCGGTGAGATCAGGCCAACCCCCGCGGTCGAATGACGCACGCGAGCAATCCATTCGTTGACCTTGTGACCAGGCAATTGACCGCCCTCGCCGGGCTTGGCACCCTGGGCCATTTTGATCTGAATTTCGTCTGCATTGGTCAGATATTCATTGGTCACGCCGAAGCGTCCTGAAGCCACCTGTTTGATGGCCGAACGCATGCTGTCGCCATTTTCCATCGGCGTAAAGCGCACAGCTTCCTCACCACCTTCACCGGTGTTGGACTTGGCACCCAAGCGGTTCATGGCAATGGCCAGCGTGGTGTGGGCTTCCCAGGAAATCGAGCCGAAAGACATCGCACCCGTAGCGAAACGTTTGACGATTTCAGATGCCGGTTCAACTTCTTCGATAGGCACCGGATCACTGACAGGCCTTAGTTCAAACAAACCGCGTAGATTGTTGAACTTCTTCGTCTGGTCATTAACCTTCGACGAAAATGCTTTGAATTGTTTGTAATTGCCGCTACGTACGGCGTGTTGCAACGTGCCGATCGTTTCGGGTGTCCAGACATGTTCTTCACCATCACGACGAAAAGCAAGATCGCCGCCGACGTCAAGTTCGTCCATCATATCGGGTTTTTCACCGAACGCTTCGGTGTGTCGGCGTTCGGTTTCCTCGGCGATCTCGGCTATGCCAACCCCGCCGATTCTGGTTGCCGTGCCAGTGAAATAAGCCTCGATGAACTCGTCCGACAATCCTACCGCATCGAATATCTGTGCACCGCAGTATGACAAGTAGGTTGATATCCCCATTTTGGACATGACTTTCAGCATGCCCTTGCCGATGGCTTTGATGTAACTCTGGGTCGCATCCTCGACGCTAACCTCTCCGAGGTCGGCGGCCATGCTCTCCAGCGTGCTGAAGGCAAGGTACGGATTGATCGCTTCGGCACCGTATCCCGCCAGCAGACAAAAATCATGCACGCGGCGTGCTTCGCCAGTTTCGATGACCAGACCGACTTCGGTCCTGAGGCCTTTGGCTATCAAGTGATGATGCACGGCACCTGTCGCTAAAAGCGCTGGTATCGCAACGTGATCAACATCCATATCCCGATCCGACAAAATCAGAATGTTGTAGCCCCGGTCCCGCACTTTCTTTTCTGCCCGCCAGCACAGGATTTCAATGGCTTCAGCCATCGCCATGCGTTTTCCCTCATGCACTGGATAGCAGATATCCAGCGTGAAGGTTCTGAATTCGCCATCGACATGGTTGGTAATACGACGCACACGTTCAAGATCTGTGTTGGAGAGGATTGGTTGATCGATCTCCAGGCGCTTGTAATCACCGCCAGAATCAAGATCGAGCAAATTGGGCCGAGGGCCGATGAAACTGACCAGCGACATCACAAGTTCCTCGCGGATCGGATCAATCGGCGGATTGGTAACTTGCGCGAAGTTCTGAAAGAAATAGTCGTAGAGCATGCGCGAGCGGTCCGACAGCGGTGCCAGCGGAATGTCGCGGCCCATGGAGCCGAGTGGATCTATGCCGGTAGTCGCCATCGGTAACAGGAAGAACTTGATGTCTTCGCGTGTATAACCAAAAGCCTGCTGAAGATCGAGCAGGGTATCTGAATCCGGGGCCATCGGCCCGATTTCGCTGGGTAAATCGCTGAGATGGATTTGCGATTGATCGAGCCACTGTTGATACGGCCGTGCCGTCGCAAGTTCGTTCTTTAGTTCGTCATCGGAAATGATGCGATGCTCTTCGAGGTCGATGAGCAGCATCTTGCCGGGTTGCAGACGCCATTTGCGGATGATCTTACTCTCCGGAATGGGCAGTACGCCTACTTCTGAAGCCATCACCACGAGGCCGTCGTCGGTTTCGATATAGCGCGCCGGACGCAAGCCGTTGCGATCCAGGGTCGCGGCGATCTGGCGACCGTCGGTGAAGGCCATCGCGGCGGGACCATCCCAAGGCTCCATCACCGCCGACTGATGTTCGTAAAAAGCCCGACGTTCGTCACTCATCAGTGGGTTGTCTGTCCAGGCTTCGGGGATCATTAGCATCATCGCGTGACTTAAGCTGTAACCACCCATGACCAGAAGCTCGAGGGCATTGTCGAAAGTTGATGAATCGGAAGAACCATCACCAATCAAAGGCCAAAGTTTGTCGAGATCATCGCCGAGAATTTTCGAGCTCATGCTGTGGCGGCGCGCATTCATCCAGTTGATGTTGCCGCGCAGCGTGTTGATCTCACCATTGTGGCTGAGGAAACGAAAAGGCTGGGCCAACCGCCAGGACGGGAAGGTATTGGTCGAGAAACGCTGGTGGAACAGGGCCATCGCGGTCTCGAATTCCGGGTTCTGGAAATCGAGGTAATACTTTGCCAGGTTGCCAGCCAGCACCAGGCCTTTATAGACAATCGTGCGCGACGACAGCGATGGCATGTAGAAATTCTGCCATGCAGTATCGTCTGCGTCCCAGATCAAATGGTGGGATTGCTTGCGAATGACATATAGCTTGCGGTCAAAGGCGTCGGTATCAGGGGTGTTGGGCCCGCGCGCGATCAACACCTGCTTGATCACCGGCTCGTTCGGCTTGACGCTTTCACCCAGCACACTGTTATCAACCGGCACGTCTCGCCAGCCCAATACGATCTGACCTTCGGCCATGGTCACTCGATTGATTGCATCGATACCTGCGTCACGGACTTTTTGATCGCGCGGAAGAAAAACCATGCCGACGGCGTAGTCACCCATGGCCGGTACTTCAATCCCTTGTGCCGCAAACTCTTTGCGCATGAATTTGTCGGGTGTCTGGATCAAAATCCCGGCGCCGTCACCGGCTAGCGGGTCGGCGCCGACAGCTCCACGATGGTCCATGTTGACGACAATTTGCAACGCCTGATTAACAATCTCATGACTCGGCTGGTTGTGGATGTTGGCAATAAAACCAAATCCACAGGCGTCATGCTCCAGTGCAGGATCATACATTCCTTGCTTGCCGGGCAAACCTGTTCTATTGGGCCGAGTGACTTGGCTCATGCTTAGTGTCCTGTGTTCTTTATCTTGAAATTTTGCTTGCTGACCGTGTCAGAGACAAATACGACATTGTAGAAGGAAAATCTACAGGCCAAAAATAACAGCATTTTCCTTTTCGACGGTGAGAAGATGCAATGTTGTGGTTCGGGTTTCGACAACCACGACGGAATCTATCATCTGGTTACGCCCACATCCACAACCATTTCAATCAAGAACGTCACCTCTGTAATTGACAGGATTTCAAAATTAGACGCGCGGTTACATTAACTGAATGGGTAATTTTGTTGCCAAAAAACCAGAGTATTTCGGCCAGTTTTGGCTTGCAGATTTTCTTCTGATTATGCCATGAGATCTGTTGCTGGACCCTTTTTCGACAACCTCGGCTGGAAGCGTATGAATAGCTATTTGGATAAAATTTCATTCCCGCAAATAGTAATTTTCTCTATGATACGATTTCACAACCAGGAAATCATTGATGATTTGCAGCAACATCGACGAAAGATCAAATAAATGGTCTCGCGAGATATTGAGTAGGATTCGAATTGGTTCAGGCCGTGTCCTTACCCCATTCTTCTTATTTTATTCCTGTCAAGTTTTGCGTCGGTCACCATAGATAACTCTGCTATTGCAGTTGAGAAATATGTTCTCAACACAACGGAGCGGCAACCATACGTCAACGACGAGAAACAAGGGTTTTTGGAACTAATAATTCCGGAATTATTTCGGCGGATTGGTTTGTCAGCCGAAGTGGAAGTCATGGAGGCCTCAGCCAGGGCAATTTTGCTAGCCGTTGAGGGGGTTCACGACGGAGTCGCGGAGAGGTCGGCCGGTTTGGAAAAAAAGTTCCCGAAATTGGTGCCTGTACCGGAACCGATCAATATTTATGATTTTGTTGCTTTCACCTTGGACGAAACTATTCATATGTTCGATTGGAATGAGATGTCTGGCTATTCGAAATGCCACATCATCGGTTGGAAAATCCTGGAGGAAAAACTGAAGGGTCAGCAGAACGTGTACACAGTCAGAACGGCTGAACAGCTTTTTTTGATGCTTGCTGCCAGAAGGACGGAAGTGGCAATGTATGAAAGAAGACAAGGGTTCGCCCTTGCCAACGAGAAAAATATTGTGGTTTTCGCTTCAGAGCCTCCCTTGATACGAAAATACCAGTTTATATTTCTGCATCAAAAGCATAAAAAGTTGGTGCGTCCACTTGCCGTTGCTCTACGACAGATGAAACGAGACGGTAGTTATCAACGCGTCGTTGATAGAACTCTAAAACCATTTGATCAATAGACATCTCTTCAGATGATAACCAACTGACGTGCGTCATCTGTTTTCGATCAAGATGACCGCTTTAGGTCACAAGCAGAAGTTTCTGATAGGTTAATACTAGGTTAATACTAGGTTAATACAATGTCCGCTTCACCTCTGAAAGCAGACCTTTTTGGCATATGTTAATCATTTCCGCTAATAGCCAAATGCAGACATTCCTGATTGGCCATATTGTTTTAGTTGTTGTCCGCATGTAGGGGGAAATCGGTTCAAAAATTCAAGTATGATACTTTCTGTTTTTACTGACAGGAGGCTTATTCGGATACAGACAGTACATATATTTCCTACGGCCAGTCGGCGAAGGAGCTGCCAGGTCTTTTGTTGCCCTCGCGAATGGAGCGGGCGACGCTGTCTCGGTAGCGGGCCGGCGGCACGCCGACCTTTGACTTGAAGAAGCGGCTGAAATGGCCGACATCCCGAAAGCCGATTGAGCTGGCAACTTGTTCGACGGTCATGACAGACCGTTCCAGCCGCAGGCGTGCCTCATGCAGCAGGCGTTCGTGCACCAGCTGTAGCGGTGTTTTGCCTAACTCCCGGCGACAGATATCGTGCAGGCGATCGTGGGTAATTTGCAACGCATCTGCGTAATCACCCACGGGCCAACGTTCGCGGAAATGCATTTCCAGAAGTTGGCGAAACCTTTGCAGAATGCGGGAAGATTCACCGCGAGAGCTGAGCGCGACTTCCTCGACGCCGGACTGGCGCCAGAGGAAAACCAGAACAGACCTGATCTGGGCGATGATCATGTTCCATGAACCGTTCCGTGGTCTGTGCAGTTCCCGAACGACAAGGTCAAAGGCGTGTGCCGCATCAGAAATCGTTACTTCGTCATCCAGCAGGTCAGCAATAACACGTCGATCGACCAGAAAGCGTAAATCAGTGGATTCAGGATTATTGCCAATGGCCCCTGCCAGGGCTTCCTCGCCAATCGAAAAATGATAGCCAACACCACCCGCCCTGATCTTCAGGCTGCGGCCAATCCGCCCCGGCAACCATGCAAGACAAGGCGCCTCCAGAGGAATTGATTCCTCTTCATTATCAATCGAGCCTGTGCCAGTGGTCAGGAGGATTGCCTGCCAGTGTTTTTCCTGGCTGTTGCTGGCCATGCCCAACACCTTGTCTCGCAGGCCGCACTGAATCCTTTCAGCCCTGAGATGGGGCATGACAGAGGTGGTATGGGCGTCGTTCTGACTGTCTAGCGGCATAATTCAGCCACTATACCCAATTTTTGGTATTAATTGACCTGTTTTATCCATATTTTTACTGATTTATCTTTGCTTCTCTGGATGCCTGACATTGGCCGGAAAAAATAATCGGTGGTGTCACCGGAATAATCCGCAACCAAGACGGAGTTTCGGAAATAAAACAGGGGGTGTCCAGTTGCTGGAAGCCAGGCTTATCATTGGTGGCGAGGCCGTTTCTGCGCGGGGCGACGCAATTTTTGAGCGTCGCGATCCCGTGACAGATGTTGTTGCGACGCGCGCGGCAGCGGCATCTGTTGAAGATGCGATCCGTGCGGCCAATGCCGCCGCCGCAGCTTTCCCGTATTGGTCAACCGTTTCCCCGGAAGAACGATCGCGTATATTGATCAAAGCGGCGGATGTCTTACGCAGCCGTTTACCTGATTTTGTTGAAGCCATGGCCGAGGAAATCGGGGCCTCGGAAGTATGGGCAAATTTCAATTGCCAGCTGGCTGAAAATATCCTTCGCGACGCGGCTGAACGAACGAACATATCGATGGAAACCGAAGTTCCGTCTGCACATCCTGGTGTCACGGCTATGACAGTGCGTCAGCCTGCGGGGGTGGTGCTGGGTATCGCGCCCTGGAATGCGCCGGTTGTTCTCGCCGTTCGTGCTGTTGCTGTGCCTTTGGCCTGTGGCAATACGGCAATCCTGAAGGCGTCAGAGCTTTGCCCCCGGACGCACAGCCTGATCGTCGAGATTTTCAGTGAGGCAGGACTGCCCGACGGTGTTCTCAACCTGATCACCAATGCACCGGAAAAGGCAGCAGAGATTGTTGAGGCCTTGATCGCCCATGAAGCTGTTCGCCGCGTCAACTTTACCGGATCAACCCGTGTTGGACGAGATGTGGCTACCCAGTGCGCCCGACACCTGAAGCCTTGCCTGCTTGAACTGAGTGGTAAGGCACCTTTACTGGTGCTGGATGACGCAGACATTGAAGAGGCCGTGAAGGCCGCTGCCTTTGGTGCATTTTTCAATCAGGGGCAAATCTGTATTTCGACCGAACGTATTATCGTTGATCAGTCCATCGCCGGAGATTTTCTGGCCCTTTTTGCCCAAAAGATGGCAACGCTTGAAGCCGGAGATCCCCGTACGGGAACCTATCCGTTGGGCGTCATGATCAGTCGTGAAGCGGCCATCCGGGTCAAGAGCCTGGTCGAGGATGCCGTTGCCAAGGGTGCGAAGCTTGTGTCAGGATTTCAGCTGAACGATATCATCATGCAGCCGACCCTTCTGGATGGCGTCAATTCCGCCATGCGGATTTTCAGTGAAGAATCCTTTGGGCCAGTGGCCGCGGTTATTCGCGTGAACGGAGTTGAGGAAGCCATTTCCGTTGCCAATGACAGCCAATTCGGCTTGGCCGCATCTGTATTCGGCAGGGATACGGACCGCGCCATGGACGTTGCCCGTCAGATCGAAACTGGCATTTGCCATATCAATGGACCAACAATTTTTGACGAACCAAACATGCCGTTCGGCGGCATGAAAGCAAGTGGATACGGCCGTTTTGGCGGTGAGGCCGGTATCGCTGAATTCACCGAACTGCGCTGGATTTCAGTGCATAACAAACCGCACAACTACCCGATCTAGATCATTCATATTTTTTTTAAAGCCGGAATCAATACCGGTGGTTACATCCAAGTCATAACGAATAACAACAGAGGAAGTGGAGGATATCGTGAAACGCAGAACAGCATTAAAACTCGCCGCAGCATCCCTGGTAGCCGGATCCCTGGCCATTGGTACAGCCCAGGCTGGTGACACCGTTAAAATCGGTGCCGTTGCCCCCAAGACAGGCCCCCTGGCCGGTGGTTCAACTGTCACCCATTGGCCAAACATTCATCTCTGGGTCCATGAAGTAAATGCCCGGGGTGGTCTGAAACTGAAGGACGGCCGAAAAAAGATTGAGTTGATCGAATATGATGATCAAACCAATCCTGGTGTACATATCAAGGCAGCCCAGCGTCTGGCTACCCAGGACAAGGTTGACTTTATCGTGGCACCTTATGGCACCGGCTTCAACCTGGCCTCGGCGCCGATTTACGCCAAGCATGGTTACCCGCAAATTGCCGTCAGCGCCATTTCCGACAAAATACCGGAACTGACCAAGCGGTATCCCGGCATCTTCTTTACGCTCGGTTCGACCACGTCATTCGCTAGTGCCGTATCCGACATACTGTCCAAGATGCGGGCAGATGGTAAAATGGGTGGCCGGATCGCCATGGTCAATGTCGCCGATGCCTTCGGTATTGAGCTTGCAGAAACAGCCCGCCCGATATTCAAGAAAGCCGGATTCGAAATTGTTTATGACAAGTCCTATCCGCTGGGCACCCAGGATCTGTCGCCGATCATGAAGGGTGCCAAGGCAAGCAAACCTGACGCCTTTGTCGCCTGGTCCTATCCGCCGGATACCTTTGGTCTGACCAAGCAAGCCATCACCCAGAACCTGGACGTAAAGGCATTTTATACTGCTGTCGCCACATGTTTCCCTGCCTATGGCAAGGTCTTCGGCAAGTCCATTGAAGGCAATCTCGGTGCCGGTGGCGTTGATCCGACCACGCCGGCAATGAAAGCCTATCGCAAGGCGCACATGGAAGTAACGGGGAAACCTGCTGATGGCTGGGCCAGTGCAAATACCTATGTCAGCCTGCAAGTGCTGGAGCAGGCAATTGAAGGCGTGGGGTCTGTGGATCGCAAGGCGGTCACGCAATACATCAAAGACAACACCTTCAAGACGATTATGGGCGACATAAATTTTGTTGACCAGGTCAGCCATCGTTTCTGGACAGTTGGCCAGTGGCAAGGTGGCGAGTTCTATGGCGTCGCCTCGAAAGGCATGCCAAACGCCAAACCGGTCATTCTGAAAAAGGGCTGGAAATAGGCGACACGGATTCTCCCCGGTGGCGCACATGCGGCACCGGGGACTTCCTTGCTGAACAAGAATAATGGATATTTTAATCACAGGCATTTTGCTGGGTGGCACCTATACGCTGATCGCGATGGGGTTGAACCTGCAATATGGCGTTGCCCGGATCATGAACCTGGCCAACGGCGAGATGCTGGTAGCGGGTGCCTTTGCCGCTTTCTGGACCTACACGGCCGGGCAAGTCAGTCCGATCCTGTCCATACTATTTGTGGCGCCACTTGCTTTTCTGGCCAACTGGATAATCTACCGCGTCATTTTGATGCCACTGATCAAACGAGCCAAAAACCAGGGGCAGCTTGAAGTCGACAGTATCCTCGCGACCTTCGGTATGGGCTTCGCTTTTGTTGGCATTATGATCGCAACTTTTGGGGCTGATTATTTTTCCTATGATTATCTCGGCGACGGCGTACAAATTATCGGCAATACCTTTGCCCTGAACCGGATCGTCGCCTTTTTTGCGGCGGTCATCATCTGCGCCATCTTGTATGCCTGGCTCTACTGGTCTCGCCCCGGCACAGCCGTGCGGGCTGTTGCCGTGAACCCGCAAGCCGCTGGTCTTGTTGGCATTAACGTCCGGCGTGTATCGGCCCTGGCCTTCGCCCTGGGCGGATCGCTTACGGCAGTGGGCGGCAGTTTGATCAGTACGTTCCTTACACTGGATGCTTCCGTCGGCGTGCTATTCACCATGAAGGCCCTGATCATAGTGATCATGGGCGGCGTCGGTGATGTACGCGGTGTCATTGTTGCAGCCTTGATTCTGGGTCTGGCGGAAACCGCAGTTGCTACCCTGATTGATCCGGGCCTGACCCTGGCGGCGGCCTACTTCATTTTCATTCTGGTACTGTTATTCCGGCCCCAGGGTTTGTTCGGGAAACCCACGTCATGACATCGCGGGAAATCAGAACACTTGTAATCGCCGTCATTCTGTTCGGACTGGCGGCACTGCTGCCCTTCAGTGGAAACGGATATTTCATTTCCATCGGCGTGACCATTGCCATGTATGTGGTGCTTAGTACCAGCTGGGCCTTGTTCTCCGGACCGACACATTACATCTCCCTGGCAACGGCAGCCTTCTACGGCCTTGGCACCATGATCGTGGCGACCGGGATCGAGACAGTTCCCTATGTTGTCTTGCTGCTGATCTCGGCAGTTGCCGGTGCCCTTATGGCGGCGTTGGTCGGCCTCGCGACCCTGCGTCTTTCAGGCGTCTATTTCGTGATCTTCACCCTGGGCCTGGCGGAAATGATCCGCCAGCTGGTCAGCTGGCTGCAAAATAATCTGGGCGGCAGTCGGGGCCTGTATGTCCTGACCGACCTGACGGAGGATCACATCTATTGGGAGCTTCTGGCGCTGGCCGCGTTTGTCTTTCTGATTGGTTGGTGGATTGGACGATCCCGCCTCGGCTTTGCCATGCGCATTATCGGCAACGATGAAACTGTCGCAGCCCATTGTGGCATCAACACGGCACGCTCGAAGATCATGTTGTTCATGGTATCCGGGATGGTCGCAGCCCTGGTCGGCGCCTTGCTGGCACCCCGCTGGACATATATTGAACCCAACATCGCCTTCTCACCCCTGCTGTCTTTCGAGGTTGTGATCATGGCCTTGCTGGGTGGCACCAAACGCCTTTGGGGGCCGCTGGTCGGGGTCGTTCCCTTTACGATCCTGCTGGAAGTCATCGAAGCCAACTACCCCAGCCAAACCATTTTGGTGCTTGGCATTGCCTTCCTGCTGATCGTCTACCTGGTGCCGCATGGTGTGGTCGGGCGGCTTGAACAGTCTTTTGCAAAATTCCGCAGGGGAGGCAACTGAGATGGCTTCCGGAAAAACCGTGCTGAGCGTTCGCGGCGTGACCAAACAGTTCGGTGGACTGACGGCAGTAGATCATGTTGATTTCGATGTGCATGAACATGAAGTCGTCGGTATCATTGGCCCTAATGGTTCCGGCAAGACAACCATGATGAATCTGATTTCTGGCGCCCTGAAACTGACCGCCGGTCAGATCACCCTGCAAGGTTCCCGCATCTCCGGACTGTCGGCCCAGGATATAAACCGCCGTGGCGTCTCCCGGACTTTCCAGTTGGTCAAAATGTTACCCACCTTGACCGTGATCGAAAATGTCATGGCCGGGGCCGTCTTTGGCCACAAGCGTCGCTGGGGATATGAAGCCGAGGAATTTGCCCACCAGATGTTGAACAAAGTGGGGATCGACAGTTTGGCCAACGCGCCTGTTTCCAGTCTGACCTATATCGACCAGAAACGCCTGGAACTTGCCCGCTGTCTGGCTTCCGAGCCGGAAATTCTGTTGCTGGATGAATGGCTCGCCGGATTGAACCCCACGGAACTGACCACGGGCATCGAGCTGATCAAGACCCTCAGGTCCGAAGGCCGCACGGTCATTTTGGTTGAACATGTCATGGATGCCATTCGCAGCCTTTGCGACAATTGCGTTGTCATGAATACCGGTCAGAAAATTGCGCAAGGCTCGCCAGCCAAAGTCCTGTCCGACCCCGAAGTTATTCGTGCTTACCTCGGAGATGACGATGCTTGAGGTTCGCAAACTTGGCGTTTCCTACGGTCAGCACCGCGCTCTGGCAGATGTGTCCCTGTCCGTTGGCAAGGGAGAAATCGTCGTCATCCTGGGCGCCAATGGTGCCGGTAAAAGCTCTCTGTTGCGGGCCATAGGGGGCATGAGCGAAGGGGATGTTTCTGGCGACGTGTTGATGGATGGTGTGCCGATTTCCAGGATGCCACCGCACGAAATTGTCGAACAAGGTATTGCCCTTGTGCCCGAAGGACGTGGTGTCTTCGCCGATATGACGGTGCAGGAAAATCTTGCCCTGGGTGCCTACGCGGCGCGGGCACGGGTGGACCAACAGCAGAATATGGACCGGGTCCTGTCCCTGTTCCCGAAACTGGTTGAGCGAAAAGCCCAAACCGTTCGTACCATGAGTGGTGGGGAGCAGCAGATGGTCGCCATCGGGCGGGCCATGATGTCGGCCCCGGCTATTTTGATGCTGGATGAACCGTCGCTCGGTTTGTCGCCCTTACTGTGCAAGGAATTGTTCCACAATCTGGCGGAGGTACAAAAAACCGGCCTGGGTATTTTGCTGGTTGAACAAAATGCCAAACAGAGCCTGGCCATTGCTGATCGCGGATATCTTCTGGAAAACGCCCACATCATTGGTGAAGATGATGCCGCCTGTCTGGCCAATGATCCGGCGGTGCAAAAAGCCTATCTCGGTGTGGCGTCCGATGCACCAGCAGCGCGCCCCACAGCCCTGCATGATCACCATGCAGAAGCAGACGCTGCGGCGAAACA
>JABIFY010000140.1 GCA_018650465.1 Alphaproteobacteria bacterium
CTTGATCAAAGCTGTCTGGCGGGCATCGTTCTTCGCTCGATGGCTCAGCGGGTATTTTAGCCAGGCATAGAAACCACTAAAATGAACCCGCAGCATGCGGCACATGGGGCGGACGGAAAACTCGGTCCGATGCGCCTCGATAAACGCGTACCTCACCGGGACTCTCTGGCGAAGTACGCGGTCGCCTTTTTTAGGATATCGCGCTCCTCGGTCACGCGCGCCAGTTCGCGCTTCACGCGCCGCAGTTCAGATGCAAGCGCCGCTTCATCATCACGGACAGTGGGCGGCTTCGACAATTTTGCCTTCCACGTATAAAGCGACTTCGTGCTGATCCCCAACCGATCAGCAACCTCACGAACCGAATAACCCCGCTCGACAACCTGTGAAACCGCGTCCAGTTTGAACGCCTCGTTAAACCTAATTCTTCCTGACATTGTAATTCTCCTTGCTTCTAAAATTAACAAGCAAGACGTCTACAAATCTAGGGGCACCTCAATTTTGGCCCACAGCCACCTTTCACTGTAATACTACTTATAAATTCAATTGTCTGACGTCAGCGCCTATGGAACAAACTAGAGCATTTCCGTGTTATTCTGATGCATAGCCATCAGCGGTGAAGAAGTTATTGCATTCGTTTGGCTTGAACAGTTCACAGACAGTTCCTGCGGCTTTCCAAAGGTCATCGATAGTCCTCGGTTTCAGGCGTTTCATATGTGCCTTGAACTTGGAGAAGGCCAGTTCAATGGGATTGTAGTCCGGTGAATATGGCGGCAAAAATAACATCCATGCACCGCGCTCTTCGATGGCCTGTCTGGCTTTGTCATTTTTGTGTGCGGGCAAATTATCCAGGACGACGACATCTCCCTTTTTGAGGGTCGGCGCAAGTTGTGTCTTGATATAGGTCTCGAAGGTGTTGCCGTCCATTGCACCGTCGATGACCCAGGGTGCCGTCAGGCCATCGCAGCGTAATCCAGCGATAAAGGTCATGGTCTTCCAATGCCCATGAGGGATGCTGGCAACCATCCGCAGACCTCTGCGACAGCGCCCCCTCAGGCGCGCCATCTTTGTATTGATCCCCGTTTCATCAATGAAGACAATGTTGCCGATCCGCTCTGGATGGGCCAGAAGCCAGGCTTGGCGCTTGCGCCACACGGCCCTGGCCTGCTGCACGTCACTGCGTTCTTGCTCACTGGCGTGTGCGGTTTTTTTTAAAGCTGATATTGCGGGCACGCAGCCAGTCATCAATGGTCGACGTTGGTGCTTTCACCTGGTGAACTTCATGTAGACGCGCCGACAGTTCTTCCAGGGTTATGTCCGGTGTTTCCTTGATCCAGGCAAGTATATCTTCCCCCCAGGGATCAAGCCGGCGCTTGCGGGGCGGTCGTGGCTTTACAGCGACGGTGCCGTCAGCCGCATGTTGCTGGACGAACCGGATCGCTGAACTCGGGCTAACATCAAAACGGGCCGCTGCCCGGCGGCACGACATGCCAGATAAAACCTTCTTCACGATCCGGATACGTAAATCCTGTGAAATTGTCATGCTCAATCCTCCCTCAGGAGAATCGAATCACGAATACCCGGTATCTCAAAGCAATAAAGATAATTCCGACTCAATCAATCTCGGAAGTGCTCTAGCCGGATTGCATAAGAGAGGATTTCTGGTTCATCGTAGTGACCGAAGGGAACGAAGATGAGGTTTTGAAGTAGCGGAAAGGATTTTGAATTTTCATTCAGCAAGGTTAAAGTCACTTGTCCACCCCGGCAAGTCTGATTCCCCTGACAAAGCCCCACACAGTGCTCTGGGCTACCGCCCGCCGGCTTCGGAGGCCATCGTCCCGATGGACCTAAAACCGGTCATGCACTAACATTACAACTGGACCACTTAAACAGGGTCGACCAATCCTGCTGTCTCCCGGGCCTGACTGACATCGCCTTCAAAAAGCACACATCTGACCTGTCGACCATCCGGCAAGGTTGTGTTCTGGACCGGTTTGTTGTCGCAGCGACCGGCGATGGCTTCGGAACAGCGGGTATGAAAGAAGCAGCCTTTTGGCAGGTTGACCGGACTGGGGATGTCACCTTGCAGTGGTGTGCTGCGCCGGGGTTGTCCTGATTTCGGCAATGGAACCGCCGCCAGCAAAGCCTTTGTATAGGGATGTTGGGGATTGTTAAACACCTCTTCGGTATCTCCCTGCTCGACGATCTGGCCAAGATACATCACGGCAGTTTTGTTGCAGACATAACGCACCACGGCGAGATTGTGGGAGATAAACAGATAGGTAAGATCGAGCTGCTTCTGGATTGATTTCAGGAATTCGAGGATCTGCGCCTGCACCGATACATCGAGTGCAGAGGTCGGTTCATCAAGAACCAACAATTCCGGGTTCAAGGCAATGGCCCGGGCAATACAAACCCGCTGTTTCTGGCCGCCAGAAAGTTCGTGCGGATAGCGGTAGAGAAACTGTTGCTGCAGGCCGACAATTTCCAACAATTCGCAAACCCTTTGGCGTAATTTTGCCCCACGCAATTTTGTGTGCAAGATCAAAGGTTCCGACACCGATCGCAATATGGTCATGCGGGGATTGAGGGCGGAATGGGGGTCCTGAAAAACCATTTGCGCCCGCGAGCGAAAGCGTGGCTTGAACTGGCCCGCCTTGTCCCTCGTGCGCTCACCATCGAACATGACCTTACCGGCGCTGACATGGTTCAGGCCCAGAACGGTTCTGCCGACCGTGGTTTTGCCTGATCCGGATTCACCCACAAGCCCGAGCGAATTGCCTTTTTCAAGAGTCAGGGTGACGCCATTGACGGCCCGTGTCACCGCCCCTTTTTTGCCGGATTTGGTTGCAAAATTGACGTCGAGGTCAAGGACTTCAAGCATCGCCATCTCCATGATCGATCAAATGACAGGCAACATTATGAGAGCCGGATACAGTGGCCCCCACCGGCGACGAGGTTTTGCAGACAGCCATCACTTTTTCACAACGGTCCTGGAATCGGCAGCCAACAGGCGGGTTCAGCAAATTCGGTAAAAACCCCGGAATACCCGCCAGTTCGTCCATCATTTTTTCCGGATGGGGAATCGATTGCAGCAGCCCTTGGGTGTAGGGATGCAGGGGCGTGTCATAAAGTTCTTCAATGCTGCCATATTCGACAACCTGTCCGGCATACATGACGGCGACCCGATCACAAATCTTGGCAACCACACCAAGGTCATGGGTAATGAGGATAACAGAGAGGCCCAATTCCTCGACCAGCTCCGCGATCAAATCAAGGATTTGCGCCTGGATTGTGACATCCAGTGCCGTTGTCGGTTCGTCGGCAACCAGAAGCTTGGGGTTGCCCGACAGGGCCATGGCGATCAAGACCCGCTGGCGCATGCCGCCGGACAGCTGATGGGGGTAGTTGTTGATCTGTTGGTCCGGATTGGGCAAATGCACCCGGCGCAACATTTCAATGGCATGGTCCCGCGCCTGGCGGCGGTTCCGCTTTTCAGAACGGGGTTTGTTGCGTTGATGCGCCATGATGACATCAATCATTTGCAAACCGATGGTAAAGACCGGATTGAGATAGGTCATCGGGTCCTGGAAAATCATGGCAATTTCGACGCCACGGATGCGTTGCATTTCTGATTTTGAGATGCGCAGAAGGTCGCGACCCTCAAACAATATCTCACCGGAAATGACTTTAGCCGGTGGGCTTGGCAGCAAGCCAAGGATATTCCGCACTGTGACTGATTTTCCGCAACCTGTTTCACCGACAATGCCCAGCGACTGACCCCGGGCCAAATCCAGATTGACCCCGTCCAGAACCTGATAGGTACCGTCAAAGGTTTCGAAATTCAGACGATAATCCCGAATTGAAAAGAAAGGTGTGTCGGTCATTCCCTGCTCCTTGGATCAAGAATATCCCGCAACCCGTCTCCCATGAGGTTGAACCCCAGGACGGTGAGCAAAATGAACAAGCCCGGAAAGAAGGAATACCACCACCAGTCCGGCAAATAATTGCGGCCAACACTGATCATGGCACCCCATTCCGGAAAGGGCGGTTGTGCCCCAAGCCCGAGAAAGCCGAGGCTGGCGGCCGCAAGGATCGCCATGCCCATATCCATGCTTGCCTTAACGACAATCGGCGATGAGCAATTCGGCAGAATATGAACGAAAACAATGCGGGTATTGCTGGCCCCCATGGAGCGAGCCGCATCAACATAGATGGAATTCTTGAGAGACAATGTCTTGGCCTGAACAAGGCGCACGTAGCCTGGCCACCAGACCAGCGACAAGGCCAACATGGCATTTTCGATACCTGGTCCCAGGGCACCGACAATGGCAATCGCCAGGATAAGCCCCGGCACCGCCAGGAAAACATCCGTGAACCGCATGATCGCTTCGCCGATCCAGCCCCCGATAAATCCAGCCATCATGCCAAGAGGCACACCGATCAAAACAGCGATCCCGGTCACGATCAAACCTATTTGCAAGGAGACCCGGGCCCCGACAACGACACGGGTGAACACGTCGTCACCCACTTCATCGGTGCCAAACCAATGATCCGCATCAGGGGCCTTCAATTTAATTTCAAGATGAATGACGCCCTGGGCATCTTCCGGATAGGGCACCAGTGATGGCCCAATGGCGGCCGTAATGAGAAATACCAGCACAATCCCAAGCCCCAGCATGGCAGAGCCGTTTTTACTGAAAGTGTGCGCATATAATCGCAGTTGGCGGATGCCACTTTGGTGACGTTCTCGCCACGATGGCGGCTGGTCTGATCCGTCAGAAATCTGCATTTTGTCAGTCATTCGCCGATCCTCTGCAATCTTGGGTCAAGCAAACTGTAAAGTATATCTACTATGAAATTGGCCAGCATGAAGAAGAAACCCAGCAACAGTGTGACAGCCATAATCGGTTCAAAGTCTGATGACACGGCCGTCTGAACCGCATAAAGCCCGACACCGGGCCAATCAAAAACGCTTTCGACAAGCACGGTGCCGCCCAGCATCCAGCCAAATCGCAACCCGATCATCGCCAATGTAGGCAGCATGGCATTTCGCAAGGCATAGAGACCAACCGTGCGAAACGTTGAGATGCCCTGGGCCCTGGCATTTGTAATGTAATCTTCATTCAGGGCTTCCAGCATATCGGCCCGGTTTACCCTTGCGATGGAGGCAAGAGCCGGAAAACACAATGTCAGGGCAGGCAGGAAAATATGCTGCAAGGCTTCCCATGTGATGTCGAATTGAAGTCGCAGGATTGAATCAACAATCAGCAGATGAGTGATCGGCACCGGCGGATCGGTCATAATTTCAAGCTGCCCACCCAGCGGTAGCCAGCCGAGCTGTAATCCAAAATATAGTTGCAGCATCAAGCCAAGCCAGAACATGGGCATACCGACACCGGATACGCTGAAAATCCGGATGAAATGATCAACCCATGTATTTTGCTTGACGGCGGAAAGCACCCCGAGCGGGACCCCAAAAATAACCGCAATGAGAATGGAGAACATGACCAATTCAAAAGTTGCCGGAAAATAACGCAGAAGATCATCAGCCACTTCACGACCAGAAAAAAGGGAATGACCGAAATCCCCTTGCAAAATACCACCGGCATAAATCAGGAACTGCATTGGCAGAGGCTTGTCCAATCCGAATTCCTTGCGGACCGTCTCAACCATTTCCTTGGTCGCATCGGGGCCTGCGGCGAGCGACGCCGGATCACCAGGTGCGACATGCGAAATAATAAAAGTCAGAACCAACAGCGCGAACAGGGTTCCGAACATAAAAAGGCTGCGTCTTAGTAAAAAATTCAGCATGCCTTGCCCCTTGTTTATCTTTTTGGCGATTTATCTTTCAAGATCAAATCAGCTCGTCTGAGCGGCTCAAATAGCTTGGGTGGAAATCTGGATTGAGCCCCCCTGATCATCAAATAATATGCCCGGCAGTCGTGTTTGCAACTACCGGGCATATTGATCAATCTCGATTATTTCCCAATATGAAGAGGATAATAGTCGATTTCGGTTGTCATACGTACCGGGCTGTAATTGAAGCCTTTGACGTAATCATGAAAGATGATA
>JABIFY010000141.1 GCA_018650465.1 Alphaproteobacteria bacterium
ATCCAGCGGGGTCACTTTGCCATCTTCGGCTTTAGAGCCGGTTCCGACAGCGACAATTTCGCCTTCCATGGGTTTTTCCTGGGCGCTATCGGGAATAATAATTCCACCAGCTGTCTTTTCCTCTGAGCCGAGGCGACGTACCAGCACGCGGTCGTGCAGGGGCCGAAACTTCATACCTGTATCCTCCGGTTATTTATTTCGCTGAGATTAGCGTATTCGTTCACTTGAACCTGAGTGGCCTGGCACTCAAGAATCAAGAGTGCCAAGCCGCGACTGTGCATTTAAGGCATCAAGTACCGGATTGCAAGGTTTAGCTTTGGGGAATCATTGATTTTATTGTGAATATTGAGCGTCAGGGCCATAAAACGGGGCGTAAAACCATCATACCGAACAGGTAACAAGGCCCATTGAGGGCCAAAGCCACTAGCGGCACTGGTTACCTGTTCGATATGGACCGTCGCGGCCAAATACAGGGGATGGGATCAACCCTTAACCACCCGCTGATCAATCGCCCCGAAAATGCTTTGCCCGTCACCATCCAGCATCTCGATCCGCACGCTATCGCTGAACTGCATGAACGGAGTCACTGGCGCGCCCGTGTCTATGGTTTCCAGCATGCGAATTTCCGCCAAACATGACGAGCCTTTGCTGCGGTCGAGGTTGGAGACGGTGCCGGAGCCGATGACGGTGCCTGCGCCCAAAGTTCGTGATATGGCGGCGTGGGCGACGAGATCACAGAAATTGAAGGTCATGTCGGTGCCGGCGTCGGGGCTGCCGAAGCGTTTGCCGTTGTAATCGGTGATCAGGGGTAAATTGACTTTGGCCCCGTCCCAGGCGTCACCCAGTTCGTCGGGGGTGACGGCAACGGGGGAGAAGGCGCTGGCGGGTTTGCCGTGGAAGAAGCCGAAGCCCTTGGCCAGCTCTCCCGGGATCAGATTTCGCAAAGAGACGTCATTGACCAGCATCAACAGTTTGATGTGGCTGCCTGCGTTGCGGACGTCTGTGCCCATGGGCACGTCGTCGGTGATGACGGCCACTTCAGATTCGAAATCAATGCCCCAGGTCTCGTCTCCGGCCAAAATGTCATCGCGAGGCCCGATGAAGCCGTCGGAGCCGCCCTGATACATCAAGGGATCGGTCCAGAAGCTTTCCGGCATTTCAGCACCGCGGGCTTTGCGCACCAGTTCCACATGATTGACATAGGCACTGCCATCCGCCCACTGGTAGGCACGTGGCAAGGGGGCAGCCAGTTGGGTCGGATCAAGGTCAAAAGCTTCCGGGGCATGACCGGCATTCAGACGATCTGAGACCAGGCCCAGTTCTTCGGCGACAGCATCCCAGTTATCAATGGCCTGTTGCAGTGTCGGCGCGATGTGAGGAACTTCGACGGCGCGGGACAGGTCTCTGGCAACAACGCACAAACGGCCATCGCGACCGGATTTCAGGGAAGCAAGTTTCATGGCTTTGTATCTTACTCTTTTGTCTACTTGTCGGTTTTCCAGGAATTGACGTAGTCGGTCCATTCGATAGATTCAGCTTCCGGGCTGACCTGCAAGGCATCGCGGGTGTCGATCATGACGGCAACTTCGTCGGTTTCCTTGCGGCTGTTGTCCGTGCCTTTCTTTGCTGCCTTGGGGTGCGGTCCGTGCGGGAAGCCACAGGGGTGCATGGTGATCATGCCGGGATGAATATTATCGCGGCTGAAAAATTCGCCCTGGTGATAAAACAGCACTTCGTCATAGTCGTCGTTGGAATGATAGAACGGCACCTTCAGGGCACCCGGATCACTTTCAATGGGGCGCGGCACAAAGGTGCAGATGACAAAGCCATTGGCGACAAAGGTGCAATGGGCAGACGGTGGCACATGATAGCGATGGCTCATCAAAGGTCGGATGTCCCGCCAGTTCAGTTTGACGGCAACCGAATTGCCTTTCCAGCCCAGGGCATCCAGCGGGTTATAGGGATAGCTGATGGTATTCAGCGCCCCGCCCCGCTTCATGATCACCTGCCAAGGCGTGTCGCCTTGTTGGGCCAGAAAGGCGTCGTCGATTTCCGGTGTGTCCAGAATGGCCGGATCAAAAATGGCATGATCGCCCATGATGCCACGATCCGGCAGGGAATAGGCCCCGCTGGTGGCTTCGATCAGCAGGGCCGTGATGGGCTCACTTACTTCCACGCGCCAGTTGGTGCAACGTGGCAGCAAGATGTAATCGCCCTCGCTGAAAGCCAGGCGGCCATAGTCACAAAAAAGATCACCGGCCCCGGCATGAAAAAAGATCAGCTCGTCCCCATCACCATTACGGGCAAGATGATTCATGTTTTTGCTACAGGTCCAGCGCCGGACCTGAATGGATGCATTGCCCAGCAATGAGGTGGCATCCCAGGGGCTTTCCCCCAGCGCTTCCAGGTCATTGGTATCAAAAGCACGCGGCCGCACAGGACCGTTCCAGTCACTCCATCCCGTCGGCGGATTGGCATGATAAAAATGTGTCGCCGGCCCAAAAAAGCCTTCACGCCCGGCTTCGCGTTCATAACTGCCTTCTGGCAAATCCGCGTGAGCCTGGCGGCTAGCGGTGCCTTCCATGCGCGGAAAACTGATATCTTTTCTCATGGCAGCTACTTTCCTCAAGGATTCTGAAATTCATTTTGAAAACAGTACATGGCCTTGGTGAGAATATCGATACGCCTGTCACAAAGTAGTGCCCACCCCACCCCTTGATAATTTTATTGGCGATACCCCCCGTATATTGTATTAATTCCAGGGTTTATTTGCATGTTTATTTATTCTCAGGGGGAAACAATGACATCTTTTTCAAAACGATTTTTATTGTGCGCCGTGGCTTACGTTGTCTTGGGTATGGCGCTTGGCACACATATGGGTGCTCAGCAGGATTTTAAACTGGCACCGATCCACGGGCACATGAACCTGGTGGGTTGGGTCACCATGGCGCTGTTTGCCTGGTTCTACAACACGGTCCCGGCGGCGGCTGGGGACAAACTGGCGCAAGCACATTTCTGGGCCGCGCAGATCGGTATGGTCATGTTCATCATTGGCTTGTACATAGTCCTGAATGAAAACATGACGGGCGAGCCCGTTCTCATCGCCGGAGAGCTGTTGACCGGAATATCCATGCTAATTTTTGGCTACAAGGTCTGGAAAACGGATGCCACCTAAGGCGCTTCACTCCAATTGAAGGCCTTGTAATCAAAACCATCCTCGATCGTTGGTTTGATGGTGGCAAAATAGGGGGACAAATCAAAGTCACGAGGCGTAAACAGGGAGTGATGGCGCACGGTCCAGGCGGCGCCGCCATTTTCTGTTTCTGCTCCCGTTTTTTCATCAACGATCTTTGGCAGGACCGGGTAGCCAACTGACTGGAAGGCTTCGGCGATCAGGGTTGAGCATATTGCCCGGGTCGGATCCCCACTCCCTATCGACAGCAACTTTCTTCGCCAGCGTTGCGGCACCGGCGGTGTTGGCAACAAATAGCGCGCCAGATCCAGAACGTTTTTCAGATCATATGTGTCGCCAATGTGGGCCACCGCAAAATCAATTAAATGAGCACGGTCTTGTGGCGAAATTCCCACGGGCCGACAAATGCGGGTGTTCTGGTTGCGGTATTTTTCCACCGGGACTGCAATCACGCCTTTTTCAAGATCAGCCTCAATCAAATCAGGTTGATCCACGCCCAGGGCACGCCCGATATACAAGGCTGCATGAGACCAGGTTGACTGCGTCAGATATTTAATGGCGACCGAGATGCGCTCGCTGCCTTCAACCAGCAAGACATCGCCGGGCTGCAGATGTTGGCGCAATAAATCCGGTGACTGGACGGAAAACTCGACATAGACCCCGACCTGTTTGGTCAGATAGCCCGCCAGCCAGCCGCCAACGCGATTTGAGACCCAACCCATATATTTACCTGCCCCCTATCGTCGTCATTGTCATTGTTTAAAATAATATTGCCCTGAACGGCCTCAAGCAGCTATATCAGGCATTCTATTTATATGGTTCATCTTCAGCAAAAGCAGATAAATAATGCAAGTCACCGTCAAAAGAGATTCCGGATTCCGGTTTGTTGGCTCCAACAGCCGGGGCAGCCAAGTGCTGATGGATCCCTCCGCAGCAGCCGATGGGGCCGCCGAAGGCACCAGTCCCATGGAGCTGTTACTGATGGGCATTGGTGGCTGTTCTTCAATTGACGTTGTCATGATCCTGGAAAAAATGCGCCAACCCGTGACGGACTGTCAGGTCACTGTCGAAGCCGACAGGGTGGAGACCGATCCAAAGGTTTTCACGCACATCCGCATGCACTTTGCCGTTGCCGGCGAAGGTCTCTCTCTGGACCGGGTTGAACAGGCCGTCAAACTGTCGGCAGAAAAATACTGCTCTGCCTCGATCATGCTCAGCAAGGCAGCAGAAATCTCACATACATTCGAAGTGATCGAAACCTGATTTCTTTGCGTTTGTTTCTGGGGTCAAGCGGATACGAAGTCGTCGATATAGTTCTCGATAATTTGTTCCAGACTTTGGTCCTGTGGTAACCCCAGCGCCAAAGCGCGAGCACTTTCAGTTTCTGTGGGCCAGCCGGCAACAATGGCAGCAATTTCCGGGTCAGGCTGATCAATAACGTCGCCCAGGGAAATACCACGGGATGCCGCAACCTTTTCCATGGCCGCGACACATTCGTGCATGGTGTAGGACTTGCTGGGCAGGCCCACTGCCCGATCTGACCCCAGTTTTGCGCCTTCAAGTTCCATCAGGGCAATCATGCCTTCAACGGCATTGCGATAACCAAGGTTGGCCATCACCGTGTCCCGGCTGACCGGCAAATAGCAGGCTTCACCATTCAATGGCTCCCGAAAAATGCCACTGGCGAAGCTGGATGCCGCGGCATTTGGTTTACCAGGGCGAATAACAATTGTTGGCAGACGTGCAACCCGACCATCGACAAATCCCTTGCGGGCATAATCATTTACCATCAGCTCGCCAATGAACTTGGTCATGCCATAAGTTGTTTGCGGATTGGGCTTTGTACTATCGCCAACAACTGACGGAATGGCATCGCCGCCAAAGATGGCAATCGAACTTGTGAATACCAGGCGCGGCATGCCGCCGCGTGCACGCAAGGCTTCCAGAACATACCGGCCACCATCAAGATTTACCCGCATGGCCAGATCAAAATCCTTTTCACCACCGCCACTGACCACAGAAGCCAGATGGAAAACCGCAATATCATCGCGGTCGATAAGGGTATTTACGGTTTCCTGATCCCCAATGTCCCCTGACACCAGCGATACTCTGTCATCCAATCCGTCAGGCATTGCATCAGGCAGGTAGAAATCAGACAGAACCAGACTATCTATTTCTTCAGGCTGCCCTGAGGGACCCATCATGGTGCCTTTGGCCAGCAACCTCTTTGCCAACATCTGCCCGATAAAGCCGGTTCCGCCCGTAATAACAACTTTCATAAGACCCCCATAACTTGATGTCTGAATTTCTGATCAACGTTGCCAGAAAATTACAGCGAAACAGGCTAAGCATGCAATTCAGTTTGGCATTCCATCCACGATAGAGATGAGTTCTTACACGAGGAAATAAACTTCCAGATTCAGTAATAGTACTTTACAATAGCTATAATACTACTAATTGAATTAAAATCTGACACTAAAGCCTTTGTTTTGATTTAGACTGAGTGAACTGGCTGTTGACGCATCAAACAGAAGTAAAAACTTTGAATCAACGACAATCAACTGAGAAAATATGAGTAAACTATCCTTTGTACAGGCCAGAAATGCCGTCATCATCGCCTTTATACTTGGGCTACTTTTCAGTATCGTCCAGATCGGATTTGACCTTCGAAACGAGCGGGATTCACTGGATCACCAGGTATCGCGCATGCTGGAGACAATCAAGGCATCGGCGTCGCGGGCGGTATTTAATGTTGATCGGGGACTGGCTGAAAATGTCGTCGACAGTCTTCTCAAATTCTTGCCGATCTATCATGCAAGTCTGATTGATGACTTTGGCGAAGTCCTGGCATCACGAGACAAACAGCGGACAAAGGCAAGTTATCCACTGCTGACAGAGATACTGCCGGTTTATCGCAGTAGCTATGCCCTGGACCTTACATCGGAACAAAGCGGTCTCAATATGGGGCGCATCAACATCAAGGTTTTTGGTGATCAGATCGTTGAGAATTTTGTTGAACGATCCATTCTCGTTGTGATCTTTGGCACCCTCAGAAATTTTCTGCTGGCCATCGCCCTAACGTTGATCTTCCACTACACCCTTACCAAACCCCTGACGACGCTAACGAGTCAGTTATCAAAGCGGGCACCTTCAGACACTGAAGACATGCCGCTTGAGGTTCCGAGTGGTCATCAAAATGACGAGTTGGGGGACCTGACCGACAAGCTGAATTTTTATCTGCGGACCACCGCGAAATTGGTTCAGGAACTTGCAGCGACCGAAAGCAGAGCACGGGCAAGTGAGAACAAGTTCAGAAATTTGGCTGAAACCAGTTCGGACTGGTTTTGGGAAATGGGGCCTGATCTCAAATATGTTGCTCAAGAGGCCTATCCCACAATTATCACCACCAATTTTGACTCTCACCCGCCGGTTGGCTTAACCCGTTGGGAGGCCGTCAAAGACAGACTGCCCAAGTTCGAAAAAGAAGATCAGGAGAAATGGAGCAGACACCTTTCTGATCTGAATTTGCACAAACCCTTCAGAGGTTTTCAGTATGCAACGCTGTTGCCGGATGGCGAATTATCTTATGTCCGCATTAATGGCAAGCCGGTTTTCGACGAAGTCGGTGAATTTGCAGGCTACCAGGGCACGGGTTCTGATATTACGTCTGAAGCCAGATCAAACCGGGCCCTTGAGGTAAGTGAATCCCGTTACAGGACCATTTTCAACAACGCCCAGTTGGGTATTTCGCAATCGACGATGTCGGACGGAAGGATCGTGCAAGCAAATGAGCGCGCTGCTGAAATTTTGGGTTATGAAAGCGCTGAAGATTTGATTGAAAATTATGTGGCAGCTGATTCCTGGATTGTTGCAGAACAACGGGACCAGATGATCAACATTGCCATGGAAGATGGTTCTGTCCAGGAGATTCAGGTAGAAGTGAAATGCCCGGACGGTTCCCGTCGCTGGATCAGGTCCTCTATCAGTACAGACGTCGAAAAGGGGTTAATCAACAGCTTTTTTGTTGATGCCACAGAAACCGTTCAATCTCTGGATGAACTGGCCAAGCTTAACAACGAACTAGAGGTCAGGGTCAGCAATCGAACCCGTGCCTTGAAAGATGAAATTTTTGAACGCAAGCGAGCAGAAGAAGACTATCGCGATAGCGAGGCCAGATTGCTGACAGCCATTGAAGCCATCGCCG
This sequence comes from Alphaproteobacteria bacterium, assembly GCA_018650465.1. Lineage (GTDB taxonomy): Bacteria > Pseudomonadota > Alphaproteobacteria > UBA2966 > UBA2966 > JABILA01. Next base: position 7,398 of record JABIFY010000141.1, read on the forward strand.
ATGGCTTTTTGCTGTTTGATGCCAATGACAGGTTGGTTCTGGCCAACTCCAGAATTAAGGATTATTCACCTGATCTTGCCGAAAGCTTTGTTCCAGGTAGAACGTTTGAAGAGATTTGTCGAGATGCTCTCGATCAAGGTTTTTTCCCCGAGGCCCAGGGTCGGGAAAAAGAATGGCTTGCCGGTCTTCTCGAACAACGCAAACAGGACGAACACACCGTCCGGGAAGTCAAATCAGATGATGGCCGTTGGCTTCGGCTGACTGATTCACCCACACCGGATGGCGGTAAAGTTGGGTTAAGAACTGACATCACCGAACTGAAACAGGCCCATGAAGATCTTCAGAACGCCAATGCAAATCTGACGCAAAATGAGAGACTGGCTGCCCTCGGACAACTGGCTGCAACAGTCAGCCATGAATTACGAAACCCATTGGGCGCGATGCAGTCGTCAGCATACTTCCTCCGTCATAAAATGAAGAATGCAGGTGAAAAAGAACAACAGGCACTTGAGCGAATTGAACGAAACATCCAGCGTTGTGATCGCATTATTGACGAGCTTCTCGATTTCACCCGTGTCCGTGAATTGAATCTGGCCGAGTTGGACTTTAACAACTGGTTACGTAAAACAATCTCTGAAATGGTCGTGCCAGACGGCATTATTCTAAAAGAGGAAATCACCGCCGAAGAACCAATTATCTCGCTGGACGAAGAATATTTCCGCCGTGTTGTGGTTAACCTTTTTGATAACGCCTGCCAGGCCATGACCAAGATGGAAGGGAGTGAAGAGTTGAAAACCCGCACGCTGACAATTTCAACGATAAGTGATCAAGACCATTTGTCCCTTGTATTCCGTGATACTGGCGTTGGCATGACTGGCGACATTCAATCACGAATATTCGAACCCATGTTCAGTACCAAGGGGTTTGGCGTCGGCCTGGGGCTCGCCCTGGTTAATCAGATTGTTGAACGACACCATGGAGAAATTTCAGTTGTAAGCGCACCTGAAAAAGGAAGTGAATTCACTGTTCGTTTGCCTCGTTCACAGTAATAGGACAGGATACCCTGAATTTTGCACGGAATCCTGGAAATTCCAGGCCAGACACCAACATCATTCTCATTGCCCGTTCAATTCACAGAATTGAACACGAAAAAACTTGCAGGGAGGTTCGATGAATACTGAACAGCAGACCTCACGTCGCGTCATGGTCATTGATGATGATGTTGACTTTGCAGATGGTCTCTCGGATGTCCTTTCCATGCATGGTTTTGAAGTCAAATCTGTTAATAGTGCGGATCAGGCAAGAAAAGAAATCGGTGACTGGTCGCCCACAGTTGCCCTGATCGATAATCAACTGGGGTCCTCGTTGGGCGTCGACCTTATCCCGCAACTGAAAGACCGCGTCCCCAACATCATGTGTGTGATGATCACAGCCCACAGTAGCATGGATTCGGCCATCAAGTCCGTACGTGAAGGTGCTGTCGACTATTTGCGAAAGCCGGTTGCTCCAGATGAGGTTGTTCTGTCGCTAGAAAATTGCTTCGAGCGCTCTCGTCTGTTGAAAGAACGTCAGTTCGCTGAGACCGAACTGACGGAACGTGAAGCCCGCTTACAGGGAATTATGCAGAACGTTGCGGATAGCATTTTCATCGTAGATCAGACAGATAAAATTGAATTAGCCAATCTGGCGGCAAAAAAAATGTTCGGCTATTTTGCTGACGATTTGATGGGCTGCCATATTGAAAAAGTCATCCCCGGTGGTGTGCGTGTATTCAGCGGATCAATGGAGGACGTGCGTATCGCGACAGGACGCCGGGCAGATGGTTCAGAATTTCGCATGGAATTTTCTGTCGGGCATCTCGTCCAAAGCGGCATAGACAACCTGATCATCGCCATGCGCGATATCACTGACAGACTGGCGCGCGAACGTGAACTGCGAAAAGCCAAGGAAGATGCTGATGTGGCGAACCGGGCCAAATCCGAATTTCTGGCAAATGTCAGCCACGAGTTGAGAACGCCGCTAAATGCCATCATCGGTTTTTCCGAAATGATGCTTAAGGCCCAACATGGCCCGATGGGGTCCGACCATTACAGCGATTACGCCGACTATATTCATCAGGGCGGAGAGCACTTGCTAGCAATTATCAACGATATTCTGGACGTCTCCAAGATCGAAGCCGGGAAGATGATATTGGACGAAGATGAGATTGATGTCCGCCAATTGATCAACAGTGCCAGCGGTATGCTAAATTCCCTGGCGCGCCGGGGTCACCTGAGTATGACGATTGATGTGCCAGAAGGCCTGCCCTCATTGTTAGCTGATGGACGCATTGTCAAACAAATCTTGATCAACTTGATTACCAATGCGATCAAGTTTACACCCGAAAATGGTCAGGTCACGACGTCTGCTTTTATTGACGAACAAGGTCGGTTTTGCCTGTCAATTGTGGATACCGGCATTGGTATTGCAGAAGAAGATATCCCAAGGGTCCTGATCCCTTTTGGCCAAGTCGAAAATGTCTTTTCGCGCAGCAAAGAGGGTACCGGTCTGGGCTTGCCTTTGTCGAAACGATTGGCTGAATTGCACGAAGGTGAATTGACGATCGAAAGCTATCCAGGGCAAGGCACAGCAGTCAGCGTGATTTTCCCGGCAAGCCGGGTGATGGACAAGCCATAATCTTGTTAGTTGAACCGATCAGGTTTTGAAGAAGTTAGCAGCTTAGTCAACAAGTCTGCTTCTGACCCCGAGCCGACGTATGGGATGTTGGCATTAGATTTTCGACTGAAGTTTTGGAAAACATATTGGCATCGGTTAGGTGCGCCAAAATCACGATAGGTCACAAAAATAGCCCTCAAAATTACCGAATAACTGCTGAGACAGGGAAGAATATCACGCAAATTCGCAGGTTCTGTTGAAATCTCGCTCCAAATCAGGCCTTATGCTGAGGTCTCAGAGTATGTTTGAAATACAAAATGCCCGATCCAAACCCAATTCAGTACCCTGCCCCACAAGCCGATATTCTCTGTTTCCCTCAGGCCTATTCGGCGGATGAAAGCGCAGAGATTTTCGAACTACTGAAAACCGACCTGGATTGGCAGCAGGCGCACATCACCTTATATGGCCGGACCGTGCCGATCCCCCGCTTGCAGCAATGGTATGGAGATTCGGCCTATACCTATTCACGTCTGCACATGCCAGCGAGACCGATGACGCCTTTGCTGTCACGCCTCAAGCATCGGGCTGAACACCTAACCGGATTTACCTATAACAGCGCACTCTGCAATCTCTACCGTCATGAGCGAGACAGCGTCGCCTGGCATGCGGACGATGAGGCAGAGTTGGGAACAAATCCGGCCATCGCTTCTCTCAGCTTCGGCGGTGATCGGATATTTCAATTCAAGCCAAAATCAGGCGAGACCCTGCCGTTCAATATCAACCTGCAG
>JABIFY010000142.1 GCA_018650465.1 Alphaproteobacteria bacterium
GGTGACAGCGACGTGGCAGTTACCGTGACACCGGCTTCGCGCGCCAGTGATCCCACCATGGGCAAGACGCTGTTGACCAGTTTTTCTACGTCGACAATGGTCTCGTCCAGCTGAACCGTTCCGGATTCGGCCTTGGAGTGATCCAGCATATTGTTGATCAACTCCAGCAGATGATTGCCGCTGTCATGGATAATTGTGGAATATTCACGGTATTGATCGTTCGCCAAGGGACCAAACAGTTCTTTTTGCATGCTGTCCGAAAAACCGATAATGGCATTCAGCGGTGTCCGCAACTCGTGGCTGAGATTATTCAGTGTGCCTGTAATTGCCTGTGAATCCTGGTCAGCCACAGACAATGCCAGTCGCAGACCATCTTCGGTTGCAAGACGTTTTTCAATCTCCGCCCGCAGCTGTTCACGTCCGGACCGTTCCGTCATGTAGGACAGATATTCCTGCCTTCGTGCAAAGTTGAAATGGCGCAAGGCGAGAAAGCCAAGGATGTTGGCGACAACCAGCATACCCACCATTGTAACAATTTGCGGCACAGGCGTTTGATGCAGGATTGCCAGGGAAAAACCGCTCAGCAAGGCAGCGGATACGCCAGCCGTCACGGAATAGATCATGCGGTTTGGCACAAATATGTACAGGACCAGAATTACCAGCAGCATATTGCCGTAATAAAGCGGCTCACCACCCTTGAGATAATCCAGAAACGTCAGCATTGGCGGTATTGCCATCTGTGGCATAAAGGAGAATTCGTCGGAAAGTCTATGAAACCAGCGAAGGGAAACACCGGAAACAATAATCAAAACGGCCATCAGGGTCCGGCTGCCCAAAAGCCAGGCAAATACTGGTTCGTCGCCAAAACGGACGTATTCCGGAATGACAAACAAAAAGACAATCCCGGCGATGATATAGCTGATGAATTTCAGATGCGTGTACCGGGCAGGCCACACCCTGGTCTGAAAGGATGTCTCTGTCGCAGGATCACAGAATTCACCCGTCCGGCGATCAATCCTGTTAGCTGCAATGTCTGTGGTCGATGATGTCAAAGGAATCTCTTGTAAAACGGATTTTGAATGACGGGAAGACGAGTGGTATGGCGGTGTAATGTGGTCAGTCGGTACATGAGCCGTAAATCACATAATAGCATGTGTAGTATTGTTATCTTACTTTTACACTAAATACAGCATGCCACACAGCATAGCAATTTCTGATAATACACATTATGGCGCTTTGATATGTGGATGAATGACAGACCGACACGCCGGTTTTGCCGATCACCTCTGCTCCCCCCAACTGTAAAACTGCTTCTAATGACGTTTTGCTTTGTTCGCCAGACTTAACCCTGAAAACAAAGCCACGGTGGCTAGCGCAATACCTGTAGCAACCCAGCTTTGGCTAAAGGAATATACGGCACCCGCAGCTGTAATCAGTAACAGCATGCTTTCGTAGGTGTTCTGTTTGGACATCGGGGGGTTTTTGGGCATTGGGGGAACTCCTGTAAGCGGTACAAGTGCCGTAATGGATCAGGCAGCAACTATGGTGGCGTTTCCTGCCAGCTACTTTCTGTCCGGGTACAGGTGAATGCTCTCCCTTATAACCGGATTCATTTAAGCAAAAATGAATCAGGCCAACGGTTTCAGACGATTTGAGGAGCAATCAGGTCCCTGCCCTTGATCAGGTTTCAACCCGCGGCAATAATCCGCACATGACAAAAAAACCTGAAAACGCAGAAACCGGAATTAATCGCCTGCTGGACATCATGCGCCAGCTGCGGGACCCTGAAACCGGCTGCCCCTGGGATCGCGAACAGTCTTTTGAGACCATCGCGCCCTACACCATCGAAGAAGCCTATGAGGTCGCCGAGACCATTGCAGACGGGGATATGGATGAATTCTGCAATGAACTGGGTGATTTGCTGTTTCAGGTGGTCTTTTACGCCCGCATCGCTGCAGAGAAAAAACTGTTTGATTTCAATGACGTGGTTCAGGGCATCTCAGACAAGATGGTAACCCGTCATCCGCATATCTTTGGCAATGAAGATATCGAAGATGCAGAAGCCCAGAACGTGGCCTGGGAAACCAGCAAGGCCAGGGAGCGCGAAGCCAAGGCCCGCGCCAAAAACCGTGAACCCAGTGTGCTGGACGATGTCACAGCGGGTTTTCCGGCCCTGATGCGGGCCCAGAAGCTGCAAAAACGTGCCACACGTATCGGTTTTGACTGGCCGGACGTTACCGGTGCCCTGGATAAGCTGGAAGAAGAAGTCGCGGAGTTGAATGACGAAGTTCAGTCTGGCGTCGACCAGACCCGGATCAACGAGGAATTTGGCGACGTCATGTTCTCATTGGTCAATATTGGTCGCCACTACAAACTTGATGTTGAAACATCGCTTCGGCAAGCAAATACCCGTTTTGAAACAAGATTCCGGCTTATGGAAACCCTTGCCCGAGACAATCACGGTGACCCGACAACGGCTTCACTGGAGGAGCTGGAGGCTTTGTGGCAAGTTGCCAAGCAAGAGCTTTCGGACTAAAACAGGCTATTCATCCTACAATTCAAGGCAACATAGTTTCACAGAGGAAGTCGACGCCATGGGTAACGCAGCAGGTCATACAGTTCTTGTCACAGGTGCTACAGCCGGTTTTGGCGCCGCCATGGCGCGTAAATATGCCGCTGACGGCGCCAAGGTCATCATTACAGGTCGCCGGGCTGATCGCCTGGCCGCCCTGAAAGACGAGATCGGTGACAATGCCCATACCCTGAATTTTGATATTCAGGACCAGGACGCAGTCTTCAAGGCAATCGAAAGCCTGCCCGCTGACTTCAGTGATATTACCATTTTGGTGAATAACGCCGGTCTGGCCATGGGCATGGGCAGTGCCGATACCGCCGACATGAACGACTGGAACACCATGGTTGCGACCAATATCAGCGGTCTGATTGCCATGACCGGGGCGGTTTTGCCTGGCATGGTGGCCCGCAACCGCGGACATATCGTTAATCTGGGCTCGGTAGCCGGCACATACCCCTACCCCGGCGGTAACGTTTATGGCGCCACCAAAGCCTTTGTGCACCAGTTTTCATTGAACCTGCGGGCTGATCTGGTCGACAAAAATGTCCGTGTGACCTGCGTCGAGCCTGGTATGGCAGAAACCGAATTCTCCGTAGTTCGTTTTGATGGTGACGAAAGCAAGGCAGCCGATGTCTACAAGGGCATGAAAGCCATGACACCCGAAGATGTCGCAGAAGCCATTTACTGGGCGACCATGATGCCGGCCCACGTCAACATCAATACAGTGGAAATGATGGCGACGGTTCAGGCCTTTGGCCCGTTCTCCGTACACCGGGAATAATATTCAGCATCGCTGCTTGTCTGATTTGATCTTCAGCTTCGCTGCTTGTCTGATTTGATATTCAGCTTCGCTTCATGCCCGGCACCCATTTGACCGCACGTTTGCCAGACTGCGTGAAATAAGGCTTGTCCGGCTGGTCACCGTCGAC
>JABIFY010000012.1 GCA_018650465.1 Alphaproteobacteria bacterium
CGGCCTCAATGCCTTCAGAAAAGCCATGGTCAAAATGTCTGAATTGGAAATCCGCGACTATATGATGGCTTTATTCAAACCAAACATTCCTCGGAAACCGTTGATAGAGTTGGTGTTATGAAAAGAGTCGGGTACTGTGGCTGGCGACAATAAGAATATTATAACAAGTGGCAAAACGGATTAATGGGTAAAATGAAACCGGGATTTTCTTCTGATCTGGCGATGAAAACGGCGGTTGCTGTTGCCGTTGCTGTGCCCTTGTTCTTCGTTTCAGCGGTGCCTGCCAGTGCCGCAAAAGCCGCACAGGCATCAATCTCCGGTCAATATCTTTCGGCCCGCCATGCCGAAAAGCAAAAAGACGCCGCCGCCGCCGCCAAGCTGTATTATAATGTGCTGGCGACAGATCCCAAAAATGCCACGCTTTTGCAACGCACATTTTTTGCGCTCGTTGCCAGCGGGAAAACCGGCAAGGCTATCGATATTGCGGATCGCCTGATTGCCATAAACCCGCGTGACAGCATGGCCGGTATTGCTCTGGCCCTGGATCAGATGCGCAAAGGAGATTTTCCGGCAGCCCTGAAGAAACTCAGCAGGGCATCGCGGTCCAGGTTAAATGCCCTGGTCATACCCCTGGTCGAAGCCTGGGCCCAGGTCGGTGCCGGGGAAACGGACAAAGCACTTAAAGCCCTGAACGCTTTAGACAGGCGAAAAGCCTATCGCCTGTTCAAAAATTATCATATGGCCCTTATTAACGATCTGGCGGGAAAGAATGACGCGGCCGAAAAGGCCTATCAGAAGTCCATCGCCCAGCGTTCCGGTCCGTCGCTCAGAAATATCGAAATCTATGGCTCTTTTCTTGAAAGAACCGGACGGGCAAAAGAAGCCTTGCCGCTGTACCGTGGCATTCTGGAAAGAGATATCGATAATCCGCTGATGCTGGAATCGGTCGCACGGGCGACAAAAGGTGGTAAAGCGTCGCGGCAAATTGAAAATGCCGTTCAGGGCACTGCAGAAGCCTTGCATGGCGTGGCTTCTGTTCTGGTGCCGCAAAACGGTATCGATCAGGCTCTGCTCTATCTGAACCTTTCCTTGTTTTTGAAACCTGAATTTCCGGCGGCGCAATCTCTGCTCGGCGGTATTTATGAAAACCAGCGTCGCTGGGACGCTGCCAACAAGATGTATGCCAGCATCAGCCCTGCTTCGGCCTATGGCTGGAATGCGCGCATCCGTATGGCGTCGAACCTTGATCGAGTGGACAAGACCGACGATGCCGTCCGGGTGTTGCGAAAACTGGCGAAGGATTATCCCACACGGCTGGATGCGCTGAGTTCCCTGGGCAGTATTTTGCGGGCCCGTAAACGCTTCGACGAAGCTGTTGGTGTCTATAACGAAGCCATTTCACGGATCAAGGAACCAAGGGCGTTGGACTGGCATTTGTATTATTCGCGCGGGGTTGCCTTTGAACGCCGGAATGTCTGGGACAAGGCTGAAGCTGATTTTCTGAAAGCTTTGGAATTGCAGCCAGAACAGCCGACAGTGTTGAATTATCTGGGATATTCCTGGGTCGAAAAAAACATGCATTTGGCGAAAGCCCAAAAGATGATTGAGCGGGCAGTGGAGTTAAGGCCACGGGACGGCTATATCGTCGACAGTTTGGGTTGGGTTCTTTATCGCCTTGGCGACTACAAGGCGGCGGTCGTGAAGCTGGAACGTGCCGTGGCCCTGCGCCCGGAAGATCCCATCATTAATGAGCATCTTGGTGATGCTCTTTGGCGGGCCGGCAGACGCCTGGAGGCAGGCTTTCAGTGGCATCATTCGCTGGCCCTGAAACCGGACGCCAAGAATGCTGCAGTCCTGAAATTGAAAATCAAAAAAGGCCTGGATGCCGTGTCGCCTGGCGATGCAAAATAGGTCTACAAAAAGGCTGCTGCGTTACTTTGCGCCGGCCAAAATAAATCTATATCTGCACGTCACGGGCCAGCGGTCAGACGGTTATCACGAATTGGACAGCGTGGTGACCTTTGCACCAATTGGTGACGTCATTTGTGTGTTACCTGACGATATTCTGACACTGGAAATTGTCGGGCCGGAAGCATCGGACCTGATAGATTTTGAGGTATCTAAAAACCTGGTGTTCCGGGCAGCACATATGCTGGCTGCAAAATATAAGGTCACAACAGGGGCCGCGATTACATTGAACAAGGTCTTGCCTGTGGCATCTGGCATTGGTGGCGGTTCCGCTGATGCGGCTGCGACGCTGAATGCTTTGGTGGATTTATGGAAACTGAATCCAGCTGCAGGTGAATTAGCTGAGCTGGCTCTTGCCCTGGGTGCCGATGTGCCAGTGTGCCTGATGAGCCGCCCGTTACGTATGACTGGCATAGGTGAGAAACTGCACGAAACGCCTGCAATGCCAAATGGCTGTTTTGTTCTGGTCAATCCACGGGTCAGCCAGCCAACGCCAGACGTTTTCGCCGAACTGCATCGTGGGAAATGGAAGCCAAGTGGTTTTTCATCAGCACTGCCATCTGATATGGATTTCTATTCCTTTGTGTCCGAACTTAAATCGCGTGCCAATGACCTTGAACAGCCTGCGATCAGGCTGGCGCCCGTAATAGAAGACGTGCTTATGGTGATAAGTGCCCAGGCCAATTGTCGGCTCGCTCGCATGTCTGGCAGTGGGGCAACCTGTTTTGGATTGTTCCAGAGAATAGAAGAGGCCGAGGCTGCCGCCACAGAAATCAGGCGACAACATCCTGATTGGTGGGTACAAACAGCAGGCTTGGGTGACGAAGGACACGATCTCCGTCAAGCCTATACAGGATAAGGAAAATCCGGTTTGAATAACAAAAAGAATTCGGGCAAATCGCTTTTGAACTTTCTGACGCCTTTCCTCGTGTTGGCTTTGCTCTCTTCCTGCAAGGCACCAATCCCGATCATTGATCCCCGGCCTGATATTGAACTGACCTGGGCTGAGGCCGAAGTAGCCTTGCCGCCTTTTCGTAGCGGGGAAGATGTTTTGCTGGCCAATCTGGAAGACAAGGCTGTCAAAGACCGTCTGGCCAGCCTGCCACGTCAGGCCGCCCTGCCTGTCATATTATATGCGCACGGCTGTACAGGTATCGGCAGCGGCCCCTTTTTCAAGATACTTGCCCGGGCGGGCTATGTTGTCATCGCGCCTGATTCAATGGCACGGCGCTATCGTCCCTTGCAGTGTGATCCCAAAACGCAGACAGGCGGCTACAACCGCTTTGTTTATGACTTTCGCCTGACTGAAATATCATTTGCCCTGGATCGCTTGAAAAGACTTTCCTGGGTTGATCAGCACAAGGTGTTTTTGATCGGCGTATCGGAAGGCGGCGTTGCGGCTGCCTTATACCGCGGCGATGAATTTCGTGCTCGCGTAATCGCCCAGTGGACTTGCACCGGCGCACCCCTTGTAGAGGGCATCTTCGCCCCGCTTGACGAGCCGGTCCTCTCCATCGTCAGAGATGCTGACCCCTGGTACGATAAAAGCCGTACCAGAAATCAGCGCGGTGACTGTGGAGCTTTCATGAGGGGACGAACAAACTCACGGTCCATTGTGCTGAAGGGTGGCGATCACAATATTCTCGGTGAAAGAGAGAATGTGCGCACGATTTTGGAATTTCTGGATCAGGCAGGCGAGTAGCCTGTGTCTCCAATTTGGGACTTGCAAACGAGTGAACCAGAATTGTTACTCAGAAAGGTTGTCCGAAATTTGGGAGAGAGTGAAAGCCCGAATATCAGAGAGAGAAGAGTTTTTAAAATATTGGTCGTACCAGTCTATCGTTTTATCAATTGATTGAGTTACGTCAAACGAGGGCTTCCAGCCGAGCAAGCTGGCTGCTCTGGAAGAATCAAGCGCCAGGAAGCCAGCTTCATGTTGCGCACCAGCGGTTTCAGAAAATTGCCACCGCAGTTTGTCTTTCCATCTCAG
>JABIFY010000143.1 GCA_018650465.1 Alphaproteobacteria bacterium
AACATCTGGTACGAATGTACCAGAGAGCGCTGCCTTTTCCTAGCGAACACAAGTCCAAGTAACTGATATGATGTAGAAATTTGGCGCACCCGAGAGGATTCGAACCTCTGACCTCTGCCTTCGGAGGGCAGCGCTCTATCCAGCTGAGCTACGGGTGCTTATGGCGAGAACATAGCTTAAGCGGCGGGAACGTGCAAACCCTCCGCTGTCACAAAAAAGCCAGGCTAAAAACCGCCGCCGCCGGTGATGTGCAAAAAGAGGTCTTCCAGATCACTTTCTTCAGTGCTGAGGTCGTGGATCGTCAGGCCTGCCGTTTGCACGGCGGCGAGGACTTCGGCGACCTGGGTCTGGCTGGGCTGATAGCGGATGGCCAGGCGGTGGAAGGGCAGGATTTCCACGTCATATTTGGCAAGTGCTTCAGGAATTTCCGGAATGTCTTCGCCAATATTGATGGTCAGGCTCTTTTTGTCGAGACGCGCGACCAGGGCCTTGGTGCTGTCACAGGCCACCAGTTTGCCGTGATTGATAATGGCGATGCGGTCACACAGTTCCTCGGCTTCTTCCAGATAATGGGTGGTCAACACGACGGTGACGCCGGCCGTGTTCAGTTCGCGGATATAGGACCAAAGCTGATGTCGCAGTTCCACATCTACCCCGGCTGTGGGCTCGTCCAGGACCAGCACTGGGGGGTTGTGGGCCAGGGATTTGGCGACCAGAAGACGTCGGCGCATACCGCCAGACAATGTTCTGGCATAGGAGTCGGCCTTTTCCGTCAGATGCACGGCCTCAAGGATTTCAGCCGTGCGCCGTTCAGCGCGTGGTACACCATACATACCGGCCTGAAAATCCAGCGCTTCGCGAGCGGTGAAAAAGGGATCAATATTCAGCTCCTGCGGCACTACACCGATGGCCGAGCGCGCCCTGCGCGTGTCGCTGTCTATATCAGCACCCCAGATTGCAGCCGTGCCCGAGGATTTCAGCACCAGACCGGCTAGAATATTGATGAAAGTCGATTTCCCGGCCCCATTGGGACCCAGCAGGCCAAAGAACGAACCGCGTGGAATGTCCAGATCAATAGCGTCCAAGGCCGGGCGCTTCATGGTGCTGCCCTTATAGGACTTGCTGAGACCACGCACGGAGATCGCCAGGTCGGGCAAATCCTGAGGGTTGGACATATCTGTCACTTGAAATTCCAGTCTGGAAAGCGGGAAACCACGCAGAAATATGCGGGCAGGCCGCCGGTTTAGCAATCAGCTCATTACAAGTCAAGAATCTCTGCTGGCATGTTTAAATGCAGGTCCCACAGGCGTATGATTGGTGCAAGGCTGACAAGCCATCCTAATTCTCGTCAAACTCCAGAGGAAAGCCAAAATTCATGTCTGATGCCGCCGCAGATACTAAAGTCAAAACCGTTCTGGTCGAACAGGCCACCTTTTCTTGCGACGGCGGTGGCGGTGGCTTGGGTCATCCAAGAGTACAGCTGACTCTGGATAAATCCAGCCAGGTGGACTGTGGCTATTGTGGTTTGCATTTTGAACTCAAGGCGGGCGCTACTGCGGATTCTGGTCACTGATGGCAACGACGGGGGGAAGTGTCGGCGAAAAAGGTCGGGTCTATCTGGTTGACGGCTCGGGTTATATTTTTCGCGCGTACTATGCATTGCCGCCGCTGACGCGCAAGCATGATGGCACGCCCGTGGGCGCCGTGTCCGGCTTTTGTAATATGCTGAACAAACTGGTGGACGACATTACGGCGGAAGAAGACAGTGGCCATATGGCGGTGATTTTTGATACCGCGCGCAAAACCTTCCGTAGTGATTTTTATCCTGAATACAAAGCCCACCGCCCGCCCGCGCCAGAAGATTTGATCCCGCAATTCCCGCTGTTTCGCGAGGCCACAAAGGCCTTCAATGTAGCCACCTGGGAAATGGACGGGTTCGAGGCCGATGACCTGATCGCCACCTATGCCCGCATGGCGCGCGAGGAAGGCTATGAAGTTGTCATCGTTTCATCCGACAAGGACCTGATGCAAATGGTGAGTGACGGCATCACCATGCTTGATCCCATGAAACAGCGCCGTATCGGACCCGACGAAGTTTTAGAAAAATTTGGTGTCGGTCCGGACCGGGTGATCGATGTCCAGGCCCTGGCCGGGGACAGTGCTGACAATGTACCGGGCGTACCAGGCATCGGTCTTAAAACGGCCGCTCTGTTAATAAATGAATATGGTGATCTTGATGCCGTACTGGACCGAGCCGGCGAAATCAAACAGAACAAGCGCCGGGAAAATCTGATCGAATTTGCCGACCAGGCCCGAATCAGCCGTGACCTAGTGACCCTGAAGCAGGATGTGCCCGTGGAAGATGGCATCGACGCCATGGTTTTGCGGGCTCCCGACCCGGTAGAACTGTTCACTTTTCTCGCTTTCAACGAATTCGACAAACTGGCGCAGCGCCTGAAGTCACGTTATGGCGATCTGGACGTTGAGCTTCCGGAAATCGCCGCGCCGCAATCCAGTGATGCGGCAGTGCCCCAGGCAGAAAAAGCCCCGGCCCCGGCGGACAGCAACTATGTCGCCGTGCAAACTGTGGATGATCTGAAAGACTGGGTCGCGCGGGCTTACGAAACGGGCTATGTGGCGGTCGATACGGAAACCACCGGGCTGGATGCCATGCAGGTTGATTTGGTGGGCGTCTCCCTGTCGGTCAAGGCGGGCGAGGCCTGTTATATTCCCCTGGCCCATACGGTGGGCGGTGCCGCAGGCGTGGCGCAAGGCAGCTTTGATTTGGGCGAGCCTGCTGAGGACATGCCGGACGCGCCAGACCAAATCAACATCGATGAGGCGTTGGTGATACTAAAGCCGATGCTGGAAGATCCGGCTGTGCTGAAGATCGGCCAGAATATCAAATATGATGCCATGATACTGTCGCGCCATGGCGTGGCGATACGGCCCATGGATGATACAATGCTGTTGTCCTTCGTGCTGGATGCAGGCAGTCATGGTCACGGCATGGACGCCCTGTCGAAGCTGCACCTGGATATCGTACCTGTGCCTTTCAAGGAAGTTGTCGGCACAGGCAAAAAACAGATCACCTTTGACCAGGTCCCACTGGACGAGGCCGTGCGTTATGCCGCTGAAGATGCTGACATTACCTTACGTCTGCACCAGGTGCTGAAACCGCGCCTGGCACAGGATAAAATGGTGACGGTTTACGAAACCATGGAACGGCCCCTGTCACCTGTGCTGCTGCAAATGGAAATGGCCGGGGTCAAGGTTGATGCCAAGGTCTTGTCGGACCTGTCGACGGATTTTGCAAGGCGCATGGTTGACCTGGAAGCTGAAATTCATCAACTGGCAGGCCGCGAATTCAACATTGCGTCGCCCAAACAACTAGGCGAAATCTTGTTCGATGAAATGGGTTTGCCCGGCGGTAAAAAATCATCCAAGACCGGTGCCTGGAGTACGGATGCCGATGTGCTGGATGGCCTCGCCAGTGATGGGTACGAGCTGCCGGTGAAGATTTTGGCCTGGCGTCATTATGCCAAGTTAAAAAGCACCTATACGGATGCCCTGCAAGAAAGCATCAATCCGGATACAGGCCGGGTGCATACATCCTATGCCATGGCCGGGGCGGCAACGGGGCGTCTGGCGTCTACCGATCCCAACCTGCAAAATATCCCTGTCCGCACCGAGGAAGGCCGCAAAATCCGCGAAGCCTTTGTGGCCAAAGAAGGTCATAAATTGCTGGCGGCGGATTATTCACAAATTGAATTACGCCTGTTGGCTCATGTGGCCGATATGGACAGCCTGCGCCAGGCCTTCAAGGATGGCGTTGATATTCACGCTTTGACGGCCAGCCAGGTCTTTGGCATTCCGGTGGACGATATCGACGGTGAAACCCGTCGTCGGGCCAAGGCCATAAACTTTGGTATTGTCTATGGCATCAGCCCCTTTGGTCTGGCCCGGCAACTGGGCATCGGCCAGCGCGACGCCAAGGCTTATATCGAAACTTACTTCGAACAATATCCAGGCATCCGCGCTTATATGGAAGACACCAAGGCCTTCTGTCGTGAACATGGCTATGTGGAAACTATTTTTGGCCGGCGCTGTCACCTGGAAGGCATCAATGACAAAAACGGGGCCAAGCGCGCTTTCAACGAACGCGCCGCCATCAACGCACCGCTTCAGGGGGCCGCCGCCGACGTCATCAAACGCGCCATGATCCGCGTGCCCGGTGCACTGGACAAAGCCAACCTGAAGGCCACCATGATGCTACAAGTGCATGATGAATTGTTGTTCGAAGTGCCAGAAGCCGAAGTCGAGCAAACGACCAAAGTTGTTAAACAAGTCATGGAGTCAGCCGCCCATTTAAGCGTGCCGTTGATCGTCGATTGCGGAGTTGGCGATAACTGGGGCGAGGCGCACTAGATCGGCTCCCGCCGCTGGGGCCTTATTTCTTCGGTAGCCGATAGGCCTTGTGGCAACTTCCACAGGTCTTGCCGGTCCGCTTTTGCGACGCCTGCCCAGCGGACACATCATTGGATTTCAACGCTTGGCTTAAGGCAGCCGCGGCTAGCACAAATCTCTGATTGGATTTGTTGAAGCCAGCTGCATCCGACCAGATCTCTGGTTTGGCGCGACTGTCTTGTTTTTGTTCACCTGCAGGAAACAGGTTGGTCAGTGACTTGGCAATGGCCTGGATTTCTTCGGCTTGTTTGTGCATATCGGGTGTGATCTGACCGGCCTTTAAACCCCGTTTGATGGCCTTCATATTTTTGCCCAGGGTTGTCATGGCGATATGACGAGGGTCTTTATCGTCATGGGCTGAAACCACGACGGGTAAAACCAAGAATGACAAAATGGCCGCTACAAATAGTTTTTTCAAAACAATTGCTCCTGAATAAAATGGTCAACCTACCCGAACCGCCGCGATCATCCCAGCGGTGACGTGACCCAGAACATGACAATGCATCAGCCAGTCGCCGGGGTTATCGGCAACAAAGGCGATGTCGACTTTTTCATCGGGAAAAACCAGCACCGTATCGCGCCATTCTGGTACGGCTTTTTTTTTACCGTTCACGGCGATGACTTGAAATGAATGGCCATGCAGATGAATGGGGTGCGGGAAAGCCGTCTTGTTTTGCAAACGGAAGACATAAGTTTTGCCCAGATCAAGATTGAACAATTTGTCCTGTCGGGCGATTTCTTCCAGCGACGACCAGATTTTTCCATTGGTGGCCCAGACAACGCCCTTGCCCGCCAACTGACGCAGGGGCATTTGTTTGTCGTCCAGCATGGCTGAACGCAAGCCGCCCATGGCGCCGCCTTCAAATGTCACGGTCTTCAGGTTCGCGCCATCCAGGATTGGTTGGCTGTGTGGGTTGTCGGCCATCTTTTTTGGGGCTGCCAATGCCGTGCTTCGAACCTGTTTGCCGCTGATCCTGAATGACGCCAATTTGTTTCGCTGATTGCGATAGGTCGCATCTGCCACGCCAAAGACTGCGCCGGACTTAGCCTCGATGGGAACGTCCAACACCAGGTCGGCCCGCCCGCCCGGCGGAATATATAAGGGATTGCCACCCAGACCACGGGGTTGGATCGGCTGCCCGTCCAGGGCGATCCACCAGCCGCTCAAGCCAGGAAAATCAAAAGACAATATGCGTGCGGAAGCCGCATTGATAATGCGCAGGCGGATACGCTCCCCTGGCTGTGCATCGATGGCAGGTCGGTGTTGACCGTTCACGGTGATCAGATTACCAAAGCGCCCAGCATGGCTGTTGTCATGCATTTGGGCATAGTTGTGCGAAACCTTGTCATCCTTGCCAATAAGCCAGTCGGCGACCATCCAGACCAACTCCCGATCAACGGGCAGAGGTTTTTCTTCCCATACAATCAGGGGCCCAAACAGGCCGCGACCGATTTGTTCCGCTGAATTGGCGTGCGGGTGATACCAGTAGGTACCTGCATCCTCGCAGGCAAATCGATACTGAAAATGACCGCCTGGCGGCACCGCCTTTTGCGTCACAAAAGGCACACCATCCATCTTGTTCGGTGTGCGAATTCCATGCCAGTGGATGCTGGTATCCTCCAACAACTGGTTGGACAAGGAAAGGTCGATTATCCCACCCTGGTTGACAAAGAGCGGGCGACCTGGTGATTCACCATCATATCCCCAGATCGGCAAATCTAAACTGCGCGTACCCGCCTTTATCGTGGCTGAACCAAACCGTGCTACAAGCGTTGGCGGCGCAGAACGAACGTCGCCGGCAGGAATAGCAGCAGTAATGGCTGCTACGGTTCCCGCCTTCAACAGATCGCGCCTGGATATTTTTCGACTGTTGTTTTTCAAGAATGTCTTGGCTGGCATAAGCGGCTACTTTTCTGAATCGGCCATCGCCTTATTCATGGCGTCGTGGCGTGTACGGATTTCTTCGGGCCAGGTGCTTTTGATGAAGGACAATACAGCAATGATTTCCTGATCCGATAAAATGTCTTCATAAGTCGGCATGTTGGTTTTGTAGTCTGCACCGGCAATCACTTTCAGTCCCTTTTTTGTCAGATCAAAAAGAAGTTTGTCATTATGGTGCCATGTATGACCGGTTTCATTGTGTGGTGGGGCGGGCAGGTTGCCGTTGGCATTTCGTTGTTGCCAGTTTATTTGGCCCTGCAATTTATCACCGTGACAGGATGCACAATTGACGGCGTAGACTTTTTTCCCCAAGCGAACAACCGACGATTCACCAGGCAAAAGTTTGATGGATGTGCCAAAGGAATTGTCAGCAATCCACAGCCAGACAAGTCCAGCGAGCACAACACTGATAACTAAAACACCAATCTTTCTGACCAAGGCTGAGGAAATCATTTATCTCTTTCGCTACTACATCTTGTGTGCCTGGTAAACGATACCGTTGGCTATCTGAACTTCCCGGACATAGCGAATAATCAGCGAGATTGAAGCATCGTCGACTTGAGGCTGGGGCGGCATGTTGCCAAATCGCCAGTGGTGGCCACGAACCCCTTTTTTTGCTGCCATGACAAATGAAATATCTGCATGGTGGCCTGGATTGTAGATATTGTGAATCAGAGGTGGTCCCTGATCTGATCCGCTGGCGTCGGGGCCATGGCAGACAGCACAATTGGCATCAAAGGCTATCTTGCCGGTTCGCGCTGGATCAGAAAGTACAGGCACGGTAACCTCAACCGAATTCAAATTTGAACCTATGAATTTCCAACCTAGCAACAGGGCCCCGATGAAGCAGAAAGCGACAATCCCCAAAAAAGGCAGTCGCTCAGAGAAATTTGAAAATATGTTCATGTCCTGATTTTGGGGCTTCCAGTGGCTAGAAGGTCAAGCATATTTATTTGTTGGGCGAGGCCAACTGGTATTATTCAGGTAATCTTTAGATCTTCTATCCTCGATTGACCCTGTGCCCCCCCTTCGGTAACGTTTGGGCATGACACTACGGGGAAATTACAGACAGCGGGCGCAGGCATGAGCGTTTTTTTGGCCAAGCGGTTTTTGACCTTTGTGGCAACCCTTCTGGGTGCCTCAATCGTCGTTTTCCTGGTGCTGGAGATTCTGCCGGGCGATCCGTCCATGACCCTTCTGGGGGCGGATGCAGACGAGGAAGCCTATGCGGCGTTGCGCCTGAAGCTGGGGCTGGATGAACCAGCTGTATTGCGCTATTTCGACTGGATGTGGGGCATGATGCAGGGGGATTTCGGAATCTCCTATGCCTATTCCGTGCCGGTGATGGAACTGGTCTGGGGTGCCATGGCCCTGACCGTGCCTTTGGCCATTTTTGCCATGCTGATTACCATTGTTGTGGCGCTTGGTCTGGGTGTGTTTGCCGCGTCGCGTCATAATAAGCCGGGTGATTATGTGGTCATGGCCTTTAGTCAGCTGGGTATTGCCGTGCCCAATTTCTGGTTTGGTATCTTGTTGATACTGTTTTTTGCCGTGAACCTTGGCTGGTTCAAGGCGGGTGGTTTTGTTCAGTGGGAAGACGGCGTTTGGCTGGCGGTAAAGTCGCTGTTTCTGCCGGCCATTGCCTTGGCCACTGTGCAAGCGGCCATTTTGGCCCGCACCACACGCTCCGCCGTGCTGGAAACTTTCCGCGAAGATTATGTGCGCACCGCCCGCGCCAAGGGATTAACCCGCAGCCAGACCCTGTGGCGGCATGTCCTGCGCAACGCCTTGATCCCGGTAATTACAGTCATGGGCCTTCAATTCGCCAATCTATTGGCTGGCACTATCGTCATTGAAAGTGTGTTTTCCTTGCCCGGCCTCGGCAAACTGGTGTTCCAGGGAATCGCCAACCGCGATATGCCCGTGGTCAAGGACATTGTCCTGTTGCTGGCGGGCATGGTGATTGTGGTGAACTTTGTGGTCGACGTGACCTATGCGGTAATTGATCCGCGCCTGAAGGTGCATGATGTCTGAACCTGTCAGCAAAAATCAGCTCATGGCGGCCCTCACTCTTATGACACGGTACCGGAATTTTGTTATCGGTGCGGTGCTGACGGGCCTGGTTATTGTTTGTGCTTTCCTCAGCGCGGTTTGGACACCGCATTCCGCCGTTGAACTTGCGATCCGCAGCCGCCTTCAACTTCCCTCCCTGGAGCATTGGCTGGGCACAGATCATCTGGGCCGGGACATCCTGTCCATGATTATGGTCGGCGCGCAGAACTCTCTGATCGTGGGCATTGTGGCGGTCAGCATTGGTGTATTTCTGGGTGTGGGACTGGGACTGTGGGCCGCCGCCAAACGGGGCTGGACGGAGGAGTTGATAATGCGCTTCTCTGACTTTACTTTCGCCTTTCCAGCCGTCTTGTCGGCCATCATGATTACAGCAATATTGGGACCGGGGGCGGTCAATTCCATCCTCGCCATCGGCATTTACAATATACCCGTCTTCGCCCGTATCTCACGCGGTGCCGCCAATGCCATCTGGTCGCGGGAATATATCATGGCGGCCAAGGCAGCGGGTAAGGGACGCTTTCGCATCACCGTCGAACATGTGCTGCCAAATATCACCAGCGTCATTGTGGTTCAGGCCACCATCAGTTTTGCCATCGCCATTCTGGCCGAAGCCGCCTTGTCCTATCTGGGTATCGGCACGCAACCGCCGGAACCGAGCTGGGGGCGCATGCTGAACGACGCCCAGACCTATGCCACTATCAAGCCGTATCTGGCGATTTTTCCAGGGGCTGCGATTTTCCTTGCGGTGCTGGGGCTGAATATGCTGGGTGATGGCTTGCGCGATATTCTCGATCCGCGCCTGACGAGAGGTCGCTAGACATGGCCTTGTTGGAAGTCAAAAACCTTGATGTCACGCTGGCAACTTCGCGTGGTCCGGCGCGGGCAGTCCGGAATTTAAGCTTTGATCTGGACCGGGGCCAAACCCTGGGGATTGTGGGCGAAAGTGGCTGCGGTAAATCCATGACGGCCCTGGCTTTGCTGGGCCTGTTGCCGGAAAATGGCGTCACGACGGGCAGCATCAGTCTGGGCGGACAAGATTTACTGGCCCTGGATGAAGATGCAATGTGCGGCGTGCGCGGCAATCGTATTTCCATGATCTTTCAGGAACCCATGACCTCCCTGAATCCGCTGCACACCATTGGTCGCCAGGTGACCGAGCCCATGCTGATCCACCAGGGCATGACCCGTGACGAAGCCCGCGCCGAA
The DNA here is from genome assembly GCA_018650465.1 of Alphaproteobacteria bacterium. Lineage (GTDB taxonomy): Bacteria > Pseudomonadota > Alphaproteobacteria > UBA2966 > UBA2966 > JABILA01. The sequence continues at coordinate 9,689 of JABIFY010000143.1, forward strand.
GCGGTGCGATTGCTGGAACGGGTTGGCATTGCAAGTGCGAGGCAGCGCCTGGATAATTATCCACATCAGTTGTCCGGCGGCCAGCGCCAGCGCGTGATGATCGCAATGGCGCTTTCCTGCAAGCCCGACGTATTGATTGCGGACGAGCCGACAACGGCCCTTGATGTGACGATCCAAGGGCAAATCCTCGATCTGATCGCGGACCTGGTCTCGGAAAGCGGTATGGCACTGATTCTGATATCTCATGATCTGGGTGTCATTGCAGAAACTGTTGATCGAGTGTTGGTGATGTATGGCGGGGCGGGCGTTGAAACCGGACCGACAGCGTCTCTATTCCAGCATCTGGCGCACCCTTATACACAAGGCCTGTTTGCAGCCGTGCCGAAACTGGGCAGTGGCGGCAAGGGAAAGTCGCGAACCAGGCTGTCAACGATTCCCGGTCTGGTACCGGAACTGGCGGACCTGCCACCGGGCTGTACCTTTGCAGATCGTTGTGATCTGGCCGATGATAAATGCGCGGGCACCATGCCAACCGTGCATGATGTGGCGAATGATGCAGGGCACCGGGTTGCCTGTCTGAAACCGGATGATGCCAAAAGCAGGATGGCAACTTCGGAGGCGGGCGCATGACCGACACGCAAGTCGAAGCGGTTGTTGATGACGTTGTTCGGGCCACCAATGTGGTGCGTCACTACACCTTGCCGCGCGAAAGTTTGTTCCGTCCACCCGCTGTTGTCCAAGCCCTGAACGGTGTCAGTTTTTCTATTTCACGCGGACGCAGTCTGGGCGTGGTGGGTGAAAGTGGTTGCGGCAAATCAACATTAGCCCGCTGTGTCATGGCGCTGGAACCGCTGGATGGCGGCAGGGTCGAAATTGAAGGTGCGCATCTTGAAGGCCTGACGCCGGATGCCTTGCGCGACAAGCGTCGGGATTTCCAGATGGTCTTTCAGGATCCCTTTGGCTCGCTTGATCCGCGTCAGAAGGTCGCCCGCATTGTGGCTGAACCGTTGGAGGCCCTGGAAAATCTGGGCCGGGCCGAACGGCTTGAACGCGTGGCAGAAGTCATTGCCTCAGTCGGTCTGAAGCCTACTGATATCGACAAGTTCCCACACGAATTTTCCGGCGGCCAACGCCAGCGCATTGCCATTGCCCGCGCCCTTGCTACACGGCCAACCTTGATTGTGGCGGATGAGCCTGTTTCGGCTTTGGATGTTTCCGTACAGGCCCAGGTGTTGAACCTGTTGCAGGATTTGCAGGACCAGTTCGGTGTGACCTATTTGATGATCAGCCATGACCTGGCCGTGGTCGAATATGTTTGCGATGAAGTGGCCGTGATGTATCTGGGCTCCATCGTTGAACATGGCCCGGCGGTTGAGGTCTTTGCCAATCCCGTTCACCCTTATACCCGCGCCCTGCTGGAAGCTGTGCCGCAATTGGTGCCGGGGCGTAAAAAGCGCCTGCGCCTGAGCGGCAATGTGCAAAGCCCCATTGATCTGCCGGTAGGCTGCGCCTTTGCCGATCGTTGCCCGCAGGTTGAAGCGCGTTGTCGAGAGGGGAGGCCGGTACTGGAAGACGTCTCCCGTGGCCACAAATCGGCCTGTTTTCTTAATGCCCGGCAGACGACTTAACTTTTGACGGCAAAGACAGAAAGTGTCATGATTTTGTCATGATCTTGCTTTTGACTTCTCTGGGGAACAAGACAAGCGTGGGGGTTCGGTTCGAAAGATGAGTGACGTCGTTACCCTCGGCAGTTATAAACCTGCACGGACCGCGACAGAGGGACGTGCGAGCGCCGACCCTGTCGTTGTTTACCAGCGCAAGGAACTGGAAGTTATTCTGCAAATGTACAGCCGTCTGGTGATGGCCGGCCACTGCCGGGACTACGCCATGGGGTTCGAGAAAAACCAGGCAACATTTTCCATGTTCCGACATGCCTCTGAAGGGGCCTATTACCGGATTACAAAGACACCGGCACTCGCTCGCAAGCAGGGGGCCTATGCCGTACTGTCGGCCCATGGACGCATCCTGCGTCGTGGCCATGATCTGCAAACGGTCTTGAAAGTGCTGGAGAAAAAGTCGCTCAGATTGATTTAAGGCGGCTGGTCTAGAACCAAAAAGCGCGTACGGTGATGTAGCCACCCAGGACCAGCAAGGCGGTAAAGAAGACCTTGCGAAATTTGTCTTCCGGCAAACGATTTCGAATTCGAATACCCAGAGACATACCGACCAGTGCCGGTGCAACGGCCAGGGCCGAGACGCCGAGGACGTCCGCGTTCAGTAAGCCAAATCCACCCATGGAAAAACCCAGGGCAATAGTAACGGTTGTAAATGACATGCCCAGAGACTGGATCAACATTTCCCGTGGCAGTTTCAGGGCTTGTAAATAGAGTGAGCCTGGCACCACAAACGAGCCCGTCATGCCGGTCATGAAGCCGGAAATCAGACCAATGACAGGGTTGAGAATTTTTTCAAAACGTCCGGGCGGCGGCACCTGAAACATGGTCAGACTGATGGACGAATAGACCACAAGGATGACGCCCAATATGGCCATCAACAAGGAACTCTCGACGGTCGCGAGTACCCCGGCACCGACCCAGGTCCCCAAACAAACACAAATCAAAAACAGCCAAAGTCGGCGCAACAATATTTTCAGGTGAGGACCCGCAAGGCTTTGCCAGATATTGGTCACAATTGAAGGAAACAACAGCATGGCGATGGCGGGCTGCAAACCGATGGTCGTGGCCAGAAGCGCTAGTGAGACCGTGGGCAGACCAAGGCCGACCGTGCCTTTGACAAAACCGGCAAAGAGAAAAACGACACCAACAAGGGTGAGAATTTCAGCTGTCCACATTTGGCTTAAATCAGATCAGATTGGGAACAGATCAACGTTCGATCTTGATTACAATGCGACGGTTTTCTTCCCGGTTTTCCTTAATGCCTTCGCCCTCGTCATTCAGGTTGGGGGACAGGGGCTTCGTGTCACCATAGCCCACGGCCCGCAGGCGTTCCGGATCGACGCCCCGGCTGATCAGCCAGCGGACAACGGCTGCTGCCCGCGCCGCTGACAATTCCCAGTTGGAGGGAAATTGTTTGGTTTTGATCGGCACATCATCTGTGTGGCCTTCGACCTCCACCGAATAATTGGTAATACCCATCAAGCTGACCATCTGTGCCACATGATCAAGCGACGCTTCTGCCTCAGGCACGACAACGGCTGAGCCGCCCTTGAACATGGAATTGCTTTTGAAGTTAAAGGTCATGCCTTTATCGCTGGAATCCATCGAAGCACTGTCGTTTTCTTCGAAGTTGTCGACGGTTTCCTGCATTTCCGCGGCGATCACCAGCAAGGCTTCGGCCTTGGCAGCATTCTTGCCTTCCAGTTCTTCCAGGATGCCGCCAGCGACTTCATCAAATTTTTCCGGACTGGGCTCCGAGATGGAAAACATCATGACAAAAAAGGCCATCAAAATGGTGATGGCATCGGCATAGGTGACCAGCCAGTCTTCTGAAACCGCGTCGCTGCCTATTTCTGATGGATCACTCACGTCGTCACTCTTTCATGCCGATCATATTTCATGCTGATCAGGCAGCTTTCTTACGCCGACCGCCTTTTTGGTCCATGGTGTAATGGATTGACGGATCAAGATAGCTGTTCATTTTGTCCTGAATGTAACGCGGGCTTTTGTGATCGGCCAACATGGAAAAGCCTTCTGTCACCAGGAAATTCCGGAACCTGAGGATGCCCTCTTTCTGAATGACCTTGGAAGACGCCGGCAGAAAAATCATCCGTGCCAGCAACACGCCATACAATGTCGTTAACATGGCGACGGCCAGACCGGCACCCAGTCCACCTGGATCACTGCCCAGAGATTGCAACATAACGATCAACCCCACCAGGGTTCCGATCATGCCAAAGGCAGGGGCGGCTGCGGCCATATTTTTGAGGATATCTGCCTGCACCATGGCACGTTGGAAAGCACCGGTTGAGGCAGCGGTCAACATGGACCGGACTTCTTCCCCCGAATAGCCGGAGATCACCAGTTCGATCCCGTAATTCAGAAAATGGTCCTGCTTTTTGGCACCCTTGATTTCTTTTTCCAGGGCCAGCAATCCCTGCTTCTTGACGAGATATCCCCAGCGAATGATTTTGCCGGTTTCAAGGGTCAGCATCTTGCGGTCGACTTTGCCTTTGATGAACAGCATGCCGACGTCGCGCAAGGCCAACAACACATAGCGGGCCTGATAGCCGATAAAGGTTGCCGACAAGGTACCGCCCAGAACCATAACGATACTGGGGCCGCTCAGAAAACTGGAATAGTTGTCGGTGGCTGTGACAATGGCCCCGATAAACAGGCCCATACCCGCCAAAAATCCTAATAAAGTGGCAATTGACATGCAGTCGTCCCGATATTCCCAAGCGTGGCTATGCCGCGCTGGACCCCATTTTTAATGTCCCCAGATGCCCGCCCGGACTTTGAAATCGGTTGGACATACGTACCCATCATACACGAAGCCGCAAAATGGTTAATATTTTCTTGAAAAAGAATGTAACACGATCTTGTCAGCGGGTCTAAAGCGGTTTCGGTAAAAACCGAAGCGCCTCGGTTAATATTAGCATTTCCTTTCAATGCCTTGCGGCAAACCTGTGTTTCAGAACAATACTGAAACACTCTGGCCATTGAAACAGCATAAATCAGTCCGCCTGAACACAATAAGGCCGACCTGCGATACAGGCCGACCTCATTGATACTTCGAAAACCGTCAGGCTGCGCGCGGGGCGGCGGCCTTGACGCTATCGGCAACACTTTTTTCAAATTGCTCGAAGTTGGCACTGAAACGACCCACCAGATCACGGGCTGTTGAATCATAGGCCCCTTTGTCAGACCAGGTCTCGCGCGGCGTCAAAACTTCAGCAGGCACGCCTTCGCAGGATTCCGGCACATTCAAGGCAAAGCTGGTATCTTGGCGAACTGGTGCGGCGGCCAAGCCACCATCCAGTGCTGCTGTCAGCAAGGCACGCGTGTGATTGATCGGCATGCGGTGGCCGGTGCCATAAGCACCGCCGGTCCAGCCTGTATTGACCAGCCAGCAGGTGACCTCATGACGGGCGATCTTTTCGCCCAACAATTTGGCATACTCAGTGGGGTGGCGTGGCATGAACGGCGCGCCGAAGCAGGTCGAGAATGTGGCTTGAGGCTCGTTCCCAAGGCCTTTTTCGGTACCGGCAACCTTGGCGGTGTAGCCGGACAGGAAGTGGTACATGGCTTGTTCAGGCGTCAATTTGGCGATGGGCGGCAGAACCCCGAAGGCGTCGGCGGTCAGCATGACAACATTTTTCGGATGGCCGGTCATGCCACTGGCAGAAGCATTGGGAATGAAATCCAGCGGATAGGAGGCCCGGGTATTTTCCGTGAGTGATCCGTCATCCAGGTCCAGAACACGGGTTTCCGGGTGATGCACAACATTTTCCAGGATGGTACCAAAACGGCCTGTAGTGGCATGAATTTCAGGCTCGGCTTCGGCGCTCAGATTGATCACTTTGGCATAACAACCACCTTCGAAGTTGAAGACGCCATTGTCTGCCCAGCCATGTTCGTCGTCCCCGATAAGGGTACGGTTAGGGTCCGCTGACAAGGTCGTTTTGCCGGTACCCGACAGGCCAAAGAATATGGCCGCATCGTCGTCCTTGCCGACATTGACGGAACAATGCATGGGCAACACGCCTTGCGGCGGCAACAGGAAGTTAAGGATGCCAAAAACGGATTTTTTGATTTCACCGGCATATGAAGTGCCACCAATCAGCACCGTCTTTTCGGCAAAATTAACCAAAACGAAGACTTCAGAACGGGTGCCGTCTGTTTCCGGGTTGGCCTGGAAGTTTGGCGCATGAATGATGGTGAAATCAGGATTGAAGTCGGCATGTTCCTCTGCGGTCGGCTGCAGGAACATGTTGTGCGCGAACATGGCATGCCAGGCATTTTCCGTAATCACTCGCACACCAACGCGCCACGCCGGATCTGCACCGGCCCAGCTGTCCTTGATATAAAGGTCACGGCACTGCAAATAAGCCAGCATTTGGGTACGCAGATTGTCGAAGACTGCTTCCGAAACCGGTTTGTTTACTTTGCCCCAACTGATGGCATCGTGATTCTGCGGCTCGTCAACAATGAATTTGTCGTTGGCGGAACGGCCAGTGTGTTGGCCGGTTTCGGCCAAAAGCACACCGCCCAAACCCATGGAGGCTTCGCCCCGACGGATTGCGTGTTCATAGAGTGTAGGGACGGAAAGATTCCAGTTGGCGATATTGGCGTTGCGAACGCCTTGTTGATCGAGGCCATTGCTCGATACATAGGGGCCGGTGGTTTTCAACGGGGGGGTCTCCGAAATTGGCGGCTAAAAAAAGGTACATCTTAAACTTGGGACAAAACCTTAAAGTCGTGTTCAGCAAGGCGCAACCGGGACTGAAGGTTGCCAGAAAGATTCCTGTGGATAACTTTTTTCTAACTGGTTTGCAAGCCGAATTCGAACCTGTTTTGTGGACTTAAGCAGCTGTTTTTGCAAGGTTTACCAAAAATGCCCTGGCTTGATCGATATCTGGCAATATTTCAGGGAAATCAATGCGAATAACCCCATGGCCAAGGCGTAAATCAACGCCTTCAGCATCCATGCCGGTCATTAACCAGCCGCCTCGGTCTGATCCACCAAAATGTCGGGCCATATTATCCAGGGCTGAAGTATGATCCGCGTTCATGTGATCGAGAATATCTGCTTCGCGCATTGCCAGTTCGGCGGTGCAGGGGGCAGACATCAACAGGTCACCCCCCTTGATCCTGTTCACTTGGCCAAATCCTGCCACAAAATGGGTCAGATCCGCTTGCAGGCTGAAAAAGCTGAAGTCACCAAAATCAGCATAGAGAGCCGCATCCGGATGGCGGCGCAGAAATCTCTGACGATGACGGTCTTGATCTGAACGCTCAAGCTTACCCGATACCGTAACCCTTGACCCTGTCATGGGAATGTCTGTTGTTCGTGTGCCATCGAACAACAGGGAGACGCGCCCGTCCCGGTCAATGTTGCGAGTGTGGCTGGCCAGGGTCGACATCAACAGAATCGGACCAGCGTCCATATCGCAAGCCGCCAGGACCAGGCTCGCAAAGGGTGCGCCTGATTTATCAATAGTCGCCAGGCTGGTCGTCAAACACTGGCGCATAATACGCCGGGCATCCGCAGCCGGATTGTCAGTTTTTTGAGCGAGGTCTGTCTTGGTCATTTGGTTTCGTCCAAACCCTAATAAATTTTGTCTTTCGCACTGTATCATGGGACCAGGTGAATGGGATATGTTCCGGCGATGGACAACGCCTCCCAAATCAATGCACCTGTCCCGGTGCGGACTTTTTCCGACCATGTTCGCCTTACCCTGGCGCTGGCTTGGCCTGTGGTTCTGTCGCGCTCTGGCTTGATGATCATGGTCTCGACTGACGTTGCCATGACCGGACATGCCGGTCAGATCGAACTTGCGCATCTCAGTATCGCCATGGCCACGCAGATTACTCTGATGCTGGTTGGGATTGGCATGTTGTTTGGAACTATGGTTCTCACGGCGCAGGCCCATGGCGCGGGCGATCATGCACAATGCGGTGGCATCTTGCGGCTGGGCCTGGTGCACGGTCTGGGGCTTGGTATCATTGTCGGTCTGCTCTGTCTGTTCGGCGAGGAGTTTTTGCTGCTGATCGGTCAGGATCCGGGCATTGCCGCCGGTGGTGGCCGCCTGATGATACAATACGCCTGGAGCATGCCAGCCATCTTGATGATGGTGGCGACAGGTTTCTTCCTTGAGGGAATCAGTAAACCCCGGCCTTCAATGATCGTCACTATGGTGGCGATTGTCGTAAACGCCTTGCTGAACCAGTTGCTGATCTTTGGTGATTACGGTGCCCCGGCCCTGGGTGCGGAAGGCGCTGTAATCGCCACATCGATCTCTCGCTGGCTCATGATGATTGCCTTGGTGGCTTATGCCTGGACCATGAAAGACAGTGTCGAATTTGGTGTACGAGGTGGCCGTTTTCCAGGTTGGCAGCTGGGCAAGACCCTGCGCAAGATCGGTTATCCTTTCGGCATCGCTCAAGGTATTGAAGCCAGTGCATTTTCCAGTCTGGTCCTGATGGCTGGATATCTCGGCACTGCAGCCCTGGGCGCTTATCAAATTGCCCAGAACCTGATTGCCCTCGCCTTCATGGTGGCTATCGGGTTTGGCGTGGCCACAGGTGTGCGGGTTGGCAACGCCATTGGTCGTGATGATCAACAAGGTATTTTCCGTGCCGCCTGGGTGGGTGTCGGCCTGACCTGCGTCGCCATGGCATTTATCGGCGTGGCCTTTGTGTTCATTCCGGATAAGTTGGTGGGTGTTTATACGTCCGATCCAGAAGTTATGGCCATCGCAACAGCGACTGTTCTGGTTTCCGCCTTGCTGCTGGTCTTTGATGGCGCGCAGGGTGTTTTAATGTCTGTTCTGCGATCTTGTGGTGAAGTCTGGACACCGGTGCTGTTGTATGGGTTTTCTTTCTGGGCCGTGGCCATACCGTTCGCGGCCTGGGTCGGATTTAGTCGGGGGTATGGTGCACCTGGATTGATGGGCGGAATGCTGGCCGGTGTCGTCCTTGCGGCCGTCTTGCTGGGTTTACGCTTCCGCTGGCTGGCCCGACGGCCCATCCGTCGACTTTAGAAACGTCGGCTTTGGATATTTGCCTTTAGCGAATATAGTCGCTTTGGTGCGCCACAGTTCCGTCACAGTTTGACCTTTGTCGTGTCACAAAGGCTGTGCACACTGGCAGACCTGAAAACAGAGGGATGCCACATATGAAAATGCGCGAGGACTCATTATATGAGTAAACAGGATGCTATGACCATCGCCCTGGTGGATGATGACCGCAACATTTTGACGTCGGTTTCCATGGCCCTGGAAGCTGAGGATTTTATCGTGCGGACCTATCGCGATGGAGCCGAAGCCCTGCGCGGTCTGATGGAGAAGCCTGCTGACCTTGTGGTGCTGGACATCAAGATGCCACGCATGGATGGCATGGAGCTGTTGACCAAATTGCGGCGCAAAAGCGACGTGCCAGCCATTTTTCTGACCTCGAAAGATGACGAAGTCGATGAAGTTCTCGGTCTCAAGATCGGGGCTGATGACTACATCCGCAAACCCTTTTCGCAACGACTGTTGATCGAACGCATCCGCGCTGTCCTGCGCCGGGCCGATATTGGTCAGGGCGATGACGACACAAAAAGTGAAAATGCCATTGTCCGGGGTGATCTTGTGCTGGATCCGGATCGTCATCTTTGCAAATGGAAAGACATCCCCGTTCAATTGACGGTCACCGAATTCCTGATCCTGCGCGCCCTGGCCCAGCGTCCGGGCCATGTCAAAAACCGCGATCAGTTGATGGATGCCGCCTATAGCGAAAATGTCTATGTCGATGACCGCACTGTGGACAGCCACATCAAACGATTGCGACGCAAGTTCCGCCAACATGACGGTGACTTTGATATGATCGAAACCTTGTACGGTGTTGGTTATCGCTACCGGGAGGGATAGCTTGGTGCTGAATACAAACGTTTCACAGGCCCTCACCTGATAAAATGCTGATCCGCGCCCGCAAACATATTTCGCCCTTAACGCTGCGCATCCTGGCGATCAATGTGTTGGCTCTGGCGCTGTTGCTGGCCGGACTTTTGTATCTGGATCAATATCGAGAAGGGTTGCTTGAGGTCAAGATCGACGCCTTGGCCACGAACGGCACAATCATTGCCGGGGCTTTGGGAGAAGCGGCGGGAAATGATGCACGGGGATTGCCGGTGTTGAACCCGCGTGGGGCCCGGACCATGGTTCGCAGACTTGTTGCCTTGACGGGTGCGAGGGCCAGATTGTTTGACGATCATGGCCGGATCCTGGCTGACAGTCGGGTGTTGATATCAGCGGGGCGTGAAGTGATTGCCCGCCCACTGGAGAGTAACGAGGCTGATGCCACGTCCCTTCACCGGCGCTTTGGGGCCTGGCTGGGACACGTCTTCCACCGACGCCATGATCTGCCCCCCTATAAAGACAATGACCGACAAACGGCAGCCAATTACGAAGAAGCCCGCGATGCCCTGCAGGGCGAAGCCAGCCAATCGCGACGGGTCACCGATGATGGCGAGGTGATCGTCAGTGTGGCGATCCCCGTCCAAAGGTTCAAAAAAATACTTGGTGCCTTGATGCTCAGCGCCGGGACCGCGGATGTGGAACGCTCGGTCGCCGAAGCCCGATTTGCCATTTTGGGTGTGTTCGTCGTGGCCCTGGGCGTCACGGTTTTGTTGTCGCTGTATCTGGCGGCTTCCATTGTGCGGCCCTTGCATCATCTGGCGGAAGCAGCAGAAACCGTGCGCCAGCATCCAGGCCAACGGGAAAGCATTCCGGACCTGCGCCGCCGGGGAGACGAAATCGGTGACTTGTCCGGTGCCTTGTGGGAAATGACGACGGCTCTGTATCAACGTCTGGATGCCATTGAAGGTTTTGCGGCTGATGTAGCGCACGAAATCCGTAATCCACTAACCAGCATTAAAAGTGCTGTTGAAGTTCTGGAGAAGTCGAAAGACAAGGAGGCGCAGGCGCGTCTGTTAGCGATTATCAATGATGATATTCGCAGGCTGGATCGGCTGATCGGTGATATCTCCGATGCCTCGCGACTGGATGCGGAATTGGCCCGTAGTGAACCGGAGCCCCTGGACCTGATTGCACTGTGCGAAACCCTGATCGATATGGCCCGCACAACGCCCGTATCCGATACTGGTCCAACCTTTGAACTGGTGATCGAGAACGAGCTGGGCGTCGAAGCTGCAAACAAGGGTACGCTGATCGTACCGGGCATGGCAGACCGACTTGGCCAGGTCGTGTGGAACTTGCTGGACAATGCAACATCTTTCAGTCCACCACTGGGTCTGGTGCGATTAACTGTGATTGATGCCGGCAGCAAAGCGAAACTGATTGTTGAAGACGAGGGGCCAGGCTTGCCGGAGGGGAAATTTGTGGCCGTCTTTGAACGCTTTTATTCCGAACGTCCTGCGGGAGAAGATTTTGGCGTGCATTCCGGCCTGGGCTTGTCGATTTCCCAACAGATTGTTCTGGCCCATGACGGCAGCATTACAGCCAGCAATATAACAGGTGCAGATGGAGTGGTGTCAGGCGCTCGGTTTGAAGTCCGGTTGCCAAAGATAAACGCGTCAATTTAATTCAGGTGATTGTCTCATATTGACTTGGGGGCCAAGCGGCGTCACGCTCCGCCCTTATGACCCTGGTCCATGGAACCTGTATAGCCTTTCCCCTTGTGGAAGAAGCTGGCGTCGCCGCAGCTGTGCTGTTGCGCGGCCTTTCTGGCATCGGCAAATCCGATCTGGCCTTGCGCTTGATCGATGACGGGGCGCAGTTGGTCGCCGATGACCAGGTTGATCTTGAACTGACCGAAGAAGGCCTGCTGGCCAGCGCCCCACAAACCATTCGCGGCATGCTGGAGGTCCGCGGTGTTGGCCTCGTGCATTTGCCGGTGGCGAGCAAGGCTGCCCTTGTGGCAATCATTGATCTGGTGGGAGTCGATACAGAAATTGAACGATTGCCGGAACCGGACGAAGTCGACATTGCCGGCACAACCCTGCCGCTGTGGAAATTACAACCTTTTGAAAGTTCGGCCATGGCCAAGGTCGGGGTCATTGTCGCGGTGGCGGCGGGTCGCGCGAGTATCGAGATATGATGGCAGCCCAAAATCTGATGACCAAAACAAAGGTTGTTCTTATTTCCGGCATGTCCGGGGCGGGCAAGACATCCGTCTTGAAATGCATGGAAGACTTTGGCTACGAAGCCATCGATAATTTGCCCCTGGCCCTGCTGGGTCGATTGCTGCACGGGCCCGAAGGCACGACAGGTGTTGAAGGCCTGGCGGATGCTGTGGCCATTGGCATTGATTTTCGCAGCCGTGATTTTGCCGTTACGGCTTTGCTTGATCTGATGGCCTCTTTGCGTCGGCGATCTGATATCGATCTGGATTTGTTGTTTCTGGATTGCGATCAACACACCTTGCGCCGTCGCTTTACGGAAACCCGGCGGCGACATCCGCTGGCGGCTGACCGACCCGTGGTGGATGGCATCGCCCATGAAGCTGAATTGTTGGCTCCTTTGAGAAAAGCAGCTGATCTGCTGGTCGACACCACCAATCTGGGGGTGGCGGAACTCAGGAAGATGATGGAAGACCGTTATGGGCTGAACGATAATGCCGGCATGACGGTCACGGTGACCTCGTTTGCCTATCGCCAAGGGCTGCCCCGGGAAGCCGATCTGGTCTTCGATGTGCGCTTTTTAAGCAACCCGCATTATGATGAAAATCTGAGCGAACGCACTGGTCTGGATGCCGAAGTTGGCGACTTTATCGCGCGCGATCCGGCCTTTAAGCCCTTTTTGCAGTCTCTGACCGGTTTGCTGGGGCAGTTGCTGCCGCATTACAAACGTGAAGGAAAAAGCTATTTGACCATTGCCATGGGCTGCACAGGCGGCCAACATCGCTCCGTTTATTTAAGTGAACGCCTGCGACAGTGGTTTGAATCAGTTGGCGAGACCGTTTATGTCCGTCATCGCGAGCTGGAGCGGGATGGTAAATTGCCCATTGCAGCAGCCTCGTCATTTGAGGCATCCGAAGAATTAAAAACCTGAATTGCGCATTATATGAACGAAAGAAATTCTAAATGATCGGTATGGTTCTGGTCACGCATGGAAATCTGGCCGACGAATTTGTCGCCGCCTGCATCCATGTGGTGGGACCGCAAGACAATGTGCAAACTGTGTGCATTGGCGCGGAAGACGACATGGATCGCCGCCGGAACGATATACTCAAGGCTGTAGCAGAAGTTGATACGGGCGATGGCGTGGTTGTTCTGACGGATCTGTTTGGCGGCACGCCTTCCAATTTGGCCATCTCGATCATGGATCAGGCTAATATTGAAGTCATTGCCGGTATCAATCTGCCTATGTTGATCAAGCTGGCCAGCGTGCGCAGCAAGTGCGACCTGCAGGCTGCTGTCACCGCGGCCCAGGAAGCCGGGCGCAAATATATCAATGTGGCCTCGGCCCTTTTGACCGAAGACTGATGCCCTGATGTCCGGGGCCCAAAATAAAGAAGCCTCTGAAGGTGAAATCCAGCGCCGGGTGAAAATCGTCAACAAACGCGGTTTGCACGCCAGAGCCGCTGCCAGTTTTGTCAAATTGGCGGGCGAATTTGACGCCGAAATCATCGTACACAAAGGTGGTAACACGGTTTCCGGTATTTCCATCATGGGCCTGATGATGCTGGCCGCAGCTACGGATTGTCATATCGATATCACGGCCACAGGCCCCCAGGCGGCTGAGGCTATGGCCGCCCTTGAACGGCTGGTTGCTGACCGTTTCGGGGAAGAATAACCAGTACATATCAATACATAAGCATTTCTTTATGCTTGATTGATTGCCCGCTCGCTGCTATAGACCACCCTGAAAAGTGATCAGGGTGGCTGGATGTGCGCGAAATCCCGTTAATAACCCACACTTTATTGAATTTTATCGATGGTCGGCGGCCTCCCGCCGGACTCTTACAGTTTGAACAAACGCTAACCGGAGCATTATCATGAGCGAATTTACCGATTATAAGGTTGCTGACATTTCCCTGGCCGAATGGGGCCGCAAGGAAATTGCCATTGCCGAAACCGAAATGCCTGGCCTGATGGCTCTGCGTAGCGAATTTGGCGCGACCCAGCCCCTGAAAGGTGCCCGCATCGCGGGTTGCCTGCACATGACAATTCAAACCGCTGTGCTGATTGAAACCCTGACCGCTTTGGGTGGCGAAGTGCGCTGGTCTTCTTGCAACATTTTCTCGACACAAGACCAGGCAGCTGCCGCCATTGCCGCCACGGGCGTTCCTGTCTTTGCCTGGAAGGGCGAGACCGAGGAAGAAGCCGTTTGGTGCATCAAGGAAACCATCAACGGTCCCGACGGCTGGCAGCCAAACCTGATTCTGGATGACGGCGGCGATCTGACCCAGATCATGCATGACGACTATCCCGAACTGCTGGGCAACGTCAAAGGCCTGTCCGAAGAAACCACGACTGGCGTGCACCGTTTGTACGAAATGGAAAAAGCCGGTTCGTTGAAGGTTCCAGCCATCAACGTCAATGACTCCGTCACCAAATCAAAATTCGATAACCTGTATGGTTGCCGCGAAAGCTTGATCGATGGCCTGAAGCGCGCCACCGACGTTATGCTGGCCGGTAAAATTGCCGTTGTCGCTGGCTTTGGCGATGTGGGCAAAGGCTGTGCAGACAGTCTCAAAGGCCAGGGCGCCCGCGTCATGGTCACCGAAATCGATCCCATCTGCGCACTGCAGGCCGCCATGGAAGGTTTTGAAGTTGTAAAGATGGACGATGTGGCCTCCAAGGGCGATATCTTTGTCACCACCACCGGTAACGTCGACGTCATCACCATCGATCACATGCGGGCCATGAAGGATCGCGCCATTGTTTCCAACATTGGCCACTTCGATTCTGAAATTCAGGTCAATGCCCTGCGGAACCTGGCATGGCACAATGTTAAGCCACAGGTCGACGAAGTCGAATTTCCTGATGGCAAACGTATCATCTTGCTGGCTGAAGGCCGTCTGGTGAACCTGGGCTGTGCCACTGGCCACCCAAGCTTTGTCATGAGCGCATCTTTTGCTAACCAGGTTCTGGCGCAAATGGAACTGTGGGATCATTCAGAGACATACGAAAACAAGGTCTATGTCCTGCCGAAAAACCTCGATGAAAAAGTTGCCATGCTGCACCTGGAGCGTCTTGGTGTGCAACTGACAACTCTGACGGATGAGCAAGCTTCTTACATCAGCGTTGATCAGGCTGGCCCTTTCAAGCCGGATCATTATCGTTACTAATTATTAAACTCCGCCATGCCCGGGCTTGACCCGGGTACCCACGTCTTAACGAAATCGGCCAAAAGACGTGGATGGCCGGATCAAGTCCGGCCATGACGGAAATAGTTGCTTAACAGGCGGAACCAGGGAAAACCCGGTTCCGCCTGTTTTGTTTCCTTACTAGGGTGCTTCCGGCTTAAACGGAAACACAGCGTTGTATTGGCCAAGGGGTAGGCAACTGATACAACTGCAGAAGCGATTTTGTAAGTTGCGAATTCGCCTTACCTGTTAAGAATCTGGTTCTAGGTTTAACGGTAGATATGCAAAAATTTGTAACAGCAATCATATTGGCGGCAGTGCTTTTGCCAGACAGCACAGCTATGGCCGCCAACGAGTCCTCGACAGGGGCGGCGGCGACAACGATTTTGATCGTCTTTGGCGCGGTCGTGTTGTCGTTGGGGGCGTTGGGGATCGCTGCCATCCTGTGGCTGCGCGGTCGGCGCTGGCGGGTGGCGATTGCGGACGAGCGGGCGACCATTGATGACCTGATGGGCGCCGCAGAAGATTTGCTGGCGACGGCTCAGGATGGGTATCTCATCTGGCCCCGTGGCGGGGATCGGGCGGCAGCGTCGGAAAAACTGGGGCGCATGTTTCGTCTCGATCCCGTGACCATTGCCGGTATCGATATTCTGGAGCCCGCTTTCAGGGCGGAGCATTTTGTCCAGTTCCGGCGGGCCGTTGGCGGCTTGCGCTCGGACGGGGTGGCCTTTGATCTGGAACTACAATCTACCCATGGCAGTGCCTCTATTCGCACCCGGGGTATCCTTGCGGTTAGTGGTGCGGCGGTGGTCTGGTTTCATGAACTGGCGGAATTGGAAGCCCTTGCGGCAACCTCGTCTGAACGACTGTCGGCAGTTTTGCAGGATGCTGAATTGATGCGCATGTTGCTGGATCAGGCCCCCTTCCCGGTCTGGCGGCGGGGAGCTGGACTTGAGGTCACCTGGGCCAATAAAACATATTGCACCGCTGTAGAAGCAGACTTTGCCCACGTGGTTGAGCAGGGCCTGGAACTGGTGCCAGGTATCAGCAATGACAGTGCCCGTGGCCTTGCCCGTGAAGCCAGGGAAAGCGGCAATACTCAAGTAGAACGCCGACGCTTTGTGGTCGGCGGTGCCCGGCGGACCTATGAATTGATTGAAACTCCCCTACAAAATGGTGGCGCAGCAGGGTATGCCCACGATGTCACGGAACGCGATGATGCCGCTGGCGAGCTGGCCCGCTATATCGATTCCCAAAATGATGTCTTTGATCAGCTGTTGTCCGGCATAGCCATCTTTGGCGCCGACAAACAGTTGGTTTTCTGCAATGCCGCTTACGCCCGGATCTGGCAGCTGGATGAAGACTGGCTGACCAGCGGACCCTCTCACGGTGATATTCTGGAGCGTCTTCGCGACAGTCGGCAGTTACCCGAACAGGCAAATTTTCCAGCCTACAAAGCTGCCATCATGAGCCTCTATACCAGCGTCATCGACCGCCAGGAAGAACAGGTCCATTTGCCGGATGGCAGGACCTTACGTGAAGTGACATCCCCCCACCCCCTGGGTGGCCTGCTGTTCATTTTCGAAGATGTCAGCGACCGGCTGGAACTGGAGCGGGCGCGCAATACCGTTGTTGCCGTGCAACAGGCGACACTGGATCATTTGTTCGAAGGTGTCGCCGTTTTTGGCTCGGATGGCCGTTTGAAGCTGTTCAATTCCGGTTATGCCAAGGTCTGGAACCTGGACGCCAAGCTGCTGGCGCGTGAGCCGCATATCTCTGAAATTATCGAACTGACCCGCCCGTTGTTTCAAACCGATATCACTGACGAAGAAGGTTGGTTGCAACTGAAAGAGGTTATCATTCGTGGCACGCTGGGGCGTGACACCGGCGAACATATCATTCGTCGACCGGATGGTGTGGTTCTGCGTCATGCCACCGTGCCCTTGCCGGACGGAGCCATGTTGCACAGCTATCTGGATATTACCGATACGGCCCAGTTGCGCATTCAACTGGAAGGCAAGGTGGGCGTATAGGCGGATCAGGGCAATTCCGGTTTATAGGGAATCGCTTCGGCTTCGAATGTTTGCACACATCTTTGCTTTGAAAAAATGCTGCGTTTCCGCGAATTCCGAAAATGCTCTAACTGTACAAAACTTTGTTCTTCCACAAACCGTCGTTCTGCCGAAGGCCCGTGACCATATCATTTTAGCCGCCGGTCTGAGTGAAACAGGATATCTGAAAACCTGCAGGACAGCTTGAAGTTATTCTGGTCATGCGTTCTTCGCACAAAAAACCCCGCCGAATCGGCGGGGCTTTCGGGACCGCAAAAGCGATCAGATATCTATCGTCGCTTAGTTAATGTGCGTTACACCACGACGGTTCTGGGCCCAGGCTTCGTCATTGGAGCCCATGGCAACCGGACGTTCTTTGCCGTAGGAAATTGTCGCGATACGGTTTTCAGCAACACCCAGGGCGACCAGGTATTTTTTAACCGCGTCGGCGCGACGCTGACCAAGTCCGAGGTTATATTCACGTGTGCCACGCTCGTCACAGTGGCCTTCCACTGTGATCGTGGCACTGGCATTGCGACGCAGCCATGCGGCCTGACGCTCCAGCGTGCCACGGGCACGGGCTTTGATTGTGTATTGGTCATAACCAAAGAAGACGCGGTCACCAACATTGACGACCAGGTCTTCTTGCGAACCAGCAGCTGGACCAGCAGGCTTGACCATCTTCGCGGCCGGAGCTGCGGTTGTTGAACCCGCACTGGACGTTGTCGAAGACGACGTTGTACTTGTCGTTGCTGCACCGCTGCCGGCAGAATCAGTTGACTCTTCAGCTGGCGTTGCGCACGCCGCAACAAAAAGAAGTGCCGAAAGGGCGGTTAATGCTTTAAGTCGCATCGAGAACTCCTGGTTCATTCCCATTGGGCTGGATCAAACCAGTCCGGGCTAATTCGTTTTACCAATTACTGCCAGACCTTCCGGCAGTAATTCGGGCGAAAATCAGTTAATTCAATTCAACTGATCTAATCAGCTGATATCGCCAATTGATCGGGCAATAACTTCTGACAGGGCAATAACATCGCCCTCAGGGTATTCCCCTCAAGACCAGTATCACCAAAATAAGTCTAACCAGATTAAAACCTGGTTAAGAGACTGTCATATAAGGCAGTTCTGCGGTCAAAACAAGAAGCCATGACCGTCGGGGGCACTATAGAGTTGAAATATTGCCGAATCAAGCACCGCTCAAAGCCCCTTTTGGCCGATAAACCTTAATTTTTGAGGCTTTTTAGCGTGATCAGGCCTCTTAGCGCTTTCACTCATCTATTCCGGGGCAACGACGCCAGTGGGGACCAGGCCGGGTCAGACGCTTCCGTAGGGGTGATGATTTCACGCTCGTTGTAACCGGTTAGATCAACCGACATCAGTCGGGTACGACCGCCACTGCCATCCTTGTTGCGACGGTTTTGGCGAAAATACATCAGCACCCGGCCATTGGGCGACCAGGTTGGACCTTCGTCCAGATAGCTTTCGGACAACAACCGTTCGCCGGAACCATCTGGTCGCATAACCCCAATATAAAACCGTCCGCCCGTAAATTTGGTGAAGGCGATCAAGTCGCCGCGCGGTGACCAGACCGGTGTCGCATATCGGCCTTTGCCAAAGCTGATGCGCTTGATCCGGCTGCCATCGGCGTTCATGACGTAAAGCTGTTGTGAGCCACCACGATCGGAATTGAAAGTGATCCGCTTGCCCGTCGGCTCGTACGACGGTGAGGTATCAATGGCTGAATGGCGGGTCAGTCGCACGGTCTTGCGGGTGCGCAGGTCCATGGTGAAGATATCGGAATTACCGCCGCTGGCCTTGCTCATGATAACTTTGTTGCCGTCGGGTGAGAAACGCGGCGCATAGGTCATGCCGTCAAAGTCACCCAACAATTCCTGTTGGCCTGTATCGATGTTGTAAATATAAACCCGTGGCCGTTTCTTATAATAAGACAGATATGTGATTTCTTGCAGCGTCGGTGAAAAGCGCGGCGTCAGCACCAGGTTGGAGCCATCGGTTAAAAAATGGTGGTTGGCACCGTCCTGATCCATGATTGCCAGACGTTTGATGCGCTTGTCCGCCGGACCCACTTCCGAGACATAAACAATGCGCGTATCAAAATAGCCTTCTTCACCCGTCAGGCGCTTATAGATGGCATCTGAAATAAGGTGCGCCACCCGTCGCCAATTGCTCGACGGGGCTGTGTAGACCAGGGCCGTCATTTGCTGGCCCGCGAAAACATCCCACAAGCGAAACTCGACGCGCATGCGACCAGCCGCATCAATTTCTGTTTTGCCAGTCAGCAAAGCCTGGGCATTGATCACACGCCAGTCGGCAAAACGCGGGCCCACTTGCATGGCCTCGGGCGTCTGGATAAAAGCGGAACGCTCAATGGGCCGGAACAACCCTGAGCGGGCAAGGTCGGCGGCAACAACATCCGGGATTTGCCGCGCCATTTTTTGTCCCAATGCCGTATCCGCAAAAAACGGGCTGAGGGCGATGGGCATAGGGTCCACATTGCCGCGTGTGATGTTGATTTTTAGCAAGGCATGTGCGGCCTGTGGTGTCAAAGCTGCACACACAAATATCAGGCCGAGAAAACAGGCCGCCATACGGTTCGATAGCAAACGTTTCATCATCTGAACTGTCATCCGCCCATCATCTCTTTCGGATCAAAAGTCATTTCCATATCCTGCCAGCGTTTGTATTTGGCGCGCGGCAGCATGTCATAAGGTTCACATTTTTGCACGGCCCGCAACGCAGCTTCGGACGCCGTGCGATAAAAAACTTCGTTCCCGGCATGGCTACCCTGGTCAATAATTTTCGGTGCGCCCCGGAAACTGCCATCCGGATTAAGGGCAAATTGAATACGTACGACGAAGTTTTCAGCCCCTTTCGCCCCGCCCGGCATACTCCAGCAAGTTTCAATCTTGGCTTTCACCGCATCGACCTCGGAAATCGTCAGTGGCTGGCCAAAGTCCTGGCGCTCGGCTGTCGCAGAAACTACTTTTGGCTGCTCAAGTTCTGGTGGCTTGACTTGATCAAAGGTTTTTTTAGGTGCTTGTTTGACTTCCGGTATATCTTCCTTTTTGGCCTTGTCCAGCAACGCCGCAATGCGTTTCAGGTCAAACTGCTTTGTCTTCTTTTTTGGTTTGGCCTTGGCAACATCAACCGGTTTTGGCTTTGCTTTCGGCTTGGGCGGTGCCTTTTTAACGACGGGCTTCGGTGGAGGTTTCGGCTTCCAGCGCGGCTTTGGTGGCACTTTAGCCTTTTCCACAGGCTCTACTTTTGGCTTGGGCTTGGGCACCACCACGGGTTCCGGCAATGGTTCGGCTTTCAGGGGTTCCGGGGCAACTTCCGGGGGGGGCGGTGGGGCAGGCAAATCAGGCTGGATGGCGGCCACTTGCGTCTGCGCCGGTGGCGGGGGTGCAGGTTTCGGTTTTGGTTTTTCCGCAGTTTTGGTCGGCTTGGGTTTGGCTTTTACTTCAGGCGGCTTGGCCCGCGCCGCCCGGGTGACGTCGTCTACCGTGACCATTTCGACGATGATGTTCAAATCAACGAGCTCCTCATCACGACTGAGCATGGGTAAGCCCACATAAGCCAGCACAACTGCAGCCACATGCAAAGTGGAAGATATAACTATCGCCGTCCGCATTGCCGAGATTCAGGCCTCTATTTTGGCTTCGCAGGTCGTTGGGTCACCAAACCGACCCGATTGAAACCTGCTGTGTTCAATATGCCCATGACTTCCAGAACGCGCCCGTAACTGACTGTCTTGTCACCGCGTACAAAAATTCTTGTATCGGGCTTGTTGCCAATGATAGCGTTTAATCGTGGCACCAATGTGGCAGCGTCGACCTTTGTTTCCTGCAACCAGATTTGACCGTCCTTGTCCACGGACACCGCCAATGGTTCATCCTGTCCTTGCAAAGGCTTGGCTTCGGTTTTTGGCAGATCAACCGGCACGCCAACGGTCAACAAAGGTGCTGTAATCATGAAAATCACCAGCAAGACCAACATCACGTCGACGAAGGGTGTGACGTTTATCTCCGCCATGGGGGCTTTGCCCCAGCGGGACCCACGACCCCGAATGCCACTTGAACCACCTGGCAGGGACGCCCCCATCAGGGACGTTCCTCTAGTTGCCGAGACAGGATGGCCGAAAATTCACCAGCGAAGGTCTCCAGGCGATTGCCGTAACGACCGATATCTGTCGAAAATTTATTGTAGGCCACAACTGCTGGAATGGCTGCGACCAGACCCAAAGCCGTCGCGAACAGGGCTTCGGCAATACCAGGAGCGACTACTGCCAGCGAGGTGTTTTTTGTCATGGCAATAGCCTGGAAGCTGTTCATAATGCCCCATACCGTGCCGAACAATCCAACAAAGGGGGCAGTCGATCCAACGGTGGCCAGAAAGCCGATATATTTTTCCAGCCGCTCCATTT
This sequence comes from Alphaproteobacteria bacterium, assembly GCA_018650465.1. Classification (GTDB taxonomy): domain Bacteria; phylum Pseudomonadota; class Alphaproteobacteria; order UBA2966; family UBA2966; genus JABILA01. The sequence continues at coordinate 31,177 of JABIFY010000143.1, forward strand.
CCTTGTTCATTGTGATCTGCATGACCTGGCCGATACGGGCCTGGATGCCGGCATGCAGGTCGCGATCCGTTGTCGTGCGGTTTGGCTGAGTGGATCGTCGCCACTCCCGCATGGCAGCCGAGAACAACATGGCCAGCGGATGATCAGGCGTTGAACCCACCCGTTCATACAGATCTTCCAGCGATCCCCCGGACCAGAATTCATCTTCGAAACTATCGCCAAGTTTGGCCAGCCTGCGCATGCGGCGGGCTTTGTCAAAGATGATGGCCCAGCTCCAGACCGACGCCAGCACCAACAGGATCATCACGGCTTTGACGATCGCGTCAGCCCGAAAGAACAGGCTGATCATCGAAAGATCACCGCCTGCGGCCACGGACCCGGCGACGGTTGCCGCATTTATTGCTTCATTTTCCATAACGATATTTTTTCCAAATCAGCCTGAACTTCATATCATACCAGTGCATCACGTATCACCGCGGGCAGGCGAATCGGTTTCCCGGCTGCATCCACACAAGCGGCCCGCACCATCGCCACGACGAGGTCCTCACCATTGCGGCGCACAGTTTGGCGCATATCCAGTGAGGCCCCCCGCATCACTTCAACCTTTGTTTCCACCTCGATCTGATCGTCCAGTTGGGCTGGCAGGTGATAATCAATTTCACAGCGACGGACAACAAAGTTCACGCCGTCCTCGCCCTTCATGCGCCATTGATCAATGCCCGCCAGACGCAGCATATCGCTGCGGCCACGTTCGATGAATTTCAGATAATTGGCGTAATAAACTATGCCCGCTGCGTCCGTGTCTTCCCAATAGACCCGTAATGGCAGGACATGCACACCGTCCGACAAGGTGCCTGCGGTCGGTGTAATTGTGCTTAACTCAGTCAACTTCGTCATCCTCTTCGGACAACAGATTCATTTGGGCGGCAACCTGTTTGGGCACGTTCAGACCGAGGTGCTGAAAGGCCGCCATGGTCAACATGCGTCCGCGTGGTGTGCGCTGCAAAAGGCCTTGCTGAATCAAATAGGGTTCAACGATATCTTCAATCGTATCGCGCGGCTCACTGAGGGCCGCGGCGATGGTTTCAATGCCGACGGGCCCGCCGGAAAAGGAATTGGCGATGACACCCAGGTACCGCCGGTCCATGGCATCCAGACCAAGATTGTCGACTTCAAGCCGGGTCAGGGCTTTGTCGGCTTCGGCGGCATCAATGAATTCAACTTTGTCGACAGATGCAAAATCACGTACCCGGCGCAGCAGACGTCCTGCCACGCGTGGTGTGCCCCTGGCGCGTCTGGCAATTTCTTTCGCCCCGTCGGCCTTGAGGCCCACACCCAATTTTGTGGCACCACGTTCCACAATGCGCTGTAGATCTTTCACGTCGTAAAAGTTCAACCGGCAGGGAATGCCGAAGCGGTCCCTTAAAGGTGTTGTCAACAAACCTGAGCGTGTGGTGGCACCCACAAGCGTAAAGGGCGGCAAGTCGATGCGCACACTGCGGGCGGCCGGGCCTTCACCGATAATCAGGTCCAGCTGGAAATCTTCCATGGCGGGATAAAGCGTTTCTTCCACTGTCGGGTTCAGGCGATGGATTTCGTCGATGAACAAAACATCGCGCGGTTGCAGGTTGGTCAGGATCGCCGCCAGGTCACCGGCGCGGGCAATAACCGGACCGGATGTGGCGCGAAAGCCCACACCCAGCTCACGGGCAACGATCTGCGCCAGGGTAGTTTTGCCAAGGCCAGGTGGTCCCACAAACAAGGTGTGATCGAGGGCATCGCCGCGCTGGCCGGCGGCATCAATAAAGACTTTCAGATTTTCCCGTACCTGGGGCTGGCCGATAAAGTCGTCCAGGGTAACCGGGCGCAGGCCATCATCACGGCCATCACCGATTACCGTCTCAGGCGACAGCAAACGATCTTCGTTGTCGGTCTCATCATCGGACCAGGAAAGCGGCGCGTCATTCATGATGCCAATTCCTTGAGCCCAGCTGTAATTAGACTTTCAACGGTGGCCCCGTCCGGGGATTGTTGCAGCACACGGGCAACTGCGCCAAAGGCTTCTGTGCGGCCATAACCCAGGTTCATCAGGGCCGAAACCGCATCAGCCTGCACCCCGGCAGCCTTCGATTCAGCGGGCATGGATGCCGCCAAAGCCGCCCCCATGTTGGTCGCGGGTGCCTTGTCTTTTAATTCAGTGACTATGCGCTTGGCGACTTTCGGCCCGACGCCATTGGCCTGGGTCAGCGGCACATGGTCCTGGGCGGCAATTGCGTTGCCGATCTCAGCCGCGGACAAAGCCGACTGGATGCCCAAGGCCACACGGGCACCAACGCCTTGCACGGTTTGCAACAATTTGAACCAGTCGCGTTCCTGCGCGTCGGTAAATCCAAACAGATGAATATGGTCTTCGCGCACATGGGTTTCAATTTCCAGGGTCACGGCTTCGCCGAGACCTGGCAGACTGCGCAAGGTCCGGGCCGAGCACATGACAAAATAGCCGACACCGCGCACATCGATAATGACGTCAGCCTCGCCGATGGCGTCAAGGATGCCTTTCAGGCGGGCGATCATTTTTTGCTACCTGCGACACGGGCATATTGTTCATGGGGTGAGCGATAATGATGGGCATGACAGATGGCAACGGCCAGAGCATCCGCCGCATCAGCGCCTTTGATTTTGGCACCTCCCAACAACATTTTAACCATGGCCTGAACCTGTTCCTTGGCTGCACCGCCTGTGCCGACGACGGATTGTTTGACGCGGGTTGCTGAATATTCGGCAACCTCAAGACCCAGACGGGCCGGGGCCAACATGACAACCCCTCGGGCCTGGCCCAGCTTCAGGGCCGAGCCTGGATTGCGGTTCATAAAAGTTTCTTCGATGGCTGCTGCTGCCGGGTTCCAGGTTTCGATGATCGCCGTTACGCCTTCATAAAGTTGTGTCAAACGAATCGGTAGTTCGCGACTGCCATCGCTGTTGACCGTGCCATGGGCAACGTGAACCAGGCGGCTGCCGTCTACGTCGATTACGCCCCAGCCTGTGTTTCGCAGGCCGGGATCAAGCCCCAGCAATCTCACCCGGTCATTCCCCCACGATAGGTTGTCACAATCTCTATTCGGCGCTCAGTTGCGCCATGACTTCGTCGGATACTTCAAAGTTTGATGCGACTTTCTGCACATCGTCATTGTCTTCCAGCGCATCGATCAGTTTCAGCATGGTGCTGGCCTTGTCGACATCCACATCAATGGTATTTTGCGGACGCCAGGTCAGGGCGGCGCGTTCCGGCTCCCCCATGGCTGCTTCCAGTGCATCACGCACATCGGAAAAGGCGTTGGGATCACAGATCAAGACATGACCACTGTCGTCAGAGACACAGTCATCGGCGCCTGCTTCGATGGCCGCATCCAACATATCTTCAGCCGAGGCAGCGTCGACGGCGTAATAAAATTCACCGACGCGATCAAACATGAAACCAACCGAGCCGGTCTCGCCCAGATTGCCGCCATGTTTGCCAAATGCGGAGCGCACTTCAGAAGCCGTGCGGTTGCGGTTGTCGGTCAAGGCTTCGACGATGACGGCGACGCCACCGGGACCATAACCCTCGTAGCGAATTTCTTCGTAAACTTCACCGTCTGTACCACCCGTGGCCCGCTTGACGGCGCGTTCGATATTGTCTTTGGGCATATTGTCACTGCGGGCGGCAATCATCGCCGCACGTAGTCGCGGATTACCTTCCGGGTCAGGCAGACCAATTTTGGCTGCGACCATGATTTCGCGCGTGTGCTTGGCAAAGATTTTTGCGCGTTTTTTATCCTGGGCACCTTTGCGGTGCATGATGTTACTAAACTGGGAATGGCCCGCCATGGCGACTATCGGTCCTTGTGCTTGTCAAATTTGAGAATGTATATACCAGATATTGTGGTGATGTGCAGGAGAAGATGTTATTTGACGCAGCCATTTGGCGACCTGAATACAATAGATTACGCCTCAATATGGCAATTTTGCGGCAATTGGTTTGGATTTACCCGTTTTAAAGTTGAATTTGAAGGCTTAATCAGCGTTTTCTGACGCCTGGCCTGTATTGATCAAACGCCCGCCCAGGCGAACCGGTTCAATATGTCGGGCCAGACCGGACTTGTTGTCTGTCTCCACAATCAAACCACACATGGTGCCAATCCCATCCGCCGGGGTAAAACGCCCGCCAGAAATCTTGCGGGTAAAGCGGCGCAGGGGCTCTTCCTTTTGCATGCCGATGACAGAATTGTAGTCACCACACATCCCGGCATCAGTCTGGTAAGCGGTGCCCTTGGGCAAAATTTGCGCGTCTGCTGTCGGCACATGACTGTGGGTGCCCACAACGAGAGATACCCGGCCATCAGTAAAATGACCCATGCCCATCTTTTCGCTGGTCGCCTCACCGTGAATATCTACAACGATCACGTCCACCGAGGCCCCCAGGTTATAGCGCGCCAGTTCAGCCTCTACGGCGGCGAAGGGATCATCGAGAGCATCCATAAAGACCCGGCCCATGACGTTCATGACCAGTACTTTTTTACCCGCTGTGGTTTGATAAACATTTGCGCCCAAACCCGGCGTACCTTTTGGAAAGTTCAAAGGCCGCAGCAGGCGTTTTTCAGAACTGATAAAGGCCAGGGCTTCTTTTTGATCCCAGGAATGATTGCCGCCGGTAATGACATCGACACCGAGGTCAAAAAACTGCTTGCAGATTTTTTGCGTGATGCCAAATCCGGCCGCTGCGTTTTCACCATTAATGATGACAAAATCGAGGCCCTGATCCTTGATCAAATCCGGCAGGAATTTTTCAACTGCATCGCGACCACTGCGGCCGACGATGTCTCCCAGAAAAAGCAACTTCATACAAACGTCCTCGTTCCCTGTTCTGTGACAATCCACTGTAACTTGCGATCATGTGCCTCGCGCGGCAAGGCTTCGGTCTCCTGGGCCGCAAAAGCCAAACCTACGGTCAGCGTCTGCCAGCGCATGGGTGCCTGGGCCAGGGTACGGTCATAAAAACCGCCACCATAACCCAATCGATAGCCATCCGCATCAAAGGCCAACATGGGCACCAGGGCCACATCCGGAATGACTTCGCGGGCAGAGGCGTGCGGTACTTGCGTTCCAAAGCCCCCTTCTACCAGAACGTCGCCCGGCGTCCAGTCCCGGAACACCAGCGGCTGGTCCTTGCCCACCACGACAGGCAGGGCCAGCGCATGGCCTGCCTTGCCCAGCTTGGCCAGCAGGGGTCTTGGATCAAATTCATTGCGCATGGGCCAATAGCCCGCAACGGTGCTGTGAGCCGGGATATCAATCATAGCCTGGAAATGCCGTGCCGCCGAGATCGACGCGACGGTCACATCGCTGGCAGCTTCATCGCGAATTTTTGTGAAGTGGCGGCGCAGGTCGGATTTTGATTGGGTCATGTCAGGCGGGTACCGGGTATCGAGGTTAGTAGCCGGGTACCGAGTATTGAAGTTAGTAGGCGGGTACCGCCGTGGCCGTTAGTACTTCGATCCACTGTGGCCTGCTTTAGCAGGTGGGCGCCGTGTGATCGGAACCACGGTTCCGGCAGGGACAGCTCCCATACAGATCGATATTGGCCCCAGGAATACTTGTCCCAACGCACCGGGCAGAGCCCGCCTGTCTTATATTTAGGCGTTCTGCAGCTGAACGGCAACATCTTCGATGCGTTTTGCGGCATTGATCATGGCTTGCGCGGCATCATCGGCCACGTCGTCCTGGACATCAGAGGCGGCAGATCGGGCCGCAGCCAATTCTTCTTCCAAAGCGGCAATACGTTCCGCAGACCCGACGCTTTCATCAGCCATCAGCAATCCGGCCATCAACAACAAGCGTCCTTCACCGATCTGGCCGATCCCGGCCACCAGTTCGGACACCCTGCCATCAACATTGGCGGCCAGCGATGTCAAATGGTCTTCCTCGCCATCGTCACAAACCAGTGTGTAGTTACGACCGTTCACGGTTACCTGCACCTGTGCCATCTGAAAATTCCTGCCCGATCTATTTTTCCAGCGATTTCGGTTTAATCCGAATCGCCTCGTTTCATATCTGCATTGCCGTTCAAGGCCTTGCGGTCATCCGGTGTTTCAGAACAAAACTGAAACACTCTAGTGACTCATTACTGTGCGGATACTGCTGATCGCTGTATCCAGGCGGCTGTCGACGGCGTCGGCGACTTCTTCCAAGGCAACATAGGCATTGCGCGCGTCGACCAATTCCGCTTTCAGGCCGGCATTTTCCTGGCGTAAAGTATCGATTTCAGCCTGCATGGCCTTGCTCTCTACTTCGACCTCATGCTGCTGCGCATCGCCATCGGACGACCTGGTCTTGACCACGTCATCCAGTTTGGCCAAGGCCTGCTGCAATTGTTCTTTCGCCTGATTTACTTCTGACATGTCAGCCCCCGCGCCCTCTGGACGTCATGCAGAATGCCTGGTTGTTGTCACAATCAAATTCTGCAAGGTAAAAAATTGTGCAAAAACAATATGTTATGTGTTTTAGCATTTCCCGATCATACGCGGGCTGTTTACAGTCCGTCAACATCAGTTTACAGCCGGAAGGTCTTTACAGGCCAGAAAACCAGCACCTCAAAGCTCGCAGGCAGGCTGTCCCTACAGTTTCCGGAATCTGAAACCCATGTCCAATATATATTCACCCAACTTGCCAGACTGCAGGCCCTACCTGATCACCCCCCCGGCTTTTGATCCGACGCCCTTTGCGCAACTGCTGGCGGCCGCCCTGGATGCAGGCAATATCAATAGCGCCCAGGTCTGGATGCCAGAGGCAGAAGCAGATGACGTCAAGCGCGCGCTTGAGGCCCTGTTGCCGGTCTGTCATCAACGGGATGTTGCCTTGCTGGTCTGTGATCATGTGGACCTGGTTGCCGCATGCGGCGCCGATGGTGTGCACCTGGCCCGACGCCCTGAAGATGCGGAAGATGTGTCGGACGTCCAGAATGCCCGCAAGGCGTTGGGCGATGAGGTTATCATAGGTGCCAGTTGTTATGCGTCCCGCCACCGCGCCTTGATCGCTGCTGAAAAGTGTGCTGACTACGTTTCCTTTGGCCCCTGCTTTGCCAGCGACAACACGACTTATACGGACTACCTGGAGCTGGAGCTGTTGTCATGGTGGAGCACCCATATCGAAGTCCCCGCCGTCGCCATTGGCGGTATCACAAGCGATAACTGTGGCGATCTGGTGAAAACAGGTGTCGATTTTGTGGCCACGTCTGGTGGCGTCTGGAATCACCCGGACGGTCCAGCCAAAGCCGTTACGGCGTTCAACGAGGCCATTGCCAGAGCGCAGGAAGAAGCTGGCGGGAAAATCTGATCTGGCCAGAAATACTCCAGCATTGCAGTGCCCGGCGTGACCTGCTAGGTTCCGCGCCGCATCCCCGTCAGACAATAAATGCCGTGGATCGTCCAATTTCGCCGACAATTGCGCCCTGGTGATAACATGCTGATCGCATGTTGATCGTTTGGGGCCCCTGATACAGAGTTATTCGTCATGAAAATCAATGGCAACGCCGTTCGACCTGGCAATGTAATCGAACACAAAGACGGCCTGTGGGTCGCCGTGAAAATCCAACACACCCAGCCTGGCAAGGGTGGGGCCTATTTGCAGGTCGAACTGAAAAACCTGCGCAATGGCTCCAAACTTAACGAGCGCTTCCGGGCCTCGGAAACAGTTGAAAAAGTTCGCCTGGAACAAGCGGAATATCAATTCCTGTTTTCTGATGGTGATATGCTGACTTTTATGAACAATAAAAGTTACGAGCAAATCGAACTGAACGCCGAGCTAGTGGGCGAACAGCGCGCCTTTCTTCAGGACGGCATGGAAGTTACCATTGAATCTTATGATGACGCACCATTGGGCGTGAAACTGCCGGAAACAGTGACTCTGGAAATCACCGAAACAGAGCCAACCGTTAAAGGCCAGACAGCGACATCTTCGTTCAAACCAGCCATGCTGGAAAACGGTGTTCGTGTAATGGTACCGCAGTTTGTTTCCACGGGTGAGCGTATCGTTGTGAACACAGAAGACGCCAGTTATTCCAAGCGCGCCGACTAAATCAGTATTATTAAACCCGTTTTCAGTTACGACTTAAATCAAGTAGAATCAAATGGCCCATAAATCCGCCCTTATCAATGTCATGGATGCCGCTGCACGCAAGGCATCCCGCCGCCTGTTGCGTGATTTTGGCGAAGTTGAACAGCTTCAGGTGTCGGAAAAGGGGCCGTCTGACTTCGTAACTTCTGCTGATCTGAAGGCCGAGGAAACCATCCGCGAAGAGCTGGAAAAGGCGCGCCCGGAATACAGTTTTCTGCTGGAAGAAGGCGGCAAAGTCGATGGTAAGGATACGTCCAACCGCTGGATTATTGATCCGCTGGACGGCACCATGAATTTTTTGCACGGTATTCCACATTTTTGCATTTCCATCGCCCTTGAACGCGATAGCGAAATTTTTGCCGGCATTATTTACGATCCGGCGCGCGATGAAATGTTTAGTGCAGAAAAAGGCCAGGGAGCCTGGCTCAATGACAAGCGCCTGCGCGTCTCCGGTCGCAGCCAGGCCAAGGACGCCTTTATCGCCACAGGTATCCCCAACCGTGGTCGCGGCAGCACCAAAATTAAGGCTTTGTTTTCGAAAGAGCTGGAAATCATGATGCCGCTGGTTGCCGGGATCCGTCGTCAGGGATCTGCCGCACTTGATCTGGCCTATGTCGCTGCTGGCAGGTATGAAGCCTATTGGGAACGTGGCCTGAGCGCCTGGGACATCGCAGCCGGCCTGATTATCTTGCGCGAAGCTGGTGGTACCGCCAGTGAAATCAACCTTGGTGAGCGCATGCTGGAGACCGGCAGCATCCTGGCCAGCAACGGCCGAATGCACGATGCTGTATCAGACATGTTGCGGAAGGCATCACGCGCTTAAAGTCGGTCAATTTCACGGAGATTTGTGCTTGCATTTGTGTCGGCGTTCAAACTTCCCGAGCAATTCTGTAATCAGGCCGGGTGCCGCCTGATGGCCATTGCCTTAATTTTGACAAATAAGCTTGAATATTAAGGCGCTATAGCTGTTGTCGCATATATTTTGCCAGGCTATTGTGCCAACGCTCGGTTGAGGGATTTTACCCTCACGAAGGGGAGTCAATTTCGCGCATGTCAGAGGCCATGAATAAGTTTTTAAGTCAAAAACCAGTTCCCGGATTAATCGTGGGTCGACAGCGGTTTGCGGCTTTTGCCGGCAGCGCCTTGGCAATGGTTGTCGTAACTGGCCTTTCCGGTCTGGTCCAGGCGCAATCAACTGTCTTTATTGGTGGCACAGGAAAATCAAGTGTCGAAGTTAATCTCGACATTCTTGAGCCCTCGTCAGGTAACACTTCATCCTATGGTCGTGTCCTGAAGATGCCTGGCACAAAAAGCCTGAACGCCGAAGCGCCTGTTACATTGCGCATGCCTGGCAGCACAACTCGTTCAGGAACTGCTGCCAATGTCCCTCGACTGAACCTGTTGCGACCTAAAACCCAAAGCCTGCGGGTTGTCGAAAGAAAATCTGCTCTACCAGCAGCGCGTGCGGTGACGCAGCGTCAACCAACAATCGCCCGGGTTGCCGTGCCAGCGCCAGCAGCGGTGCCAATGGTTAAACCGGCAACGCCAAAAGTGATTTCACGACCGGCAGCTAAAACAGCGCCGATGCCGACGAAGAAAGCCGTATCCAAGCCGGTGCAAATGGCCAAAAAGACACCTGCCGCTGCGCCACCTCCACCGCCGCCAGCTCCCAAGGTCATGACCCCCATAGAGGTCAAGCCAAGGGTCGTGAAACCTGCGCCTGCACCGGTTGTACCCAAACTTGTTGTACCCAAGCCGGTCGTTCAGGCGCCTGTTGTGCCAGCTGCACCAAAGGTAGCGCCAAAAGAGCAAAAAATTGCTTCCTTGCCGCGCAACGTCAATGTTTCAACACCGGGCCTGGCCATGCGTGTGGGCTTCAGCGGCAACAGCACACGTATTTCAGCGGATGAAAAAGTCCGCCTGAATGCTTTTGCGGCCAACATGGCCGATGGCGAAGACCGGTTACAACTTAAATCTTTTGCTGGTGGTTCCGGTGAAACCCCCAGCGCATCTCGCCGACGCAGTCTGTCCCGTGCACTTGCCGTGCGATCCTATTTGATCGAAAAGGGCTTTCGGTCCACGCGCATCGACGTCCGCGCCCTCGGCATGGCGGCTGATCAGGGGCCATCAGACCGGGTCGATGTTATTATTCTGGTTCGTTAAATTCTGGTTCGTCAAATTCTGATTCGCTGGGCCAAATCGAAAAATGGGTCACGTCATAAAACAGGCCCGGTTCCGAAGAAACGCCATTTTGTTCGGGATCATTTGACAGGAGTGGGTGAATGACCCGGCCACAACGTTTTCTCACCCGGATGGCCATTTTTCTGGTTGTCGTAATTATCATCGGCGGATTTCTGTCCGAACCTGTGTATCGCGCCTTCCTTGCAAATCCGGCGTTGAACGGCCTGATTGCCGGAGTCCTGGTGCTGGGCATCATTTATGTTTTCCGCCAGGTCCTGTTGCTGCGCCCGGAAGTCGACTGGATCGAAATGACCAGCCGCGATGGGCCGCGTCTCAGTATCCCCGTCACCCCGACACTGCTGGCTCCCATGGCGACGATGCTGGGCGACAGCGCCGGACATCGCTCCATTTCTGCTTTGGGCATGCGCTCTCTGCTGGATGGTATTGCCTCACGACTGGATGAATCGCGGGAAATTTCACGCTACCTGATCGGTTTGCTGATCTTTCTGGGCCTTCTGGGCACCTTCTGGGGCCTTTTGGGCACCATCGGTGCCGTCGGCAACACCATCAAAAATCTGGGCGTTGAGGGCGGCGATTTTGCGGTCTTGTTTGCAACTCTGAAGTCCGGTCTGGAAGCCCCCCTGACGGGCATGAGCACGGCCTTTTCATCTTCCTTGTTTGGCCTTGCCGGATCCCTGGTTCTGGGTTTTCTTGATCTCCAGGCAGGCCAGGCGCAGAACCGATTTTTCAATGATCTGGAAGAATGGCTGTCGACCAAAGCAAGTCTCGGTTCCGGTGCCGCCATCGGCGACGGCGACCAGTCGGTTCCAGCCTATGTCAGCGCCTTGCTTGAACAAACAGCGGAAAGTCTGACCTCCCTGCAGCGGTCCCTGATACGAGGCGAAGAAGACCGCAGCCAAACCACCGAAGCCATTCAGGACCTGGGCGAGAAGTTGGCGGTGCTGGGCGATCAGATGAAAGCCGGTCAGGATCTGATGATCCGTCTGGGTGAAGCGCAACTGGAAATGAAACCGGTATTGGAGCGTCTGGCCTCGGCCACAGAACGCGAAAACGCCATGACCCTGGATGATGTCAGTCGCGGCCATTTGCGCAACATCGATGTTTATACAGCCCGTCTGCTGAAGGATGCAGCACCCGGTCGCGATATGATGGTTGAAGAACTACGCAGCGAGATAAAGTTGCTGGCCCGCACTATCGCTGGACTGGCACGGGAAGGTTAGGCCCGGTTATGGCCGCCCGACTTCGCGCCCATCGTTCCGACAACATCTGGCCTGGATTTGTCGACGCCTTGGCAACCTTGTTGTTGGTGATCATGTTCCTGTTGGTGATGTTTGTTTTGGCCCACGTCTTCCTGTCTCAGGCTTTGTCGGGCCGGGATGAGGCTCTGGAACGCCTGAACAGTCAGATTAGCGAACTGGCCAATCTGCTGGCCCTGGAACAACAGACAAGTGTTGAACTACGCAGCAATGTCACCCAACTGTCGGCCAGCCTACAAGAAAGTACCAAGGGGCGCGACGCTCTGAATCTGGAAATTGAGATCCTGAAAGCCAGCCTGGCCGAAACACAATCCTTATTGTCTAACTCAGAATCACAAGCGGCTGACAATAATGAAAGCCGGGACGATATGCTGAAGCGTATATCGCGACTGGAATCAGCGCTTGCCTTTTCCAGTAACGAAACAGCCGCCTTGCGCGCCCGAACCCGGGAATTACAGGACCAGCTTTCGGCCTTGCGCGCCGCGACAGATGAAAAGCTTGAGATCGCACAAGATCAGTTGGGTAGTACTCAAAACCAGTTACGCGACGCCACGACGAATCTGACCTCAGCACAAACGAAGCTGAAAGAAACACAGGAAAAGTCCGACAAGACGGATGAACAGCTGCGCGCCGAACGCAAGGTTTCCGAAGCTGCCCTGGCCCAGGTCGCATTGTTGAACCAGCAAATCGCCGCCATGCGCCAACAACTGGCCCGCATCAGCAAAGCCCTGGAAGCATCAGAGGCTGAGGACAAGGAACAAAAGGCCGTTATCCTTGATCTTGGCAAGCGCCTGAATGTCGCCCTCGCCAAAAAAGTTGAAGAACTCTCTCGTTTCCGGTCCGAGTTTTTTGGACGGCTGCGGGAAGCGCTAGGCAATCGTAAAGATGTGCGTGTCGTCGGCGACCGCTTTGTTTTCCAGTCAGAAGTCCTGTTCTCTTCAGGCTCCGCAGACCTGGGCGGTAAAGGACAGGATCAGCTTGCCAAACTGGCGAAAACGATCCTCGAAATTGCCGACAAGATACCGACCAAACTGCCGTGGATATTACGGGTTGATGGTCACACGGACCGTAATCCCATCGCCACGGCAAGGTTCCCCTCGAACTGGGCCTTGTCGACCCACCGGGCCTTGTCCGTCGTTAATCAACTGATTAAGCAGGGCGTGCCCGCCAATCGTCTCGCCGCCGCAGGCTTTGGAGAGTTCCAGCCCCTGGATACCAACAACGACGAAATCGCCTATCGCCGCAACCGCCGCATCGAGATCAAACTGACACAGCGCTAGGGTGGGGAGATCACCTACCTGTTTTCGTCAGAATGACGGAAGACTAGGGCAGCACACAATCCAGAAAGCCGGGGTCCAGGACCGGGCCAACGAGCAAGCGATTGCCGTATCGTGCCGCCACTGAGGAGCCGGACAAGAGATTACCGTCGTCCAGCATTACTTCGACGACTTCACCAGATTCCGGATCAACGCGTATCACCTGGCTGGGGGATTTCAGGGTGGCGTCTTTGGAATGTTCGACAAAGGTCAGCAACTTCGGATGGGCACCGATCCACAAGGCACCACCATCATCAACATCGATATTGTCAACGCCGGTGCCGGTATCCAGCCTGGCCTTTAGCCATAGATCACCGCTGGCCAGATCGCGGCCAAAGACATGCACCAGGCGATCCGTGGTGCCCGCCACATAAACTGTCTGACCATCGAGGCTGATATTCACGCCATTGGCATAACGAATATCGTCGGCCACATAGCGCACGCTTTTACCGTTGTAATAAACAACCTTGGCAAGCGGCAAGCGAAGGTAGTCTTCCAGCATTCTTGAGAAACCGCTTGGGTTCCCATGGTCGATGGTGGCATAAAATTTACCGTTACCCACGGGCTGCACGTCATTCACCGCGCGCAGCAAATCGCCCTTGGTCGTACCCGTGTGCTTCAGAATTTCCCCCTCAATCTTGAAAGCCTCAATCGTATCTGGCGCACCATCAAAAACGCCGCTGCCGGAACCATGGTTCACCACCATCAAGGTCAAACCGTCCTTACCGGTATGCAAACCAATACCATGGGGATGGAAAGAAATTTCCAGACCAGCGGTTAGATTGACGGGCCGGGCATCCGGTGTGTTCAGGTCATATGACCAGATCGCCCCCTGTACCGGTTCTCCAGCAATTGCTGCCCGGCGGTCATCGGTCGCCAGATAGGCAACGCCAGAGGCATGGTCGATCACCAGGTCTTCTGCACCTACCACGCCATCGACCTTCTTACAGGTTCCGGCGAAGTGTGGCTCGATGGTTTTAAATTCGCCGGCCAGCCAGACGGTGTAGCCCACGAAAGCAACAAGGCCTGAAAACAACAAAACTCCGAAGATGATCAGACGTCGCTTGGTCATGAAACTTTCCTACTGCGCAGCACTTGCTGGTGCGAGGCCAAATTGCAGTTCGGCCAGGTGAGCATAGAGCCCGCCTTGTGCCAGCAATTCATCATGGCGTCCACTGGCCACAATGCGACCTTCTTCCATGACCACGATCCGACCGGCTTTTTGAATGGTGGCCAGACGGTGGGCGATAACCAGTGTCGTGCGACCCTCCATCAAGGTATCCAGGGCGCCTTGCACCAGGCGTTCACTTTCCGCATCCAGGGCGCTGGTGGCTTCGTCCAGCAGCAATACTGCAGGATTACGCAGTACGGCGCGGGCGATGGCCAAGCGCTGGCGTTGGCCACCAGACAGGCGCACACCTTTTTCACCCAGGTGTGTTTTGAAGCCATCGGGCAAACGATCAGCAAACTCAGTTACTTGCGCCGCGTCTGCGGCAGCACGAACTTCTGCATCTGTGGCATCGGGTTTGCCATAACGAATGTTTTCCTGGACATCACCAGCGAAAATAACCGGGTCTTGCGCCACCAGGCCAATGCGGGCGCGCACGTCGCCAGGGCGGGCATCAGGCAGGGCCACGCCATCCAGCTTTAACTGACCAGTTTCAGGATCGTAATAACGCAGCAACATTTGGAATACTGTCGACTTGCCCGCACCCGATGGGCCGACAATAGCGACAGTTTCGCCCGGTGCGATCTTCAGGGTAAATTCTGACAGGGCCGAAATGGTTGGTCGGGCCGGGTAATGAAAGGTCACCGCATCAAATTCGATTTCACCGCGATGAGGTACCGGCAGATCAATGGGGTTTTCTGGTGCCTTGATGATCGGGTCTGTTTGCAACAATTCACTGAGGCGACCAGTGGCACCTGCTGCCCGTTGCAAATCTCCCCAGACTTCACTTAAGGCACCGACGGAACTGGCCGTCATAATGGCGTAATAAACAAAGGCTGCCAGCTGGCCGCCCGACATGGTGTTGGCTACGACATCCTTGGCCCCGATCCACAACACCAGATCAACCGCACCAAAGATCAGCAAGATAACAACCGCCGTCAGCCAGCCACGCGCCCGGATGCGTTTGACGGCGATACTGAAAGCACCATCAACACGGTCGGAAAAAATACGCCGGTCCTGGTCTTCATGACCAAAGGCCTGAACGGTGCGCACGGCATCGATACTTTCACCCGCGCGGGCACCCACATCGGCGATGCGGTCCTGGCTTTCGCGACTTAACACCCGGACCTTGCGACCAAAGATAACAATGGGCAGCACCACAAGGGGTACCACAATGGCAACCATGCCGGCCAATTTGGGGCTGGTGATCACAAGCAGGATACTGCCGCCAATGAAGACCAGAATATTACGCAGGGCAATGGACGCAGACGAGCCGATCACCGTTTGAATAAGGGTCGTATCTGTCGTCAGACGCGAGAGGATTTCACCCGTCGGCGTTGTCTCGAAAAAAGCCGGACTGAGAGAGATAACATGGTTGTAGACTTCCTTGCGCACGTCGGCCATGACGCGTTCACCAATCCACGACACCATATAAAAGCGTCCAAAGGTGGCAAAGGCCAGCACTGTGACAACACCCAGTAAAGCCAGAAAATACTGATCCAGATAAGCCGCATTTTCGGGGCTGAAACCCAGGTCGACCACCCGGCGCAGGGCCTGGCCAATGGCCAGCACGGCGCTGGCAGCAATCACCAACGCAATCAAGGCTCCCAGGACCCAAAGTTTATAGGGCATAAGAAAACGGACGATCCCCGACAACTGACTGATGTCTTTTGTCACGGGACGGTCGGATTGCGGGGTTGTTACACTGCGGGTATCACTCAAGGTTTTGAATCCAGGAATAGTCGTTTGAAAGTTTTCGGGAAGATGTTTGGCATATAGGGTTCAGGCGGGCTGGGTCAATGTTATCTTTTCACCAATGGCGGTACTGAGGTCGTCGGAAAAAAGCGTGTCCAGCCGACCTTGTTCTCGTGTACCCAGCCAGCTTTGTGTGGCCTCATCCCAGGCATAATGACTGGCACCAGAGATCGGCGAAGACAGCCAAAGCTGTTTCAGGGGCCTGTGGCGGTTCAGAATAAAAATCCGCCCGTCGTCCAGTTCGACACTGAGAACCGATCCGTCGCAGTCCACATCCACATCTACGGTGTCTTCAATCAGTTCGGCCCATGCCTCCAGCAAATTGGCGGCAATGGCCTCAAAGGCCTGATCTTCCATACAAAATTCTCCATTTAGCCGGTTTTTGCGCATCAAAAGACGCGATTGACCCAAATCAACAGCCTACGGCTTATCGGCGCAAGTTAACCTTCTGAAAGATTCTGCGCAACCGGCGCTTGCCATTGGGCCTCGCTTTGTCTATATAGGCCGCTTCCCGATTCGGAGCAGTATGATGAAAAAAGAAATTCACCCGGAATACCACACCATTACCGTCGAAATGACGGATGGCACGCAGTTCGAAACGCGCTCGACTTATGGCAGCGAAGGCGACGTGCTGAAACTGGACATTGACACCAAAACCCACCCGGCCTGGACCGGTCAGGGCGGCCACCTGGTTGACAGTGCTGGTCAGGTTGCCAAGTTCAACAAACGTTTCGAAGGTTTCGGCATCAAATAAGCCAAACTTATCGTCCGACATTAAACGCGCCTGCGGATTTATTTCCGGGGCGCGTTTTTTTGTGGGCGAATGCCTCCGCAAAAATCATTTTCTGGCACTGTTAAGCCAAATCCGGTGCCTGGCACAAGCGGCTTCGCGAAGCTGCCTGGCTCCGCATTTGGCGGTTGTTTTCGCGATGAACGCTGGCGATGCAAAAACCGGACGGAAAAGCGGAGCCAGGCAAGAAGAATGCCAGGCACCGGTTTTCCTGGGGCGGCGAAGCATGGGAGAAATTTTCCCTGACATTTTTCCCCCTTGAACCAAAAATCAGCTTGATTACATAAGGTATGTCGGATGCCCATTTGGGGTCTGACAACCAAACCAGGGACTGGCCAATGATGGCAGGCCCGGTCATTCGTCCATTTGCTTCAAAGGAGAACTGGACCATGCGTAGCTTCGATTTATCTCCCCTTTTTCACACCTCTGTCGGCTTTGACCGCCTCAACCGGATGCTGGATACAGCCAACCGGGGTGACGAGCGCAGCCAGAATTATCCGCCCTACAATATCGAAAAGCTGAATGATAATGCCTATCGCATCATCATGGCGGTTGCCGGTTTTGGCGAAGATGACATTGAACTGACCCAGCATGAAAATGCCCTGACAATCACGGGCAAGGCGCAAGAGGGCGAAAAGGATGCGGCCAAATTCCTGCATCAGGGCATCGCCCGCCGTGGCTTCCAGCGCCGCTTCGAACTGGCAGACTATATCCGCGTCTCAAGCGCCAATATGGAGAACGGCATGTTAGCCGTCGACCTGACACGCGAAGTGCCCGAAGAAATGAAACCGCGTCGTATCGAAATCCAGAGCGGTAGTGTGCTGGAACACAAAGCGGCTTAAGAAATCTTGTAACGTTTTTGGAAATGCCGGTATGGAAACGTACCGGCATTTTTTTGTACCCTTGATTGCGGGTCCCTGCCGACGGATACTTCCGTACCCCTCAACAGGAGCGTCTCTTGGACAACTTGATCGAACAGTTTCAAAAACTTCTGGGCCCCAGCGGTGTCTTGCTGGGTGACGATGTCACGTCACGCGCGGCAGCCGTATTTGGTGGCGACGGCAGCAATCCGGCCAGTGCCATTTTACGGCCGCGGACCACAGAAGACGTGTCGGAAATTCTGAAATTGTGCACTGCTGCCGGGCGGCGGATTGTGCCCTGGGGCGGCGGCACCGGCCTTGTGAAAGGCCAGATCGCCCATGATGGCGAACTTCAACTGTCGCTGGAACTAATGAACAAGGTCGAAAATGTGGACAGCCAGGCCCGAACAGCGGTGGTCCAGGCCGGTGTCACCTTGCAAGGCGTTCAGGAAGCGGCGGACGATGCCGACCTGTTTTTTCCGCTCGACCTGGGCGGACGTGGCACGGCCACCATCGGCGGTAATATTTCCACCAATGCCGGTGGCAACAGGGTCGTGCGCTATGGCATGGCGCGGGACAATGTTCTGGGTATCGAGGCGGTGCTGGCCGATGGCACCATAATTTCTTCCCTGAACCAGATGATCAAGAACAATGCCGGGTACGATTTAAAACAAATGTTTATCGGCACCGAAGGTACACTTGGCGTGATCACACGTGCCGTCGTGCGTCTGCGTGAGAAGCCACGCAGTGAATGCACAGCCATGGTCGCCCTCGCAAGCTTTGACAACCTGATTGCCTTCCTGAAAGAAATCGACGGCCGCCTGGGCGGCACACTCAGTGCCTTTGAAGTGTTGTGGAACAACTATTACACCACCGTCACCAATGAAGACGCTTATCGCGCACCCATGCCGCAGGACTATCCCTATTACATCCTGGTTGAGGCCCTGGGCGGTGATGCCAGTGATGATCAGGAGCGGTTTGAACGCGCCTTGATGGCGACAATGGAAGACGGTTTGCTTGCAGATGCGGTGATCGCCAAATCAGATTCAGAACGCGCGGACCTATGGGCTCTTCGGGATGCGGTTATGGTTTTCATCGAGGCTGGGCCCTGCTTCTCCTTTGATGTCAGTTTGCGCATTACCGACATGGAAGAATATTCCAACCAGGTCAAAACTGAAATCCAGGCGATTTGGCCACGGGGCAACGCCTATACCTTTGGCCATATTGGCGATGGCAACATTCATTTCCTGGTTTCGGTGGGTGATGGTAGCGACGACGCCCATCACAAAGTCGAGGAAATCGTCTACAAAAACCTGACTAAATATCGGGGCTCGGTGTCTGCTGAACATGGCGTGGGCATCGAGAAAAAACCTTGGCTGTATATCAGCCGCAGCGAAGAAGAAGTTGCCCTGATGCGCCGCTTAAAACGCGCCATGGACCCGGGCGGTATTCTCAATCCCGGCAAAATATTCGACGTATAATTCTCAAGACACAAAAAAACCCGCCCCGGAATAATCCTCCAGGGCGGGTCGTTTTGTTGTCGCGAAGCCTATTGGTATTTACGGGCTTCCAGACGGGCGATCTGATCGGTGTGGACTTCATCAGGGCCGTCGGCCAGGCGCAGGGTACGCTGGTGGGCGTAGGCCATAGCCAGGTTGAAGTCCTGACTGACACCACCGGCACCATGAATCTGAATGGCGCGGTCGATCACACGGGTCGACATGTTGGGACCAACCACCTTGATCATGGCGATTTCCTGGCGGGCTTCTTTATTGCCAACCGTATCCATCATGTAAGCGGCCTTCAGGGTCAGAAGACGCGCCTGTTCGATCTCCATACGGGAATCAGCGATGGCTTTACGGGTCATGCCAAGGTCGGCGATGGGACTGCCAAAAGCGACGCGGGATTTGGCCCGTTTGACGGCAGCTTCCAGGGCACGTTCGGCAACACCGATTGAGCGCATGCAGTGGTGAATACGGCCAGGGCCTAAACGACCTTGTGCAATTTCAAAGCCACGGCCTTCGCCAAGCAAAATGTTTTCGACGGGCACGCGTACGTCCTTGAAGTCCATTTCCATGTGACCATGCGGCGCATCGTCATAACCAAAAACGCTGAGCGAGCGCATGGCGGTAACGCCTGGTGTGTCCATGGGAACCAGGATCATGGATTGTTGCGAGTGGCGGCTGGCGGTTGGATCGGTCTTGCCCATGAAGATCAGTATCTTACAGCGCGGATCACCGGCACCTGAGGTCCACCATTTGCGGCCATTGATGACATATTCATCGCCATCGCGCACGATGCTGCTTTCGATGTTTGTCGCATCAGACGAGGCAACAGCCGGTTCGGTCATGGCAAAGCCAGAACGAATTTCACCAGCCAAAAGTGGCTTCAGCCATTTGTCCTGATTTTCCGGCGAGGCATAGCGCGTCAGCACTTCCATGTTGCCGGTATCGGGGGCGGAGCAGTTAAAGACTTCAGCCGCAAAGCCCACACGACCCATGATTTCGCACAAAGGTGCATATTCAAGGTTGGTGAGACCGGCACCCAAATCTGATTCAGGCAAGAACAGGTTCCATAGGCCATCGGCCTTGGCTTTGACTTTCAGTTCTTCGACAATGGCTGTTGGCTGCCAGCGGTCACCTTCGTCGATCTGTTCGTGGAACAGCAATTCGTTGGGATAGACATGTTCGTCCATGAACGCCATGACACGTTCGCGCAATTCCTGTACGCGTTCGGAATATTCGAAATCCATTGTTACCTGCCTTGATTCTTTGAGATTTGACGGAAGGGGGGTCGAAAAGATAATTCCCCGCCATTCTAGAAGGTTTTTTCCGGTTTGGGAATTAGCGCCTGGTTTTAAAAAATTCGCGCAACAAATTGGCCGATCTTTGTTCATCCAGGCCACCATAGACATCCGGAGCGTGATGGCACGACGATGAAGCATAAATGCGCGGTCCATGCTCAACACCACCGCTTTTTTGATCTGCCGCCCCAAAATAGAGCCGCCGGATGCGGGCAAAACTGATGGCCTGGGCGCACATGGGGCAAGGTTCCAGCGTTACATAAAGATCACATCCCACCAAGCGTTCAGTTCCGCGTGAAGCTGCACCTGCCCGAATCACCAGCATTTCTGCATGGGCCGTGGGGTCATCCTGTCCCCGTGTGCGATTACCGTCAGCGGCTACGACAGCCCCTGTGGACGGATCGACCAGCACAGCGCCTACGGGCACTTCACCGCGGGCCGCCGCCTGTTCCGCCTGGGCCAGGGCCTGGGCCATATAGTCCTTATTATCCATGTGTTGTTTATAAAGGATTGTCGTTTTTCTTCCATATGGTTATGTTCCCGCTCATGAACAAAAGACCCTTGATCGGCCTGACCATGGATGCCGAGGATGCCGGTGGTTATTCAAAATTTCCCTGGTACGCCTTGCGTCGGAACTATTGCGGATCGGTGGTTAATGCCGGTGGTGTGCCGCTGGCTTTGGCAAATGAAGCCTCTCTGGTCGAGGCCTATCTGGATACCATTGATGGTCTGATCGTCACGGGCGGGGCCTTTGACGTGGACCCGGCCCTGTTCGGGGCATCGGACATACATGAAAAGGTCGACCTGAAGCCGGACCGCACGGATTTCGAGATGGCCATCACCAAAGGTGCCCTGGCGCGTGACATGCCAGTGCTGGGAATTTGTGGAGGCCAGCAGTTATTGCATGTGGTGCTGGGCGGCAAATTGATCCAGCATATCCCCGATACGATTGACACTGACATTAATCATGAACAGCCCAACCCCCGAGATGAAGCCGGGCACAGCATTACCGTCAAGGCAGGCACCATGTTGCACAAAATTGTCGGTGCTACAGAAATGAACGTTAACAGTGCCCATCACCAGGCAGCCCTGGACGAACCAGACGGTGTGGTCATCAACGCCCGTGCCAAGGACGGCGTCATCGAAGGCATGGAAGCCCCGGCCTACAAATTTTGCCTCGGCGTGGAATGGCACCCTGAATTTGAGATCGATCCCGGCGACGCCAAAATCCTGAAAGCATTCGTGGAAGCCAGTTATGCCCGAGTCTGAAATACCCGAAGACCTGACGCCAGACGAGGGGGCCAAAGGGGAGCGTATTGCCAAACGTATGGCTGCGGCGGGATTGTGTTCACGTCGTGAAGCCGAACGCTGGATCAATGCCGGGCGGGTTGAAGTCGATGGCGAAGTCCTGACCACTGCCGCCTTTCTGGTTACGGAAGAAAGCAAGATTGTCGTCGATGGAAACCCCCTGTCGGGAACCGGGCCGCAACGCCTGTGGCTCTATCATAAACCAACCGGCGTGATCACCACCCACAGGGACCCGCAGGGCCGCCAAACCGTGTTTGAGACTTTGCCGCGGACTATGCCGCGTGTGGTCTCGGTGGGACGTCTTGATCTGAATTCGGAGGGCCTGTTGCTGCTGACCACAGATGGGGAGTTGGCCCGCAAGCTTGAACATCCGTCCAATGGCTGGGCAAGGCGTTATCGGGTACGTATCCATGGCCGGCCACAGCCCGATGAACTGGCAGCCCTGGATAAAGGCATCACCGTTGAAGGCGTGCACTATGCCTCCATCAAGGCCGAACTGGAACGCCAGCAAGGGGCCAATGCCTGGCTTAAAGTAACCCTGACCGAAGGCAAAAACCGGGAAATCCGCCGAGTGTTTAATCATCTTGGCTATGAAGTCGGACGTTTGATCCGTACCGGCTATGGCCCGTTTGAACTGGGTCAACTGAAAGTGCGTGAGGTAACGGAGATTGCCGGGGCCGTGTTGCGTCAGCAAACCGGCGACAGCAGCAAACCGGTGCGATCTGACAAATGGGCGAAAGCCAAAAAGAAGCCAGCCAAAAAACGCCCTGGCAAAACCAAGGAATTCGAAGACCGCAAGCCGGGCGGCAAAAGACGAAAAGTAAAAAAGAAGCCTGATGCCGCAAAACCGTAACCCCCGGCGTGATCCCGGTGCCGTGCGTATCATTGGCGGCAAGCACAAGGGCCGCAAACTGGACGTGCCCAATGACGGCTCCGTGCGCCCCACATCCGACCGTGCCCGCGAGGCCCTGTTCAATATCCTGAGCCATGGCGATTACCGCACCGACGCAGGTCCCTTACCCATGGGCATCAAAGTGTTGGATGTTTTTTCAGGCTCAGGTGCCTTGGGGCTGGAGGCCCTGTCTCGCGGGGCTGATCATGTGGCCTTCCTTGAACAAGATTCTGGCAATCTGAGAACAATCCGCAGTAACGCCATCAAGATGGGTGAAAGCGGAGCCATCTCCATGCTGCAACGCGACGGCACTCGCCCTGGCCCCACGCCAGTTGGCGGCCAGGTCCCGGCAGATTTGGTTTTCCTGGATGCCCCCTATGACAGTGGCCTCGGCAGTGTGGCGCTTGTTGAATTGGCCAAAGCTGGCTGGCTGGCCGACAACTGCCTCGCCGTCATCGAAACCGGTGCCCGCGAAGACGTCGCAACACCCGAAGGCTTCGACCAGGTCGACCAGCGCAAGTACGGCATATGTGTGATGACGATCTTCCGGCGGGGTGAGGGTTAACCGCCTTAACATATCGTCATGCGCGGGCGTGACCCGCGTATCCACGTCTTCTGGCATGGAAACACATCTGATTTCGTCAAGACGTGGGTACCCGGATCAAGTCCGGGCATGACGATGAATTAAAGTTTGGGTGAAATTTCCCGCCCTCGACCCATTAATCACAAAAAGGAGCCGCCAGTTCCTGGCGGCTCAGTGTTCAACAGGGAGGCGCACCTCTCAGTGCGGACTTACATCCTGTAGGGACTATAGTGAAGGAAGTGTTAACGAATTTGTCCAAAATTTGACGAGACACGCTTTAACTTAACTTCGGTGGGGGTGGAAATCTGCCCAAGAATTTTCGAGCTCGTGGTAAAGCGTTGTGCAAAAACTGATTAGGCTCCCTCAACCACAGCCCTATGTAATTGCGGGATAATTTCTCCGAAACAAGAACTTCTTTTGGCAATTCGACAAGTGAAGCGTGCCAACCGCGCCATTTCCGTTGTGCTCCTTTAATGGTGTGTTCGATATATTTTTCGCGGCACGAAAAACCGTGATAGTCAAAAATCCAGTTATCCGATGCGACAACGATATGACTGCCGATATAACCGTCCCCTGGACAGAACCACAACGGAGTTGCTTTTTGGTCGGGATATTGCTCAAAAAATACCCAGGCCAGAATATGACAAGCACCACAAGCAAAAAATACACGGTCAGGCAGCGCCCAGCGTTTTACAGGATCATTTTTTGAGTAGCCTTGAGTTCTTGTTTGGTACACCGGGAATCAATCTTCCCTCACTCTGCTGCGTCTGGCCTGGCCCGGTTACGTTTGTCTTCCGGGATGGCGGCATATTCAGCTGTGAATTTCATGCGCTTCTCGGCGATACCGGTGTCGCGCATTTCGTAGCCGTTGCCGGGGTAGGCGCGCATGTCTTCTTCAAGGGTCGGGGTGGTGACGTCCGGCCAATGGCCAGGTTGGGGTGCGGCACCTTCGGCGGCGATGTCCAGGGGTTGCACGTCGTGGATGGCGGGCGGGTTCACCACTTCGCAAGTGGCCCAGCTGATTTCCAGGGGAATGTTGTTGGGGTCAAAGAAATAAATTGACCACAGCGTGCCATGATCGACGGCACCGTCAACTTCGATTCCGGCGGCCTCCAGTTTGTCTTTGACGGCAAACAGATCAGCACGGCTTTTCACATGGACTGAAAGATGATCAAAGCCAAGTGGTTCCTTGGAGGGCGAGCCATGGAACTTGCGTTTCATGTCGCTGGCCCCTTCATATTCGAAAAAGGCGATCAGGGTATTTCCGGCCCGGAAGAAATAATGCCGATAGCCATCGTGACCAATACCAGCATTCAGTTCCATGCCCAACAGGTCACGGTAAAAGCGCACGGTCTTCACCATGTCATTGGTAATGAAGGCAAGATGATCAATGCCCGTGATCTTGTCTGTTAAATCCACCATCAGTTTTCCCCTTATGTTACTTCCACCGAACAATTTATTTGGAGGCGAGCTTAACCGTAATCAAGTCGTTCTGCCAATTGACACTACTGTGAACCTTAACGGAATGACTTCTGGATATTGCCTTTCAGATTTATCCAGGCCAGGATTTGCCTGTGTAAGTCCTTGGGGAAGGTCAATAATCAACATGCAGATATCTGCATTTGAGCGCGTCCTGAACGCACTCGACAGGTCAATATCGTTTATCGCGGTCTTTGTTGGCTGGATCGCTATATTGGTCCTGGGTGGATTGCGTGTGTACGAAATTATCGCCCGACAATATATCAACGTGCCGTCCGGCCTGTTGCGTTTTTACGAATTCACGGCCTTTGCCCTGCTGGTGATCCTCGCCTTTGGCTATACCTATTTGCGCAACGGCCATGTGCGGGTCGACATTTTCCGCAGCAACCAGACGCCGCGCCGGCAAGCCTGGTTTGAAATCGGCGGCTGCATCCTGGCCCTGCTGCCCTTCACCCTTGGTATGATCGGCCTCTATATCCCGTACATTCAGGAAAGCATGGTTTCGGATTCCATGCCCTTTCGCTGGGTATTGAAATCCATTGTGCCTTTTGGTCTGGGGCTGCTGGCTCTGGCGGGTTTGATTACCATGGCCAGAAATATTCTGTTTTTGGCGGGTCGACGAGTTACACCAGCACCTGAGGATCCCGCTTAACATGGAATTCTTGTCTGAGTGGTTGCCATTTTTGATGTTGCCAGTGATGGCCGTAGTGTTGTTTTCCGGCTTTCCGGTTGCCCTGATCTTGGCGGGCGTTGGCCTTTTATTTTGTGGCCTTGGCTGGCTGACCGGTGATATCCCCGGCGTCGCCTTTCTGAATTTACCGCTACGCATTGGAGCTACATTTAGCGGCAATTTGATTTATCCCGCCGTGCCTATGTTGTTATTCATGGGGCTGGCCATTGAAAAGTCCGGTGTGGCGCGGGAAATGCTGTTGTGCATGCGTGTCTTGTTACGACGCGTGCCCGGCAGTATGACCATTGCCGTCATTATCCTGGGGATATTGCTGGCCCCGGCGGCCGGCTTGATCGGCGCTTCCGTGGCCACGCTGGCCATC
Organism: Alphaproteobacteria bacterium; assembly: GCA_018650465.1. GTDB lineage: Bacteria > Pseudomonadota > Alphaproteobacteria > UBA2966 > UBA2966 > JABILA01. The sequence goes on from JABIFY010000143.1 coordinate 56,792, forward strand.
GTCGCCCTGCCGACCATGTTGGAGCAAGGATACAAACCCTCTATTGCCACAGGTTCAGTGGCGGCGGCAGGTACGCTCGGCATCATCTTGCCACCAGGCATCATGCTGTTTTTCCTGGCCCAGCATCTAAACATCTCCATGGGTTCGTTATTTCTGGCCACCATCGTGCCCGGCTTGGGGTTAGCGGTTTTATTCATGCTTTATTATGTGGGGCGTGCGGCCTGGGAGGGCACTGGTGCGCTACCCATTGAAAACGACTTCAAGGGCCAGACCGGCAAGCTGTTGATATACGTCTTTCGCTCGCTGGCCTTGCCCGTCGCCCTGATCGCCCTGGTACTGGGATCGATTATCGCGGGTTGGGCCACACCGACCGAGGCCGCCGCAGTAGGTGCTGCCGGGGGTGTCTTGCTGATGGCATTGACCCGGACTCTGACGCCCAAGCGGGTCAACGAAGTCGTCAAGGGTACGGTAACCACGACATCCATGGTGTTCTTCATCGTCGTTGCGGCCACGGTCTTTTCCTACCCCTTTCGTTATCTCGGCGGCGACGATGTCATCATTGATTTGATGGGAGCCACGGAACTGGGCGATATGGGCCTGTTGGCGGTTATCCTGATTACGATTTTCATTCTGGGCTTTTTTATCGACTGGATCGAAATTGTCGTCATAACCTTGCCAATCTTTTACCCCATTATTTCGGAACTGGATTTTGCCAGTTATGTGGGATCGGAGGAACTGGCCCGGGTTTGGGTTGCGGTGCTGATCGGCCTGGTGTTGCAATCATCCTTCTTGACCCCGCCCTTCGGATTTGCCCTGTTTTTTGTCAAAGGGGCCGCACCGCCCGAAGTCCGTATCGCTGATATCTACCGTGGTGCCATGCCTATCGTAGCCATTCAGATGCTGGGCGTTGGCCTTGTCTGGGTCTTGCCCGCAATTGCCGTGGGCCTGCCCATGTTGGCTCTGGATTGACCATAGCCATGGAACCCGACCATTCCTGCGGGTTTTAGAGGGATTCCAGGTTATGACAGGCTATTTAAACCTGCCATTGATCAGCGTCATTTGTCTGGTATAGTGCCGCCCGAAATCCATTTTTTTCAGTACAAGGGCCTGTACCGCCATGAGTGAAACCAAATTTGACGATTCTCAAAATAAACAAATGTGGACAGATTTTACCAAACTGATCACGTGGGGCACCATTGGCTGCCTGGCAATCGTTGCCTTGATGGCAGCTTTTCTGACGCCATAACATCTGACGCCCTAATAATTGGGCGCAATAACGCGCCTCAATTTTCAGGTCCAGAACAAGATCAGATTCGGATGTCGCTGTTCCGCATGGGATAAGCGGCATCAAAAATGCCGGAGCATCCGAGAACATAGTTGCGCTTGAACAGGTACCGGCTTGTTTACGTTTGAGATAAAACGTAAGTGACCTCAGCCATCGCATTATAAGCTGACCATGCCCGCCGAAAATACGGTCGGGCGCGCCGAAATAGAGGCAGGAAAATACATGAAGATTGCAATTCCCAAGGAACGCAGACCACACGAGAGACGTGTTGCCGCGACACCTGATACCGTCAAGAAACTGATTGGTTTGGGTGCGACAGTTATCGTTGAAAGTGGCGCGGGCATTTCTGCTGCCATTTCTGACGACGCCTTCAAGGATGTGGGTGCCGAGATCGCCTCTGATGCGGCCAGCGCTTTAAAAGATGCCGACGTTGTCTTCAAGGTCCAGGGGCCGATGGATGACGAGATCGCCTTGATCAAGGAAGGCGCGATGTTGGTTTCAACCCTGGCACCAACCCAAAGCCGAGACATGGTCAAGTCTTTGGCGGATCGCAAGGTACTGGCCTGTGCCATGGAATTGATGCCACGCATCACCCGTGCCCAGAGCATGGATGTGCTGTCTTCCCAATCCAACCTGGCTGGATACAAATCTGTCCTCGATGCCACCGATGAATTTGGTCGCGCCATGCCCATGATGATGACTGCCGCAGGCACCCTTGCCCCGGCCCGTGTCTTCGTGTTGGGGGCCGGTGTTGCTGGTCTGCAAGCCATTGCCACGGCGCGCAGGCTTGGGGCCATTGTCTCGGCCACGGACGTGCGTTCTGTCGCCAAGGAACAGGTCGAAAGCTTAGGCGCCACATTTGTTATGGTCGAAACGGATGATGCCGAAGACGGTGAGACCGCCGCGGGTTATGCCAAGGAAATGTCCGACGACTACAAGGAAAAGCAAGCCAAGCTGGTTCGTGAACACCTTGCCAAACAGGACATCGCCATTTGTACGGCTTTGATCCCTGGCCGCGCGGCCCCCACCCTGATTGACGACGACATGGTCAAATCCATGAAACAGGGTTCGGTGATTGTTGATCTGGCTGTTGAAGCCGGTGGCAACTGCACCATGAGCAAGCCCGGCGAAGTTGTCGACGTGGATGGTGTAAAAATCGTTGGTCATCACAATTGGCCAAGCCGCATCGCGGTAGATGCTTCGTTCCTTTATGCCAAAAACCTGTTGAACTTCATCACGCCGCTGATTGATGCGGAAAGTGGCGATTTGAACATTGATTGGGAAGACGAGATTATCCAGGGCGTGGCTTTGACCCGCGATGGCGAAATCGTTCACCCGCTTCTCACAGAAGGGTAAGACCAGATCATGGAACTCGCAGATCCCTTTATTTTCCAGTTCTCCGTTTTTGTCATGGCGATTTTTGTTGGCTATTACGTCGTCTGGAGTGTGACACCCGCTTTGCATACACCGCTGATGTCGGTCACCAACGCCATTTCCTCGGTGATCATCGTCGGTGCCTTGCTGGCAACCGGTCCCACGGACATGAGCATAGCCAAAATCCTTGGTTTCATCGCCATGGTGCTGGCCGCGATCAACATCTTCGGCGGCTTCGTCGTTACCCAGCGCATGCTGGCCATGTTTAAAAAGAAGTAGGTCAGTATCATGTCAGC
>JABIFY010000144.1 GCA_018650465.1 Alphaproteobacteria bacterium
CAAAGGGGGATGTGCTCTCCTAACGGTGTGGATAAGGCCTTGCCAAGTAATTGCTGCATATTTTGAGACTTTCTTTGGTCGGAGAATCTCAAAGTATGAATCACTTCAGGGCTTTATCCTATTAAGTCGGGTACTGTGCAAATTTCTACAAAAAAACCCTATTCTTCAATGAACTGAGATGTTGAATGTCGAGCCAATGAAGCTCATATTACAGGAGATCAAACGGAATGTGGTTTCGGGGAAGGGACCACTAACCGAATTTCGTTTGTATATATAAGGGGTTGGTCAAATTTCTTTCAGGGAGGCAACTTTGAAAAAAGCACTACAAGGAACACTTATTGCAGTCGGGGCAGCCGTTTTACTGTCCGCCTGTTCAACACCGGATCACGGTGCCATCATGGCTATGAAGCCGAGCACCGCGTTCGCACGCGCTTTGAAACTGGAATATGCGAATCTGGTTGAAGAAGAAGCTGCGGAGGTAGATTGGGGCAACGCAAATCTGTTTGCCACCAAAGCAATCGCCGCAGGCAACAACCAGCAGGTTCTGCCGGAAGTTCTTGCCAACCACGATCGTCTACCAGCCGATTCGCTGCCTGATCTTGAAGCTGGTCGCTACTGGCTGACATCTGCCTTGCGCGATGGCGCCAGGTTGCGCGCACCTTATGATGCAGGCAAGGCACAAGCCATGTTTGATTGTTGGGTTGAAGAGCAGGAAGAAAACCACCAGCCCGCAGACATTGCTCTCTGTCGTCATGCATTTGAAATGGCCATGGAGAGTGTCGACAAAACACTTTACGCGCCAAAGCCAATGGCAAAAGCTGCACCAGCACCGAAAAAAGCTGCACCAGCGCCCAAGGCAAAGCCCAAGAAAAAAGCAATGCCAGCACCAATTCCTGGTCCGTTTGTTGTCTACTTTGACTTTGACAGCTCAAAGATCGTCGGTGATGCTGAAAAAGTTATTGTTCGCGCCGTACGTGCCGCACAAACCCGGACTTCTGGTCCGATTGTCTTGCGTGCCCATGCAGATAAGGCTGGCAAGAACCGGTATAACGCTATCCTTTCCGGTAAGCGCGCCAAAGCTGTTATCGCTGCCCTTGCCGATTGGGGTATTTCAAGTGATCGCGTGAGCGTCATGTCTGTTGGCGAAGAAGAGCCAGCGATTAGTACCAAAGATGGTGAGCGCGAAAGCCTGAATCGTCGTGTGGTTATCACGCTGAAATAAGAAGTGTCGTTGCTGAAGTCTGGCTTCAGCAAAAGCAATCAAGGCGGCGTCTGTAACAGGACGCCGCCTTTTTTGTTTCGCCAGACAGGTAATATGACGGGCAATATATTGTCAAAACGGGTTTAGTGCAGGGACCCTGACTTTGTCGGGTTCTGATCTGATGGTCGCGGAGGTGGTGTTGCCATCGGACCCGCATGATGATGAACCATGCACCATCGCCCATTTTCCCGGACAAAGGCATTGGTGACGGAAAGTGCGTTACCGTCTATCAACTCATGGCAGGTAATGAGGGCAAACCCCTCATAGACATGGGCAACCGGGTTCCAGCACTCTACCTCGGCTTCTTTATCGTTTGCCAAAATTGCCCGCCAGCTTTCGATAACCACATCGCGCCCACTTAAGGCTGTCCAGCCAGGATGCGTACACAGTACATCAAACTCCCGGGACCAGAGATTATCCATCGCATCAAAATCGTTGTTAGCGAAGGCCAGATAAAAGGCTTCGTTGGCAAACAGAACTTCCTGATGGACCGACGTATTCATTTTGGTTTACCTGTCGCCCCTTCGGAAGAAGTTTGCTGATGTTGAATATCTCTCACCTGTTCCGGAAAAGGGATATCACGGTGTAAGGTGCATCTCCAGTGCGATTCCGTTTAATCCGGAAACGCCCCAGCGAACGATAGAAAATTCAGTCTTTGCCAATGTTCTACCATTTTGTTTCAAAAGTTTTTTCTCCCTTGTTGGACCCTGGCAATTTATTGCTGTTCGGGTTGATCGTGGGCACTGTCCTGATGTGGACACGATTTGCCCGCGCGGGAAAATATCTGGTCGTGCTTTCTGTCGCAGGTTTTCTGATTGTCGCTCTTTTGCCGATTGGCAATTGGTTGATGGTCCCTCTGGAAAACCGGTTTGCAGGAAAGCCTGATCAAATCTTAAAGGTAGACGGCATCATCGTCCTGGGGGGAGCCACGCAAAGTTTTCTCTCGATCGCACGTCAGCAACCATCGCTGAATGCCAATGCAGAACGCCTTACAGCTTTTGTGACGTTGGCGCGACAGTATCCTGCGGCCCGGCTTGTATTTACGGGTGGCTCATCGGCCTTACAGGGATCAGTTGTCAGCGAGGCTGATATCGCTGAAAAGATTTTTGGCGATTTAGGCTTTGACACCTCGCGGGTTTATTTCGAACGACATGCCCGAAATACCTGGGAAAATGCCGGCAAGACCCTGCCAGTAATCAACCCTGAACAGGGAGAGGTCTGGTTGCTTGTCACATCAGCCCGTCATATGCCGCGGGCCATGGGTGTTTTCCGCAAAGCAGGCTGGCCTGTCCAGGCTTGGCCTGTGGATTACAGAACTGCCGGTCAGTTTGGTTTTGGACTGCGGTTTAATCTGCGGGCTGGCCTTGTGAGCTTGTCGGAGGGTATTCGCGAATGGACAGCTCTTGTTGTCTATCGCCTGTTAGACCGGACAAATCAATTGTTTCCCGCTTCTTGAAACGACGGGAACCTCGCCATTTTTTTGTCTCACACATTGCGACCTGCCCAATTGTTGTGGCACTTATAGTCTTAAGTCACATGATCTCGGTGACGCGCCTGAATTTGGGGGACAATGTGGGTAAGATTTTTGTTAAGCGGCCAGGTGTGGCCAAGGTATCAATACTGGTGACAATGCTGGCGGCTGTATGTATTTCAGCATCACCGGTTTTGGCGCAATCTCAAAAGTTTTCAGACTGGGTCGAAGGGGTCCGCAAGGATGCGACCGCCCGTGGTGTCGACAAAGCTATATTTGATACAGCCTTCAAGGGCGTCAAACCTATCCCTCGTATTATCGAACTGGATCGAAAGCAGCCGGAATTCACCCTGACTTTCAAACAATATCTCAGTCGGGTGGGGTCAACAGTGCGCATCAAAAAGGGCCGCAAAAAGCTGGCCGAAAACCGCGAAGCCCTGGAAAAGGTTGGCAAGAAATTTGGCGTACAGCCTCGCTTTATTGTGGCTTTATGGGGCGTTGAGACCGATTTTGGGCGTATCAGTGGTGGATTTAACGTCATCTCTGCCTTGGCAACGCTGGCCTATGACGGGCGACGCAGTAAATATTTCCGGGGTGAGTTGTTAAATGCACTGGAAATTCTGGATCAGGGACACATCAAGGCCAAGGACATGACTGGATCGTGGGCCGGAGCCATGGGCCAGTCCCAGTTCATGCCTTCCAGTTTCAAGGCCTACGCCATCGATGCCGATGGTGATGGGCGACGCGATCTTTGGGGCACCAAAGCCGATGTTTTTGCTTCGGCCGCCAATTATCTTTCCAGTGTCGGCTGGAACGACAGCCAGACCTGGGGGCGCAAAGTCAAATTACCAGAGGGCTTTGATCTTTCTTTGGCAAACAAGGGATCACGTGCCAAGGACAGCCAGGCAATGCGTTTGAGTGAATGGCAGAAACGCGGTGTCCGACGGGCCGATGGTGGTGATCTACCAAAACGCGACCTGAAGGCTTCGCTTGTCTTACCGGCCAAAGGGAAGGCCAGCCCGGCTTATTTGGTATACGGTAATTATCGCTCAATTTTACACTGGAATCGGTCAACCTATTTTGCCCTGACTGTCGGGTATCTGGCTGATCGTATCGGCGGTATCAATTAGAGCTTTTCAGTCTTGTTCTGAAACCAGGTGACCGCAGGGCCTTGCAAGGCATGTATAGATGAAACGAGGCGATTTCGAATTAAACCAAATCGCTTTAGGGGTCCTAATACACAACATCTTCCGCTATAATGTCTGGAATATACAAGATCAAGGTGTTTTGAGGCCATGCTGTCACCCTGGGGAATACATCACAATGCCTGTCGTTAACCAATTCGCAGCAACGACCAACCGTCGGGCCCGGTTTATGCAGCCAGTGGTTCTGGGCTTGTTTGCACTGGTTTTGGCAAGTTGCGCCGAAACCCAATTGGCAATCCATGCTGCAAAGACTGTCATCAAGTCCCAGACAGACGAAAAAACCCCTCTTGAGACGACAGCCCGAGAGGTGCCGGGCAAAGGGGCAAATGGTGTCCCCATCGGCAGTGGCGGTGTCTATAAGGTTGGCCAGCCCTATGATGTGGCCGGCGTGCGCTACTATCCAAAAGAAGATCCGGATTACGACAAAACCGGCATCGCCTCCTGGTACGGCGACCCTTTTCACGGGCGTCGAACGGCCAATGGCGAAATTTATGATATGAACGAGCTGACGGCGGCACACAAAACGCTGCCGATGCCCGTCTATGTGCGTGTCACCAACCTGGAAAATGGCCGCGCACTTGTCTTGCGGCTCAATGACCGTGGCCCATTTGTGAATGGCCGCATTATCGATATTTCTCGCCGCGGCGCACAATTGCTTGGTTTCCACAAACAGGGAACGGCAAAGGTTAGAGTGGAAGTTATTGCTTCTCCATCTGACACCAGGCGGGTGTTGGCGCGCTCAAAAATTACGGATGAAGAACGCAAGGCCGTCAAAGCCGTTCCACAGGGCGAGGTCTCGGTCGAAGAATTACCGCCCCCCGCCGGTATGGCAACAGCCCCGGCAGAAGATGTGAAAACGGCTGCAAATATACCGGCAGGACCGGTTTCACCTTCTGACGGCGTCAGGCAAACGGCGGTACCAGGCAATCCGTCGGTTTTCATCCAGGCGGGTGCCTTTCGGCTCTATGAAAATGCCCTCAAATTACAAGCCCAACTCAACGGCGTGGGGCCCACAGAGATCACCTCGGTTCGGGTCGATGGGTTGGAGTATTTTCGCGTTCGTATCGGTCCCATGGCCACGGTTGAAACAGCCGATCAAACACTGGATGGTATGATCGACAGCGGATATAAGCTTGCCAGAATCGTAATAGACTGAAAATATTCGAATTGACTGATTTTTGACATATTTATGTCCGATCAAACCTCCACCGTGTGCTTGCAGACCAAATACTTGCAGGTCGGTAGCAGGAAACGTCGGAAAAGAAGGCTGATGAGTGAAATGATGAACAGGTTTTCAGGGTGGATGGCAGCGATAGTTGTGGGCATATTCCTGCTTGTGGGTACCAGTGCCCAGGCCTTCGAAACAACTGCCAAATATGCGATCCTGATCGACCAGCAAACCGGGCGTGTCTTGCTGGAAAAGGAAGCGGATATCGCCATGGCGCCGGCATCCATGAGCAAGTTGATGACCATACTGATGTTGTACGAACGGCTTGCTGACGGCAGCCTGGCAATGGATGACACTTTCCCCGTCAGCGAAAAAGCCTGGCGTATGGGCGGCTCCAAAATGTTTGTGGGTGTGAACACCCGGGTGCCGGTCAAGGATTTACTGCGTGGTATAATCGTACAATCCGGTAATGACGCCTGTATCGTAGTGGCGGAAGGCTTGGCTAGCAGCGAAACGGCTTTTGCCGAACAAATGACGACCCGTGGCACAGAAATCGGGCTTCAAAACAGCACATTTGCCAATGCCACCGGCTGGCCACACCCGGAACAACGCATGTCGACAAGGGATTTATCCAAGGTAGCCCTGCAACTGATTGAAAAATTCCCGCAGTATTATCCAATATTTTCGGAAAAAACCTTCACTTACAATGGTATACGGCAAGGAAACCGCAATCCATTGCTCTATCGCTATGATGGCGCTGATGGGTTGAAAACCGGTCACACAGAGGAATCTGGCTATGGCCTGGTTTCTTCAGCCGTCCGTAAGGGGCGTCGTTTGATCCTGGTGGTCAATGGTTTGGGCAGCGTAAAGCAGCGGTCACGCGAATCTGAACGGTTGTTGGACTGGGGATTTCGGGAGTTTGGCAATTATGATCTTTTCCGGGCAGGGGACAAAGTCGTCGACGCCGCCGTTTGGTTGGGCGCGGAAGGCAGGGTACCGCTCGTCATTGAAAATGACATGACCCTGACCCTGGCCCGCAAGGCACGTAAAAAAATGAAGGTCAGTATCGAGCTGATTGAACCAGTGCCTGCCCCCATCAAAAAAGGCCAGGAAGTCGGGCAAATCGTCATCCGGGCACCGGAAACAGATGAAATCAGGGTCCCATTGCTGGCGGGCGGTGATGTGGCGCAACTCGGTCTGTTTGGTCGCCTCGGCGCTGCTTTCAGTTATCTCGCCTGGGGTGCGCCGTCAAAGTGACAACTGGTCAGCCTGAGCGTGGGAAATTCATCACCCTGGAAGGCGGCGAGGGGGCTGGCAAGACCACCCAGATCAAGAGTCTGAAAAACTGGCTAAATGACCGTAATATCGACGTCTTGACCACGCGGGAGCCCGGTGGTTCGGAAGGGGCTGAGCAAATCCGCGACCTGCTGGTCAATGGTGACGTTGCCCGCTGGGACGCCATGACGGAGACATTGTTACATTTTGCAGCTCGTCGCGATCACGTGGAGAAGGTGGTTAAACCTGCCTTGGAAGCCGGAAAGTGGGTTATCTCAGATCGCTTTGCTGATTCGACCATGGCCTATCAAGGCTATGGCCATGGCCTTGGGATAGATCAGATACAGACAATATATGATACCATTTTATCAAGCTTTAACACTGACTTGACGATTATTCTTGACCTTGAAACTGAAGTTGGATTGAGCCGCGCAATCTCCCGATCTGGGGGCGAGGACCGGTATGAGCGTATGGATATCGAATTTCATCAGCGCCTGCGCCAGGGATTTTTGGAAATTGCCAAAAATGCCCCCGATAGATGTTGCGTTGTGGATGCAGCCGGCGATGCTGATGACGTATTTGATCAGATCCGTGCCGTCGTCCAGGATCGGCTGAAGGTTTGAACCCGTGGCCAAAGCAGATCAAATAGTCGAAGAAGATCCCTACGCCCCATGGATAAACCTGTCACTTGCAGGCCATAGCGCCGCTGAACAAACATTTCTGAGTGCCTGGAATTCAGGCCGTATGCCTCATGCATGGTTGATTACCGGGGCAAAAGGCGTAGGCAAGGCAACTTTCGCTTATCGCATCGCTCGATTTGTGCTGGCCCAATCCGGCGCTGCTGAAGAAGCCGGCCTGTTTGGCGCACCACCGCCGCCAGAAAATCTGGAAACCGCAGAAGATAGCCCCGCGGTATCCCTTGTGGCCCAACTGGCTCATCCCGGATTGCGACACGTTGTTTTCACGGAAAACCCTAAAACCAAAAAGATGCGCACGGAAATCGTCGTTGATGATGTACGAGCCGCCATCAAGATTTTTAATGTGACGGCTGAGAAGGGGGCCTGGCGGGTTGTTATCGTGGATGCCGTTGATGAAATGAACACCAACGCCGCCAATGCCTTGCTGAAAACCCTTGAGGAGCCGCCCGAGCGCTCCTTGTTAATTCTGGTTGCCCATAATCCCGGACGCCTGTTGCCCACGATCCGTTCACGCTGTCGAACATTGCCGTTGAAGCCTCTGAATGAAGACGAAGTCGTGTCCCTTCTACAAGCCCGATCACCCGAGGCTGATCATCAAGGCTTGTTATCACTGGCACGCCTGGCAGACGGCAGTCCTGGCCGGGCGCTGGAGCTGCTGGAAAGCGGTGGGCACGGCCTGTACGAAGACCTGATAGGTCTGTTGAAGCCCTTACCCGATCTCGATATTCCGGCCCTGCACAAATTTGCTGACAAAATGGCTCGCAAAGATGCCACCGAACAGGCCCGGGCCTTCATGGCCTTGCTGGACTGGTGGCTGGCTCGCATGATCCGCCATGCGGCCCTGGGACAGGCACCTTTGGATATCGTTGACGGCGATGGTCAACTTTCGCAAAACCTCTCATCCCGCCGAAGCCTTGATCAATGGATTGAGGTATGGGAAAAGATAAGCCGCCTCGCCAGCAGAGCTGACAGCGTCTATCTGGATCGAAAACAAGTCTTGTTAAACGTTTTTGCCATTTTGGAAAAAGCGGCCCGGATATAGTTGTCCCTTGTTTGGCAGGAACAGTTATTTTTTCAGGAACGAACCGGTATGTCTGATCGCAAAAATTTTTACATCACGACCCCCATTTACTACGTCAATGATGCACCGCACATCGGACATGCCTATACAACACTGGCCTGCGATGTTCTGGCCCGGTTCAAGCGCCTGGACGGCTATAATGTCAACTTCCTGACGGGAACTGACGAACATGGCCAGAAGGTCGAAAAATCTGCCGCTGCTGCTGGCAAAGACCCACAGACCTTTACGGATGAAGTCTCACAAAATTTCCGTGATCTGGCCGGTGTCATGAACTTCAGCAATGATGACTTCATCCGCACCACCGAACCCCGCCACACCAAAGCCACGCAAGCCATCTGGAATGCATTATTGGAAGCTGGTGATATCTATCTGGACAGCTACTCCGGATGGTATTCGGTGCGCGACGAAGCCTTTTATGGTGAGGACGAACTGGTTAAGGGCACTGATGGCAAAAAACTGGCCCCCACTGGCGCTGAAGTCGAATGGGTTGAAGAGCCCAGCTATTTCTTCCGCCTGTCAGCCTGGGGCGACAGATTGCTGGAATTCTATGAGGCCAATCCGGATTTCATCTTGCCCGAAACCCGCCGCAATGAAGTCGTAAGTTTTGTACGCGGCGGCTTAAGAGATCTGTCTGTTTCACGCACCAGTTTCAATTGGGGTGTGCCTGTACCCGGCGACGACAAACACATCATGTATGTCTGGCTGGATGCTTTAACCAACTACATTACCGCCGTTGGTTATCCTGATACGGATAGCGACAGTTATCAGGCGTTCTGGCCAGCCGATGTGCATATGGTTGGCAAGGATATCCTGCGCTTCCACGCTGTTTACTGGCCGGCTTTCCTGATGGCGGCTGGCTTGGCGCCACCAAAGCGGGTCTTTGCCCATGGCTGGTGGACCAATGAAGGTGAAAAGATATCAAAATCGCTGGGCAATGCGATTGATCCTTTGGATATGGTTGCAGAATTTGGCCTTGATCCGGTGCGTTATTTCCTGATGCGCGAAGTGCCCTTCGGCAATGACGGGGATTATTCCCGTAGTGCCATGATCCAGCGGACAAACGCTGATCTTGCCAATGATTTTGGCAACCTGTCACAACGTGTGTTGTCGATGGTCTTCAAGAATTGTGACGCCGAGATCCCGACACCGCAGGCGTTCAATGACGACGACAAAGCCATGCTGCAGCAAGCCTACGATTTGCTGGACAAGTTGCGTGACGAATATGATCGCCAAAGCATCCACCGTGCGCTCGAGGTACAATGGCGTGTGGTAGCGGAAGCCAATCGTTATGTCGACGCCCAGGCACCCTGGGGCCTGAAAAAAACAGACCCCGAACGCATGGCCACTGTTTTGTACGTTCTGGCAGAAGTTATTCGCAATCTTGCCATACTGGCCCAGCCCATTGTGCCGCAATCTGCCGCCAAAATACTTGATCAGCTGAAGCAGTCTGAACAAGCCAGAACGTTTGCAGCCCTGGGTGCAGAAGGCGCACTTGAATCTGGCATTGCTTTGGATAAACCCGAACCGGTCTTTCCACGTTTTGTGGAGCCGGATCAAGCTCAATAACAATCCATCACAAAAGACCACAGGATTAATAATGCTAGTCGATTCTCATTGTCATCTGGATTTTGACGATTTCTCCGAAGAACTGGATGAAATCATCGACCGGGCACGGGCAAAGGGTGTCGGGCGAATGTTGACGATCTCAACCCATCTGGAAAGATTTCCAGGTGTGCGCCGCATTGCCGAACGCTATGACGATGTCTTTTGCTCGGTTGGTGTGCACCCCCATGAAGCCGAGCATCATATTGGTTTGACAAAAGATCGCCTGATCGAGCTGAGCCAGCATGACAAGGTGGTCGGCATTGGGGAAACCGGGCTTGATTATTTTTACGAACACAGCCCGCGCGACGCGCAGCGAGACTGCTTTCGTGCCCATATCCAGGCCGCACGCGAGACCGGATTGCCGGTGATCGTTCATACCCGTGATGCCGATGATGACACCCTGGAAATCTTGACAGAAGAAATGGGGAAGGGGACCTTTACCGGTCTTATCCATTGTTTTAGCTCCAGCCTGGAATTGGCCCAGAAGTCTGTTGAGATGGGTCTGATGATCTCCATTTCCGGCATTGTCACATTCAAAAAGGCCATCGAACTACAAGAAGCCGTTGGGCAATTGCCACTTTCGTCCTTGCTGGTGGAAACGGATGCACCGTTCCTCGCACCCATTCCACATCGCGGCAAACGTAACGAGCCATCCTTTGTGGCAGACACAGCCGCTAAGGTCGCCGAGATCAAAGGCATAGACCCGACCGAACTGCACCAGATTACAGGCGATAATTTCTTTCGCCTGTTTGCAAAGGTACCTTCTCCCACATGACCTGCACGACGCGCGTCACAGTCCTGGGATGTGGTGCTTCCGGCGGTGTGCCGCGCATTGGCCCGGACTGGGGTACCTGTGACCCGACAGAATCAAAAAACCGCCGCCTGCGATCATCTATCGTCGTGGAGCACGGGCCCAACCGTGTTCTGATCGACACCACACCTGATTTACGCCAGCAATTGCTGAATAATAACATTTCAGAATTCGATGCTGTTCTTTACACCCATGCCCATGCTGACCATAGCCACGGCATTGACGATATGCGGACTTTGTATCGAGTTAACCGGCATGCCTATCCGGTTTACGCCAGTGCGGCGACCTTCAAGATGCTAAAGCGAAACTTTGCTTATGCTTTTGCGGCCGAAGACAAACTTTATGCGCCATTCTTTGTCGACCACGAACTGAGTGGCAGTTTTCAGGTGGGAGATATGGAAATTCAGCCATATGAACAGGATCATGGCCACATGCCCTCGACGGGCTACAGGATCGGCGATGTTGCCTATTCAACAGACCTCATTAATTTGCCACCACAGGCACTTGAAACACTGGCAGGCGTTGATACCCTGATTGTGCAAGCACTGCGCCAGGCGCCGCATCCCACACATGCTCATCTGGACCTTTCCCTGGAATGGATCGCCAAAATCCGCCCCCGGCGGGCAATCCTCACGCATATGAACCATGAGATGGACTATGCCACTTTGTGTCGGGATTTACCCAAAGGCGTTGAACCAGCTTATGATGGTATGGTGATAGAAGTCACTTAAGCGGTTTGATTAGCCGACATATTTCGCGCTTCTGGCAGGATCAGGGTAAAAATTGATCCTTCGTTGACCTTGCTCTCCAGTGAAATATAGCCGCCATGAAGTTTCGCCAGACGCATGGATAACGACAGGCCAAGTCCGGTTCCGGATTCTCCGCGTACGCCATGGGCCATTGATTGTTCAAAGGGCTTAAAGACCTTTTCCAGGTCTTCTTTCGGAATGCCGACACCATTGTCTTTAACAGCAAGTATCACCGAGTTATTCTCAGCAACATCGACAATTAACTCAACAGATCCACCGGCGGGAGTGAATTTCAGGGCGTTCGACAGCAAATTGAGCAGAATTTGGCGAACCTTTTGTTCGTCTATCTTGATCACAGGAACAGCTGTAAGTGATTTGGCTGTGACAGTGACCTCAGCCTCGCGGGCGAGGGAACCCACCATGGGTAAAACACCGTTCACCAGTTTTTCGACATCCACAGTGGTTTCAATCAATTCAACCGTACCGGATTCGGCTTTGGAGTGGTCAAGCATGTTGGTAATAAGGTCCAGCAAGTGATTGCCACTGTTATGAATTATGGAGATATATTCCTGATATTGGGCATTCTCGAGCGGACCGAATATCTCTCTTTTTATACTTTCTGAATATCCGATAATGGCATTCAGGGGCGTCCTTAATTCGTGACTGAGGTCATCCAGGGCACCGGTTTTTTGTTTTGACGCATAGTCGGCATCGGACAAAGCGAGGCGCAATCCATCCTCTGTTGCCATGCGTCTTTCGACCTCGGCGCGGAGTGCTTCATGGCCCTGTCTTTCCGTCATGTACGAGATATATTCCCGCCGACGCACCGAGTTAAAGCGCTGCATTGCCACATAACCAAACAGGTTCGAGACCACCAGCATAATATAGATCTGGATCAATGTTGACGTTGGGTGTTGATGGAACAGCGCCAGCGAAAAGGCTGCCAACAATGTGCCCAGGGAACATGCCGCAAGAGTGTAAACCATGCGATTGGGCACAAAGATGTACGATACAAGGATCACCAGCATCATATTCCCGATATACATAATTTCGCCACCTTTGAGAAAGTCAAACAGCGTTAATGCGATCGGGATGACCAGTTGGCAAAGAAAAGCAAATTCATCGATAAAAGTATCAAAACGTCGAACTGCAAGCGCACAGGTAACAAAAACTGAAGCCAGCGACACTCTGGCCAGCGCCAACCAGATAAATTCAGGTGCCTGGCCCAGGCGAAAATATTCAGGAATGATCAGCAGCACAAAAATACTGGCCGCCAGGAAGGCGATGTATTGAAGGTGCGAGATGCGTGTCGGGCGCATATAGACCTGAAACTTGTTTTCAAGTTCAGTGTCAGCAAATTCTCCGCTCCATCGATGAGTGGCTTTAGGTATATTTTCAAAAGAAGCAGTCATATTGGCGTGAATACCCGGTGGTGAATTGCGATGGAATACAAGTTTTCAAATGATATCAGGGAGTAAACTGATATCATAGGTAGGTTAAAAACCCTTACAAGCAGCTAACATTGCCTGCAAATATACCATCATAATTTCTGATAATACACATTATGCCGCAAACTCTTACTCCCCTTCAGTTTTTATAAGGTTTCCGGGCCTTTCACCCACATCCCCGTCAGATGGTCATTTATCTAGATATAGATTTACCTTTTGCGTTTGCACTTTTGGCCTGTAACGCCTTGCGAGTCCGCGATATTTTATCGACCGCGGTCATTAGTATGCGCCGTTCTCCCCAGCGGAAACGGCTGATGGCCTGTAGCTCACGGCCCAGATCCTCGAGCAATTCACCTGCCCTGCGGATCTGCATATCGGAATGTATAGGGATGTCGATCCGGCGAACTGTGCCTGTGATCATTCTATCT
Source organism: Alphaproteobacteria bacterium (assembly GCA_018650465.1). Taxonomy (GTDB): domain Bacteria; phylum Pseudomonadota; class Alphaproteobacteria; order UBA2966; family UBA2966; genus JABILA01. Next base: position 13,201 of record JABIFY010000144.1, read on the forward strand.
ACAGGCCCCCCGTGCATACGGTCTTGCTCGATCCACTGCACTACGCTTCTCATGCCCCTGTTCTCCCATGAGTTGATCCCGCGGGAAAACACATCATAATTTCTGGAAGGTGTCTAGATCCCTTATGAGATTTACACATATTGACATAAACGACCTGTGGTAATGTACTAGGTTTTGTCATTACCTGCCCTCGCGATGATGTTCTTGACTTGCTGGGGGCCCCAATCGCCACCCTTGGCAGTCTTCAGGCCCCGAGCCTCGAGAGCCTTCGCTATGCCCCTGTAGGACACGATGCCGGCTTCCATGATC
>JABIFY010000013.1 GCA_018650465.1 Alphaproteobacteria bacterium
CATTAGCATCGAAGATGGTCTGGTCAAAGGTTCAGGATTATCCGGCAAAAATAGCAAGAAGAAAAACACTGAATAAATGGCTGCCGACAATAGAAAGAAACCCGGGTTTAAGGCTGTTGCCTATTTGCCTGTCCCGACCTGCTCTGAATGATGAAGTTAGCTCTTTGACTTCCCAATCAAACGGCCACAGGGTTTCGCAGGGGGATCATTGCCTGGAAGGCATGACGTAGATTTTTTCGAAAATGTCCGTTCCGGGTCGTGTGTCACGAGTAGCGTCGGTCCAAACGGCGTTACGTAACTGTATTAGAGATGAAGGAGGGCCCTTCGGGTTCGGTCGTCAGGGGCTGATCCCAAGCCACTACAAGCTGCTGTCGTAAAGAGCGATGGTGGTGAGCGTTGTAGAAACGTCGGGGCATTGACCCCGGCAGGCAAGGTTAAGAGAGGCGAGCGCAAGCGAACCACTGCTGAAGTGTCGAAAGCGGATTAGATGATGTCAAAACCGGGGGGTGACCCTTCCTCCGGGATCAGTTTGGGGGCTGTCCTGAAGTCTGCCCGAACGGCATCCGGCATGTAGGTGGCGCGAAGCTTAACCAGGCTTTGATACGGAACGTGAGAACCTGTCGTTCCGATGCAAAGGGAGACGCCGCAAGCGGCTACAACCGCGAGGGCCAGAGTACCGATGCGGAGCACAGGGGCGGAGCAGCCCGTAGTAGGGATGAAGGCTCTGTAATGGGGTCGGACCAAAGGGGCTGTATTGTTCAACCAAGGCCACAGGCCAACTGATAACAGGAGGAGCCTGTGGGTAAAGTAAAGCCGTTTGATATCTCAAAGCGAGACGTCTGGGAAGCCTTCAAGCGTGTGAAGGCCAACCGGGGAGCGGCTGGAGTAGACGGACAGACGATTACTGACTTTGAGGCTGATCTTTCGAGCAACCTCTATAAGCTCTGGAACCGGATGTCCTCAGGGAGCTATTTTCCATCGCCGGTGCGGCGGGTCGATATTCCGAAAGGTGATGGCGGTACGCGTCCGTTGGGTATTCCAACGGTTGCAGACCGTATTGCTCAGGAAGTTGTCCGTCGCAATCTGGAACCGCGGTTGGAGCCAGTGTTTCATGCTGACTCTTACGGTTATCGGCCAGCCCGGTCGGCGATTGATGCCGTGCGGCAAACCCGTCAGCGTTGCTGGCGGTATGATTTTGTCCTCGACATCGACGTCAAAGGCTACTTTGACAACATTGATTGGGAGCTATTGCTCAAGGCGGTTCGTCATCATACGGACTGCCCATGGGAATTGCTTTATATTGATCGTTGGTTAAGGGTGCCGGTTCAAATGGAAGATAGAAGTATCGAGCCGCGCGAGTCAGGAACGCCGCAAGGCGGGGTGATTAGCCCCCTCTTGGCCAACCTGTTCCTGCATTATGTGTTCGATATGTGGATGGCGCGGAATTATCCGCACATTCCGTTCGAACGTTATGCGGACGATATTGTTTGTCACTGCAACAGTGCCGAGGTGGCGCAGGCATTGCAATGTGCCTTGCGGGCTCGTTTTGCGACCTGCAAGCTGGAAATGCATCCTGAAAAGACGAAAATCGTCTACTGCAAGGATGCAAATCGGCGGGGAGAGTTTGCTCTCACCTCTTTTGATTTTCTCGGATTTACATTCCGGGCGCGAAAGACGGTGTGGCAAGGTTCAATCCATGCGCACGGTTTCATGCCTGCCGTTAGCCGAAAAGCGATGAAGTCGATCAGCCAGACTATTCGTGGCTGGAGGCTTCACTTGCGTAGTGACAAGGCTCTGAATGATTTAGCCGAAATTGCCAACAGGCATATTCGTGGCTGGATCAATTACTACGGCAGCTTTTATCGGACAGAGTTAAGTTCGACGCTTTTGAGGATCGATTTCTATGTTATTCGCTGGGCACGCCGCAAGTTCATACGGCTGCGTCGCAAGACCAAAGGGACAAGAGACTGGCTTGAACGGCTCCGCCGTACCAATCCAACACTCTTTGCCCACTGGCAGCTATGTCATGGAAATGGCCGAACATCGGGAGCCGTATGAGCCGAGAGGTTCACGTACGGTTCTGGGAGAGCGCGGAGGTGAGATCCCTCCGCGCCACTCGACAATTTCTGACTATATCGCCAAACCAGGTTTTCGTCCGTTATTCGTAGGAAATCGGACAGACTGAGGTGTTCAGGTTGAAGACC
>JABIFY010000145.1 GCA_018650465.1 Alphaproteobacteria bacterium
AACGCACCTACAGACGCACCTTGAAAGAGAAAACAAAACAACTCGTCAAAGAAAAAACCCCCGAAAACTGTTTGTTTTCAGGGGCTTATGATGGTAGCGGAGGAGAGACTTGAACTCCCGACACGCGGATTATGATTCCGCTGCTCTAACCAGCTGAGCTACTCCGCCAAAGTGTCAAAACTACAATTACTTAATATATTAATGAAGTTTTTCTGGTTACCCAAAAACTCTCGTTTTCACCAAGCACGATAAATGCACGGTTTTAGGGTGCACGGCTTACCGCATAATTCAGCCGTAAAATTGGAAATACACGGTAAATCTGAGGGGTATATAACCAACAATGCAGTTGGCGTCCAGCCTTTAATATGAGAAACCGTGATCTGGATTCATTCAGATGACACCCGGCACTGCGTTATTGTATCCCCTACTCTTTAATCAACACTCGTCGCCCATTAATAGTGTCAATACATGCGTTCAGAACCCTGGTCTGGTGGTGCCTTTAACGCCAAGCTCATCATTCTTCACATTTTGGATGTTGTTGGGGAAATGAATTGGAGGCAATACCTACTTGTGGGTGCATAGCTCGTTCGGAAATCGGGCAACAAGTTCTACGCTTGGGGCCCCGGCTATCGAACCAGGCATGTCGAAATTGGCCCGCTATGAGGTGGCTAGCCGACTAATTTCAGGAACTGCAAAACGTCCGGAGATGAGCCACAACGGTCATTTCCTGGATCAAACTGGCAGGCTCAACGGTCTTTTTCGTCAAGAGTTTCCCTGATAGTCTGAAGCAACTCATCTCGATGATATGGCTTGTTGACGAGAGTCACACCTGCATCAAGTTTACCGTTGTGAACGACGGCATTTTCAGCGTATCCGGTGGTGTATATAACCTTGATGTCCGGTTGTAACCTGGTTGCTTCTTTGGCAACGTCTGCCCCGTTCATTCCACCTGGAAGAACAACATCGGTGAACAGCAGATCAAATGATGCCCCACCCTCAAGAATATTGATCGCCTCGTCGCCGCTCCCGGCTTCAACTACTTCATAGCCTTGTTCGCGTAATATGTTTACCGGGATTTCACGAACCATCTTATCATCCTCCACGACAAGAATATGTTCAGAACCTCTTGCGTGCGTCTTTCCCTCTCCTTCCAGGGCTTCTTCGAAATTGCCTTCCAGAGACCGCGGCAGATAGAGTTTGATCGTGGTTCCATGATCTACTTCACTGTCTAATGAAATATGCCCACCGGATTGCTTGATAAAACCGTAGACCATACTCAAGCCAAGGCCGCTGCCCTTGCCAAATTCCTTGGTTGTGAAAAATGGCTCGAAGACCTTTTCCAGATCTTCAGAAGACATTCCGCCACCGGAATCGGTTACGACGATCTTTATGTAGTCTCCGGGGGTCACCTCTTCGTATTGCGCTGCGAAATTTTTATCCAGGTTAACATTGGAGGCCTCAATTATCAGGGTTCCACCCGTCGGCATTGCATCCCGCGCATTGATTGCAAGATTGAGAAGTGCATCTTCCAGTTGGTGGGGGTCAACCAATGCCGGCCAGAGGTCAGGTGCGTTGGCGATGTTTACGGCAATGGTTTCACCCAAGGTACGCTGAAGCATGTCTTCAAGACTGAAGATCAGTCTGGATACGTCAGAAGCAACTGGTGACAGCGGTTGTTTGCGGGAGAATGCCAGTAGTCGCGCTGTCAGAGATGATCCACGCTCAACGGCCTGCTTGATAGCACTTGTATGGTGCTGACCTCCATGGTCCGCGCCAATCTTGCGTTGAAGCAATTCTGCATGACCGATCACCACCGCCAGCAGGTTATTGAAGTCGTGGGCAATACCTCCCGTCAACTGACCGACAGCTTCCATGCGCTGGGATTGGCGGAGTTGTTCTTCAAGACGCCTACTTTCTGTCGCGTCGATAATGGTGACAGGAATACTTGAAAAGCCTTCTTTAGTATTAGGTATTCCAAATGAAATAGTGGCATTAATCTGCTCCCCATCGAAACGTTTGAATATTGCCTCAGACCTAAACGCCTTTTTTTTCTCCCATATTGAACAAAGCTGGTTTTTGAATACTTCAATTGCTCCTGGTCCGAATGTCGTGTCGATTCGACTAAGAAAATCGCTCTCCGTATCCGCTCCAAATAGCCTCAATGTTGCATCATTAACCTGAATGACTTTAACTTTGGTTGCGATATCCAACGCAACTTCTTCATTGTCTGCGAGGAATGCTCGAAGATCGGTGACCCCTTCCTCGCGTAGAGCTTTCAGAGCGACATAGACCTCTGATAAATCTTCATTCCAAATGGATATTTCACTATTTTCAAATAATCGCCTGAAGCGACGTTCATGTGCTCCCAGAGCTCCCTGAGCCTCTATCAGTTCCTGATGCTCATCGCGAAGTTCTGACACCAGGCGGCCCGTTTTTCGGTAAGACAACGTATTTGTTGTGGTCGCAAATATGGTCAACGCAACAATAGCGAGGATCAAGGGAATGGAATTTCTGAATGTTTCGTAGGGATCTACTGTCGCGACCAACTCGAAGGGGCTATTTTCGACGAATTGCAAGCAACTAATAATCGCCAATGAAGGAAGTAATCCGGCGCTTCTACTTTTGCTGTCACTTGGCTTGGACAAATGTCTTTTACCAATGGATTTTGTGTCATCAGCAAGCTTTTGGTCGATCGACGCGAAAATTTCCAAACGGTTTTCATTGAATAACCGCAGGGATGAATTGCTATCACCTACGGCGTTGATCAGGAACAATTTGACCTGATCCACCGAAAATGCCGTGGAAATGACGACCGGGCTATTGTTGAACAGCACCTTGTGAAAAATTGCGATTGTGTCTTTGCCGGTATTTGTATTTTTCGTGCGTGGGCCGTAGGCAATTCCCCCCACTTCCATCGATTGCGCGATTTTGAAGTATGGGCGTTTAGAAACATCAAATGAGACGCCAGCATACTTTTCATCCAAAAGCCAAGCCTTCCCGTCTCCTTCGATTATTGCGATAGCATAAGTATCTTGCTGATCAATGTTCATAACCGGAGAAAGTGCCAGCAAACTCCGGTTCGACCTAAAAACAACCTGGGGGTTCACCGCCAACCAGGCGGCAACTCCTTTCACAACACGGACAGACTGCTGCGTAACTCTTTCAAGATGTTGGGCGGCAAGGTCCACATTTGATCGGCAACGGGCGTGAGTATACTCCGTAGACTCAGAAAGTGTGTGAATTGCCACAACAGCGGCGACCACAAAACCTATGGTCGTTGAGATGAATTTGAGAGCCGAGACAGGTGGAAGTTTGGGCACTTTATAAACACCAGGCATTTCGAGTTCGAGGTGGACGGTTTCATCGCCTTTGTCGCTGGGATCAATCAGCTTCGCGCTGACGAGAAACTAGGTCAATACTGTAACGAGATTATTTCAATTCCAATTCGATAGGTGTCCATAAAGTGTAAATTGTATCTGGCGAGTAACACAGAGTGCCGACATGTGAGAAGTTGCACGCGACACTTCTTTGTCCGTTCCTGGTTATTTGCAGTAGGCCAAATGTATAAGAATGTCTGTCCGCCTTCTCGCGTCAAGCGGACCTGTTCAGTGTCAGAAATTCATCATTCGCAACGAATCGATATACATTGCGTATCAATTTTTTCAGCAACTCAGTGTAAAATGGCAACAATCCGACATGGTAACGTGCATGGTATGTGACGTGGGCCTCAACGCCTACAACTTGATCTCCCCGAGGAGATCCAAAGCCTCGGGATTGGCGAGTGACGAGAGGTCTCCGGGTGGCAGGTCGAGCAAAACCGAACGGATCAACCGACGCATAATCTTCATGGAGCGGGTGCGCGGCAAATCAGACACCAGATGGACATGCGCCGGGCGGTAGGCACGACCCATTTTGCTGACCACGGCCTGAGACAGACGACCCTTCAAAACCAACGGGTCAGTTGAAATTGCCGGAATAGCAATGACACAGATGGCCTCTCCGGACCTTTCATCAGGCAAGCCGACGACGGCGACTTCTCTTGCCTCTCCGGTCGACATAATAATGGCTTCGATTTCCGCTGGTCCCGTGCGCTTGCCGCCGACCTTGATTGTGTCATCAGAGCGTCCAAGCAGATACCAGTAGCCGTCCTCATCAATCATCGCGAAATCACCGTGCCGCCAGGTATCGGGATAGTCATTCCAGTAGGTCTCCAGGTAGCGTTCATCTCCACCTTTACCCCAGAAACTTTTCGTCAGACCAATAGAGGGTTGGGTCAGGACCAGTTCGCCAACCCGTCCGGCTATGATCGGCTCGCCATCAGGATCAAAGACCGCAGCACCTGATCCGAGGGAGGGGCCATTGAAGGCGCAGGGTTTGAGCGGCAGGATCGTCGTTCCTGTGACGATAGAGCAGCCAATCTCTGTGCCCCCCGAAAGGTTGATAATGGGAATTTTGCTTTTGCCAACGACTTCAAACATCCATTTCCAGGTGTCCGGGGTGGCAGGTTCTCCTGCTGTGATAATGGCTTTGAGAGACGAAAGATCGTGATTTTCCACCAGCTCACACCCCAGGGCCATGGCCCCCCGGATCGCGGTCGGCGCAATGCCAAAGTGGCTGATTTTGTATTTTTCGATCAGATGCCAGAAGCGATCCGACCGGGGATGATCCGGGGCCCCTTCGGCGACGATCAGACGTCCACCTGCGAAACTAGGGACGACGGCACTCATGGCACCCACCATCCAGCCGAAATCACTCAACCAGAAAAAGCTGTCTTGCCCGGTGAAATCAGTCATTAAATTCAGATCAAGGGCAATCTTTGTGACAAAACCGATATGAGTCTGGACAATGCCTTTGGGCTTGCCTGTAGTGCCCGAGGTGAAGGCCAGAGACAAAGGAGCCTCGGCGGGTAATTCAACGGTATCAACAAAACCTGTCTGACCGACCGTCAGGTCGTGCCACCAGTGATCGCGACCTTCCATCATGGCCACGTTGACATTCTCCATCATGTGGCCAACGACAATGATTGCTTCAACAGCAGGCGCGTCGATGCAGGCGTCATCCAGGATCGGCTTCATGGGTTCAGCCTTGCGTCGCCGCCAGGTGCCATCGGCGGCAATGATGACCCGCGCACCGGAGTCATTCAGGCGGGAGGCAATCGGGCCAGGGCCAAAACCGGAGAACAAAGGCATGCTGATCGCACCGATTTTGGCACAGGCAAAAAAGGCGACGTAAACCTCGACTATCATTGGCAAGTAGAGTGCAACAACATCGCCAGGCTTGACACCAAGTTCTTTCAGGGCGCCCGCCAGGCGGTTTACCTCGATATCAAACGCCTGATATGTCAGCGTGCGGACCCGTTCGTCTTCGCCTTGCCATTCGATAAAGACATCTTCCCACACCGATGTGTCAGAATGTTTTTCGATGCAATTCAGGTAGGCATTTGTTGTGCCGCCGACACACCAGTTGGTCCAGGCCTTGCCACGGCTGACATCCATTACATCTTCGTAGGGTTGGTAAAAACCGATATCCAGATATTTCAGCAGGCCATCCCAGAACCAGGCCGGGTTTGATTCTGCTTTGCCGCCGAGGTCATGATAGTCATCAGCCCCCATCTCGCGGATGAAGCCGGTAAGCTGACTGGCGTCGATATGGGGCTTGCTGGGCCGCCAGGTGATTTCAGATGTCTCAACCATTTTCACCCTCTTTTTTAGTTGTCGTTCAGGGGGACTGTCCGGATTTACTGATCAGGTAAAGCTGCCATTGTTCGCGCCGTGACCACCATCGATTGTCACAACCGTGCCACTTATGTAACTGGCCCGATCGGACGCCATGAAGGTGACAACCGACGCAATTTCCTCCACTGCTGCCGCCCGCCCCAGAGGCAGCTTCGAAAGAAAGCTCTGCCATTTTTCTCCGTCCCCCAGTTCGGCTTCGGCACGGCTGCGCATAAGCCCGACAAGGCGTTCGGTTGCCACCGCACCGGGACTGACCGAAAGTACGCGGATACCGTCACCAAGGCTACGGCTGCCAAGCGCCCGGGTAAAAGCGTTGAGACCGGCATTGCCTGTGGTTCCAGCTATATAGTCAGCATCGGTTCGATCGCCCGCCAGTCCGGTCACGTTGATAATGACGCCGTGGCCGCGCTCCTTCATGGCAGCATAGAAGGCCCGACACATGTTAATATAACCAAATACCTTGAGGTCCCACGCTTCGCGCCAGCGGGCTTCATCTACTGTCTCTATCGTTCCACCAGGGATAGCCCCGGCGTTATTGACCAGAATATCAGGGGCACCGATATCTGAAATCAGTCCTGCGACATCATCACTATTACTCAGGTCCCTGGCATGCACCTGGACTGAGACTTCAAGATCATTTGTGATCTCTTGCGCCAGCTGATCCAGGTCTTCCTTCGTCCGCGAGACTAGGTGCAGGTTGCACCCTTCGGCGGCCATGGAAAGTGCGATGCCTTTACCAATTCCCTTTGATCCTCCTGTAATCAGGACAGTCTTGCCTTGTAAATCAAGTTCCATTTGAGTTGTTCCGGCTGTTGCGTAGGTGACAGTTCCTGATGCAGGCAGATTTCCACCGCACCAAATGAAATTTATGTACTGGTTTATCTTGAATCATATCGTAGTGTTTGGTCCCGATTAAATGGTGCAATGGAAATGATTGTGCATGAAATGCTTTATGTCTACCGAGACGATGATCTTTTGCGATCATCCAATGACGTTTCAAATTGCTGAAAGTTCACAGTACGGAAATCCAGCCCATACCAATTCAAGATGGATAGTCTGCTTGCCGGAGCAAAGCGGTCATGGTTCAGAGACTACATATTGGTTCGCTCTTGACCCTAAGCGGACGTTCTGGAACTTTCAGTGGTCAAAGATTTTCGATATAGTCGCCAATTTTCTGCATAACTCCGGGCAATCGTGGGACGAGTTCATTTATCGTGTTCCAGTCGTCATTCTTGCCTGCGGTTTCAAGCCCGTTGCAAATGTCGGCGAGTTCCGTAGCCCCGACTGAGCGCGACGACGATTTTAGCTTGTGGGCACCCGCAGCGACATCTGACGCGGATCTGTTTTCGAAGGCAGTTTCGATGTCTTTGGCATTCGCCATAGAAGGCCCGACGAAGTCCTTCAGAATTTCTCGAAAGGTCTCCTCGTCATCGCCGAAGACGCTCTTGAGCGCACTGGGATCGATGGGACCAATTTCACTTATCGCATCATCCCGGGGTTCCGGTGCCGAATCTTGTTCAACGACCGGGTCTGGCTCCAGAGCAATGTCAGTGATCTCGGCGACCGGCATCCATTTACGCAACTTTGCCCGCAGCTTGTCCATCTCAAGTGGCTTTGCCAGGAAATCATCCATACCGGAAGCAAAACAATTGTCGGTCTCCTCTTTCATGACACTTGCCGTGACGGCGATGACTGGAAAATGTTCGGGTGACCCTGATTCTTCTTTTCGAATGGCTTTCGTAAGCTCAAATCCATCCATGTTCGGCATGTGACAGTCGCTGAGCAGGAGGGCGTATGAACGTTTTTTCATGAACGCCAAAGCCTCAACACCGTCATTGGCAATCTCTACGGCGTAGCCAAGAACAGCAAGCTGGCGTTTGATGACGTTCTGGTTTGTGAGGTTATCCTCGGCCAGAAGAATGAGCTGACCCATGGCTTCCGCTGCTTCCACGGTCGGGGCCTTGCCTGGGTCCCTGTCGATGTCACTATCTTCATAGACGACATCAGGACTGGCCCGACCTGCTGCAACAGCAACGGCACGAATGAAGGTGCCCCTTTGCATGGGATCAGCATCCAGATAGACCGTGTTGCCAAGTACTTTGCGTTCCTTCCTGCTTCGTTTCTGACATGCGAGGACGAACCGGGCAGGGATTGCCCCCAATGAACTAAGGTCTTCGACCAAAGAAATCTGTTCGTCTATTGGCCAACTGGACCCCAATACAATGACATCAAAGGGGTCGCTCTCGTCCACCGCCTTCAGCGCCAATTTCTTTACATCAGTCAGCTGTTCAGTGATTTCTGTTTTGGCTCCCCAATGTTCAAGGTATCGTGGCATCAAATCACGAAGCTCCGGATCACCGAATGCCGATAGAACCTTCAAACCTTGAAGGTCTTCGCGGTCACTTTTTAGGCTATGTTCCATCGCAACAGGAAGTGTGACTGTCACATGAAATGTGGAGCCTTCACCCTCAACACTGTTCACGCCGATCTCTCCGCCCATGAGTTCAACAAGGCGCTGGCAGATAGAAAGGCCAAGGCCTGTGCCTCCAAACCGGCGCGTTGTTGACGCATCGACTTGCGAGAACGCCTGGAACAGGGTCTTTTGTGCTGCCTCTGGAATACCAATGCCATCGTCGATCACCTGCAAACGAACCATGACCTGGTCATCATCATCGCCAGGCATTCTGTCGGCACGGATCAGCACCTTGCCTTGCTCGGTGAATTTGATGGCGTTGCCACCCAGATTGAAAATGATTTGCCTCAGCCGGACCTGATCGCCGATCAGACCATCGGGAATATCGGGATCAACGTAGACACACAGACGTATGTTCTTGTTCCGGGCGGTGACGGCCAGGGCCTCGCCAACGCCTTCAACCGCATCGGCGATGGAGATTGGAATTTCTTCCAGGTCCAGCTTGCCAGCCTCGATCTTCGAGAAATCCAGTATGTCGTTAATGATGGTCAGCAGTGAATAGGCGGAACTCTTGACCGTATCAACCATTTGCAACTGGTCCGCATCCAGGGTGCTTTCCCGCAGCAAATCGATCATACCCACAACACCGTTCATGGGTGTGCGGATTTCGTGGCTCATGGCGGACAGAAAGTTGGCCTTGGCTTTGGTTGCTTCTTCCGCAGCATCGCGGGCGTCGTGTAGTTCAGATTCAGCACGTTTACGGTCGGTAATGTCGCGAACGATTCCGGTGAAAATATGTTCATCGCCGAGCACTGCTTCCCCTACTGCCAAGTCCAACGAGAACTGGGTGCCATCTTTACGCAATCCAATGACTTCCCGGTTCTGACCGACAACTCGACCTTCACCGGTTTGCAAATAGTTTTTGAGATAATCGTCATGCTCACTTCGCGTGGGTTCAGGCATGAGCATTTTAATGTTTTTGCCAATGACCTCACTGGCAGTGAAACCAAATATTTCTTCTGCCGCCGGACTGAAACTCTGAACGAGACCCTGTTCGCCAATTGTAATGATTCCGTCAGTAGCATTTTCAATTATCGTGCGGGTGCGCAATTCGCTCTCGCGAACTGACTTTTCGGCCTTTTTGTTTCGCACAAGAATAATTGCAGCCAACGCGATGGTAAATACCGCGTAAAGACGATTGGTGAGGATCTTCCAAAAAACTGCACCCTCGTCTGGCCCAAGTACCCAACCGGAAAACACCAGTACAGTGGCAAGAATGGTCAGAGCATAAATACCTTTTTCGCCTGTGAAAAATGCTCCAATAATGAGGAGCGCGATATATGGTATGCCGGCGGCAACGCCCAACGGCGTAGAGTAGTCGAGAAGGAAAATGAATCCCGCGAACAAAATTAATAAGAAGGATGTGTAATGAAGAATAGACTCGCCGTCTTTGCTTTTTTCCGATAAAGCAATTTCGGTTTCGTTTCGACGGACAGCTAATAACCCAGTTTCTTCAACGATATGAGGAGCCAGAAGCGTTCCCAGTACGATAATAAATATCGACAGACTGACAATTATCAGCGCCGTAAGGAAATACGGATCCTTGATCTCCTTCAAGTCCATCTTGGTGACGAGACCAGCTTTCAAATGTCTTATCGGCTGGAAGGCAGCGACCACAGTTACACCACGATAATCAAGATCTTCAATAACGCCGGATTGTCCGGAAAGGGCCCTTCTCATGGGTTCGGCCTTGGTACCCTCAAAACTAACCGATTGAGAAGGAACACCTGTAAATCGGGAAGGGAGGAGAAATTCAATATCCGTACCGTTCAGGGTTCCCAGAACGATTTCTCCCGATAATCCGAAACCCGGACTTGTTTTCGCTGCTCGCTTGACTTGAGAAATCGTCGCTTCTGCAGCGTTGGAATTGACGCCACTACCCTTCGGCAGCAAATCAAAATCAGCAACAGCGCCAATCAATGAAGCCATACCCTCACTCAAACTCAATAGCTCGCCTTTTTGACGGTCAATTTCGGTTGAAAAAACCAATCCGACGACACTTGCGACTGAGAACGCGCCAACAAAAGTAAGGCATGCAATTAATGCTAATTGCATCGTAACCCGATTTCCCAATCGACTCCTGGTGTGTGTTGACTTGTCCTGACGAGCTGAACTTGCAACTCCGATCACAACGAAGACCACACACGATAGAACCGACATGGTGATCGCGATAAGGAAACCGACCAAAGCTGTTGTTTCAAAAGGTTTTCGAATTTCGGATATGTTAATCTTCGCGACAATGCCTGCATCCAAATCGGGGATGGGTTCATACCAAGCAAGCACCTGCCTTCCCCGGTAGTCTGGCGCGAGCATGGAACCGGACCTGCCAAGCAAGGCTCTTCGCATCGGTTCCGCCGTCTTGGCGTTTTGATCCACGGGGGGGATTTCTGCGCCTAAAACTCTGGACGGGATGAGAAAATAAATTTTGCCGTTTCTTATTTCGCCGATGACAATTTCGCCGGTACTTCCAAATTCAATATTTTCAAAATGAGCATTGGTAACTTGATACAGCGTCGCGCCACGAGAATTACCGTTGGGAAACGCTTTGTTGAATTGGGCGTCATACTGAGCCACCGAGTTAATTAGTTTTCCATGGCTTTGCGCCAGCGCCTGGAGTTTAGAGATCTCGGTGGTTACCGTTGTGTTGTAAAGAATTGAGATGGAGATCGCGACAGCTCCAACGCCTGTCAACAACAGTGCGGTCAAAAGTCTCCAAGGAAGAAATCTTGCCAACATTTATCGATCATCACCTGAATTGCTTTAGATAAACCCACGATTACAAAATTATTATGTGATCATTCGTCATAGAAGTTCAACAAAGACTATTCAATATGCGGACGAACTCGGAATATTCGACCGGCACAACACAGGTATACCAGGCGCAGTACTGGTTATTGTTGTGGCAGACGGCTCTCGCCCATCTCTTCCATACAAATCAACATAAATTGCTGCAATCTTTCAAATGTCCGCTCCTGGCTAAAAACGGTCTTCAATCTGCATGCCAAACTTCTTCTGCTTTTCTACCCTCAACGGACAATCCGAATAACAAAGTCTGCTTTCGGGGGGTGAAGCGGACGTGGATTGGTTAAGGTAAAAACTTTGGTTGTTGACCCTTCTTGGAAATCAGTCGTGAGTTTGTATTTCGCTGGATGCGTCAATTACTTCAATAGCTTACTTGAACCGCTTAACGAGACAGCAAGCGACCATATCCATCAACTTTTGCTTCTATATTCCCCAGCTTCAGACAATGCCACAGACTGGCCTGATTGGCTGAAATAACCGGGCGCTTCAGGGATTTCTCAAGGGCATCAACGATGGCCACACAGCGAAACCCCGTACCTGCAATCAGTACACCATCGGCATCGTCGGGACAGCCGGCGATGATTTGATCATATAGTGGGACAACTTCCTGATCGAACCCCGCGCCGCGCGGATACATCTCGGACGGTGGTATGTCACGCCAGTTCGGCCCCGGGTCATAACTCAGATGTCCCGCCAGTTCGACATCATGGTCCCGATAATATTTCAGCGCAGCCTCAACCGTCGTTTGACCGAACCAGGCAGGTAGCACAAGGAATGGTCGTTGGAGTTTCATTTCATTGATCGCTGCAAATATATCCAATCCGTTAGTGGTCACTGCGACTGTATCATCCAACCCTGCAGAAAGTTGCTCTATGATTGCCTCGTCCCAGCCTCTGCCGCCAATGAAACTGCTGGAACTGTGCCCAATGACAATGGCATCCAGTTTCATGCTCGCGAATTGTTTCAGGCCGCGCGAAAGGTCTTCTGAAAGCTCTAGGTCATGATGCTCACTATCCCAATTGGCCCAAGGTGCCCTCGCGGTAACACGGGCAGTATGGACCGAGATGTCAGCCGGCATCATCGCCCACCATTCTGCTTCCGGTACGGCTTCGCTACCAACAATAAACATTCCAATGCGCGCCCGGTGGCCCCAGTTATCCCTGTTGATGTCCATGATGCTTTCCTCATATTCTCATAAAGCTCTGATACATTATAACCAATGGTTTCCCAACGGGTTTGCTGAAATCTGTAACTGATTGAAGGGACAGGATTGTGACAAGCTACTGCGGCAGTCCATCCTGCGATAATCTATGACCGCTTCAATCACGACCCGCATTTAACTCCTCGTGATGTTTTCAAGGAATGCCGTTCCACTGCCGTGGATGAATGGCAAATAGCTGCGCGGTGTCGGTGCAGAAACGGAGCAATTCACGCGGCCAGAATCAAGCCTGGCAAGATCAGAACGACTTAATATTTGGCGCGATGCTCATCTTCCAGGAAATAGAGATTCATGGGACCAAAACCCTTGATGTCGTATTCACCGCGCGGGGTAAAGACAAAATCGTCTTTCAGGATATCATAGGTGTCCTGATTGACCGTGATCTTCATGGGTTCTGACATGGACTCCATGCGTGCCGCCAGATTGGCCCCCGGTCCAAACAGGTCATAAACATATTTCTGAATACCAACGAGCGATCCGATAACAGGGCCGGTATTGATCCCGATCCGGCACTGCCATTTGTTGGTATGGGCGTTATTGCGTTTGTCGATATAGCGGCGCATGCGCAAAGCAATTTTGGCGATGTTGACGGCATGATCGGGATTTTCTTCCGGCAGGCCACAGGCCGCCATATAGGCATCACCGATCGTGCGAATGCGGTCACAGGAGAACATATCGGCGATCCGGTCAAAGGCAGAAAATATGTCATTGAGTTCCGAGATCAGGGCGCTGGGATCATGGGAAATGGCCATGTCGGTAAAGCCGACAAAATCCAGCATCAGGATACTGGCAGAATCAAACCGATGTGGCGTTGTCACGCCAAAATCTTTCAGTTCCTCGTAGACGGCCTTGGGCATGATATTGAGCAACAGTTTTTCAACACGCGATTTTTCTTTTTCAATTTCGCGGGCATTTTTTTCGGCCATTTTGGAATAGGAATCCAGCATATACTGGGATTCAACTTCCTTGGTGATATTGACACCTTCAACAATCAGTATTTCACCACCGTCATCGTCTGTCTGGGCCTTGATGGACAGGCGTACAGGAATTGTCCTGGCACCCTTTTTGCCTTCAACGTCGGTCTCAAACGCCCTGCCCGCTTCGATACGGCTGGCGACACGTTCCCAATCGAGACCGGGAATGCGATCAAACAAAACGCCCGTCGAGACATCGCCAGGTGCAAACCAGTCAAAGAACCGGGCATTTTCAAACAGAATAATGCCGGACTCCGGCACAGCGACTGCAACAGCGTGATTAATTCCCTGCAACAGGACTTTATGGTCAACGTGGGTCATTAAATTCGTCGGTCCTGAATGCACTAATCAAAATTATTTGGAGACAATGATACTGCGGCGACTATTAATGTCGCGAATGATTGTTGAAACATCTGATGCACTGACGCCGGCATCCTCAAAGGTTTCTGTCAGAACCGCAATCACTTCGTTGAAGTCCGCGTCATTGATTTTCAGACGTTCGTGAGAGCGCTGTAGTTGATCATTGGAATAAGAAGCAGGCCCGCCCATCAAAGAAGAAATAAACTTTGACTGATGATCGATCTGGCGCCGCATATCCGTATCTGCGAAATAGGGTGACAAGCTGTCGGAATCCAGAACGCGGTCGTAAAAAGACGACACAATCCGGCTGACGGCGGCAAAGCCTCCATATCGTTCAAACATTGATTGTGCCATTTGATCCCCTTGTATTCGCTATCTTATCCCGGAATGCGGGAGCGCCACCAGTCCCTGAAACAAATCCCTTCAAACCGTTGTAAACCGTCGACTTGTTTGTATCAATAAATCGTATAGTGCTGCGCAGAACCTGGACATCCGCTATAAATTCGATATTTTCATCATGGTATCACCGACTTTCAATGTGGATAATGCAGCCAGTCGGACCACTCACATTCGGTCCCTTCACATATGGCACTTTCAAAGTGGAATTCACATGTTGAGAGATCTTTCCTGGGCTACATTTTCCGCAGGCACACTTGCTGCCTTTGTGGGCTTCGCTTCATCATTTGCGATTGTCGTTCAAGGTTTATATGGGGCTGGTGCCAACGCCGCCGAAGCAGCCTCTGGTCTCATGGCGCTGGCCGTGTCCATGGGGCTATGTGCCATCTTCCTCGCGATCAAAACCCGAATGCCTATCAGCGTGGCCTGGTCCACACCGGGTGCAGCTTTTCTGGCAACATCTGCCCCGATTGAAGGCGGGTTTTCCGTCGCTGTCGGTGCTTTTGTCATCACAGCTGTGCTCATCATTCTTGCTGGCTTGTGGAAACCGTTTGGACGCCTTGTCTCTGCCATTCCAACACCTCTTGCCAGCGCCATGCTGGCTGGTGTTTTACTGCCGCTGTGCCTGAAGCCCTTTGAAGCCGTTGCACAATTCCCCTGGCTGGGCCTGCCGATCATCTTGACCTGGGCTGTGGTCTCGCGGATCAATCGTCTGTTTGCAGTCCCTGCGGCTGTGCTTGTTGCAGCCGTATTGATCAGTGCCACATTTGACATGAGTGCCATACAGGTGACATCCCTCTGGTCGAAACCGGTTCTTGTCACGCCTGATTTCACACTGGCGAGCGTAATAGGCATCACCCTGCCCCTGTTCATCATCACCATGGCGGGTCAGAACATTACCGGCATAGCGGTCCTGAACAATTTTGGTTACAGGCCGGATGCAGGTGCCATGTTCAGCTGGACCGGCCTGTTCAGTCTGATATCGACTCCATTTGGTGGCCATGCTGTCAACCTCGCAGCCATAACAACTGCAATTTGTGCCGGCGATGAAGCCCACAAAGATCCGGCAAAACGGTATTGGTCCGCTATCATCGCCGGCATTACCTACATCCTTTTCGGGCTGTCGGCGGGTGCTGCCATCGCTTTCATTAGTATTTCGCCACCGGTGCTGATTGCGGCTGTCGCTGGGTTGGCCCTGTTTGGTGCCCTGAGTGGCTCGCTTTTGTCTGCCATGTCGTCCGAAGCAGATCGCGAGGCAGCGCTGGTCACATTCCTTGTGACTGCGTCAGGCGTTTCCTTCCTGGGCATAGGTGGCGTGTTCTGGGGCTTGCTGGCCGGTGGGGTGTTATATTTCCGGAACCATCGTTAAACGGCCAGACGCTGGACTGGATCAGCCCTTCTTTTGTGCCTTGGCCCAGCTGTCCCGCAGTCCGATGGTCCGGTTAAAGACAGGTGCCGCCGGTGTGTGATCCGGATCGGCACAGAAATAACCCAGCCGTTCAAACTGGATGGCTTCACTAATTGGGGCCTCAGCCAGGGAAGGCTCCAGCAACGCCGACCGGTTGATGGTCAGAGCGTCCGGATTGATGTCATCCTGGAAATCACCATCGGCGCCGGGATCAGGACGGTTAAACAAAGGATCGTAAAGCCGGACTTCCGCCGCGATGGCGTGCTCGGCAGACACCCAGTGTATGGTGCCCTTGACCTTGCGCCCGTCTGGCGGGTTAGACCCGCTCCGCGTTTCCGGATCATAGGTACATCGCAATTCCACGACCTTGCCGTTCTCGTCTTTGATCGCCTCAGTGCAGGTGACAAAAAATCCATATTTGAACCGGACTTCTCTCCCGACAGATAAACGGAAGAATTTTTTAGGGGCATCTTCCATGAAGTCGTCGCGTTCGATGTAAAGCTCGCGTGTGAAAGGGACTTTACGTTTACCAGCGTTCTCATCTTCCGGGTTGTTGACGGCATCCATCCAGTCAACTTCACCTTCCGGCCAGTTTTCGATCACCACTTTCAGGGGATCAAGAACCGCCATGCGGCGCTGGGCTGACTTGTTCAGCGCTTCGCGCACAAAGAAATCAAGATTGGCCATTTCAACCACAGAATCACCAGACTTGGTGAAGCCCAATTGGCGAGCAAAGGTGCGAATGGCAGATGCCGGATAGCCCCGACGACGAAAACCGGACAAGGTCGGCATGCGCGGATCGTCCCAGCCGTTCACATTGTTATCGTCGACCAGTTTTTTCAAGTTGCGCTTGGACAAAACAGTGTGGCTCAGGCTCAGGCGCGAGAATTCATACTGATGGGGTGCGGCGGTCACCGGCAGGTTGGCGACAAACCAGTCATACAAAGGCCGATGGTCTTCAAATTCCAGGGTACACAGTGAATGGGTGATGCCTTCGATGGCATCCGATTGCCCGTGGGCAAAATCATAGGTCGGGTAAATGCACCAGGCGTCCCCTGTCCGGGGGTGTGTTTCATGCAAGATACGATAAATGGCCGGATCGCGCAGATTGATGTTGCCTGCCGCCATATCGATTTTGGCACGCACTATTTTTTCACCATTGGCAAATTCCCCGGCGCGCATGCGGGCAAACAGGTCCAGGTTTTCTTCTACGCTGCGGTCGCGGTGCGGACTGTTACGACCTGGCTCTTTCAGGGTGCCGCGATACTCACGCATTTGCTCGGCATTCAGATCGTCGACATAAGCCTTGCCATTTTCAATCAGATGCACGGCCCAGGTATACAATTGTTCAAAGTTATCCGAGGCATAATAGAGATGCTCACCCCAGTCAAAACCCAACCAGCTGACATCCTTTTTGATGGCGTCGATATAAAGTGTTTCTTCCTTGACCGGATTGGTGTCATCAAAGCGCAGATGACAACGTCCGCCAAATTCCTCGGCAACACCAAAATTCAGGCACAGCGACTTGGCATGGCCGATATGCAAAAAGCCATTGGGTTCTGGCGGAAAGCGCGTCACCAAACCTTCAACCCGCCCGGCATCCAGATCAGACTGGATGATCTCGCGAATAAAGTCTTTTGGGGCGTCGGCTGAACTGTTATCGGCCTTGGACATGGCCAAGTACTCCGGAAAAATAATTGCAGATTGGGGCATGTTTAGCACGTCCACCAAACGATGGAAGGGCAATTAAAGGATCACTGAACTTGGGGTCAGGCAGCGTTGGCGGTTTGTTTGCGGGCATTGGTAATCCAGCCACCACCCATCAGGCGCTCCCCCGCATAGGCCACACACGCCTGTCCAGGTGCGATGCCGCCCTGTGGAGCCTGTAGAACCACTTCGGCACGGCCATCGGCATGGCGTTGCAGGCTTGCCGGCACAGGAATGGTTTGCGAGCGTAATTTGACCGTTATATCAGTGTCATCATCAACACTGGCCAGCCAGTTCAGCTCTTTCAAAGTCACCCGTTCACCCAACAAGGCATCCTTTGGGCCAACAACAACACGGTGTTGATCAGCCTCCACTGCAATGACATAAAGTGGATCACCGCCACCGATCCCCAGGCCCCGGCGTTGTCCAACAGTATAATTGATGATGCCTTTGTGCTGGCCCAGAAGGTTGCCTTGCAAGTCGACGATGTCACCTGCTTCCAGGGCACCGGGACGAAAACGCTCAACAACTGCGGCATAGCCACCTTCCGGCACAAAACAAATGTCCTGACTGTCCGGCTTGTCAGCAACTGTCAGACCAAGGCGTTCGGCATGGGCACGGACGACATCCTTGGGTAAATTCCCAATGGGAAAGCGCAGGAATTCAAGCTGCTCTTGTGTGGTCGCAAACAGAAAATAGCTCTGATCCCGATTGTGGTCGGCACCACGGTGCAATTCTACCTGACCATCCGCATTGCGAATACGTTGCACATAGTGCCCCGTCGCCATGGCACTGGCCCCCAGTTCCTTCGCCCGGATCAGCAGATCGCGAAACTTGACGGTTTGATTGCATCGGACACAGGGAATTGGTGTCTCGCCCGCCAGATAACTGTCGACAAAGTCTTCAATCACGTCCTCGCGAAAGCGCGATTCATAGTCCAGCACATAATGAGGAATATCCAGCAAACTAGCCACCCGGCGGGCGTCCATGATGTCCTGTCCGGCACAGCACGACCCTGGCCGCGTCACCGCTGCGCCATGGTCGTAAAGTTGCAAGGTTATGCCCACAACGTCATAACCCGCCTCAGCCAGCAAGGCCGCGGTTACCGACGAATCAACGCCGCCCGACATGGCCACCACAATGCGGCTGCCAGGCTCTATATCGCTTAAATCAGGTGTCATGCGGGGGTTATATAGGTGTGTTGGGCGTGGAAGCAAGCGGGAATTAGTCGCAGCAGGGGCTATTTGTCCCCCAGATACCTGAACCAGTCTTCTGTCGCTCCATCGATCTGGTCCGGGGTCCAGACGGGGGCGTCGCGCCAGTAGTCGATATTTTCCAGCATGATACGCACACCATCTTCTATGGGCACCGAAGGTGTCCAGCCGAGGGTGTTTTTGATGTGGGTCATGTCGGCCAGGGTACAATCTGGTTCACCCGGCCGTTTGGGGATGTTTACGGTTTTTTCAGCGCCCAATAATTCAACCAGGCGGTTAACGCTGACAGAAGCGCCAGAGCCCACATTAAAAACATCACCGGATGCGTCACTGTTGGCGGCCGTGACGATGGCATCGACGACGTCTGTGACAAAGGTAAAATCACGGGTTTGTTCGCCGTCACCGACAATGGTCAGGGGCTCACCCGCCAAAAGTTGCGCCAGGAAGACGCCAAAAACAGCGCCATAGGTGCCGGACGTGCGGGCGCGTGGCCCATAGACATTAAAAAACCGAAGGGAAACGATAGGCAAATCATAGGTCTGAGCCCAGTGCAGGGCCAGTTGTTCGCCCAGATACTTGGTCAGGGCGTAAGGGTATTGCGGGCGGATATCTGCATCTTCGCGGGTTGGGTAGGCATCGGGAATGCCATAACAGGACGATGACGCGATATAGACCATGCGGGATATTTCAAAGTCCCGCGCCGCTTCCAGCACATTGAATGTACCATCAACATTGGATTCGAAATATTCTCGCGGCTCAACAATAGACGGCACGATATCGGCACGGGCTGCCAGGTGAAAAACGCGATCTACACCGTCGAAGGCCTTTTTGATGGCATCGCGATCACGGATATCCGCCACCATAACTTCAAGCGACGCATTGTCTTTGTGTTGTTCCAGATTGCGCGGGTTGCCGACTTCAAAATTGTCGATCACACGGACTTGCCTGCCATCGGCCAACAGCCGATCAACCAGGTGACTGCCAATAAAACCGCCACCGCCCGTAACCAGATCCAAACCTGTATCAGTCATCATCAATAAACCTGTTGTTCCACAAACGTAATAAGACCCCACCCGGCAAGATGCCGTGGCAGAGCAATGTTATAGCTCAAGGACGTGATCAGATGAAGTCAAGCAGAGTTGATCGTGATACCTGGGACAACACACGATAAGAGGCTTCCAGCGCAACCTGGTCTTGCTGCATTTTCGAAATGGCCTCACCGATATCGACTTCCTCGATATCTGTAATAAAGACTTTCATAAAGTTGATATCTTGCTGGTGACGTTCCTGGACATCTTCAATTGCCATTTGATTGACACCATTTGTCGCATGGAATTTGTCGATTGTATCGATGGTGTTGTTCAAACGTTGCAACTCGCCCTTCAGAAAGCCTGCCTGATCAGCTGTCAGGGGATTTGAAAATGACCCGCCTGTGGTAAAACCGAAGTTTTCAGTGCCATCATCAAAACGGAACATGCGACGCATGGATTCCATCAAATCCTTGCCGATATCCTCGCCCAACACGCCATAAACCATGTTCAGATTGTCATCAACCTGGGTTTGTTGCTTGAGGCTGTTATTGGCAAATACATTACCGGGTGTTGTCGACACATCTGCTGTGACGGCCGCAAGCGTTGTTGACGTTGTGGTTTTGATAGGCGTCGTATCTGTCCGTGTGCCGGAATAGATAAAGCGACCATTGTCACGCGTGTTCAGCAGGTTCACGGCAGTATCAAAAAGGTTATCCATTTGGCTGCGTATCGCGATACCGGAATCGGTATTAACCGCTGCCAACACATTATCCCGCATTTCCTGAGCCACATCACGCAGGCTTTCCATTGTCGCATCGTAAATTGTCAGTCGACGTTCGACTTCAATATTGGAAGAGACAAATTGTTCGGAGCGGGAAAGGATTGTCTTGGCACCCGACAACGTCCCCACATCGCGTGCAATACCAGTATAGGTATCCGACTTCATGCCGGTCGTGGTTTGCTTTTGATGATCAAACAAACTTTTCTGATTCCGCACAACGTCCTGCAGCAGGAAAGTTGTTTGGCCGAGACTGGATACGCGTGTCATCTTTTTGCTCCTTCAGAGACCGGCTTAACCGGCAATCCTCAGCAGGGTGTCAAACATTTCACGGGCCGTCGTAATCAGACGAGCCGCACCGTTATAGGCATTTTGGTAAAGTATCATATTGGCTAGTTCTTCATCCAGGTTGACGCCGGTATCGCCAATAAGTCGGGCTTCAAGTTCCCCACTCAGGGCCGTGCGATCTTCCTTGATGTTTTGTGCAATGGCGGCCTGGGTTGCCATATCCGACAGCACAGCACCGGCATAAGCGCCAAGCGTTGTTGTCACACCGGCGAGATGACCGCTTCCTTCGAACGTTATCGATTTCTCGGCAAGCTTCTGGAATTCAACCGCACCCCGACCATCACCTGCCGTAATGGCCGGTGCCGTGCCAGCGAGAACATCAGCAGACAAGTCAACTTTGGCCAGAGCCAGTTTAACCGGGTCGGTCAGAATGGCTTGTTTGACCTGAAGTTCCATGGCCCTGTTGGCGCCGAACTTGGGTCCGATACCAAAGAAGTCTGACAGGCTCTGTTTCGTACCACCACGCAGTGTCGTATCACCGACCACATTGAAGTTATATTTTTCGTACCCTGTCTTGGGTGTCGAAACCAACTTGCCGACACTGTCCATGGAAAACGTCGTAAAATTTCCAAAAGCTGTTGTCGCGTTCAGTGCCGCCAATACATCACTCACGTCCGTGCCAAGGGAGGCAAAATCCAGGCTGAACGACTTCTCGACCTGGTTCTGCGGTCCACGAAACTCCAGATTGGCAATACCGCTGGTACCAAATCCATGCACAGAGGCCGTTGTCAGGCCCGTGTCATGATGGAAGGGCACATTTGCTTTCATGATATTGTTCATGCCAAAGAAATGGGAAAACCCGCGACCCGCACGATCACTGGGCGAGGTCGTATCCTGCAACATGGAAACACCCGTTGACCCGGTCGGCGCTGTCATCGACATGACGCCGTCGGCAAAAGACAGGGTGGCGGTTCCCATCTGGGCATTCACAACGGAAACCACATCATTGAGCGTCGTCAAAGTAGCACCGGCAGCAGCGGCGCCGTTTTTACTGATGGTATTGTTGGTGAAGTCGACTTCCAGCCGATTTACCAGATTATTACTGGCGTCCGTTGTGACAAAAGTTACCTTGCCGGTAAATCCGGTCGTGTCCGTCCCAACAAGTCCAGTGTTAATTCCGGTCAGGGATGAGGGCGGTGGGACGGCAACATTATCGTTATGGACAAGATTTATCTGATCGGCAACCTTGGCCGAAAACTCACCGAGTTCAGCGGCAAAATTGGGCAGAATTTCATCCCGCATTTCGATCAAGCCCTTGACCCGGCCTGATTTCAAATTTGTGTCCAGCGTTTCACCGGTCGCCGCCACGGCACCTGTCACCGGGTCTACCTTATTCACGACAACTTGTGAGAATCGGCTTGCCGATGTGACCGTGCCAGGAGGCGTATATTCCAATTGCCGCGCCAACTGATCGACCAGGACAACACTGCCCGCTGTCGTCACGCCAATTTCTCCATTGCCAAATGTAAAAGTATCAACTTCGATATATTCGGATAAAATCCTTAGCGCATCATCACGTTGGTTTTGAAGATCAGGAGCGCCAACACTTGATTCCAGTTCCACTTTTTGAATTTGCTTATTCAATTGCTGGATGCGTGTGAGTTGCGCATTGATAACTGTAATTGAGTCACCAAGCTGACGGTCGGCTTCACCTCGTAAATCCTGGATTTGCGCTGCCATGACAGACATGCTGTCAGCAAAACTTTTTAGATCATTTACGGCTGCGGTCCGACGCACCAAAGAATCAGGCTCGATGGGTAAGGTGCCAAATGCTTCAAACACTTGATCCATGCGCCCAGCCAGGGAATTATTATCTTCAGGCGATCCAAGTATTGCCTGGAAGCGATCATGCAGATCGCTCATGGCGTCATAGCGTTCGGTATCACCAACCGCATCCCGAACCTGACCGGCGAGGAAGATATCGGTTAATCGTCTAATTTCTGCGATCTCAACACCAGCACCAACGCCGCCATTGACCTTGCTAGCCAGGTCAACGACCTGTCGCTGATAGCCTTCGGTATTGACGTTCGTAATGTTGTTTGAAGTCGTGCGCAATGCAGCCTGGGTCGCGTTGAGACCCGAGATCGCATTGTTCATTATTGCGCCAACTGACATCGCCCGCTCCTAAATTTTAGCCGTGAAACCCAGTGATACAACGGCAACATCTGCCGCAATCACATGGTTGTTCCGACCGCCATGGCAGTTATTGCCGCTCTCAACACTACGCGCAATAAATGCTTGCAGTATCTCGCAACTAACTGATTTGTATATGTTTTCCAAGGCAGCCATTTGTTTTCCCGGTTTCGGCACATTTTGCGCCAGAAGAATTTCGAGAAGAACAATGCAACATAGGGGCCAGAAACAGCCAGAAGATTCCAACTCCTTGCAATCAGTATCTGCCGGAGGTATTCAGACGAGATGTTCAGAAGAAGGTTTTCAAATGACGAAGGCCGCCCCGAAGGACGGCCTCTAGGGCTTGTACTTTAATTCGTGCGATCTCGCTCTATGTTTTCCCACGCAGAGCTGCTAACTCGGTCTTGGCTTCGTTATGCCCCTGTTCTGCAGCTTTACCAAACCAATATCGGGCTTGCTCCATATTGCCCCCCTCACCGGCATCTTTCTCAAGGATGGCACCAAGATTAAATTGTGCCGCAGCCAATCCAGCCTCAGCTGCCATTTGATAGAAATTTGTTGCCTTCTGAATGTCCGCGTCCAGGCCGATGCCATTTTCCCACATCACGGCTAAATTATAAATCGCGACAACGTAACCTTGCTCCGCAGATAGCCGATAAAAATCAACGGCTTTTACATAATCCCGGGTGACACCTTCACCTGTCTCATATAATCCGGCCAGATTACATTGTGCCTGTGGATGCCCCTTGTCGGCAGCGCGGGTATACCAGTAGGCCGCTTCCGCACTATCAGGTTCCATCCCAAGACCCACCTGGTGCAAAACCCCCATACTGTACTCCGCCTCCATATAACCGTCTTCAGCCGCCGGTGTGAAAAGCTCCAGGGCCTTTTCAAAATCCTGCTCGACGCCATTCGCGTTCGCATACATAAGGCCAAGATAATACTTGGATTCCAGATCACCTGTTTCTGCGGTTTTCGTCCAGATATCCATAGCCTTGTCATAATCTTCTTCTTCGTAGGCTTTGGCCCCATCTTCGAAACTCGACATGTCGTTCTTCCTTTGACTCAATCAAGCGGCGGAATCATCACTTGATGCTCCGCCTTGAAATTTGTTTTCCTCCCGGGCGATTTCAGTAGGCCCGGAAACACTCTGTTGTTCGCAGCTAAACTTCCCCGCCGCTCATCCCGTGGCTTAACTCCACACTATCTTGCTTAACGAACTCTAAACGCCGCCTCCAGAACACGCCTCCTCATCAAGGTCGTGCGGCAATATTGACGCGGCCAACAGGGGCATATTTGCCGATCCGGCAATTATGCCCTCCCCTTCTGGAAAACATAATTTACAATAATTTGTTTATTTACAGTTACTTACACAATATTCAAAAACTGGCCCGCTGTTTGCTTTAATCCCGCTGAACAGTTTTTAGTCTTTGCCCGAAATGGGTGAATTTTTTCAACAGAGGTTATCGAATGCAAATCCTTGAGCTTCTTGGTTCGACCGCATCAACGGCAAAAGTCCAGCAAGTGGACCTGACGTCGCAGAAAGATGCGTTCGCCAAACATCTGAATGACGTCATGAGTCACAGGGACAATATGCGTACTGAAGAGGCAAAGGTACGTGCTCTAAAGCAGGATGACAGAAGTGAAGCGCGTCCGGATCGTATTGATCGACCTGAGCATGAAGAACAGGTTGAAGCAGCCGACCCCGAAGAAGCGCCTGACTCAGACACCCAGGAAGAAAATGCTGTCAGCACTAAGGGAAACGAGAAATCTACAGATGCCTCAGGTTCTGAAACCAAGGTGGCAACACCAGGTATGGAGATCGTAAAAAGCCTTGAAGCTGGAATGAAGCCTGACGTCGCGCTTGAAGCTACGATGAAATCTGAAATTTCGGAAGACACAATTATCGGCCATGCGGCATCAGACGTCCTTGAGGAAGTTGTCGCTGAAGACGCCTCCGGCATCGTCGCTGCCCTGGACATGGCAAACAAGGCAAGCCAGGCAGCAGCCATTAATAGTAATGCAAAAGCTGCCGACTCTGAAAAAATGAGCGAAAAAGCAGGGCCATTCAAGTCCGCCGCCAATGCCGATACTCTTGATCCGGCAGCAGCAGCCGTGACGCCAGACGATGCAATCAATAAAGTTTCAGGTCTCGCGATGGAAGTCGCAGCCAAGACCGATATGGCCGACCTCAGCGATGATGTACAGGTTATTTCCCAGGCCGCCGTTCAAAGCAGCACACAGCAAACAAATGTGCCTGCAGTAAAAGGCCAGGAACGCGCTCAGTCTGTGGAAAAAGGAAAAGTTGAGCAAGTCGTCGCTGAATCACCTTTGATCAAGGATGCCAAAATTGCAGTTGGCCCTGATCCCCGACTGACGGAAATGCAGATTGCCCAGGCCCTGGTTGAGGAAGCCGCCGCAGAAAAGATACATGCCCAGTTTATGGTCGGCACCGGTCCCACCAATAATATGGCTGCCTTTAATCAGGTCGCTTCAGTTCAAAGTAGTGGAGCGCTTGAAACGGCTGCCCCAGCAGGGCTACAGGCAGCGCAAAACAAACCGACAGGTCCTGTTCGTCTTCCGGAAAACGAGGGCATGGGACAATTGGCTGATGCAGTGGCAAAACCCGAAGCAGCCCCAAAGCCAGCAATTCAGATTGCCCAACCAGTACCCGGTCAAAATGGCCTCGCCAATATGGACGGTAGTGCCCAAGCTTCCATGAGTGAGCGGGCCGCCAATACTCTGGCACAATTAACCGCCCAGGCCACACAAGCCACACAAGCCGCACAAGGCCAAAATGGCAGCAAACCATCACAAGCTGCTTTGCCAGCTGCTGTTGCGGGTGCGGAAGCCGTCGGTAACGCCATGAATAATTCAGCCACGACAGCCCCCTCCGCTGCAATCGCAGAAGTCGGCGCACCAACTGGCACACAAATGGCCAACGCCGCCAAACCGGCGACACCGCCACCACCTCCAACACAGCAACCACCACAGGCGCAGGTGGCCATGCACATCGCCAAAGCAATGCAAAATGGCGCCGATAAAATCAGCATCCGACTTAATCCGTCAGAGCTCGGTCGGGTCGACATCAAGCTTGAGATTGCACGAGATGGTGCTGTTACGGCAAGCGTGACCGTCGAGCGTCCAGAAACTCTGGAACTTCTTAAAGGCGACGCCCGTTCGCTCGAACGCGCCCTCGCCAATGCCGGACTGGACCCGGATTCCGATAAATTGAGTTTCAATCTACGGGACCAGAATAACAGTGGTAACAGCTTCGCCAAAAATGCCGACGGAGATGGCAAAGGTACCGGTCAAAGTCAGGACGGGAACAATTCAGCCAATGGGGAAGAAAATGACCTGGATGTCGAGGCCTTGTTGGCCGAGGCCAGAGCGAGTGCAAGTCATGATCGCGCCCTTGATATTAACGTCTAACCCGATGCCCTTTGCCACCCAAATATCCCTTGAAAGAGGACAGGAATAATGGATATCGCCAGCGCCGCTAGCGCAGCACAATCAGCATCATCAGGTGTTGCAGACAAAGGTTTCGCCGATCTGGCCGAGAACTTTGAAAACTTCCTGACGATCTTGACCACCCAGCTACAGTATCAGGATCCGCTTGATCCCATGGACTCGAGTGAATTCACCAGTCAATTGGTTGAATTCACAGGTGTTGAACAGGCCGTTGCCCAGAACAAGAACCTGGAGGACATTGTTTCTTTGCTCAGTGCAGAGAAATTCCTTGGGGCCACCGGCTACATCGGCAAAACCGTCGAAGCCAGCGGCAGCACCACCGAAAAGCACAAGGGCGTGGCCTCCTGGACCTACACCCTGCCCAACGACGCGAACACGGTTAATCTGACGATCCGGAATGCAGACGGTCAGGAAGTTGCCCATGTTCCGTACGAGACGGAAGAAGGTAGCCATGACTTCACCTGGGATGGTCGGGGCGATGACGGCCTCACCCTGCCTGATGGGCAATACCACCTGACGGTCGACGCAAAAACTTTCAGTGGCGAATCTATCTTCGCAGAAATGAAGCTCAACGGTGTTGTCACCGGCGTAGAGAGCACTGAACAGGGAGAAATCCTGATGGTCGGAGATCTTAGAATTCCGGCAAATGCTGTCACCGTGGTCAAGGAAGCACCACTGATTATTACTCAATAGCAGAACACATAAGCACGCGCATCAGCAGGCCGGTCCGGCATTGCTGATCAAGGAAACGAAGGAAACTTTCACCTTTTCGGTGAAAGATAATGAAGGAGAGAGAGAATGAGTGTATTTGGAGCCATGTTCTCCGGCGTATCAGGCCTTGCGGCACAATCGCAAGCCATGGCCATGATCGCCGATAACATCACCAACGTGAACACGGTCGGTTACAAGGAAACCACAGCGCGGTTTTCGACACTGGTTACCAGTGCCGCATCGGCCACAAGTTACGCACCAGGTGGCGTGCAATCGTCGCCCTTGGCGCTGATTGATCGTCAGGGTTTGTTGCAGGCTTCCGCCTCGCCAACTGATCTGGCCATTTCCGGCGACGGCTTCTTTGTTGTCAACGAATTGGCTACACCGACAGCCACCCAAGGCACATATATGTTTACCCGTGCCGGTGCCTTTACGGCCGATGAAAACGGTGACCTGCGCAACGCTGCCGGCCATTACCTGCAAGGCTGGGTGGTCGATTCTTCCGGTAACATCCCATCAAACCGGAGTGCCTTGACCACCCTCGCACCTGTGAACATTCTTGGACTGTCTGGTACGGCGACGGCATCAACAAGTGTTGCCCTGAAAGCCAACATGCAGGCGTCACAGACGGTAACTGTCACAGGCCCACAAAACGTAACAAACCAGATTGGTGGTTCAGGTATTACCTCAACTGCAGCTCTGTCCGACGGTGTCGGTGGTGGCACGATCACTGGTTTGTTAAATGGTGATTCATTCACAATTGCCACAGGTGTCGCTGGACCGCCGTCAACAGCATCGACGACGACGTTTACCTACAATGCCACGCCATCGACCACCACATTCTCGACATTGGCGGAACTTTCGGCTCTGGTTAATAAAGTTGATGGTTTGAGTTCTTCTATCGCTGGTTCTTCAGATTCTCGCCTTACCGTAACCGGTGACCCAGGCAGTGACATGGTCATGGCGGAAGGTACCAACACGCCGATTGGAGATTTGTTCGCAACAGCTGCTGGTACCATTACAAAAACATATGATGCTGCGACTTCAGCCAAGAACATGGCCTCCAACACCCTGACACCCGATTTCGAACGAAGCGTTCAAATCTTCGACTCCAAGGGTGGTGCCCGTCAGTTGACCATGGGCTTCATGAAGCAGGCATTTTCCAATAAATGGCATGTAGAGGCCTATATTGAACCAGCTGGTGATACCACAGCCACAGACGGCTTGCTGGCAAGTGGAACGATCAGCTTTAACGCGGACGGTACTGTCGACCTGGTGAACACATCGACAGCACTGACGGCGGCCATAAGTATTCCATGGGCGCCCACCCTGGGTTTGTCAGCCCAATCCGTTACCTTGAATTTCGGCACTCAAAACAAGGCTGACGGTCTCAGTCAGTTTGACGGACCTTCCCAGTTGAAAGGTAGCTCCGTTGATGGTGCCCTGTTTGGTGAGTTAAGCACCATCCAGGTTGATAGCCTGGGCTTTGTAACCGCATTGTTCGAAAACGGTGTGACGCAGAAAATCTATAAACTGCCGGTTGCCATGTTCAAAAACCCGAACGGACTATCTGCCAAAACGGGTAACGCTTACATTTCTACTGACGCATCTGGCACTTTCAACCTTCAGGAAGCCGGTGTCGGTGGCTCTGGACAGGTTGCGCCTTCAACCCTTGAAGCTTCGACGGTGGATATCGCCAAGGAGTTTACGAATATGATCCTGGCCCAGCGTGCTTTTTCGGCCTCTTCAAGGATCATTACCACTGCTGATGACATGCTTGACGAATTGATCCGATTGAAACGTTAAGCCTGAGCAAAGGCAATCGACGACGCCTTATTCAACCGTCGTCACTCTCTACCTTCAGCCGACCCGGAGAAATCCGGGTCGGTTTCCTTTTTTGGGTTTTTCCCTAAAAAACCCTGGGCTCACGGCGATGTCGCTTCGCGACCGCCTCCGCAGGGGCGTAGCATTCGCTTCGGGGCTGCGATTGCAGCCCGGGTGTGCAGGTCTTTGCTGTAAGGTATTCCGTCTGAAACAGAGTTCATCCGGGCGACAAGCGTCGCCCCGGCGCGACTGCGCCGCCCCTGCGGAGCTGGCGCCGAAGGCGCACCAGCGTGAGCCCAGGGTTTTTCAGGGAAAAACCATATAAGTGATTCAAAAGATTCAATAATTTGAATCTCTTAGCACTTTTTTAAAGCCCTTGGACTACCCTTGTCATTGCTCACATCGGCGTTGCGCAGAAGGCTTCGACATCGGCAGGGCACCCGGGAATAACTGATCATTTTCCCGATATGTCGTTTAAGTCTTCGCCGGAACTTATTCTGAACTTATTCCGAATTTATTCCGAAATTTTTCTCCAGACCGGAAAATCAAAACGCCATGCCGAACGCAATGATGAACACCCGAAAACTTGTCTCAAGCGCCACTGTACCCGGTCCTGATGGCCGAATGCTGACTGTCGGGGATTTGCCACCTGCCAATACAAGACGCTGGGTTGCCCGGCGCAAGGCCGAAGTGGTTGCCGCTGTCCGCGGTGGTTTGATCAGCCTTGATGAAGCTTGTCGTCGGTACACTCTTTCAGTTGAAGAATTCCTCTCCTGGCAGCGGGCGATCGATCACCACGGCCAAAGTGGGCTTCGCATCACCCGATTGCAGCGTTATCGCACTTCGGCGACGAATCCAGGCTAATATCACCTGTATTAAGCATCAGAAACGGTTCTTGCGAGACTCTAGCTCATTTGGTAGGCAAAAATTGCCGCCTGTTAACTATTAATTCACTTCCAAATCGCTAAACTACTGTTGTAAAGCAGGAAAATAGCTACTTTCCGTGGCAGAGGTCGTTTGATCCAGATCTGCCCGGAAAAAGTATCTGTATCCTGTCCGTTGCATAAGTCGTCCGTCGATATGGAAGGTCCTGGCCCGTGAACCCGCTATTTAACCTTATCCAAAGTCTGGGTCCCGCCCGTGTTATCGCCATGGCTGGTGTTGCCGCAGGCCTTATTGGCTTCTTCATTTTCCTGACTGCGCGCGTAACTGCACCCCAGATGTCCCTGTTATACAGTGACCTGGACACAACAGACAGCAGCCAGATTGTTGCACAACTTGAATCGCAGCAAATTCCATTCGAAATAAGGGCCAACGGTACACAAATCCTCGTACCTGACCAACAAGTCGCCAGAGTCCGTCTGCAAATGGCTGGCGAAGGGCTTCCTTCCGGCGGCTCAATTGGCTATGAAATCTTTGATCGCGGCGACACTTTGGGTACAACCAGCTTTGTTCAGAACATCAACAAGGTCCGCGCCCTGGAAGGTGAACTGGCCCGCACGATCAAATCACTCGACCGGGTTTCCGGTGCTCGCGTGCACCTGGTCTTGCCTGAACGCGAACTCTTTACCCGCGAACGCCGCCAGCCCACAGCGTCCATCGTCCTGAAACTAAAAGGCGGATCACGCCTTGAATCAGGCCAGGTCGCTTCCATTCAGCATCTCGTAGCGGCGGCAATTCCCGATCTCAGCACCTCACGCGTCTCTATTATCGATGACCGCGGCAATTTGCTGGCCCGGGGCGACGGCGATGAAGATGGTGGAGCTTCAGCTGTCAGTTCCATTGACGAATTTCGCAGTAAATACGAATCCAAAATAAAATCCGCCGTCGAAAAATTGCTGTCCCGCTCCGTTGGCAACGGCAAGGTCCGTGCGGAAGTCGCGGCTGATCTTGATTATGATCGGATCACAACAAACTCGGAGACTTATGATCCGGACGGTCAGGTCGTCAGATCCACCCAAACAGTTTCAGAGAACGCCAGTTCGACAGACAGCGAGGGCAATGCCCCGGTTACCGTTGCCGGAAGCCTGCCCGAAAACCGCGGTGGGCAAGGCGATCAGGGCAATACAACCTCTACCAGCAATGATCGTTCAGAAGAAACCGTCAACTTTGAAATCTCTAAAAGCAATACGGTAAAGGTTACTGAATCCGGGGTTCTCAAACGCCTGTCCGTCGCCATTCTGGTAGACGGCGTTTATGAAGGCGAAGGACAAAACAAAACCTATAAACCACGTCCGCCAGAAGAAATTGAACAACTGGCCACCCTGGCACGTTCGGCCGTTGGGTATAATGAAGGTCGTGGTGACGTACTTGAAGTCGTCAACTTACGCTTTGCACCATTAAACATACTCGATATTCCTGATGAAGAAGCCGCTTTCCTGGGTTTGGGTAAAGACGACTATTTCCGCGTTGCTGAAATCATCATTTTTGCAATTGTCGGCTTGCTGGTCGTCTTGCTGGTCCTGCGCCCACTGGTTAGCAGAGCCTTGTCTATCGCCCAGGCACAAGCTGAGGCCGTTGCCGCGGCGCGCACGGCGCAAATTGAAGCTGAGCGGGCCCAACAAGCCGCCCTTTCAGCACCCAAGGGACCCGATGGGCAACCTCTGGCTGTCACAGATGGTTCTGAAGAGGGAGAAGATGTGGATTCCATGATAAATATGGCTCAGGTCGAAGGTCGGGTTCGGGCCTCTTCCGTGAAAAAGATCGGCGATATTGTCGACAAACACCCTGAAGAAGCGCTGGCAATCATGCGTACCTGGATGTATCAGGAATAACGTGGCCTACTTCAAAAACATGTTGTCCTCTCAACCAGTTGAAATCAGGCTCTGCGGTATAAGCAGCCCTGAAGGTGTGGTGACATAATCATGTCTGATCACGCAAAGTTCGATTTTTCCACCGTGTTCACACCGGGGTCTCCTCACCCCGACGATGATCCTCTTGCCTTGATGGACCCGGCTGACATTCCGGTCTATTCACAAAATCAATTCAATGCCGCCTTGGCTGAAGCCCGAAATGAAGGGGCTGTTGTCGCCTCGGACGAAGCCTCCCAAAATGCAGATTCGGTGGCGAACCAGATACTTGCTACAATTGAACAGCAATTTGATCGGCTTGGCACGTTTCAGGACAGCGTAGTGACATCTATTCACGCTGACGCAGTTGAACTGGCGCTGGTTATCGGACAAAAACTGGCCCGGTCTTTGTTGTCGCGTGAGCCACAGGCAGAAATTGAAGCCTTGATCCTCGAGATGCTGCAACAACATAGTGAAATTGGCAGCGCACCTAAAATCATGATCCGCGTGCATCCCGTAATTGCCCCGAATGTGATGGCCAGGATTGAAACTCTGAAAAATAATGTCGCATTCACTGGTGAAGTTTCGGTCTTGCCTACGGAAGGTTTTGGTCCAACAGATTGCGCTGTTGAATGGTCCGAAGGCGGTGCTGTTCGTAATCTTAAACAGCTGGAAGAAGAAGTAACGGCAACGATCAAAAGGTACCTCAGTGCCATCGGTGCCCCGGCGACGACCGCCGCCAGCGACGAGACGCCTCAATCAACTCCAGAAGCGGCATCAAATGCTGAAGTTGTGGAAGAGATTGCGCCCGCGCCTGTTCAGCAACAAAGCTCTGTAATAGACGAGATTGCGGCAGAAGCCCACCTAACGGCTGCTTCCCCGGAAACTGGATCGTAAATATGCCACTGAACACCAAACTTGATGTTTCAAATTTCAGGACTTCCTATCAAATGGAAAACCAAAGATCAGGAGATCAACCATGACTGATATCACTGCTGCCGGTGAATCCGGTGACCTGAGCCTCCAGGAACTGGAAAGCACAGCTGAAAACGCGCCCGAACCGATCTTGTCTACGAATGAACTTGAATCCGATATGGTCCGCACAGCAGGTGAACTGGAGGCGGTGTATGACATTCCGGTTCAAGTATCTGCCGTTCTGGGAAAATCACGCATGCAAGTCAGTAATCTGATGAAGTTGGGTCGTGGTGCTGTTGTCGAACTTGACCGCAAGGTTGGTGAGGCAATCGACATTTATGTCAATAACCGACTGGTCGCACGTGGCGAAGTTGTTGTCGTCGACGAAAGACTGGGCATCACGATGACAGAAATCATCAAGTCGGACAGACAGTAGTAATCAATGGGGTTCTTCAGGGTGTCAATAATAACAGCTAGTAGTTACACAAAATGGACATAGCCACTCTCATTGGCCTGCTCGCGGGTTTCGGACTTGTATCCAGTGCGATTATTCTTGGTGGGTCGGTAAGTTCGTTTATCGACATCCCAGCGATCCTGATCGTCATTGGCGGTACATTCGGGATAACGATGATCAGCTATTCGCTACGGGAAATCCTGTCTGCGCAGGGCGTGATCCTGAAAACAATTTTTCACAGCCTGCCCGATGCCGCTGAAGCCGCTGAAGATGGCTTGAGAATGGCGATCCAGTCACGTAAAGACGGCGTGCTCGCTTTGCAGAAAGTCGTCGCGGCTCTGGACCATAATCCCTTTTTGAAAAAGGCTTTGAGTCTGGCGATTGACGGCAGCACGGGTGACGATATTGAACGCGTCATGGGCCACGAGCTGAGCGGCATGGCGGAAAGACATTCAAGAGGCGTTGGTATCCTGCGGCGTTCAGCTGAAGTCGCCCCAGCCATGGGATTGATCGGCACGCTGATTGGTCTGGTGCAAATGTTGGGAAAACTGGATGATCCGTCATCTATTGGTCCTGCCATGGCTGTTGCGTTGTTGACAACATTTTACGGTGCCGTCCTCGCCAACATGGTGTTTTCGCCGCTGGCTGGAAAGCTGGAGCGCAATTCCAAAAGCGAACTTGTGGTCAATCGCCTGTACATCATCACAGCTGCTTCCATTGGCAGGGGTGAAAATCCACGCCGCCTGGAAATGCTGCTGAATACGATATTGCCACCTTCACAACGGCTTCATTACTTCGAATAGAGCGTAACAACGGTAAGAATACCGGGAGACAAAATATGAGACTCATGATCATTGGATCACTTGATGGTCAAATCGGTGCTGCCAGCAAGATCGCCATGCAGCGCGGTGCCAAAGTTGCCCATGTACCAGACCTGGATGCTGGCCTGACAGCCCTGCGCTCTGGCCAGGGCGCTGATCTGGTCATGATGGATGCAACGCTGGATGTCGGCGGTTTTATTCGCAGTCTTGATCAGGAACGTATCAGTATTCCTGTTGTGGCCTGCGGTGTGGGCACTGACGCGTCCATTGCCGTCTCTGCCATCAAGGCCGGGGCCAAGGAATATATCCCCCTGCCGCCTGAGCCCGAACTGATTGCAGCCGTCTTACAGGCCGTGACTGAAGAGACCAAAACCATGGTCTTCCGCGACGATGCCATGGCCAAAGTCATACGCCTTGCCGATCAGGTCGCCCCCAGTGATGCCAGCATCCTGATCACCGGCGAGTCCGGAACCGGTAAAGAAGTCATGGCGCGCTACCTGCATTCAAAAAGTGCACGTGCCGGCAAGCCGTTTATTTCGATCAACTGCGCCGCTATTCCAGAAAATTTGCTTGAATCTGAACTTTTTGGTCATGAAAAAGGCGCCTTCACGGGTGCTGCCACCCGTCGGGTAGGCAAGTTTGAAGAAGCCAATGGCGGAACCCTGCTGCTGGACGAAATCAGTGAAATGGACACCCGTCTGCAGGCCAAACTTCTGCGTGCCGTTCAGGAACGTGAGATCGACCGGGTTGGTGGTTCCAAGCCTGTTTCCGTTGACATCCGTGTGCTGGCAACAAGTAACCGAAACCTTCTGGAGGAAGTCAAAAAAGGCAACTTCCGCGAGGATCTGTTATTTCGCCTGAATGTGGTCAGTCTGGAATTGCCGCCACTGCGTGATCGGCCTATGGACCTTGAAGCCCTGTCCCAGCACTTCATCGAAAAATATTCCGAAGCAAATGGTGTAGCCCTTCGTCCTCTGGCGAGCACGACCCAGCAAGCCATTCGCAGTTATGGCTGGCCTGGCAATGTCCGTGAACTTGAAAATACCATGCACCGCGCCGTGCTGTTGGCTAACGGGCCCGAGATTGAAATCGACGCCATAATGTTGCCGGACGGCAGTAAACCTGGTGACCACGCTGGCGCCACAGATAGTCCTTCTGCAATACCCATGGAAGACACCACAGGGCAAATTCAGGATAGTGCTGCCCTCATGGGGGCGTCTTCTCTTGTGGGCCGAACGGTTGCCGATGTGGAGCGCGACCTGATCATCAATACCCTTACTCATTGTCTTGGCAACAGAACCCACGCGGCAACAATTTTGGGTATTTCGATCCGCACCTTGCGCAACAAACTGAAACTATATTCAGACGACGGCACCGCCGTGCCGGCTCCTGGCGAACATAATGCTGCGCCTGCCTGAAAACATTCCTGGATGTGACCACCCCGGTTACATGATGAGAACTGATTGCGAGAATGCCGACAATGACAGTCGAGCCTGACCATGTCTGAACAAGCGACAACACCAGACGGCGAAGCTGTCGGAATGTTTTCGTTCATGCGGGGGGATATTGCCTTTGCCCTGGGCATTATGGCGATCCTCACTGTTCTGTTCATCCCGCTGCCACCCTGGCTGCTGGATATATCCTTTTCGATATCCATCACCTTTTCTGTCCTGATTTTGATGACCGCCTTGTTTATCGCCAAGCCCCTGGAATTCAGTGCTTTTCCGACCGTTCTGCTAATAGCAACGCTGTTGCGGCTTTCCCTGAACGTTGCCTCGACCCGCCTGATCCTGTCTGAAGGGCACCACGGGGGTGCCGCCGCCGGTCGGGTCATTCAGGCATTTGGTGACTTTGTTATCAGTGGTAACTTTATTATCGGTATCGTGGTCTTCGGTATTCTGGTGATTGTGAACTTTGTCGTCATCACAAAGGGTTCACAACGTATCGCGGAAGTCGCTGCCCGCTTCACCCTGGATGCCATGCCCGGTAAACAGATGGCAATTGATGCCGACCTTAGTTCTGGTTTGGTTGATGAGAACGAAGCCCGGGACCGGCGCAAGAATCTGGAAGACGAAAGCAACTTCTTTGGTGCCATGGATGGTGCGTCCAAGTTCGTTCGTGGTGATGCCGTTGCCGGGCTGCTGATTACTTTCATTAACATCATCGGTGGCATCATCATTGGTGTGGCTCAGAAAGATATGAGCTTCGGCGGCGCCAGTGAATCGTATACACTGCTAACAGTTGGCGACGGACTGGTCTCCCAGATTCCCGCTTTGATCGTCTCCATTGCTGCCGGTATTTTGGTCTCCAAGGCGGGTGTATCAGGCACCGCTGATAAAGCTATCTTTTCCCAGTTGGGCGGTTACCCAAAAGCACTGGGCGTCAGTTCTTTCTTGATGATCGGCCTTGCCATCATTCCGAATATGCCGATGTTCCCCTTCCTTCTGTTATCCGGCATAACGGGCACGCTTGCATTTGTGGCCATGCAAAATAATGAACGGGCTGTAATTGAGGCAGATGAAGCGGAACGTGAACAGATAGATTCCACCCCTGTCGAAGAACCCATTTCAACAGCATTGGCCATCGATGATTTGCGGCTGGAACTGGGCTATGGCCTACTGCCCTTGATCAATGATGAGCGTGGATACAAACTGACAGATCAGATCAAAGCCCTGCGCCGTCAGTTGGCGAGTGAGATGGGCTTTGTTATGCCATCAGTCCGTATTCTGGATAACATGCAATTGCCGGCAAACGGCTATGTGATCCGTGTCAAGGAAATTGAAAGTGGCGCCGGCGAAGTCCGTCCAGGTCAGTTGCTGGTCATGGACCCCAGGGGCGAGCCGATTACCCTGCCCGGCGAAGAAACCACCGAACCAACTTTTGGTCTGCCGGCGACTTGGGTCGACGAAGCCCATCGCGAAGAAGCTTCTTTCCGGGGCTATACAGTTGTCGATCCATCCACCGTCGTTAGCACACATTTGACTGAAACCATCAAGGAAAACATGTCGGACCTGTTGTCCTATGCGGAAACCCAGAAACTGCTGGATGATCTTCCCAAGGAGCAGCAAAAGCTTATAGGCGATATTATTCCGGCACAGATTTCCACGTCCGGCGTCCAGCGCATTTTGCAAAATCTGTTGAACGAACGCATTTCCATTCGTGACCTGCCAACTGTTCTTGAAGGCGTTGCCGAAGCCACAGCCTTTACCCAGAACTTCACACAAGTAACCGAACATGTTCGCTCGCGTCTGGCCCGACAGATCAGCAACAGCCAGGTTTCAGCAGGCGGGTATATCCCGTTAATTACCCTGTCACCTGAATGGGAACAGGCCTTCGCCGAATCCATCATTGTTCAGGGTGACGACCGTCAGCTTGCCATGGCGCCGATGAAACTACAGGAATTTATTACCAAGGTTCGCCAGGTTTTTGAACGCACCCAAAATGAAGGCGAAGCCGCTGTTTTGTTGACAAGTCCGGGTATCCGGCCATTTGTTCGCTCTATCATCGAGCGCTTCCGTCCGGCGACTGTTGTGATGTCGCAAAATGAGATTCACCCCAAGGCGAAAATTCGCACCCTTGGGCAGGTCTAGGAACTGAGCAATGCGCCTCAAGACCTTCTCAGCCGCAACCATGCCAGAGGCCATGGCAGAAGTGCGTCAGGTCCTGGGGCGGGACGCTGTTATCGTTTCAACATTTGAGGGCCGACGTGGAACAGGTGTCCAGGTTACAGCCGCCCTTGAAGAAGCCTTGCCGCAACCAGAAGAAATTCAGGAACAAGCCCCGCATCCAGGTGCCGACGGCAGCGCTAACCCGTTGGGCGAAGCCTTGCAGTTTCATGGCTTACCCGAGCGTCTAGCGTCACGGCTGATCAGCCTGGCCCAATCTATGGACGTTGAAGACCCTGAAGCCCAGCTGGCTGGTGCCCTGGATGCCGGATTTGACTTTGCCCCTTTGAATTTGATGCCGCGCCAGCCTGTCATGCTGGTTGGTCAACCCGGTGCCGGTAAAACCGTGACCGTGG
The DNA here is from genome assembly GCA_018650465.1 of Alphaproteobacteria bacterium. Taxonomy (GTDB): domain Bacteria; phylum Pseudomonadota; class Alphaproteobacteria; order UBA2966; family UBA2966; genus JABILA01. The sequence continues at coordinate 37,585 of JABIFY010000145.1, forward strand.
CCAAACTGGCGGCCAGGGCGGTCATGGCTGGCAAAAAGGTTCGGGTTATTACGACAGATACCATTCGTGCCGGAGGTGTTGCACAATTGCGTGGCTTCACCGACATTCTGAATACCGAGCTGGAAAAAGCTGATGCGCCGGATATCTTGCGCAATGCCATATCCTATGCCGGAGAAGATGAACTAGTCCTGATCGACAGCCCAGGCACCAATCCATACAACAGCATCGAAATCCGGGACCTGAAGCGCTTTTTGGATATTGAAGGCATCGAGCCCGTTCTGGTTATTGCGGCCGGAGGCGATGTCGCTGAATCCAGTGATATTGCGTCAGCCTGGCGGCCTTTGGGTATTCGGCGTGTGATCTTTACCAGACTGGACGCGACGCGTCGTTATGGCGCGATTATCGCCGCCGCGGACGCCACTGGATTTATCCTCGGCGATGTCAGCCTGTCACCTTATGTCGCGGAAGGCATGAAAGTTCTTAACCCTGTCACCATGGCGCGGCTGTTGCTGCGCCAGGAAACCCTTACGACCACCTTGTCCGATAACGAGGAGAAAGCAGCACAATGACCACCGATATCAGTTCAGCAGCGGAACAGGCTCCTGCGCCACGCGGTCGCAACATTGTCACTGTCGCCTCAGGTAAAGGTGGTGTCGGCAAAACGTGGCTTTCTGTCACCCTGACCCACGCCATTGCAGCCAGAAACCGCAAGGCCCTGTTGTTTGACGGTGATTTGGGTCTGGCCAATGTGGACATTCAGTTAGGCATTATGCCCAAATATGACCTGGGCGGTGTCGTTGCAGGACGCATCGATCTGAAGTCCGCCATTACCAAATACCCTGAAGGCAATTTCGATATTCTGGCGGGTAAATCCGGGTCCGGCGCTCTCGCCTTGCTGTCGGGACCCCGCGTTTCGGAACTGCGCGAAGACCTGCTGGATCTTGCGGACCAATATGATCGGGTAATTGTAGATCTGGGTGCCGGTGTGGAAAGCGGTGTGAGAGCCCTTGTTGGTAACAACGGCACGATACTTGTCGTCACCAACGAAGAGCCAACAGCCATCACTGACGCTTATGCCTTCATCAAGGTCACGGCCATGAAACATCCAGGGGCGGACCTGCGCATTGTGGTCAACCAGGTCAGTGGTGCCCAGGATGGCAACCGTACCTATGGTGCCTTGAAAAAAGCCTGTGAAAGTTTCCTGAAAATCTCACCGCCACTTGCGGGAATGATCCGTCGCGATGACAAGGTCCGGGATTCGATTCGGCATCAGACCTCCATCCTGCTCCGTCATCCCGGCAGCAAGGCTGCTGATGATGTGGAAGCCCTCGCTGCCCGGCTTTTATCTGAACCATGACCAACGTTCCACCAGCCACACCACCGCAACCGACCGGTGCGCTAACAGCCTCTCCCAATCCTCAGGGAGGCCAGACGCCGCAGCAGCAAAATGCGGGTCAGCGGCCAGCTGGTGGTCAAGTCCCTAAAGAAGCGCCGCCACCCTCCTCACCCGCGGTTACCATCGCGGCCTCTATTGCAGGGTTGCGCGAAGGCATGCGTTTCAAAGGCACCATGACGGGTGCAGATGCCAATGGGCTGCCAGTGCTGCGAACACCCAACGGTACGTTTATCCTGTCCCAGGCGCTGGAACAGCTTGTCCTGAACGGCGAGGTTGATATTGAAATACGTGTTGCCGGCAATAAAATAAGTGCGCTGATTCTCTCGATCGGCGGCAGGGTCCAGCATCCTCCGAAAGAAATTGGTCTGACCATGACCAGCGTTAGCGGGGAAAACCTTACTGGAAAAACTCTGGCTGGCGGCTTGGCTGCTGGCCTGGTCCCGCGGGGTGGCCAGACAGCGACTTTGAACATTGGCACACAGCTGACAGCCAATATTCTGAGTTCGCCGACGAAAGCCAGTGCAAGTTCAACACTGGTTCCCGGTGGTACACTGATCCTGAAAATATCTAACGTCGCATTAACCCTCCCCAAGGGCAGCGTTTCATCAGTGCCCGCCAGTACGGCCGTATCTCAGTCTGGCACGACAGAAACAGCATCTTCAACATTGGCCAACGACATCAAAACCCAGCTGGCAGCTGGCAAATCGAATGCGATGTCCAACCAGGGTGTTCTTGGCGGCAACGCCAGTCGTCTGGCGGGGACAACAGTTGCCAATCCCACAGTGAATGCCCCTGTTGCGCCTCTGGCAAATCAGGCAACAACTCAGGCCACTGTCCTGTCTTCCGCCCAGGCACCAGGTTCTCCCCCTGGCACGACGACATCGCCAAATCCATCTCTAACGATCAACCAAGGGACCAATTCTGCCCTGTTGGCGAGTGGAAATGCCGCTACTTCGCCGACGACCGCGCCGTTATCTCCAAGTCCTTCTCTCAGTGCAGCGATAAGTCAAACGGCATTGCTGTCCCAGCAAGATACCGACAATGCCCCGCCAGCAACCGCAGCAACTGTTGCAGCAACAAAGACCATTCAGGGCGAAGTCATTGGCCCACATCGTGATGGTGGCTTGTTGGTCAGAACGCCTGCGGGTGATATTTCCTTGATGACCCGTGCAGTTCTACCCAAAGGCAGCCAATTGACCTTTGAAACGGTTGCCACCAGGGCACCGGAATCAGTGCAGCGCCCGATAGCGCAGGGCCAACCCGTCCCCATGGATGGGGGCGTGGTCGCACCGGAAACCAAGGCAGCCATCAAGGCTTTCGCAAACGAATGGCCAGCCATGAAGGAAGTTATGACTGCCCTCCAGGCCGCCAGCCCGGCAGTGGCGCAAAATATGATCGCATCAATACTGCCCGGCGCAAATTCGTCACTGGCAAGTTCAATATTGTTGTTTCTGTCAGCGATCAGAGGTGGCGACATGAAAGGCTGGCTTGGAGTAGATGCGACAGCCTTGCTGGAGCGCGGCGGGCATGACGATTTGCTGAACCGGCTAACGGCAGATGCGGGCCAAATGGGCCGCGCCAGTGAAACACCGGGACAAGGTGATTGGCGCGCCCTGCCCTTTCCACTGTTTGATGGCAGTGATTTGCAACAAATATGGGCCTTTGTCCGGGAGCATCGCCGTTCCGGAGATATGGCTGACAAAAAGGCACTTAGATTTGTCGTGGAACTGGACCTGACGGCGTTGGGCGGTATGCAACTGGATGGTTTGATTCAGGATAAGCAGTTTGATCTGATTGTTCGCAACAGCCGCGCCTTGCCAACAAATATTCGACAGGACCTGTCCGGATTATTTGAAAGTTCCGTTGAGGCCACCGGGTTCAGCGGCAGTATCATTTTTCAGTCGGACACAGCGTGGCCTGTTTCTCCGTTCCGTGAAGCCCAACAGGAAGCCGCAGGACATGGCGAAATCGTTGCCTGAATTGCGCCAGCCAAGATACTCTGTGGAAAAATAAACTATGTCTGAATCCAGCCCAAACTCCGTTGAGCGACGAAACCTGATCTCCGCCCATGCCAACACTTCAATGGCGGTGGATTTTGTTACAACATTTTCCGGACAAATCTCCCACAGCAACGGCCCCGAAATAGCGACGATAAAAATTGATGTTCGCTACGTGCCGGACAAGCTTGTCATGGATATGACTCCGCTACCGGACTATCTGATGCGCCTTAATGACCTTGCACATTATCCTCTGGAAAAGCTTGCGGGGGTGATCCTGGAAGACCTCAGCAATGAGCTGGTGCCTCGCTGGTTGCACGTCACGGCAGCAATCGGTGATTCAGCCAATCCAATTTGTCACAGTGTTTCCTTTGAAGACCGTCAACCCAATTGGGACAACCCCACATTGCTGGCGCGACTGACATCAATTTAGTTCTGCGGATTGTTGCGGCGAAACATGTTCAGTCCCATTTCATCCAGTTCGATCTGGGCCACACGATCTTCCTCTTTGCGTTGACGTTCTTTTGCCCGTTCCAAAGCGGTTTCGTATTTTTTGACTTCTTGATAGGCATGATGAACTTCGTCAGTGGCGGCGTTGACCGCTTCCTGCGCTTCTTCAATGGACTGCCGCAAAACCCGACGCCGTTCGATAACGGTGACAGCATAGTGCCCATAGGTTTGTGCGATTTCGGGCGACGTCGCCGCTGCGGCCTGGTTCAGAATCAATTGCTCCTCAAAATGTGCAATCTCTCGGTAAAAGCCTGCTCTCAGGTCTTCAAGGTCCGCCAATTGTCGCCGCTTTTCATCCAGCGTCCAGGAATTAACCCGGATCAGTGTTTCCAACCCCTTCATTCGTCAAAGCTACCTTCCAGCAGGTCATCAAGACCAGCGTAACAAGAGGCAAGATCGCCCCGCTCGTGCATATCCTGGGTCAGGAATTCCTCGATACGGTCCCGATATTCAATCGCCAGATCTACCTTAGGGTCTGAACCTTGCCGATAGGCACCCAAGCGGATCATTTCTGACATGTCTTCGTAGGTCGCAACCATTTTCTTGGCCTGATTAACAATCCGGTTTTCGTCAGCGGTATTACAATCCGGCATGGTTCTGGACAGGCTGCGCAAGACATTCACGGGTGGATATCGTCCCCGCTCGGCAATTGACCGATCCAGTACGATATGGCCATCGAGAATACCGCGAACAGCATCTGCGACAGGTTCATTATGGTCATCACCTTCGACCAGGACGGTAAACAGACCGGTGATCGAGCCGATCCCGGTTCCCGGCCCTGCCCGCTCCAACAGCTTGGGCAACTCGGCAAATACAGTTGGTGTATAACCTTTGCTGGCTGGTGGCTCCCCCCCCGTCAGGCCGATTTCACGCTGGGCCATGGCAAAGCGGGTCACACTATCCATCAGGCAGAGCACCTGCTTTTCCTGATCGCGAAGATATTCCGACAAGGTCAAAGTCAAGTACGCGGCCTGTCTGCGCATCAAAGCAGATTCGTCTGATGTGGCGACAACGACAACTGAACGGGCCAAGCCATCTTCGCCCAGGTCATCCTGAATGAACTCCTGGACCTCGCGACCACGTTCGCCAACCAGGCCGATAACGTTGACATCCGCATCCGTGTAACGTGCCAGCATGGACAACAAAACAGATTTACCAATGCCTGATCCGGCAAAGATGCCCATGCGTTGGCCCTGACAACATGTCAAAAATGTATTGATGACCCGGACACCCAGATCCAGTTTGGCGCCGGTACGGTTACGTGACGCAGCAGGTGGCGGTTCTGAGCGAACGCGATAGCCCACAGGGCCCCGCAACAAGGGTGGTCCGCCATCCAGTGGCTCTCCGACAGCATTAACAACTCGTCCGAGCCACGAGATATCAGGGTAGATGACGGAATCATGTTCTGCGACCAGCACCCGACAGCCAAGGCCAACCCCATCCAGACTGCCATAGGGCATAAACAGGGCGCGGTCATTGCGAAAGCCAACAACTTCGCAGGCCACTTCCTCGTCCCCGCGGATCAGTATATGGCAGCGTGAACCTATGCTGACGCAACGTTGTAAGCCGGACACTTCGACAAGAAGTCCCTGAATGCCGACGACGCGGCCGTAACGCTCATATTCCTGAAGTGAATTCAGTTCCGCAAGAACGCTTTTCAACACCGTCTCCCGTCAAACCAGGCGTTTGGTATGACTGCCTGGCACAATTGTTATTTCTCAGTTTCACAGATAATGCACCAACGGGATTTAAGGATGTGTAAACTACACATGCAAGGCAGCCCCTCACCGGGACCCATCTGGGCTCAAGTGAAATAAGGCCAAAAAATGGAAAAGGTTAATTTTTCACGCCGGAACTTGCCGCGTTAACCTTTTTGGGCTACATAATGGTTAACAAAGTGTGCTGAAAGCCGATTATCGGCCCCATTTTACACCTGGATGTTGGGGGTAACCGCCATGCGAGTACTTCTTGTAGAAGATGATGTATCGACCTCGAAAAGCCTTGAGCTCATGCTTGGCTCGGAAGGTTATAACGTTTATTGCACGGATCTGGGCGAAGAAGGCCTCGATCTGGGCAAGCTTTATGACTACGACATAATCATTCTAGATCTCAACCTGCCCGATATGCATGGTTATGATGTCTTGAAAAAACTCCGGCTTGCCAAAGTCGAAACACCGATCCTGATTTTGTCTGGCATGAAAGAGGCTGACGACAAAGTAAAAGGTCTGGTCTTCGGCGCTGACGACTATCTAACCAAACCATTTGACAAAGCAGAGCTGGTTGCCCGGATCAATGCGATTGTGCGGCGCTCAAAAGGGCACGCCCAATCGATTATTCAAACCGGCCGCCTTTCTGTCAATCTGGACACGCGGGCCGTTGAAGTTGATAACGAGTCAGTTCATCTGACAGGCAAGGAATATGGCATTCTTGAATTGCTGTCCCTGCGCAAAGGAACAACCCTGACAAAGGAAATGTTCCTGAATCATCTCTACGGTGGTATGGACGAGCCCGAATTGAAGATTATTGACGTTTTTGTTTGCAAACTACGCAAGAAGATTGCCACGGCAACAGACGGTGACCACTATATTGAAACGGTCTGGGGTCGAGGTTATGTATTGCGTGATCCAGTAGCAGAAAGCCAGTCTGGCGCTGCCTGATATTCAGAGTGATATTCAGGGCGTTTCCTGATTTAGACAGTATCGCCAGAGCATTTCCGGATTTATCGGATACGCTCTAACGGTCAATCATGTAAACACCGCGCTGTCCAGGAATAGGCTTGAACTCATCTGACACGCCTAATACTGTCTCGGCGCCACCAAGAAATAACACACCTTGATCCGGCATCTGATTTGATATGCGCGCCAACACCTCACTTTTTGTGTCGCGTTCAAAATAGATCAGAACGTTCCGACAAAACACGACATCAAAAGCGCCCATGGACTTGAAATCTTCCAGCAAGTTGCCCGGGCGGAAACTTACCATCGCCCTGATGGACGCATCGATTTGCCAGAGTTCGTTCACCTGAGAAAAATATTTCACGAGATATTGAACCGGCAACCCGCGCTGTACTTCAAACTGTGAATAGACACCGGCTTTGGCTTTTTCCAACACTTTTGGTGATAAATCGGTGCCAACAATCTCGATCCGCCAACCGGCGAGTTTTGCTGCATTTTCCTTGAGAATCATCGCAAGGGAATATGCCTCTTGTCCCGTCGAACAAGCAGCAGACCAAATTCTGATATGTTTTCTGCTGGCACAACTTTCCAACAAGGAAGGCAGTGTATGTTCTTTAAACGTATCGAAGGGCGTATTGTCCCTGAAAAAAAACGACTCATTTGTCGTCATGGCTTCTGTAATATCAAAAAGCAAATTTTCGCTGGGCCTGTTTTTAACCGCAGCGACCAAGCCTTCCAGATCAGTCAGGTCATGTTTTTTGGCAACAGGAACGAGTCGGCTTTCCAGGAGGTAGGTCTTGTTATCGCCCAGAATCAGCCCGGAACGATCCTTCAATATTTTTGCCAATAAGGCGAATTCTGCATCATTCATGCTGCATCTCCTGCGATCAGGCGTTTAATTGCCGGCCCAATTTTCGGAAGTGGCAGAACTGCGGTACAGACCCCTCCTGTTGCGACAGCGCCTGGCATACCCCAAACCACGCTCGTATTATCATCTTGGGCAACAACCGTACCGCCGGCCTCGACAAGCCCCTTACTACCATAAAAGCCGTCTGCCCCCATACCTGTCAGAATAACACCTAACACACGTCCTCCATACGCTTCATTCAGCGTCCGAAACATAGGGTCGACAGCAGGTCTGCAAAAATTCTCTGGCGGGGACTGATCAAGCTGGATTTGCTTTGTCGTCCCTTTGGAAACAATCTTCATGTGAAAATCACCAGGGGCCAGATAAATTCGGCCCTCTTTCACGATCTCCCCATCAATCGCTTCAGCGCAGTTATTGCCAGTCAAACGACCGATACGTTCGGCAAGAATTGTCGTGAACGTTGGTGGCATATGCTGGGTTATGAAAATTGGTAACCGAACTGTGTCCGTGAGTTGGCCAAACAAATCAAATAATGCTTGTGGGCCGCCTGTTGAACTACCAATTGCCAAAACTGTCGGCAACAACTTACCTCTTTCGCGCAATACAATCGGTTTGTCGCGGTACACGCCTGGTCTATGTCCGCCCGACACATTCTCTTCTGTCTTTGGACGTTCACGCTTGGCAAATTCAATTTTTGATTTTTTGGGTACTGATGTCAGATCTGGCACACCGGCATGATGCCGCCGGGCGGTCCCTAACGCGCGTACTTTTTCCACAAGGTCATGACGAAAATCCTGCGAACCGCTTACACCTGTCATGGAAGATGGTTTCGGGATGTAATCTGCAGCCCCCATGGACAGTGCCTTGAGGCTGATATCGGCATTCTGCAGGGTCAGTGTCGATGACATGATGATTTTGATATCAGGTCGAATTTCGATCAGTTTTGGCAATGCCGTCAATCCATCCATGACCGGCATTTCGATATCAAGCACGACAACTTCAATCGTCTCGTCCAGTTCTACGGTTTTTATGGCCCTGGCGCCGTCGCTCACGGAAGCGACGACTTCAATGTCCTTGTCTGCCTCCAGGATTCGCGTCGACAAACCGCGAATTACGGCTGAATCATCTACGATCATTACACGGATCGGAGGGACAGATGTTGCACTGCTCATGTCAGTATACTTCGGCTATTATTGTCAAAATTCTATATCAAGCCGACCTGGGTGAATTTTGCTTCCAGGATATCACTGTCAAAAGGCTTCATAATATATTCGTTGGCACCTGCTTCCATGGCCTCTCGAATATGTTCCATGTCATTTTCCGTTGTGCAAAAAACAACAACAGGTGCATCGCCACCATCTGTTTTACGCAGTTCCCTGAGAAACTCGATACCGCTCATGATTGGCATGTTCCAATCCAGCAATACGGCATCCGGCATGGTTTCAAGACAGCGATCAAGCGCATCTTTACCATCAACAGCCTCAATAACTTCAAAACTCAATCCTTCAAGAATCCGCCTTGCAACCATGCGGATGACTTTTGAATCATCGACGACGAGACACGATTTCATCACTGTAACTCCAGTAAATCTTCACCAGTCACCTGCCAGGAATAGCCAGATAACAGAACAATTTCCATTTTCAACCTGATGGCTTTCAACTCCGGATCAAATCAGCTTGCTTCCGCCCGCCTCATAAAATCCAGAAGCCTTTCGACATCAAGAACTACTAACAACGTACCATCCAGACGGAAAATTCCGCCCGAAACCTCGCGCCAGCGCGGGTCAAGCGTACCCGGGCTTCGTTCAAGTGCATCAACCGGCAGGGTCATAACCTCGCCGACGCTATCTACCATAAGGCTATACAGTTCATCGAACTCTTCGACAACCACGTACATGCCCGGACCGCCTTCTTTTCTTGCTGGCAGGTCAAGACTACGTCGCATATCGATCGCTGTAACGATACGCCCACGCAAGTTCAGGGCTCCGGCAACTTCGGGCGGCGCCAATGGTATGGGCGTGGTTTTCTGGGCGACAAGCACATCCCGCACAGACAAAACAGGTATTCCAAACAGTTGCGAACCAATTGTGACGGTGACGAACTGATCTTCGGCAGCACTGGTTGTCACATCTTGTTGAACATCCATCAGGCGTCCCCCTCGGTATGCGTTCTAAGTGTCCGGTTCAATGTTTCCAGCAAAGCTTCACGATCAGATTTGGGTACATAGTCTGTAAATCCAACTTGATGGCCCCGGGCAAGGTCCTTCGGTGACGCGTGACTGCTTAACGCAATAACCGGCACCTGGCTCCAACGACTGTTATCAGCCCTCACCTGCTCGGCAAACTCAAAACCGCTTAGACCCGGCATTTCGATATCGCTGACAATGATATCAAAATCAGCACCTTCGTCCCTGTATTTAAGGGCTTCATTACCACTTGTCGCCGTCGACACTTCGTAGCCCGCTGTCGCCAATACCGGCATCAGCAAGTTGCGGAAGAAGGCGCTGTCATCAACCAGCAGGACGCTTGGTTGTCTATTTTCAGAACCAAAAGGTCCATCACTATCAACCCTGAACCAGTCGCCGAACGCAAGGCTCAGATAATGCGAGGTATCAATCACACCCGTCGCTTTACCGGCCACAATGGCACTGCCAATAATACCGGTCACATTGGATGCCAGTTCGATATTGAGTGTTTCTTCCACAATATCAACGATTTCATCCACGATCAGCCCCATTGACCGCTCACCATCCGTGAAGACCAGAATAGGTTGCCTGCCTTCATCTTCCATTTTGTGATCTTCAGAAAAATCAACCAACGGCATTAATTTTCCGCGATATTGAACTACCTTTTTTCCATTGGAAGACTCGATAGATTCAACATCAATTTCTTCAAGACGGGCAATCAATGAAAGCGGGACTGCCTTGGGCTCTTCGTCACCAGCCCGGAAAACCAGCAGTGCAACCTGTTCCTCGTGGAACTTTTTGCGATTTGCAGCAGCCTCATCCGTTTCATCGGCTTGTTCATCAGAAATCTCGCCTGACATTTCGGCGATCCCGTTTGGATCGAGAATCATGATGACACTGCCATCGCCAAGAATTGTGTTTCCGGAATAAGCTTTGATGTCACGCAGGAAAGGTGCGACTGGTTTTACGACAATCTCTTCAGTGTCGAAAACTTTATCGACAACGATACCGAATCTGTAGGAGCCGACTTGCGTTACAACGATGAATGCTTCGTTGTCGTCCCGATCCATGGACAAGTCAATAAAGGTAATTTCATGGCTCTCTGCTTCGACTTCCGCGGCCTTGTCAGTCTCGTCCAAAGCATCAGTCACGGCTGTAAAAATCAGATTAGGGTCTTCGACCTCCTCGTCCGCCTTTTCACGTTCCGCGGCATCTATGTAACCAAGGTTCTGGGCGACACGATCAGAGACCGTCCCCGTACCGACGCCAAGAACATCCCGAAGTTGCACGAGAGGTAACAACCTGTTGCGCAATCTGAGGACGGGTGTGCCGTTGATCGATTCAATGCGATGTTCTGAGTCATCCGATGCCCGGACCAATTCAGCAACACTGATCTGAGGAACAGCAAAGCGTTCCCCGCCACATTCAACGATCAGGGCAGAAACGATCGCCAAGGTAAGTGGAATCTTGATTGTGAAAGTAGATCCCTTACCTGGGTCAGTCTTCACATCGACGGTGCCACCGATCTTCTCTATATTCGTACGCACAACGTCCATACCAACGCCACGACCGGAAACACTGGTCACTTCTGCCGCTGTTGAGAAACCTGCCTTGAAAATAAAGCGGACGATTTGCTGGTCGGTCAGACTTTCAGCCTCTCCCTCGGTGATCATACCGTTGGAAATAGCCTTTTCCTTGACCCGCGCTGTATTGATCCCGCCACCATCATCAGAGATCTGGATAATAATATGACCACCCTGGTGGAAAGCGTTCAGAACGACTTTCCCGATTTCTGATTTTCCGGCAGCGACACGATCTGCGGTACTTTCCAGACCATGGTCCGCGGAATTACGAACCATATGGGTGAGGGGATCCTTGATCAGTTCAAGAACCTGCCGATCCAGCTCGGTATCTGCGCCAAGCATTTCGAGATCAATTTTCTTATTAAGTTCATTCGCCAGATCGCGGATAATTCTTGGCAATTTCGCCCATGCATTGCCGATCGGCTGCATACGCGTTTTCATAACGCCTTCCTGCAAATCGGTGGTCACATGACTTAACCGCTGCAAGGGGACAGTAAATTCGCTATCTGACTGGTTTCGGACCATCTGCAGCAATTGATTGCGGGTCAGAACGAGTTCGCTCACCATATTCATCAGGTTTTCGAGCAAATCGACATTCACGCGAATCGTCTGCGCTGCTACGGACTGCTCGCCACCTTTTTCAGATTGTTTTTTGGCTGCCTGTGGTTTGGGCGTGGGGGCCACAGCCGCAGGTTCAGGAGCCTTAGCAACTTCTGGTTCTGGTTCTGGTTCTGGTTCTGGTTCTGGTTCTGGTTCTGGCGTATCATCGGCAGCGGGAGCTTCATCCACCGGCCCTACCGTTTCATTGAACACACGTTCAAGCTCTTCCAGCGAGACCTCTCCAGATTTTAATTCGCGCTCAGGTGTGACAGTTATTTCTGGTGCGGGCTCGGGAGCAGCACTTTCAGGTGGAGCTTCACCATCCGCCATGGCATCAAGCCGACCGATCAACTCGGAATCTTCACCTTCTGGTTCAACTTCATTGGCCTCCAGTTCGGCCATGATTTCCTTGATTTGATCCAGCGCTTCAAGGACCAGAGAAATAACCCCTGGTTCCGCAGCCATGGACCCATCCCGCACCTTGCCAAGGATGTTTTCAGCGGAATGAGCAACACTTTCCAGCCGAGGCAGGCCCAAAAATCCACAAGTTCCCTTGATGGTGTGAACCAGTCGGAAAATATTATCAATTAGTCCGGGGTTGTCCGGATTTTTTTCAAGTGTAACCAATTCGACGTCTATAACGTCAAGATTCTCATTGGTCTCAGTCAAAAATTCGCTAAGTAATTCGTCCATATCAACATGTCCTAAATAATAATAACCAATCAGTGGTCTTGATCACCGATCGTTCCCCCCAAATCAAAGTGTCCTGAAAATACAGTTCGACCTTGATTTAACCAATTTTGTTTCTTGCCAACACAACAATATCCAATATGACCAATATCACAAACAACAACCCGCTCTTTTCCTGCTTGAGAATCTTCAAATATACAAAAATCAATGGAATTTCCTATAGGTACCCTTGTGACAAGACAAGGAAACCCTCAGAACGATAGTTATGTCTCAGTGGAAAAAATCAAGGCTGTTAGATACTTTTTCTATTAATTTCAGTCAGATACTTTAAAAAGCGGGCCTGCTTGCAAGAAAACCTGCTCATTCTTTGAATTATCAACCGAAATCTCCGCACCGATCTCCCGTGCAACTGAGGCACTAAACCAAGGTTGAACAGTCCGGGAATCGAGGGATTCCAACTTGGTTTGACCAGACAAAGCGGCCAGGTCATCTTCTCTCAGAGCCGCATTTCGACCACTGGCCTGGATCGATATGCCGGTGCCATCGGCGGCTAACTCGACTTCTATCTGACCACCACGAGGCAGAGCTTCTCCGGCCAGCAGAATCAAATTCAAAACAAGTTGAACGACCGACTGCGGTATGCGCAAGGCCTCCATATGGCCAACAGGCCAATTCAGGTCTTGTTTTCGTCCCTCAAAAAAGCCAGCCGCTGCCCTTTGCGCTTCTCCCAGACTGGTGACAGCATCCGGCCCACCTGCGGCACCAAAACATAGCCGGTAAAATTGTAGACGCCGGGATGTTTCAGCTGCGCTGAAGGCCAGGAGTTCCAGCGATTGTTCTCGCATGCTGAGGTCGCTTTCCTCACCCAGAAGTTCCACCCCATTTGAAACAGCACCGACCGGGCCCGTCAAATCGTGGCATATCCTGGAACTAATCAAAGCTGCGAGAAGGAAATCGGACATATTGATGGTGCCTCGGATTGCTGGAAAGTCAATTATTCGACAAACTCCTTCAACCAATCAATAATGCCTTAATAATTCCCTTAGAACCCCGTAAACAATTGCCATAAACCGAAATAAATTATGATTACATCTTTGATTCCCGGCGACTGGGTTGAACACCCCTCGGAAAAAGACTGGGGCCTTGGTCAAGTCCAGTCTGTCGACGGTGCACGCGTTACCGTTAATTTTGAACACCAAGGTAAGGTTTTGATCAACATCAAGGTCATTGATTTACATAAAGTAAAATCTGATGATCGGAAGTGACAGCAAGTTTTAGTGATCAGATTAACGACAGGCATCGCAATTGTTTGAATGACCGTCGTTTCTATGATAGCCCGATACTCTTAATGCCGTCATTAACCAATAACTCTTGCAGAACAACTCATCTAGTAAAGCGCTGATATGTCCATTGAAAAATTGCCCGCCCGAAAGCACAGACATCCCGGCACCGGGAAACTCAAGGCGCTGGCCCATCCCAAGGGTCGAGGTGCAGACCCGCAGGCTGTTTCGGACCTCCGGGCATTGATGGGTTACCGGACGCCACTGCGCGATGAACTTATCGAATATCTGCACCTGATCCAGGATACCCACCATCATATTTCATCGCGCAATCTAGCCGCTCTGGCCGAAGTGATGGAACTGTCCATGGCCGAAGTTTTTGAGACCGCGACGTTTTATGCCCATTTTGATGTTGTTGGTGATGAAGACACACCGCCACCGGAATTGACCATTCGCGTGTGTGACAGCCTGAGCTGCCAGATTTCAGGTGCGGCGGAACTTAAAGCCCTGCTTGATGAGCGAACGGACGACAACGTGCGGGTCATTACTGCGCCCTGTATGGGCCGTTGTGACCGGGCACCTGTTGTCGCGGTGGGTGAAAATCACCTGACAGCCGCAGACGCCGAAACCATCGTTCGTGCTGTTGATGCGGGGGAACGGGAAGCTGTCGTCGCAGGCTATGTTGATCTCGAAGACTATGCCCGTGGCAAGGGATATGACTTGTATCAACAATGTGCGACCGGCAAATACAAGCCTGATGACATTATGACAATCCTGGAAAAAGCCGGATTGCGTGGCCTGGGTGGTGCCGGATTTCCGGCGGCAACCAAGTGGAAGTTTGTCCGGGCTGAAAAAGGACCGCGCTATCTGGTCGTGAATGCCGATGAAGGAGAACCCGGGACATTCAAGGACAGGCATTATCTGGAATCTGACCCCCATCGCTTTCTGGAGGGCGCCTTGATCGCGGCCTGGGCTGTTCAGGCGGATGATATTTATATCTACCTGCGTGACGAATACCCGCATATCAAAAAGATTCTGGAAAAGGAAATTGACCGCCTGCGCAAGCGCAATTTGACCCGCCCGACCTTCCATTTACGTCGCGGTGCAGGTGCATATATATGTGGCGAAGAGTCGGCATTACTGGAGAGTTTAGAGGGCAAACGCGGGCTTCCACGCCATAAACCGCCCTTCCCCGCCCAGAAAGGCCTGTTCGGCAAACCGACCCTGATTCACAACGTAGAGACCCTGTACTGGATCAGGGATCTGGTCGAAAAGGGCCCGGAACTATTTACCAGTAGCGGCCTGAATGATCGTACGGGCCTCCGTTCTTTTTCGGTTTCGGGTCATGTCATGGAACCCGGCGTCAAACTGGCCCCGGCAGGCATTTCCGTTCAGGAGTTAATCGACGAGCATTGCGGCGGCATGGCTGAAGGCCACAAGTTCAGGGCCTACCTGCCCGGTGGTGCCTCAGGCGGTATTCTGCCGTCGACCCTGGGCAAACTGCCGCTGGATTTTGGTACACTAGAAGAATATGGCTGCTTCATCGGATCCGCTGCCGTAATCGTTCTGTCAGATCAGGATGATCTGGCAGAAGTCGCCCAAAACCTGATGAGGTTTTTTGAACATGAAAGTTGTGGCCAGTGCACGCCTTGCCGGGTCGGCACAGAAAAGGCTGTGCAAATGCTGGCACAACCAACCTGGGACAAACCTTTACTGGAAGATCTCGCCAATGCCATGACGGACGCCAGCATATGTGGTCTGGGTCAGGCAGCCTGTAATCCAGTTCGATCCTTGCTCAAGTATTTTCCGGAGGTCGGCCAATGATCGGGCCTGTCAAATTCACCCTGGACGGGGTCGAGGTCATCTCGAATTCAGGTGAGAGCATCTTTGATGTGGCCCGACGTAAAGGCACAGAATTGCCGCACATGTGCTCTGGCCTTAACGATCACTATCGGGCCGATGGCAATTGCCGGTTATGCGTTGTTGAAATCGAAGGCGAACGTGTGTTGGCCGCCAGCTGTATTCGCCAGCCCACCGACGGCATGAAAGTGTCAACCGGGTCAGACCGGGTGAACAAGGCCCGCAACACCGTAATGGAATTATTGGTTGCAGATCAGCCCGCCCGCCAGACCTCGCACGATCCGCATTCCAGGTTCTGGAAGCTGGCAGAAAGTATGGCCCAAACCGAAAGCCGCTTTCCGTCGCGCCAGGGACCAGTTTCAGACACCAGTCACCCCGCTATTGCGGTGAACCTGGACGCCTGTATTCACTGCACCAATTGTGTGCGTGCCTGTCGTGAACAGCAGGTCAATGATGTGATCGGCTTTGCCTGGCGCGGCAGCCACGCCAAGGTCGTATTTGATTTCGATGATGGCATGGGTGCCAGTACCTGTGTGGGCTGTGGCGAATGTGTCCAGGCCTGCCCAACTGGCGCCTTGTTGCCCGCCATCGGCAACAGCAAGCCCATCAAGGAAACGATCGTCGACAGCCTGTGTCCTTATTGCGGTGTCGGCTGCCAGACGCGCTTTCATGTCAGTGGCGACAAGATTACCAAAGTCGAAGGTCGTGACGGTCCCGCCAACAAGGGCCGGTTGTGCGTCAAGGGACGCTTCGGCATGGACTATGTCAATCACGCCCACCGTCTGACGAAACCCTTGATCCGCAAGGAAGGCGTTGCAAAATCTGCCGCACAGGATGTGGACCCGGCAAATCCGCTGGAACATTTCCGCGAAGCCAGTTGGGAAGAAGCCCTGGATTTAGCAGCCTCTGGTCTGCGCGATATTCGTGATGCTGACGGCGGCGATGCGCTGGCTGGATTTGGCTCAGCCAAAGGATCCAACGAAGAAGCTTATCTCTTCCAGAAACTGGTCCGCACCGGCTTCCGGACAAACAATGTCGATCACTGCACCCGCCTGTGTCACGCATCTTCTGTGGCCGCCTTGATGGAAACCATCGGATCAGGCGCTGTTACGGCTCCCTTCGCTGAAGCCACCAATGCTGACGTCATTATCGTTATTGGTTCCAACACGACGAGCAATCATCCGGTCGCTGCCAGCTTCATCAAGAATGCGGCTGAGGCCGGGGCCGACCTGATCGTGCTTGACCCGCGTGGCAACGGCCTCTCGCGTTATGCTACGCACGATCTGCAATTCAAACCGGGTGCTGACGTGGCTTTGTTAAATGCCATCATGCACGTGATCGTGACCGAAGGCCTATACAACGTCGACTATATCAAGCGTATGACGGAAGGTTTCGAGGAACTGAAAACTCATCTGCGTGACTTTTCCCCGGCAGCCATGGAACAGTTTACTGGCATCGAAGCCGAAGCAGTGCGCAGTGTCGCCCGTGCCTATGCGACCGCTGACAAGGCCATGATCTTTTGGGGCATGGGCGTGGCACAACATATTCATGGCACCGACAATGCCCGTTGCCTGATCAGCCTTGCCTTGATGTGCGGCCAGATCGGACGCAAAGGCACTGGCCTGCATCCCCTGCGCGGCCAAAACAATGTGCAGGGCGCATCTGATGTGGGCCTGATCCCCATGTTGTATCCAGATTATCAGGCGGTAACTGACAGCAAAGTCCAGGCAAAGTTCGAAGCCTATTGGGGCAAGGAACTGGACAGCAAGGCGGGCCTGACAGTCGTCGAGATTACCGAGGCTATTTACGAAGACAAAATTCGCGGCATGTATGTCATGGGCGAAAATCCGGCTATGTCGGATCCCGATGCCAATCACGCCCGCGGTGCCTTGGCGAAACTGGATCACCTCGTGGTCCAGGATTTGTTCATGACCGAAACCGCCGCCTATGCCGATGTGATTTTACCAGCCTCTGCCTTCCCGGAAAAAGACGGCACCTTCACCAACACGGACCGGCGCGTGCAGCTGGGCCGGGCCGCCCTGCCCTTGCCAGGCGATGCCCGCCAGGACTGGTGGATCATTCAGGAAATCGCTAATCGCTTTTATCTGGAATGGGAATACACCCACCCGCGCGACGTCTTTGCAGAAATGAACGGCTGTATGCCGTCGATCCGGGGTATTACCTGGGAACGACTGGAGCGTGAAGGGGCTGTAACTTATCCCTGTTCAGATGAAATCAAGCCGGGGAAGGAAATCATCTTTGGCGACCGCTTCCCGACCAAAACCGGCCGTGGCAAGTTTGTCCCGGCGAGCGTCATTCCGCCCGACGAGCAGCCTGATCAGGATTACCCCTATGTGCTGACCACAGGCCGCCTTCTGGAGCACTGGCACACCGGATCCATGACCAGGCGCACCACCGTCCTAGATACCTTGGAGCCCCAGGCCGTGGCCCATTTGTCGCCGAGTGATTTGCAGAAACTGCAATTACATGCGGGCGGCACTATCCGCGTCAGCACACGCCGCGGTGAAGTTGAACTCATCGCCCGCGCCGACCCCTGGGTCCCGGCGGGCATGGTCTTCATCCCCTTCTGTTTTTCAGAAGCCGCCGCCAACCTGCTGACCAATCCAGCACTTGATCCTTATGGCAAGATACCGGAATTCAAATTCTGCGCGGCGCGAGTTGAAGCGAGTGATCAGGGGTAGCTGCCGAAATCAAAAAGGACGACACCCCCGCATACAGAACAGGTAACACGCGCCATTGAGGCGCGAGCCAAAAGCGGCGCTTGAGCGTAATATCAAATCTCCCTGGAAGGGAGATTTGGAAAAAGGCCGGTGTGGATTACGACCGGACCAGGTTCAGCGCGTGAAGCAATCATTGGCAATAAATTTTTGCACAAAAGAAAGCGTCCCCTTTATCTTCCCTTTGATTCTTAGATTTCTGCATATGCTCTCAAGTGCCACCAATGAAACCACTACTGGCCTTCAGGTGGTAATGCGCGATGTGGAGAACCGGGGGAAACCAATTGTAGAGGGAACATATCCCATTCTACGGTCGAGACTGAGTAGATCATCAGGGGTTGATGCGGGAGCCAAGATGAATACCAAGCCAAAAAGGAATTCAACCGACCTTCAATTTAAATGTGAAGAATGCGATGGGTCAGGTAAAGTGCGGTCGCAAGAAGGGTTCTTCACTGTGGAAAGGACTTGCATTTTATGCGGTGGTGCTGGAGCAGTGTCGGAATGAAACGTGGCATCGCATTCATATTCGAACGTGAATAAAGCGGATTAAAGGGAACGCTTCCCTTTATCTCCTTCGAAAAAACATCCTCATCCTACAAACCATAAAACACCCCCTCAGATCCCTGTGTCGAACAACTGCGCTGATTACGAAAGCGTGGAGTGGTTTAGGGACAAGTGTGTGAACAGGCAGTATCAGACAACCATCTTTTTGTAAGAACAATCTACAGTTTTTACCTTTTCTGCATAATTTTGCTTGCAATTTATGCATAAAACATATATAAATTTGAAGCGTAGCAAATCGCCCACACATTTTTTCCCTGTGGGGAAAAGTGTCTCTGGTCCCTGCATAGAGGAGGGTATGGAATTAATGCAAACAAAATTGCGATATTCGACGGCTTTGTGCCCAAGACTTGAAGAGCAAGCATTGTCTTCAAAACCTTTCTCCTTGTACCAACATTGCATCCATTTCCTAAATGCATCTAGGCCTTGAAAAGTTGATAGATATGGAAAATCCCATAAAAGAAACTCTGCCGGTAGTCAGGTTTTTGACCAAGCTGTTTGTGTTCCTGATGGTTCCAGGACTTCATTTATTTTCAATTGGAAAAAGAATAATCGGCTCGGTATTTGTGATCCTGTTTCTGACCACTCTGATAGTACCTTTCAGCCCTCAACTTGAATCGGCTTGGCTCAACTATCTGACAGCGATATATCCCATTGTGACAGGCCTGATTGTTTCAATTGTGGTCCTAGTTTTCATTGTTGTAGATTTACCAAACATTGGCAGACGATCAATCTCGCAAGTTGGTCTTCTGGTATTTGTCCTTTCCATTGCGCTCTTTATCACCGTTCCTGAGCCGGGCCGAAATATTGCATTATCGAATGCCGACCATATGTGTCCAGAAATTTGCTATGGAGATGTGGTTGTC
>JABIFY010000146.1 GCA_018650465.1 Alphaproteobacteria bacterium
AAAGGGGGATGTGCTCTCCTAACGGTGTGGATAAGGCCTTGCCAAGTAATTGCTGCATATTTTGAGACTTTCTTTGGTCGGAGAATCTCAAAGTATGAATCACTTCAGGGCTTTATCCTATTAAGTCGGGTACTGTGGTTTCCAATACGATGTTAGCAATCTTACCTGATACAGTGACTTGCCAGGCACGACAGGGCGTGACAGCCTTGGGCTTTTCAGGAAGAGGAATTTGCTATGCCAAAAGGGTATATCTTGAGCGCACATAGAAGAACGGCTGATCCAGTTAAAGGTCCGGCTTACGGTGAACTCGCCGGTCCAGCCCTTGCAGCTGCAGGAGGAAGGGTTCTGGCCAAGGGCGGAAGAGTAGAAGCAAGAGAAAACGGTCTTGCCGAACGAACAGTCCTGATCGAATTTGAAAGTTATGAGGCTGCCGTCGCGGCCTATGAAAGCCCCGCTTATCAAAAGGCACTGGAAGTCCTGGACGGCGGCGCTGACCGGGACTTCAGGATATTTGAAGGTGTTGGTGAAGAAGAATAAGTATCCACCATGCCGGCCTGATACCGAAGAAATGGCCTGGTCAGCCCAAGTCAACCCTGGCCCGTGCTTCTCCAACATTTAGTGGCGAGATTTTGGTAGGTTATCCTTGCGCGCAGGCAACTATATCACCACATCAATAGTATAATTCGACAGAGATGAAGGGCGCAGGCATGCAAAGACAACTGACAAGAATATTATTCGTTGCAGGGGCGTTGGCATTGCTCACAGCTTGTGTCTCGAAAGAACCAACCTCGCACGACCAAACCTGGATTGAAGCAGATCGCGATAAGATGTACACGCGCCACAGGCCGTAGTTAATCTATTAGAGGCCGCTTGATCAACGCTCAGCGAAGGCCAATTTGGCACCGATGGCGACAAAAGCTCCGGCATAGGCGCGCCGCACCCAGGTCATAACTAATGGCCGGGTGATGATTTGGTCGCGAACAGCGGCTGCGAACAAGCCGTAGCAGATGAAAACGGCCAGTGTCATCGCCATGAAAATGCCACCCAGCAAAACCATTTGCCATGTCGCCTGCATTCCAGTGCCACTGACAAATTGCGGCAGGAATGCCAGAAAAAACATGGATAATTTCGGGTTGAGAATATTGATCAGAGCGCCCTTGACCATAATTTCACGGCCCGACCGCGTATCGGTTTTTCGCTCGACCGAAAGCGCCCCTTTTTCACGCAGAACGCCCCATGCCATGTATAGCAGATAGGCGACGCCGACGAATTTGGCGATTTGAAAGGCGGTCGCACTGGCGTGCAACAGGGCAGCCAGGCCGAGAATAGCGGAAAGCAGATGCGGCACGATCCCCATTGTACATCCAACTGCGGCATGAATGCTGCCCATGGCACCCCGCGACAATCCATAAGCCAGCGTATAGAGGACGCCAGTACCAGGGGCGATGACAAGGATGAAAGACGTGATCAGAAATTCAATGCTCATGGGGTCAGACCTGTAATCCGTTTTATGTAGCGTGACGATAATATAGTTGAGCAGTGTCCACGCCCGGTTTTCCACCGTATGGTTCGAGGGCCATTAGTACAGGAATTCACGCAATGTCAGAAGCCATCAACCGAACTGCCTATTCAAGACTGTCACTATTCCTCCACTGGTTAACTGCAATTCTTGTGATTGCCTTATTTGCAACACACGAAGGGGACAGGGGAAGCGCATCCTTTGTCTTTCATGTTAGTGGTGGCGCCATCGCGGGTGTATTTTTACTATGGCGGGTCGGGTATCGGATCAGGCGGGGCATGTCGACAGCTTCTGATCAGGCCGCGATCTATAACACCCTCTCGAAAATCGTATTGTGGGGGTTTCTGGCGTCCATCTTTGTTGTGATTGTCAGCGGCTACTTCATTCCCTGGTCAGCGGGACGAGGTATCGATATATACGGGCTGTTTACCTTGCCATCTCCCATGAACGCCAATCGCGATTTACACAAATTGCTCGAAGAAGTACATGAGATCGCCGGACAGCTGTTTATACCGCTCATTGGGCTTCATCTTTTGGGTGCCGCCAAACATGCATTTTTTGATAAAGACGGCATTGCACAGCGGATGTTCAAATCTTCTGAAGGCGGGATTTAACCAACCAATCCTGTAGGCAATAAATCATTCTTCCGTTGTGCCCTATTAGCGTTGCTGAAATAGCCTGGAATCATAATCCGCGTGTCGGGACTTAAGACGATTCCCGGTCATCTGATATGGTACTAATTTTGTTGGTGCGAGGCTTTAGTCGTCGCTGAGATGCAGGCTCAGCCCGGCGCGAACGTGTCGGATCATTTCTGTGTGGGCTTCTTCCGGTGTGCCGGTGGCGATGACGTTATACAGGTCGACATGAACTTCGGGCTGTACGGAAGCTTCATCGCCGCGCGTGGCTGCAAACAGCCACAATGAGATGCCGCGGTTCCAGATATTATCAAACATGTCCAGCAGGGCAGGATTGCCGACTTGCTCAACGATCAGCCGATGGATGTCCTTGTTGGCGATGAATTCTTCTTCGAGCGTTTGCTCACCACTCACCAATTCCGCGTCGACATTGGCTTTGATGATGGCCAGTTTTTCAGGTGAGCGATCCTCGGCCATCCGGTAAGCGGCGTAGCCTTCAATTGCTTCGCGCGCGCCATAGAGTGAACGAACTTCTTTGTCAGAAATATTGCGGATTGAAAAGCCCTTGCGGCCTGTCTGAACCAGCACGCCTTCCTGTTCCAGACGCAGCAAAGCCTCGCGCACAGGTGTGCGGCTGACATTGATCTCTTCGGCGATCTGTTCCTGGATCAGACGTTCACCCGGCTCGAACTGTCCGTTGACGATGGCATAGAGAATCTGCTCGTAGACATCGAGTGCCAGTCGCGGTTGAACAATGGGGGCGCGCTTGAATTTCATCGTTTGCCTTTCACATTAAATACTGTATACAGGATACATGGTAGTTTTAACAGCACAAGGTAGCGGTCGTTTCGAAAAAATGGGTTCGTACTCACGAGCCAAGCGCGTTGGACCGTTCGTATATATCGCAGGCACCACGTCGATGCACAATGGCGAGCTGCAATCCCCTTTTGATATCTATGCTCAGTCGATCTTCATCTTTGATCAAATTGAAAAAGCACTGGGCGCTGTCGGGGCGGAAATGCGTCATGTCGTGCGGACCAAAGCCTATGTCACGGATATGCGTGATGCCGGCGGATTTATCAAGGCCCACGGCGAGCTATTCAAAGATATTGAACCCGTTTTGACGGGTGTTCAGGCCGGTTTAACGACGCCGGGCATGATGGTGGAAATCGAAGTGGATGCAATTATCCATGATGAGAACGGCAAGATAGACTACGGACAATAACAAGAAACCGGGGCGCGAGATCCCGGCCTACATCGCCAAAGACAATATCAATATTGCGTGGCATTACAGGGAAGGCCTCAACTATGTTCTTGAGGCGGAGACGAACAGATAAGACAGGAGACAAGTCCGTCTACCTGTTAGCAAACTTCAAAATAGGAGACAGACCTTCCTTGCCTTTGCGCCTGGTGTCTGTCGCCCGGTATCTGTCACAAGTATCTGTCAAATGATTGACCAGCGTACAAGAGAGTGCGCTGTTTCTTTTGGGCTGTTGTTGCCAGTCATCATTGGTATTGTCTGGGCCGCATCAGCGACCGAGGTCGTCGGACGCGAATTGCTGCTTCTCGGTTGCGTCAACATCATTGCTGCTGTCGGCCTCGGCCTCTTTTCAGGCACCAGTGGCATTCTGTCCCTTGGGCATGTGGCCTTTTTTGGCGTTGGTGCCTACGTGGCCGCCTGGTTCACGCTGCCAGCTGCCATGAAATCGTTTCTCCTCCCCGATATGCCGCTTTTTGTCCAGGAAGCCGAATGGTCGCTGGCCATGGCATTACCCGTTGCGGCATTGGTCTGCATGTTGCTCGGTGTGATTTCCGGTGCCGTCATGATGCGGCTTCGGGATACCTCTGCCGTGATCGCCAGCTTTGGCTTGGTCGTTATATTCTATCTGGTGTTCATTGGCGCAAAACCCCTGACCAACGGCAAACAATCCCTTTACGGCCTGCCCGTAGATCAGGCCACCTGGCCGGTTTTCATCGGCACGATGGTCGTGGCCCTGGGCATTGCCTTTTATATGAAAAGTACGCGCTTTGCCCGCAACCTTGAAGCAACCCGCGATGAAGAACAGGCCTCACGCTCAATCGGCATCGAGCCACAATTCCATATTTTCATGTTCTGGGTCCTTAGCGCCGGGATCGTCGGCTTGGCGGGCGCGCTTTACGGTCATGTCATTGGCGTCATTTCACCCAGCGGATTCTACCTGGAGAAAACCTTCGCCCTGGTCGCCATGATTATTCTGGGTGGGTACCGGTCGGTCAGTGGCTGCGTCGTCGGTGCGGTAGTGATTACCATAGCCGAAGAGATTTTTCGCAAGACGGAAGAACATCTCGGCACCTTTGCCGGCACTGAAACGATCTTCGGTTTTGAATTCCCGCTTGTCTTTGGTCTAACAGCGATCTCGTTTTCGATCATGATCCTGATCATTCTCTATACCCGGCCACAAGGCGTTTTGGGCTATCGGGAAATCGCCACCATGTTCAACGTCTTCGCGGCCAACAAAGACGACGCGGGAAAACATACAGAACTGCCAACATATAAAGTCTCCGCTGAACGCGTCCTTGAAACACACAACTTGTCGAAATCATATTCCGGCCTGAACGCCTTGGAAGATGTCGGGATCAAGGTCGGGGCAGGGGAGATCATCGGACTGATCGGTCCTAACGGCGCAGGCAAAACGACCTTTATCAATGTGCTGACAGGTTCTCTTTTTGCGACTGATGGCAAGATCGAATTAAACAATGAAGTCGGCACAGAATGGAGCGCCGTCAAATTGGCGCGTAAAGGCCTTGGACGAACGTTCCAGAATATCAGGTTGTTTACTTCACTCAGTGCGCTTGAAAATGTCATCGCGGCCGTGACCGTACAGTCACCTGGCCTTGGCAGACGAGAAGTTGAAGCGACGGCCATGGGCTGGCTGAACTTCCTCAATCTTGGCGACAAGGCCCACACTAATTCCGGCAACCTTGCCTATGGCGACCAGCGCAGGCTGGAGATTGCCAGGGCGTTGGCGCTGGAACCAGATTTCCTGTTGCTGGACGAACCAGTTGCAGGAATGAACTCCGTGGAAACAGAAGACCTGAAGAAAGGTCTTCAGCAAATTGTTTCCAAATTCGGTATCGGCATTCTGCTTGTCGAACATGACCTGAAAATGGTCATGCAACTATGTGACCGGATTTATGTGTTGAACAAAGGTCAGCTCATTGCGGAAGGATTGCCCAAAGATATCGCCACCAATGCGGCTGTCATTGAGGCCTATGTCGGAGAGGAAACCGATCACCTGTAACAATAAAATCAAGTTCAACCCCCCAACAGAGGAATGATCATGTCTGTGAAAAAACTACTGGCTGCCGGCCTGGCGATTACCAGTCTTGCCGGACTAACGACAACACCTGTAAGTGCCGAAGATTTTGTCATTGGCGCCGTCAGCGCCCGCACTGGATTTATGGCCGCTTACGATACCCCCTTTATGCAGGGTGTTTCGATGTATATCGAGGAAGCCAACAAAGGCGGTGGCCTGAACGGTAAATATCCGATCAAACTGATTGAGCGCGACGATGGTTCTGATGTTCAAAAGGCGGCTATCTCGGTTGGTGAATTGCTCAAGAAGCAAAAGATGAGTGCCTTTATTTCCAGTGCGATTTCACCCGCGGCGATTGCCGCAGGCTCAATGGTCAGAAGTAAAGATTTGTTGATCATGCATACCATTGCCTCACAGCCAACCATTCCGGCCCGCGCCGGTGGCGGCAGTTATCTGGTGATGATGTCGGATGCCCACATGGGCGGAGTTTACGCTAAATTTGCCTACAATGATCTGAAGGCAAAGACGGCCTACATCGTCACATCAGATTTTGATCCCTACACAGAATTCCTGCCGCTGTATTTCAAGGACTTGTTTGAAAAGCAAGGCGGCAAGGTCATTGGTCAGTCTTCTTTTGCCTATGACCAACAGGAATTTTCCAAGGTTGTCTCTGCCATCAAGAAGTTGCCACAAGAGCCTGACGTCATTGTCGGCATGCCTTTTGACAATGACTTCCCTATTTTCATCAACCAGCTTCGCGCAGCCGGTATCAAATCTACCTACCTCGGTCCGGACGTTCTGGATAACCCGTCCGTCAAGGGACTGGGCAAGGTTGTTGAAGGCGTTCACTACGTCACAATGGCAGCACCTGCTGCCAGTGCTTCAGCAGACGCATTTGTCAAAGCCTACGCAAAGAAGTATGGCAACGCAGATGCTTATTATCCTGCCATGGTGGGTTATTCTGCCATGCGCCTGGTCGCAGCTGCAGCCAAAGCTGCTGGGACAACGGACGCCAAAGCTGTTCGTGATGCCTTTGGCCAGTTGGAGAATGTGCAAACAGAAATTGGTTCTGTCACCTACAAAGGTGTTGGCAAGCTTCCAAACTTGCCCGTGCATATTATGCGCATCGATGGTGGCAAAGGAACGTACCTGAAGTCCATCAAGCTTGACCCGTCTGAAATTCCGACGGCCAAGAAATAACTCTGGATTTTCAGCAGGCTGTTGGTGTCACTATTTTCCTGCAGCCTGCTGAAAACCATTTTACTCTAATGAATTGACCAGAACCTTTCATGTTAGTTGTCCAGGATATTGAAGTTTCCTACGGGGCTGTTGCCGCCGTAAAAGGCATCTCCTTTAACGTTGGAAAAGGGGAATTGGTCACGATTATCGGTGCCAATGGCGCTGGAAAATCGACCACGCTGAATGCCATCATGGGCCTGGTGCCGATTACCGCCGGTGACATGTTGATGAAGGGTCAGACCCTGACCAGGGTGTCCGTTGAAAATCGGGTTGGTCTGGGTATGTCCTATTCGCCAGAAGGGCGTCGCGTCTTCAAGTCACTTTCTGTACTTGAAAACCTGAAAGCCGGCGGGACGACATTGTCCAAGGATGTGGCGGCAGAACGTATCGACCGGGTCATGGCACATTTCCCGACACTTCAGGAACGGCGCGATCAGGTTTCCGGCACTTTGTCCGGTGGCGAACAACAAATGCTGGCGATTGCCCGTGCCCTGGTGTCCGACCCTGAGTTTCTCATTCTGGATGAACCTTCTTTAGGGTTGGCCCCAAAGATTGTGTCCCAGGTTTTCGAAATTATTTCTGAACTACGCGGTTATGGCGTGACGATCCTGCTGGTCGAACAAAATATCAGCAAGAGCCTCGCCGTTGCAGATCGGGCTTATGTCATGGAACTGGGACTGATTGTTAAATCCGGGTTCGCAGCCGAATTGGCGGATGATCCCGAAATTCATGACAGCTATCTCGGCACAGCCGGTTAGTCAGGTACAGGAACGACGATGGAAGAATTTGTCCAGTATATTGTTACCATCCTCAGCCTTGGCAGCATCTATGCCTTGCTGGCTCTGGGGCTGGTTGTTGTTTTTGGTCAGTTGGGGTTCCTGAATTTCGCCCACGGTGATTTGATGACCCTGTTCGGCTATTGCCTGCTGTTTCTGACCTTGGCGGGCACGCCTTTCTGGGTCGCGGTTCTCATCGCCATCGTCTTTGCCGGGCTGTGTGCGGTGGCCATGGAGCGTATTGCCTTTCGACCACTACGCGGGCAAAGCCCGATGAGTTTGCTGATTACCTCGTTTGCCATTTCCGGGGCCTTGCATGTCATTTTTCAGATCGCCATCAGCCCACGATCCAAGCCCATTCCAATTCCTGAATTCCTTTCCGGTTATTTCACCATTGGTGAAATTTTCATTGGTCGGGCTCAGGTTTTCACAATCATCGTGGCCATCGGCTCGCTGTTGCTGCTGCGTTATTTCCTGACGCATTCACGGATGGGCATTGGCCTTCGGGCCTCGGCTGATGATTTCGACGTTGCCCGTGTCATGGGCATCAAAGCGAACCGGGTTATTGCCTTGGCTTTCTTCCTGTCCGGCGTTCTGGCAGGGATTGCCGCCTTACTGTGGATATCTCAACGCGGTGCCGTCTTTCCGACACTGGGCCTGACACCAATGATCAAGGCTTTGATCGCGGCAATCATAGGTGGGCTGACGAATCCCAAAGGGGCCTTGTACGGCGGTTTCTTCCTGGGGTTTCTTGAAGCGACGCTTCTCAGCATCCTGCCGGACGACCTGGTTGTTTTCCGGGATGCGGCGGTACTGTTGATTCTTGTGCTGTTCCTGATGTATCGGCCCAACGGCATGATCGCGACCAATCCGGAGCCCATGAGATGACAGACATCCAGGGGGAATCTGTGAGCAGGGACCTGTTTAGAACCGTAGAGTTCTCACTTTTTTTGTCGAAAGCCAGACCTAAGTCTTGTGCAGGTGTGACAAAGCGCGTAAATCTCCAAACTGTATCTTGTATACAGTATACAAACAGGACAAATTGATATGTGTGGAATTGCAGGCCGAATACTTAACGCCCCGGGGAAAGTCGGGGATGATCTCGTTGAACTGATGGTCGCCCAGGAACACCGGGGATCAGACAGTACGGGATTTGCCATCTACGGCATTCCACGTGATACCGGATATGTGTTGCGCGGCATGGGTTTTGATAAAACCTCAATCGATTCAGATATGGATGATTTCCGGAATATTCTGAAGTCGCATGGATCGGATTTCATCGAAGACCCGACATTTGTGACCAACGAAGACAGTCACTATTGCACCCGGATGGTGATCAGTGATCCAAAGGATGTGACCCGGTGGATTAACGACGCTGACGAGATTACGGATCGTTTTGAAGTGCAGTCTTGTGGGCGGTCCCTGGAAATTATCAAGGATGTCGGCAGTTCTGATGATGTGGCGAACAAACATGGTGTGCGTGAATTGATCGGCACACATGGCCTCGGGCATGCTCGTCTGGCCACGGAAAGCTCTGTGCTACCGAACGCCAGCCACCCGTTCTGGGCCCGCCCGTTTCCGGATGTTGCTATCGTTCATAACGGCCAAATCACGGATTATTACACCTGGCGCACCAAGCTGGAGCACATGGGCTATCGCTTCCTGACCTACAACGACAGTGAGTTAATTGCTGTCTGGGTGTCTGACCAAATGAAAAACGGTTTGACCATGGAACAAGCGCTGACCAAGTCGATCACATCCATTGACGGTGTTTTCACTTACATGATTGCCCAGCCCGACGGCATTGGTTTTGCCAAGGACCGTTTCGCCATGAAGCCACTTGTGACCGTACAGAACAATGGCGAGCTGGCTGCTGCAACTGAGGAACAAGCCGTACGTCGGGTGGTGCCGGACGAATCAGATATCATTAATTACGATGGACCAAGCATGACGGACATCTGGGGTGTCGGTAACCGGAGGGCAGCCGCATGAGTGACATCATAATCGAAGTCGGCGACCGCCATATCCGGGAGATCAACGAGGACATCCAGGCCGCCTGCAAAACAGGTGAAAAGATCATCGTCCGCAACACGCTGTCGCGTCACAATCTGGGTATTGGGTTGCCTGATGGTGCCAACATCCATTTTGAAGGCAGCGTCGGATATTACTGCGGCGGGCTCAACAACGGTGCCACAATAACCATCGAGCGCAACGGCGGTTGGGGCATTGGTGAAGCCATGGCCAAGGGACACATAACCGTCGGTGGCTATGCCGGCATGTCGGTTGGTGCGGCAATGCTGGGTGGCACCATCCATGTCAAAGGCGATTCAGGTCCACGCTGTGGCGTGGCCATGAAGGGCGGCAACATCATTGTTGAAGGCAAAATCGGCTACCAGTCCGGCTTTATGTCTCATTCCGGCAAGATCATCGCCTTGGGCGGTGCCGGTGCCTCCTGCGCTGATGCGCTGTGGGAGGGCGAAGTCTGGGTGGCAGGCGAAGTTGAAAGCCTTGGTGTTGATGTAAATATCATTGAGCCCAGCGCCGAAGATGTAGCCGAAGTTGAGGGTATTCTTGAACCCCTCGGCCTTAATGACAGTTCACGTGAATGGCGCAAAATGATCTCTGGTCAACGCCTATGGTACTTTGAAAGTCGGGATGCAAACGCATGGCTAATGATATAGAAGACAAATACGAATATCCCTTTGAAATGCCTTCCGAGGAAGCCGTTGCTTATGGCGGCGGCAGGATTGAAGGACGCCCACCCGGCGTGCCGTCATCTTATGACCGGGGTGGCTCAACCAGGTGGACACCGGAGGCGCTTTCCGAAGTTCATGCCCTGTCGCAACTGGGGCGGTATCAGGTTCGTGGTTACAATACGTTCAACAAACAGATGCCGACGTTCGATGATCTGACTTTTGTGCCCGCGACCATGACCCGTTTACCGCTGGAAGGTTATCGTGAAAGCTGCGATGCCACGACGGTTCTTGGCGGTGGCAGTGGTCTGGTCGAAAAACCTATCGAGATGAAAATTCCGATCTATATCGCATCCATGTCTTTCGGTGCGTTGTCGGCAAATGCCAAAGCCGCCCTTGGTTACGGTGCGTCCAAAGTGGGCACCATGACCTGTACCGGTGAAGGCGGCATGCTGGAAGAGGAGCGTGAGGCTTCAACTAGTTTGCTTTATCAAATGTCACCGTCCCGTTACGGCCTGGATCTCGACCATTTGCGCCGCGCCGATGCGCTGGAGCTGGTGGTGGGACAAGGTGCCAAGCCGGGTACTGGCGGGCTGTTGCTGGGTATGAAAGTCAGCAAACGTATTTCCGACATTCGCACGTTGCCGGAAGGTGTCGATCAACGCTCAACTATTCGTCACCCCGATTTTCTCGGTGCAGATGATCTGGCTGTGAAGGTCGAGGAACTGCGGATCGCAACCAACTATCAGGTGCCAATTTTCCTGAAGATGGGTGCAACGCGTCCGCTTTATGATGTCGCTGTTGCCGCCAAGGCTGGTGTGGATGTCGTTGTCGTCGATGGTGCCGAAGGTGGCACAGGTGCGTCGCCTGAGATGTTGTTGAACCACACCGGTATTCCAACCATGAGCGCCATACCAGCGGCCCGTAAAGCATTGGAAGATTGCGGCATGTCCGGCAAGGTCAGTCTTGTCGCTGCCGGGGGTATTCGCTCCGGTGTTGATGCGGCCAAATGTCTGGCTCTCGGGGCTGATGCTGTGATGATCGGCAACGGTGCCATGATTTCGCTCGGCTGTAATTCACCTTGTTATGAAGAAGATTATGCCAAGCTTGGGACGTCGCCAGGTGCCTGTCATCACTGTCATACGGGCTTGTGTCCGGTTGGTGTGGCGACACAGGAGCCACATCTGGAAGAACGCATGGATGTAGCCGCAGGTGCCGAACGTGTCGCTCGTTATTTGACAGCCATGACCATGGAAATCACGGCCCTGGCCAAAGCTTGTGGCAAGTCCAGTGTTCATAACCTTGAAATGGAAGACCTGCGTTCGATGTCTTTTGAGGCTTCTGCGTTCACAGGTGTTAAGATGGCGGGCATTGATAAGCCCTATACTTGGTAGGAATTGCTTCACGCTTGATCAGGATCTACTACTAAACTTGTTGGCAGGGTAAACTGCCAGCTCATTTTCCTGGGGAGGAAGACGATGAGCGGAACTGTTACAGAGTTACCTGAAGGCACGCACACTGTGGTCCTGGGGGCAGGCGATGCCAACGGCATCATGCGCGGCAAACGCATTCCGGCCAGCCATTGGCCAACGGTTTGTGAAAGTGGCGCCGCTTTATCTATTGCGACGCTGGCCATCGATATGACATGCGATGTCTGGGACACGCCTTATGTCAACTTTGACAATGGCTATCCCGACATGCATCTGTTTCCGGCGCGTGAAGCCTATGCCGTACCGTGGGAGGAGGGTGTCGCTTTTTGTTTTGGCCGTTTCGAATCCGTTGATCATCAGCCCATCCCCATTGATCCGCGCAACGCCCTGATCAAGGTTCTCAAACGTGCCGAAGATATGGGCTATGAAGTCAATATCGGGGCGGAGCTGGAATTCTATCTGCTGGACCCGGAAACCCTGAAACCACGGGACAGCGGTATCCAGGTTTACGGTCTGGCCAGGGCCGCCGCTTTGGAACATGTTCTCGGGCCGATCCGTCGGTATCTCAACGATGTGGGAATCCCCATTGAACAATCCAACCCGGAATATGCCGCCGGGCAAGTCGAAGTGAATATCCGCTATTCCGAAGCCTTGTTGGCAGCAGACCGGGCCGTGGCATTTCGCAGTTTGGTGAAAGAACTGGCCGTGTCCCAGAATTATCTGGCAACCTTTATGGCAAAACCTTTCATTGAAGAATCTGGCAGTGGCTTTCATGTCCATCACTCGCTTTGGAAAGATGGCAAGAACGCCTTTTCGGACGGTGGCAAGCTATCTGCCCTTGGCATGAATTACCTCGGCGGCATGCAAAAGCGTATGGCTGAAATGTCCCTGGTCGCCTCGGGCACACCCAACGCCTATCGTCGTCGCCAGCCCTATACATTTTGCCCGATCAATTCAGCCTGGGGCGGTGACAACCGCACCGTGGGCTTACGTGTGATTGAGGGGAAAGACAGTGCTGTGCGGGTTGAAAAGCGCGATGGCTCAGCTGATTGCAATCCCTATTATCTGATCGCCTGCGAGATCGCTGCCGGTCTGGACGGGATCGAGCAAGGTTTGTCACCCTCTGAAAAGACGATGGGCAACGCTTACGAATCTGAAACTGCCGAACCCATTCCAACCGATCTGGCAACCGCCGTCGCACTGGCGAAAAATTCAAACTTCCTGACGGGCGTTGTGGGTGAAAATTCCATGGGCATCATTGTCAGCCAGGCCGAACGTGAGCTTGAGTTTTTTGCCAATCAGGTGACGCAAGTCGAGATGGATCGATACCTGACAAACATGTAAGAACGACTGATTGTTAAATGGAAAGGGCCGGTGTAAATACCGGCCCTTTTTGTTATTTCACCAGCCCACCTTATTATTTCAGATGACGCATGTTTTCCCGAATGTCGACGACCCGATACAGGGCGTGCGCGATGGGCAGGAACCAGGGCCAGCCGCGATGCCAGAATTTTGTTTCCAGCGTCGTCTTTGTAAATGATGTCTCTCGACCCTGAACACCCAACATATTGAGCGCCGCCTTGTTGCCGAGATAGGGGGCCATGCCATTGCCGCTGCCGGAAAACCCCATGGCATGCCAGACGCCTTCCTGCTGACCAAGGTGGGGCAGGAAGGAAAAGCTGAAGCCTGTATTGCCGCGCCAACAGTGACTGATACCCACGTTCTTGAGCTTGGGGAATATCTCCGCCAGTAGTCCATGCAATATTTTTTGAGCCTTGGCAAAAGGGATTTCCGACAGGCCAGCACGGGCACCCAGGATGATGCGCTTGCCGTCGGGGGATTGGCGGTAATAACAATGACGGTGCCGGGTTTCCACGACCATGCGCCCGCCCGGCATGAGTTCTTCGATGAGTTCAGGTGGCAGTTCTTCTGTGGCGATCACATAAACCGTGACCGGGAAAATCCGTCGCTTCAACCACGAGAATGATTTTTTGGTGTAGCCATTGGTTGCCATCAGAACCGAGCCCGCACGAACCGGGCCCCGATCCGTCATGACCTCGAAGCCGGAACCTGTCGCCTTCACACCGGAGACAGGTGTGTTGCCACAGACCGTGGCCCCGGCGCGTCGGGCGGCATCAACCATACTGGATAGATACTTGCCAGGGTGCAGACCGCCATGATCGTGTATCAGCAAGCCACCGGCATACATGTTTGTATTGACTTCCGCCTTCATCTTTTCCGGCGAAATCATTTCCACATTCATTGGTGCTATTTCGCGTAACTCATCCAGTGATTGGGCTGTCGCGTCATATTCTGCTTTGTTCCACATGCCGCGAAATCGACCGTGGGTTTTAAAATCACAGTCGAGGTTTTCTTCCTGAATAAGGTTTTTGACAAAGCCCAAAGGCTCCATATAGGTCTCGCGCAGCAGGTCCCGTGCCGTATCCATACCGTAACGCGCGGCCATGACTTGCAGTGGAACCCTGTGGCCTTCACCGACCATGCCACCATTTCTGGTACTCGCCCCGTGGCCGGGGGCCTCGGCGTCCAGAACCAGCACAGAAGCCCCATTTTTTGCCAGTGTACGTGCGGCGGAAGAGCCCGTTAATCCGGCCCCCACGACGACGGCATCATATTCGCTGTTGAATTCTGGTTGGGCATCGGTTTCGCGCTCTATGGCATCCCACCAGTAGGGGGTATTCACGGGCATTACTGTTCATCCTTTGGCCGTCTGGAGCGATTTCGGATTTATCCGAATCGCCTCGTCTCATATATGCGTTGCATTGCAACGGGTTACAGACATCAAGTGTTTCAACAAGAGTTGATAACACTCTACGCATTTCATTACTTGCAAATATATTGCTTTTGAATACAGTATACAAATAGATATTAACAAACAAATTTTTGATCGACCTACGGGCAACGATCAGTCAAATCATGTGTGCAGACAACCAGCGCCTTAAGGTGCTGGTTGTTCAATGGAGGTATCGGCAATGGAAAAATTTCCCCTGATTATCAATGGGTTCTCAACAAAGACATCCGAAACATTTGATGTCAAAAATCCGTCGACGGGTGAGATTGTTGGTTATGCGCCAAAGGCAAATCTTGAGCAGCTGGATTATGCCGTGAAAGCCGCCAACGATGCTTTCAAAGGTTGGAGCGATAAACCTGACGCAGACCGTGCCGCTGCCTGCCACGCTATTGGCGCGGCATTGGAAGAAAATGCCGAAGACCTGGCCAGGCTTCTGACGCAGGAACAGGGCAAGCCGCTGAATGGTATGGGCTCACGGTTTGAACTGGGTGGCGCGTCTGCATGGGCGCATTTCACGGCTGAACTTGAACTGCCGGTCGAAGTTTTACAGGACAACAACGAGGGCAAGGTGGAAATGCACCGCAAGCCAATTGGCGTTGTAGGATCGATCACGCCCTGGAACTGGCCTGTGATGATCGCCATCTGGCATATTATTCCGGCTATCCGTGCGGGCAATACCGTTGTCGTCAAACCGTCACCCTACACGCCGCTGTCGACCATCCGCATGGTCGAAATCATGAACCAGATTTTACCTGCTGGTGTGGTCAACCTCATTGCAGGTGGAGACGAACTGGGTGCTGCCATGTCATCCCATGAAGGTATCGGTAAAATTATTTTTACAGGCTCCTGCGCTACAGGCAAAAAAGTTATGGCCGACGCGTCCGAAACACTCAAACGCCTGACCCTGGAACTGGGTGGCAACGATGCCGGTATCGTGCTGCCGGATGTTGATCCAAAACAAATCGCCGAAGGCTTGTTCTGGGGGGCGTTCATCAATGGCGGCCAAACCTGTGCCGCGCTAAAGCGTTTGTATGTGCATGACGATATTTATGACGAGGTCTGCAAGGAACTGACGGCCTTCGCCGGGAATATGAAGATGGGAGATGGCCTGGACGAAGAAAACGTGCTCGGTCCGATCCAGAATAAAATGCAGTATGACAAAGTTTCCGGCATGGTCGACGATGCCATCGAAAATGGCGGTCGGGTGCTGATGGGCGGCAAGCCAAATGGCGTTGGCAACGGCAAGGGTTATTATTATCCAATTACGCTGATCGCCGATGTTGATCACGGCGTCAAACTGGTCGATGAAGAACAGTTTGGCCCGGCGCTGCCGATTATCCGTTATTCCGATATCGACGAAGTCGTGGAACGGGCCAACGACAATCCCAATGGTCTGGGTGGCTCGGTGTGGTCCAACGATATTGAAGCGGCCAAAAAGATCGCCCTGAAAATGGAATGCGGCACGGTCTGGATTAACAAACACGGCATGATCCAGCCCAACGCACCCTTTGGCGGTGTTAAAGGCTCAGGCATTGGCGTTGAATTTGGCGAAGAAGGCCTGAAAGAATATACCAATATTCAGGTCGTCATGAGCTAGGGCTGTTCCTGGACTAAATCGGGTTTGCTATTTCGCCAAATGGGCAAAGATACTAAGTCTCGGTTTGGCATTCATGGCACGGGTTTTATGGCCCTGACCGGTGGTATCGCCGCCAAGAAAAATATCGCCAGGGTGAATATCCCTCGTCCTGGCGTCGCTGGTTTCAACCTGCATTCCTGATGTCAGATTGAGCACAAATTGTTTTTGCGGCGCATTGTGAAAGCCGTGGTCCAGCGAGCCCGGTTTGAAGACAAATTGATAGCCCACCAAAGGAAGCGCTGCAGTGGCCTTACCAAGCGGCGCGTTGTAACAATAGCTCAGCGTGTCATCGACGAAGTGCGAGGCACCGTCTCGTCCGGCCATTGTCCGGGTGAGAGGCCCGGTCCGTTGTTGGGCGTCTTCCAGCAAAGTCCAGTCGGGGCGAATCTTTTCACCGATCTCGATTAAGGCAGTATGCATGTCAAGTCCGCCAACAACGCGGGTTTTATGACCTTCCCCGGTGGTGTCCAGAATATCGATCATGTCTCCGGTACCAAAAACCTTGTGGTCTCCCTGACCGACCTCTATTTCCATCTGACCATCCAGAACTAAAATGAGTCGACGGCGGGAGGCGGTATGAAAACCCTTCGCGAAGTCAGCGGGCGTCCAGACAAAGGCAACTTCCTTGGCCGGGAAAACCTCAGTCTCGGCACCGTGCGCGTGAATGTTATGGAATGGAATTTCTGTTTCTTTAAACAGGGAAGGGCCATCACCATCAGATACAATCTGTACTAATGTTATGGAATCAGGGTAATTGAGATCGTTCAAGCCAATGACTCCAGGGAACCAATATTTTTAGGAAAATTATTCTTGAACCGAAGATTGCCCGACTTTTTCTTCAATGGGAAGCGCTACACCCGTATTGTCAATTGTCGAACAGAGTTCAGATAGGCCATATCTTCAATCAGAATATGAGTCTGTAACCATTTGACCAGAAAGCCAATGAAATCATCCATATCAAAGGTTTCAGGGTTGGTTTTGTAGTTTTCTGCATAGCTGTTCATTTGTGCGGTGAGCGACGTGTGGGCGGTGGCGTGTGGTTTCAAGTTGATATAGTGAATTGAAGCCAGCAAGCTTTCTTCGCGCGCGAAATGGTCGTTCACGTAATCCACTAACTGAATTATTGCAGTGTCAACTTCATCGTCAGCGCTGCCCGCTTCAAAACTGTCGTGCAATTTGTTAACGAGGGAAAAGATTTTTTCGTGGTCTCTGTCGATATCCGGGATACCGGTCAGATAAATGTCCGACCAACTAATTGCAGGCATTTAAAAAATCTCCTGATTCGAAGCGCGAAACTGTATCAATCAAATTAATTTTCATAATAACTATGATGCAGAAAGAGGCCGGTTTCGGTACGTTTAAACCAAGACGCTTGTCGGCAATTGCTACTCATGGAACCAATATGTGGCTCTACCAAGCTGAACAGTAGGCGCTTTTTCAAAATGAGTCAGCCGATCTTCCGTCTATTCTTGTTGTGGTTGTCGAAGGTCTCGCCTCTCGCAAAACTTTCAAGGAACTCTGCAGCACCGATAGGCAGCTGGCGTGTGCCCGTGTCCACGATGAGGTGATCACCGCTGGCCTCGAGGACAGTAATTCCGGCAAGGGGAAGCAGTCCGTTAACGATATTCATCCCGAGGCCAATGGCGTCGAGCACAATGGTACGTTTGAGTGGGGACAAAGTGCCGCTCGAGGGTGCCATACCATAGATGAAATAGTCTGGCATCGCTTTGGCGAGAGTGACGGACAAGTCCATTTGCGATTTTGCCGTCCATTTTCCCGAAATTGTCTTCACAATAGACGATGGCTGTCGCGCCATGCTTGAATTCACGACCGGGTGGGGGCCTTAAGGGCACGACAGAGGCTGCGAGGGAGAGCGTCAGGCAAGGGCTTGGATGGCAATCGGAACGGGTGCCACGGGTTTCTCCTTGGATCAAAACAGGGAACCGGCAACGATACACCGACGGCATCGCAGACTACCTTGCCTGGCAAATCTATTCGGCAGGGCAGGCAGAGAACAATCGAGTTAGCGCGCACGATCAGTGGCAATACGGTTCCGGTAGAACCGGAATGGCGTATCGGTGGCGGCGCAGGACCACAAGACAACATTCGCATAAGGCGGAGCTGTCGATCAGTATTCGGAAAGAAAAATTTGATTATTGTATTATATTAATTTCATAAAAAGATATATATACTAAATAAAACAAAATAAAACTAGTAAAAAATTTCTAGAGTTGAGTAATTAGGCACCAATAAATATTTAATAGGATCGTAGTATATATAGTTTTTAGCAGTGATTATTTAAGTAATATTTATTATATGTGTCTAAAATCGTATTTTATGTATATATTATTTAAATGTACAAACGTTGGCCAAAGTTAAATGTGGGATCGAATACGGAATATCAACAAGGTATTTCGAACAAAAGTGTAGGCAAAAAAACTCGTATTTATTGCCTCTGTACTGAGCGAAGCTCTCTGACAGAATGCCGGTGGATTCATTCTGGCCTTGACATTTGAGGTGAATGCACCATATGAACGCTACACGTTTTGCATTTGTTTTGGCATGCCTGGATAGTCGGTACGCCGCTTAGCTTAGTTATCCCTGACATTGTGATCGTAAATTAACCGGCCCACCGCATGGTGTGGGGGCGCGGAATTGAGACGCCTGTTATAAGGAAATAACTAATGGCTACTGGTACTGTTAAATGGTTCAACCCAAGCAAGGGTTTTGGTTTCATCGAGCAAGAGAATGGCGCAAGTGACGCTTTTGTTCATATTTCAGCCGTCGAGCGCGCTGGTTTGAGCACGCTGAACGAAGGTCAAAAAGTTTCTTTCGACCTGCAGCCTGGCCAAAACGGAAAAGCTTCCGCTGAAGACCTGAAACTGATTGACTAATTAGTTTATGCATCGCCTCCAACTTTGTTGGGGGCGATTGCTACCTACTGACGACATACTAAATTACGGGATCAATTGAGCCCGTTATTCCCCCAGCCGAGTGATAACGCTACGACGTTATCGTCTGACGACTGAGCCTGTGAGCCTTTTTGGCCTGG
Source organism: Alphaproteobacteria bacterium (assembly GCA_018650465.1). GTDB lineage: Bacteria > Pseudomonadota > Alphaproteobacteria > UBA2966 > UBA2966 > JABILA01. The sequence continues at coordinate 19,089 of JABIFY010000146.1, forward strand.
CTTCTTGGCGATATTAAATATTTCAGCGAATGATGTGCCCGGCTTTGCCGGAGGTGGCATGCCATTACCGCTCTGAATTTCAAGGAAACATCATGAATACCGAAGAAAACTTTCTGACCAGATATGGGTTGCAACATTTTGTGACCTGCACCCAATCCGGTGAGCGGCATGCCTTTGTCATCAACGGCGAGGAAGGCCAAAAGATGGTCAATCACGCAGAGTCTCTTATCAAAGGGCGCCACGGAGCCACCGCTCATATACAGGTGACGTGACCTTCGCACCCCGGGATTGATGCCAGTACAGACAAGGCGAAACCAGTCTGTCTGACTGGCCCGTCACCACACGGATAAGTCACCACACGGATAAACGGAGACAGATCGATGGCCAGGAAGAAACCCAAGGGCGGGAAGGCCGCATTTGTAATGTTCAACATACATTATGAAGACGGGTCAATAAGTTCAAACCGCAGGGTGGCGAGTGAATTTCTGGATGAGTCGCTGGGCGGCAAAATTCTGGATCTGGCGCGCGATGCGATTCAGAACCAGGACGAGGAGATCGCCCGTCACGCCAACAAACGTCGTGCTGATATCAAATCCATTGTCCGGGCCTGAATAGATTTTGGAGAGATCATGACAAAAATGCAGATTGCTGCCACGCCAATCGCCGAACATCCTGTGCAGAAACTGAAGAATAGGTCATGCCTGAAGTGCACCACTTCATTCCAAAGCAATTGGGCAGGAGAGCGGATTTGCCCCCGCTGCAAGGGCTCCAAAGCCTGGCGAAGTGGCGCGTCAAACGAGGGTTCTTCCTCAGGCGGGCGTCGTCGATAAAAACAGTTGCTGTTATCGGAAATTGGCGAGCCCCAGTCTGAATTGATGGGGGCTGAATTGAAGCGATTTTATGGTCATGCGGCTTCATCGGCATTTTGCCTCGCCTTGGTTTTGAAGCGTTCCCCGGATAGTCAGGTTTCAAGTTTCAAGTACCGTGGTTAATATTTGATTCACCTGTTACGCGTATACCGGCCATAGCCAGGCAATTCGGCTAAACCGGGGGTGGTTATGTCAGAAAAACTATTTTCTGCGCTAAGTATCGTAGAGTTACTTGAGGCTCAGGACGGGAAGCTCGTCGGTAATGTCAGCTGTGAAGCCGTCGGCCATTTACTCGCTGAACTCAATAACCATATTTGCAAACAGGTGCTGGGCGAAGCGCCAGGTTTTGCCATTTATCTGGGCCCGGATAACGAGAGAACAAACGCTATCAAGGACCTGTACGGTCCTACTTTGCCAATAAATTTTGTGTTGTCTGAAATGGGTGAAGAAATGGAGCGGGCCATATCCCTGTTCCGGCCTGACCTGGTCGAAGACGCGGGTATCTCATCCTATAAGTTTGCACCTGTTGAGGGCCGCACTGTTGGTCAGCGTCCAACCGATGATGGGCATATGCTCTATGTAGTTGAGCCCGCATCAATGGCCCAGGACACGGCTGATCTTTATCGCCGGAAACGAGAGACCAGACAATTGTTCAGCCTGGCACGCAGATTTGAAATGCCGCCGGAGCTGGAAAACTTCATTGCAGCCCATGGCCGAAAGATTGCCCTGATCAGCCACAAGACAATTGGCGGAAAAGATTTTGTTGGCTCAGGCGCCGCCAAATCTTTTGACCCGCGAAATTATCTGCCGACACTGAAACACCTCAAGGACGAGGGCTTTCAGCTGGTGCATTTCGGGCGGGAGCCATACCCGGAAATATATCGGGCATTTGATGTGATCGATTATGCCAACAGTCCACTGGCATCGTTTCGCAATGATCTTATCCTTGCGAGCCATGCGGGCTTTGGATTGTTCGGATCATCTGGCATAAGCTGGTTTGCTGAATGGATGGATATGCCGTTTGTCATGGTCAATATGTGGACAATCGATTCACCACCATTTTCAGATAAAGCCGTTTATCTCCCGACTTTGGCGAGAGACTTGACGAGTGGGGATCTGGTCAACTTCGAAAAACAACTTTGGTTCCGCCAGGAACATGGCGTCTTTTTTCCGCACTCGGTCTATGAAGCCACGGATTGTTCGGCAGAGGATATTTTGACGGCGACCAGGGAGTGCCTGGAAATGGAAAGGGTAGGTAACGTTGCGCTTACGGAAAACCAGCGGCGTTATCAGGAGACAGTATCAGCGCATCCGACGTCGAAGCAGGCCCTGTCGCGTATCAGTGCGGCCTTTGCCGACAAGCATGCTGATTTGATGACGATAGAGTTGGCAAGTGATGACCAGGATGCAGTGCCGATGACAAGGGCGGCGGTATCCGCTTGAAGCCGAGCCACGCGGAAATATTGCCTTAAGCCGCTTTTGCATTCCATCTGTTCAAGGGTAGAGTTCCCCTCCACTACCTGTCGAACCCTGAATATGGAAACAACATGCAAGTCACAACTCTACTCGTCAATCGCTCAGACATTACCGATATCCGTGCTGTTACTGAAACTGCACCGGCTTTGGCGCCAGATTGTATCCGGCTGGAGATCGAGAAGTTTGCTTTGACAGCAAACAATGTCACCTATGCGGCGGCAGGAGACGTTTTGAAGTACTGGCAGTTCTTTCCGGCGGAAGAGGGCTGGGGCAAGGTGCCGGTTTGGGGCATCGGCAAGGTCGTCGAAACGAATGTAGAGGACGTGACCCAGGGTGAGCGGTTTTTTGGCTATTTTCCACCTTCCAGCCATCTGGATGTGATGCCGGGTCGCACAAGCAAACATGGATTTTCCGACATCACACCCGTGCGGGCTGATTTGCCGCCGATCTACAACAAATACGATCTTTTGACGGATGTTATGGATCTGGATGATGATCTGGAAGACCGCTTGTCCCTGTTGCGACCGCTCTATGCCACGTCGTATTTACTGTGGGACTTCATGGTCGATAACGATTATTTTGGGGCCGAACAGTTCATTGTTTCCAGTGCCTCCAGCAAAACATCCATCGGACTACTCAGCCTGGCAAAACGAAAAGGGCCGAAGGTAATCGGTCTGACATCGGCAAAAAACATGGCCTTTGTCAAAGATCTGGGTATCTGTGACCAGATTGTTGATTACGATCATATCGCGGCGGAAATCGATCAGGTGCCATCCGTGTATGTGGATATTGCCGGAAACAGTGATGTGAAAAAGGCTTTACATGAACACCTGGCGGATCGGCTGAAACACAGTGCAGCGGTCGGTACCAGCCATTGGGATAAATTTGCACCTTCGGGTGACCTGCCAGGACCGAAACCCTTGTTCTTTTTCGCCCCCTCGCAATCGGAAAAGAGACTGAAAGAATGGGGTCCTGCGGAACTAGGCAAACAGGTCCAGGAAACCTGGCGTGGCCTGGCCCTGGAAAGCCGAAACTGGCTGAACATCGAACACCACAACGGCGTGGATAAAGCTGCTGCTATTTATCAGCGTGTGGCCGATGGCAGCCTGGTACCTTCCATCGGTGTGATGATCAGTCTGTCTGGTGAAGAATAGACCGCTGATCAATTTTCCAGACGATAAACCCGCGTCGCTGTATCATGGAACAGCGCGGCTTTTTCTACCGCACTGTAATCGGCGGCCAGGCGTTTGAAGGAATTCCACAAGACATTGTAACTACAACTCACCATGTCGACGGGGAAGTTTGATTCGAACATGCAACGCGCGACGCCAAACTGTTCAATGGTGTGTTCGTAATAACGACGGGTTGCTTCCATCAGGACCGTGCTGGTGGGTGGGCGGTCCTGCTCGTGCCAGCCAAAGCCGTTTAATTCCATGTTAATGCCGCCCAGTTTGGCGACAACATTGGGGCAAGTCGCAAGTTCCGTAATGTTTTGTTGCCAGCCTGGAAAATCTGCATCCAGTTGTCCGGTATAGGGACCGATGCCCAATGGCCCGCCAAAGTGGTTAAGGATTATTGTCGTATCGGGAAAGGCACGGGCAAGATCGGTGAGTTCCGGTATCTGCGGATGGTAGAGCCAGGCTTCAAAGCTTAAGTTTCGAGGTGCCAGTTCGGCAAAACCACGCCGGAAGTCCGCATCCAGCAGTAGATGTTCGCGGAAGGCATGACGACCGTTGCCGACATCCGGGCTTGCGTCCCAGTTTACCTGATGCCGAATACCCCGGAAGCGGCCACCACCGGCGACCACATGAGCATCCAACAAGGCGCCGACGTCTGCCTCCTGGGTCAGGTCTGCGGCACCCACGATGCCGGCTGCAATCCGGGTCTCTCCATAAAGACCAGAAGCGCTCATGGCGGCAATGCCGTTCACAAATTCCGTCTCACCCACGACACGCAGGGCATCTGTCTCGTTCGCCCGATACATGGCCCCACATTCAATGAACACGGTTGAGGTAATATTGTGGCCGCTGTTCACATCAAGCAAAATGTCCTCCAGCAGGTATTTGTGGGCGGCTCTTTCAGTGCGGAATTCCCACAAATGGTGGTGCGGATCACAAATCGGCAGATCAGGATCCAGTGTTTCCTCAGCAACTTGGTCGAGCCATGCCTGATTTGTCGAAGTCACTTTTTGTCTCCTTGTTGACGATGCCGTGTGTGTGTGCCTGAATCAGTTTACTTGATCTTGTCAGATCATATTAAAATTCAAATTTGGAGTAGCAGCAACATGGGTAAGCCAGTTCTTTATGGTTCGTCACAATCACGGGCAATACGGTCACTGTGGGCAATCGAGGAAACCGGGATCGACTATGATCATGTGCCAACAAAATACAACGAGGAGTCCAAGGCTTCGGACTATATTGCCGTTAATCCCAATGGGCGTATCCCAGCCTTGGTCGATGGTGATCTGACCTTGTGCGAATCCATGGCTATCAACCTCTACCTGGCCCGAACCTATGGCAGCGATATCAACACGACGAACCCGGCGGACGAAGCCCGTGCCCAGCAATGGTCGGTCTGGGGTATCAGTGAAATTGAACCTTTGCAGATGCGTATTGTGGTGCAAAAGTTTTTTGTCTCGGACGAAGACCGCAATATGAAAGCCATTGAAGGCGCAGAAAAGGGTTTGAAACGGCCCTTAACCGTTTTGGATCAACATCTGGCCAACAGCCGGTATTTGTTGGGTGACAGCTTCACCATTGCCGATCTTAATCTGGCGGGCGTTATGGTATTGCTGAAGCAAACAAAAACCGACCTTTCCGCCTATGCCAATGTTTTGCGCTGGATGGACGAATGTTACGGCCGTCCGGCATTGGCCCGTGCCCGCGAAAAAGATTAACAGGCTATCTTCTGAAGCTCGCCACGTGTATCTTGTTGTGCAGGTGTATCTTGATAATTAATACCTGACGACGGGGCTTCATGTCCCGATCAGGTGTTGCATCCGGCTAATGGTCGGTGCTGAAATATGGAAAAATAATGGCCAGAAAACCAAACTATAATTTTGAGCGCAATGAACGTGACCGGGTCAAGGCGGAAAAAAAGGCTGCTCGCGCAGCTGCCAAACTGGAAGCCAAGGAGCGAAAAGCAGCCGAGGCAGAAGGTCAGCCAGCCTCTAATCCGGATGAAGAGTTACCTTCCGAGGATTAGAATTTTGCAGATGCTTTCTGAGTGACACTTATGCATCTATTTCCGGCAAGCACCGAGACCCAGGTTACGCTGGCGAACTGGCGTACATCCCCCTTTAATCAGTGGGCCTTTCAGCATGTGCGGGAAGTCGTGCCTTCTGCGGATATTGCGCACAACCCCGCAAATGTATTTGCATTAGAGAGTGTCCCTGCTGATTTTTCCGGCCTGTCGCTGGACCGGGACGGGCAGTCGATTGACCTGCAAGGCTATCTGGAACAAACCGCAACGGACGGTTTTGTTGTCCTGCACAAGGGGCGCATCGTTTGCGAACACTATCGAAACGACATGACATCGACGACGCCGCATATCCTGATGTCGGTGTCCAAATCCATGTTGGGCCTGCTGGCTGGCATATTGATCGATAAACATATCCTGGATGATACAAAACAGGTGACGGTTTACCTACCGGAGCTGGCGGACACGGCCTATGCAGGGGCAACAATCAGACATCTGTTGGATATGCGCGCCGGAATCGAATTTGACGAAGATTATCTGATTACCTCAGGTCCGATCATTGATTACCGCAAGGCCACCAACTGGAACCCGCCTGAGCCAGGCGATAAACCGTCTGACCTGAGAAGTTTCTTCGAAAGTCTGAAAACATCGGATGGGCCGCACGGCGGGCGCTTTCACTATGTGTCGCCCAACACAGACATGCTGGCCTGGGTGATTGAACGGGCCGCCGGGCAGCGCTACGCCGATCTCATGAGTGAACACCTCTGGCAGCCTATGGGAGCCGGAACCAGCGCCTATATCACGGTCGACAGACTGGGTGCGCCAAGGGCCGCGGGGGGCATGTGCGTGACCACACGTGACCTGGCGCGGGTCGGGCAGTTGTTGAGCAACAACGGTCGGCACGGTGAAACCCAGGTTGTGCCCCAAGCCTGGATCAATGATCTTGAAACCGGCGGCGACCGTGATACCTGGCAGGCAGGCGATTTTGTCGACCATTTTCCCGGACTGGATATTCGATACCGCAGTAAATGGTATGCCTTACATGAACAAGACCCAATTCTGTTCTGCCTTGGCATCCACGGTCAGTACCTGTTTGTTGACCGCATCAATGATATCGTTGTAGCCAAGCATTCCTCACGAGGGACGCCATTGGAAGATGCCGATGAACAGCTGACAATTCAGGCCGTTCTGGCCATACGGGACTTGCTGACCTGAACGCTCGTGGCGTTAACTCCGCTGCTGCCGGCTTCGATAAAGTTTTATCAACAAAATTGCCGCTGGCAATAGATGCCAAAAAACATCGAAGATGTCGACGGGTTTGGTGAGGGTGCCAGCCATCAGCATGGAGAATTTTTCCAGTAAATGGGGCTGGGGACTAAAGGGTGCCAACGCCATAAGTACAGTTACGGCGATCAGGCCGGCCAAGGGAATTTTGTCAATCAGGTTCATGCCGCATAGTTAGAAGAAATTCTTTCTTTTCGCAAGGTGGTACCATTCGGGTATTGGTTGATCAGTGTTTGTGTCAGGTTGTATATTGATGAATTTGATTGATCAGTAGAGCCACATAATGGGAGTTAGAACATGCGTGCATATGAAATAACGGGGCCTGAAGGCGTTGATGCGCTGGCATTAACCGAGCGCACTCTGCCAGTTCCAGGTCCGGGTGAAGTCAGCGTCAAGATGCAGGCGAACTCCATTAATTATCGCGACCTGTCGACCATTGAAAGTCCGGTTGGGCGTGGCTTTGACTTTCCGCGTGTGCCCAATTCCGATGGGGCTGGAACAATTACGGCGCTGGGAACCGGTGTCACTGGATTGCAGGTCGGCGACCGGGTTGCCAGTTGTTTCATGCAGAACTGGCCCGCGGGCGGGATCACGTCAGGGGTGATGGCAACAGCCTTGGGCGGTGCTGTGGATGGAGTGCTGGCGGAAGAAGTTAACCTGGCTGCCGGGGGCGTCATTCATTTTCCCGACCATCTCAGCTTCCAGGAAGCGGCCTGCCTGCCTTGCGCCGGCCTGACCGCCTGGAATTGTTTGATGGTCCAGGGTGACATGAAGCCAGGTGATACAATCCTGTTGCTTGGCACCGGTGGGGTCTCGATCTTTGGTCTTCAATTTGCTGCCATGTGCGGTGTGCGTGTGATCATTACCTCGTCATCAGATGCAAAATTGGCACGGGCGAAAGAAATGGGGGCCTGGGCCACGATCAACTACCGGGACAATCCCGAATGGCAGGAAGAAGTGCTGCGCCTGACAGATGGCAAGGGCGTTGATATCGCTCTTGAGACAGGCGGCGGGGGCACTTTGCCGCGCACCATTGATGCGGTCCGGGTCGGTGGCACCATATCCCTGATTGGTGTGCTGACAGGTGGTGACATCAACCCCACTGCCGTCATGCGGAAATCTATTCGCCTGCAAGGCGTCTATGTCGGATCAAGCCAGATGTTCGCCGACATGAACGCCGCCATTTCAGCCAGCGGCCTGAAGCCGGTCATCAGCGATGACTTCAGCTTCGACAACGCCCGCGACGCCTACCACGCCATGCGCGCCGCCGGGCATTTTGGCAAGATCGTTATTACGATGTAGGTGCGGGCCTTTAATTCACTTTCCGCCACGCTTCCGCGATACAGGATTTGATTCCCTGTATTGATTGAATGGTTATGGAGCAGTTTTTGATCATGCCCCTGAGCCACTTCCCGTTGCTGTTGTCGCAGGAATCGGAAATGCGCCTTGTGCAATTATCAAAGTTTGCCGCGGCCTGATTGGCATAGCTCAGGAAAGATGCGGAATTATCAAGACCATAACCGACATCGCTGATAACAGCTTTGCCGCAGGTCGAACAATTCAGACTGCCAGACATTCGCGACTGTGCCAAAGCGAGATTTTTCTTCTTTGTTTCTCTTCTATTGGCGGGGGCATCGCGCAGGGCACGATCAAAAAACAGGAAGGCACTGTCATAATCCCCGATGTCGTAGCGGTCCACACCCAGTTTATTGATGGCGTTGCTGTGGTTGCTGCGTGCGGTTCTGTTGTTCGGTTTTCAACAAGGGCTGAATGGTACAGATCAGCCGCATTGGCAAAATCTCCCCGGTCCCAGGCATGGTTCCCGGCGGTCACCAAGCCGCTGGAATTGCTTTTACTGATCGCGGCGTCACTGTTTTGATAGGCAGTTGCGCAACCTGCGCCTCCGCCACCTCCACCACCGCCACCGCTGCCACAACGGAAATTTCTGCCGCTGTTATCGGAACACCATCCAGTTGATTTTCCGGCGACACTCAAGGCATCGCTCGCTGGCCATAAGGCAAGTGACATGGGGACCAGCACGATCAGTGCAGAACCCAGCAATTTTATTGCGCGTGATAGAATTGGGCGGGGTAGAGAGAAATATCTTGCTGTGTGTTTCATAAGCCTTCCGATCTTTGAAAAATCGATGACCGCGTAAACTTGCTCAGCTTTGTATTACGGCCCCAATCCTATCAGAAAATGCCTTCCTCGGAAGAAAAAGTTTCGACTGCCTGGACCCAGCCTACTTCATCTTTGCCCGGTTAAAGGCTTCGGCCAGTGCCGTCAGGCCGGTTTCCTGTTGGGGTTTTGGCTTGGCGCGCTTTTGTTGAGGCTTGCCACCTGATTTGTTGTTTTCCTGCCGGGCGGGTTTGGGGTTTGCGTGTTTGGCGGGCTTTGTAGCGTGGCCTTCGCCGGATTTCATGGTCAGGGAAATGCGTTTGCGGGGCAGGTCGATTTCCTGGACGGTGACTTTTACCACGTCGCCTGGTTTAACGACCTCGCGCGGGTCCTTGACGAAGGTGCCGGATAGTTGGGAGATGTGGACCAGGCCATCCTGGTGGACGCCCACATCCACGAAAGCACCGAAGTTGGCCACGTTGGTGACAACGCCTTCCAGGATCATGCCGGGCTTGAGGTCTGAAACCTTTTCTACGCCATCCTTGAATTCAGCCGTCTTGAATTCCGGGCGTGGATCGCGGCCTGGTTTTTTCAATTCTTCAATGATGTCCAGGATCGTTGCTTCGCCATAGATATCGTCGACAAAGTCGCTTTGAACGATCTCGCCCAGCTTACCCTTGTTGCCAATCAGCTCCCGGATATCCATTTTGGTGGACCCCAGAATACGTTCAACAAGGGGGTAGGATTCGGGATGCACCGAGGACCGGTCCAGAGGATTGTCGCCTTCCATGACGCGCAGGAAACCCGCACATTGTTCAAAGGTTTTGTCACCCAACATAGAAACTTTTTTCAGGTCTTCACGGCTGGCAAAGGCGCCGTGGGTATCGCGGTAGTCAACAATGTTGCGGGCCTGTGCTTCGCCCAAGCCAGACACACGGGCCAACAGGGGAGACGAAGCCATGTTCAAGTCAACGCCCACTGCATTCACGCAATCCTCGACAACGCCATTCAGGGCACGCTCCAGGTGGAATTCCGACAGGTCGTGCTGGTATTGGCCAACGCCGATGGCTTTGGGGTCAATTTTCACCAGTTCGGCCAGCGGGTCCTGCAGCCTGCGGCCAATGGAAGCCGCACCACGCAGGGTGACATCAATATCGGGCATTTCTTTTGAGGCATATTCCGAGGCGGAATAAATCGAGGCACCTGCTTCGGAAACCATGATCTTGGTCAGTTTCAGGTCCGGGTACTTTTTGATAATTTCAGCGGCCAGCTGATCTGTTTCACGTGAAGCGGTGCCGTTGCCAATGGAGATCAGTTCGGCCTTGTGGCGCATAGCCAGGCCGGAGATTGTGGCGATGGATTCGTCCCACTGCTTTTGTGGCTGATGGGGGTAGATAACGGCTGTATCGACCAGTTTGCCCGTGGCGTCGACAACGGCGACCTTGACGCCTGTACGAAAGCCAGGATCAAGAGCGATGGTGGTGCGGGCACCCGCAGGGGCTGCCAGCAGCAAGTCGCGCAGGTTGCCGGCAAAAACCCGAATACCTTCTTCTTCGGCGGCATTCCACAAACGGGTCATCAATTCCAGCTCAATATGCAAGGCGATTTTAACGCGCCAGGCCCAGCCCGCAACTTTCATTAACCAGGCATCTGCCGGGCGGCCCTGATCTGATATGGAAAACTGATTGGCAATGCGGGATTCGCAAGGGTGGGGGCGGGGCGGGGTATCAGGATCACCCACCGCCATGGTTACGCGCAAGATTTCTTCTTTACGTCCGCGAAATACGGCCAGTGCCCGGTGTGATGGAACCTTGGCAATGGCCTCGGCATAGTCAAAATAATCCTTGAACTTGGCCCCGTCATTTTCCTTGCCTTCCAGAACGCGAGAAACAAGCTTGGCATTTTCCCACATATAGTCCCGTAAACCGCCGACAAGTTGCGCATCCTCCGAAAACTGTTCGACCAGGATGTGGCGGGCACCCTCCAGGGCGGCAGTGGCGTCCGCAACAATGGTATCGTCTTCAGCATCAGGCCGCAGATACTTCAGGGCTTCGACGTCGGGATCAAGGGTTGGGTTGGCCAGCAAGCCAAGGGCCAAAGGCTCCAGGCCCGCCTCACGGGCGATCATGGCCTTGGTGCGGCGCTTTGGCTTATAGGGCAGGTAAAGGTCTTCCAGGCGTGCCTTGTTGTCGGCGGTTAGAATGGCCGTCCGCAAGTCGTCGGTCATTTTGTCCTGATCTTCGATGCTGGAAATGATGGCGGCCCGGCGTTTTTCAAGCTCTCGTAGATAGCGCAGGCGCTCTTCCAGGGACCTGAGCTGGATATCATCCAGGCCACCGGTGATTTCCTTGCGATATCGGGCAACAAAAGGCACCGTGGCACCGTCATCCAGCAGTTCAATGGCGGCGATGACTTGTGTTTCCTTGACGTTCAGTTCATCGGCAATAGTTGCGGAAATCGGTTTCATCAGTGGCCTCGTCAAGATTTCAGGAGCGCTGTTTTTACGCGCCGTTTGAGCCTCCTGCAACAGGCGAAGTAAATGTATTTTCAGGAAATTTCAAAACCTCTGAAAAGCCTTGAATTCGCGCTAACGATACTGATTGAGAATTTCTTGCCAGCGCTCGCTGTGCTTCAATTTCGCCAATGCCTCATTAAAAGCATCGACTTGAGGCAGCCATTTTTTTGACAGGAGAATGACCCTGTATTGGACTTCGTCAAACCCCGGAGACACAAAACGCAGAGGCGCAGAAAACTTCAGACCCTCTTTGCGAATTATCCACTTGGCTACATTCTGATCAATGATGCCCAAATCAACATGTTTTCTCTCGACCATGCGCAGCAGGTTTTCAAACTTGTTGGCCTTATGCGACGTAACTTCACCATTGGTGATGAGCGGGTCCAGTGAGGGATACTTGTAATCTGCCCTGACCACGATGGACTTACCTTTCAAATCAGCAGTCTGTCTGACCCGCAAGTTACTGTCTGCTCGCATGACGATGTTGTCGGAGACCAGAATGATGCCGTTTGTCCAGACATACCTGGAGACATCGTCTTCCCACTCAATGGCGGAAAAGATGGCATCAAGCTTACCTTTTGCCATCATTTTTCGTAGTCTCTTTCGCGGCAGGTTCACCTCAGTGATACGAATGCCGGACATTTTTGCTATTTCAGAGAAGGCATCTCCGACAATTCCGAGCGTGCCATCATCCCCCTTCACCAGGTAGGGCGGGTATTCCTCGGTCGGGATACCAAACCGCAATGGCAATTCTTCAGCTGCCACTGGAACGGGTTGGATCAGGGTAAATACCAACGCCACCAAGGCGACGAAGTACCCATTTATCATTGTATTTACCAAAGTTTTATCCACTGAAGATACTCTGCTGACTCTGACTCTATTCAACTATTTCAGTATCTAGGGCCAAAACAGTATGTGTCCAGCAAATAATTAGCGGATTGACTATCAAAAGTTGATTTTATACCTCAACAAATCCCTTCCAACCTGACATATAGACCAAAAAGTCTTCACCAAGGCCCTGGGACCGCAAATAGTCGGCTGAGACCGGTAATTTAACTGCCGTGAAATCAGGGTCCTTTTCAACCTGGACCGGGAAATCATGATGCAGGATGGCAGCCCGGCCAATCAGGACAAAATCGACACCCTGGGCGAGGCATTCAGCTGCTGCCGGACCGGAATTAATTTTACCGGCGACACCCAGTTTGACATTCCCCCGATCCAGATCGGCGAAGTATGACAACAGGGAACGGCCCTTGAATTCCTCTTCCTCCGGTTCCTTGAAGACATCCCATAGGGACATATCAAGGAAATCTATTTTTGCCTCGGACATCAATCTTTGGGCGACTTCGCGGATGTCAGCCAGGCGCTGTCCAAAGCGCTCCGGCGACAGCCTGACGCCGATGTTAAAGTCTGCCCGGCAACGATCCCGTACGCCCTGGATGATATCGAACAACAGCCGGCTACGGTTTTCCAGGCTGCCGCCATACTCATCGTTGCGCTGATTGATATCGGGGCTGAGAAACTGACCGATGATGTAGCCGTGGGCACCGTGGATTTCGACGCCATCAAATCCCGCCAGTTCGGCACGTTTGGCGGCAAGGATAAAGTCTTCGGTCAAAGCCTCGACCTCAGATTTCGACAAGGCGCGGGCACCGGTTTCTTCATCATCGGAGGGGCAAACCGGTGCCTCGCCAATCAGATCTTTGGGTGATCGATTGCCGGCATGATGTAATTGAACAATGGAGACACTGTCCTGATCCCTGATCGCAGCGGCCACGCGGGTCAGGCCTTCGACATGATCATCGGAGAAAACGCCCAGCTGACCGGGAAAACCCTGCCCAACGGCTTGCACATGAGAGGCACAGGTCATGGTCAGACCAAACCCGCCTTTCGCGCGCATGTCTAACCAGTTCAATTCGTCGTCAGACAAACGACCATCCACGTGGCTTTGGGTGTTGGTCAACGGTGCCAGCATGAAACGGTTTTTCATGTCGGGACCGTGGTTAAAGGACAAGGGGGTAAACAGGGACGGCATACAAATATTCTCCAGGGGGGATTTCGGGGGGAGGGGATTTCGGGAGGGGGAATTTCGGACGGGATTTTACGTCAGGTGAGCGGCAGAGGAAACCTCGATTTTGAAAAAGCAGGATTGTTCATAGCGACAGCATGTCGGAAATAAAAATACAGTCTCGTAAATATGATCGCACAGCCCTATAAACAAGGGCCATGAAACTTGATCACATCAATATTCGCACCAGCGACCTGGAAGGGGTGAAAGATACCTTCATACGTCTTCTGGGGCTTGAGGTTGGCGACCGGCCACCGTTCTCTTTCCCCGGATACTGGCTCTGGGGCAACGGACACCCCATCGTTCACCTGACTGTCGAGGATGGCGAGCCGGGACCAGATACAGGGGCATTGAACCACGTGGCCTTTTGGGGAGAAGACTATGACGGTCTCGTCTTGCGCCTTACGGAAGACGGTATCGCTTATGATGATCGTGTCGTGCCGGGCTCAGGGGTGCGGCAGGTGTTTTTCAAAATTCACCATCACATCATGATCGAAGTCGGTTTCGATCCCGCTGCCTGATATCACTTAATCAAACAGTTTTTGGCGCATTTTGCGGTGGGCGAAAATGAAGGCCGCGATACTCAAGCCAATGAGGTAGGCGGTGTGGAGTGAGGCCATTGTCATGTCCAGAGGCAGGCCCGTACACAGGGGCCGGATAATGGCAATGATATGCGTCATGGGCAGCAACCAGGCAATGACCTGAACGGCTTCCGGGAAACGTGAGATTTCGAAGAATACACCACAAAAGACGAACATCGGTGTCACCCAGAAGGTGAAAAAATAACTGAAAAATTCATAACCGCTGGCATAGGCCGTTGCCGCCAACCCAACGCACGAGAAACACACAGCCGACAGGAAGATGATTGGCAGGGCCAGCAAGGCACCGCCTGGGGACGGGACACCGCCCCACAACCAGCCAACAATCAAAACGCTGAGGGCTGAAATCATTGCCTTGCAGGATGCCCAGAGAATTTCACCCATCAGCAATTCACGCAAAGATACCGGGGTCGCCAACACAGCATCCCAGTTTTTTAACAGAAAATATCTTGTGAAGGAGCCAATGGTGGTCTCGAAACTGGCGGCAAACATGGCGGCATAAGCAATCATGCCTGGCACAATGAAGCTCATGTAATCTATGCCGTCCATGGTGTCGATGAAGCGCCCGAGACCAAAGCCAAAGGCAAACAGAAACAACACCGGATTGCCGACATTGGTCACCATGGCGGGCCAGATCATTTTTCGCCAAACGATGTACTGGCGATAAGTAACGGCCAGAATATGTTTCATTCCCAAAGGCCGCGTCTGCATCAGTTTTCCCTCAAGGTGCGGCCGGTAATACGCAAAAACACGTCTTCAAGATTAGCCTGGCGTTGCATATAAATGGCATTGCTGGGCAGATCGGCGATCAGTTCATCTGTTTGATGGACAAAATAGAGAACGGTCTCGCCTATATCTTCCTGGTCCCATCTTTCAGGCGGTGATTTCGCAAGGTGCGGTTTACGAACCTCGATGACGTGGCTTTTGACATGCCGGGCAATCAGCTCCTGCGGCGTGCCTTCATCCAATATCGTGCCTTCATCAATGACCACGATGTTGTCGCAAAGCTGTTGCGCTTCGTCCATATAGTGCGTTGTCAACAACAAGGCCCGGCCCTGTCGTTTCAGATCAAGCAATTGTTTCCAGATCAACACCCTGGCTTGTGGATCAAGTCCCGTTGTCGGTTCATCCAGGATGATCAATTCAGGATCATTGATCAGTGCCCTTGCGATAATAAGGCGTCTTTTCATGCCGCCAGATAATGTGTTGACGGGGGCATCAGATTTTTCTGTCAGCTGCATGAAGTCCAGCAATCTGGGTACACGTTCCCGGATGGTCGGGAGGGCCAAGGCAAAATAACGGCCGTAAAGTTCCAGATTTTCCACAACCGAGATATCAGGATCAAGATTGGATTCCTGAGGCACCAGTCCGATACGTGCCTTGTTGTCGCGGCTTAATGCCTGAATCGGGGCCCCGAAAACATCCAGGGTGCCGTCGGTCAGGGTCGACAGTCCCATGATCATGCGCATGGTCGTTGATTTGCCCGCCCCGTTGGGACCCAGCAAACCGGTGCAACGGGCGGGCGGGACCTCAAAATCAATACCCTTGACGACCTCAAGATCGCCATAGCGTTTGATTAGTCCTTTGGCGCTGACGATGGGAGCAGACGGCATGAATGTTCTCGAATTCTGGAAAGGCAGGGGCGGCGGCTTCCGGGGATGAGGCGTAAGCCCAATGTGGCACTGGTTGAAGCGCTGATCAACAATTGCGCATCATGTACTGTAAAAACAGAACTTAAAACGCTCTGACCTTTTCATTGATAGCATGAATTGGTTACGATTACGGGGTCTGTAAATCTCGTTGAAGGTCTTTCCATGTCTTTGCCTGCGTCTATCCGTGAACGACTAAAAATCCCCGTCATCGCCGCACCCATGTTTCTGGTTTCCGGGCCAGAGCTTGTGATCGCGGCTTGCCAGTCGGGCATCATCGGCTCCTTTCCCGCCATGAATTGCCGGAGCAGTGAAGATTTCGCCGGCTGGATGACACAGATCGATGCCGCCACCGGGCCCCATACGGCACCTTATGCCGTGAACATGGGCCTCGCCCGTATGCGCGGTGAGCGATTGATTGCCGACATGGATATCTGTCGAAAATTCAAACCAGAATTTGTGATTACAGCCGTCGGCAATCCGGCCCCTGTTGTTGATGACATTCACGAATGGGGCGGGCTTATCCTGCATGATGTGACAACTATCAAACATGCACAAAAAGCCATAGAAGCAGGCGTCGATGGCCTGGTCCTGGTCTGCGCCGGGGCGGGTGGACACGGTGGCCCTGTCAGCCCTCTGGCCCTGGTCGAACAGGTGCGCTCCTTTTTCGATGGTATCATCGTTGTCGCGGGCGGTATCTCAACCGGGCGGGCCGTTCGCGCTGTCGAGGTGTTGGGCGGCGACCTGGCTTACCTCGGCACACGCTTTATCGCGACAACCGAATCCATGGCGGAGGACGCCTACAAAAACATGTTGTTAACAGAGCAAACCAAAGACATTGTCTATACCAATGCAGTCAGTGGTGTGCCCGCCAACTTCATGCGTTCCTCCTTAACCGCCGTTGGCCTGGATGCGGATAATTTGCCCGCACCTGATGGACCGTTTCAGCCCAATCTTCCCGAACATCTGACGGCCTGGAAGTCGATTTGGAGTGCCGGGCAGGGCGTGGGCTTGATTGACGATATTCCTGACACGGCAGATCTGGTCGCCCGCCTGACGCGCGAGTACGAAGAAGTTCGTTGATCTCGCCCACAATGTTGCCACAAACCTGTTCTTTCCTGCCCCCATTGCTGTTGAGCAAGTCTACGAAAGAAAACAAATGATAAACCGGAAAATTTTCTCAGCCTTGATTTGCCTGGGTTTATTCGTCACGCCGACAACACGGGCGGTCCTCGCCGACGAAGCGGCAGCACCATACATTGAAGTCTCGGGCACCGGCACGGCCAGTGGGCAGCCGGACACGGCGATGATTTTGCTCACCGTTCTCAGGATTGGCAAGACAGCTCGCGAGGCGCTGGATGCCAATAACGACGCCATGGGCAGGGTATTGTCTGGTCTGACGTCCGAAGGTATTGCGAATGCCGATTTGCAAACATCCGGGTTTTCCATGCAGCCACGTTATGTCTATCCAAAATCCGGCAAGAATGGCCAGCGACCAGCGCCTGAATTGACGGGCTATGCCGTCTCAAATCAACTCAGTATCCGGGTGAGGGACCTAGGCCAGGTAGGTGTTCTTTTGGACAAGGCCGTCAGCATGGGTATCAATCAGATTGGCAACATTCGCTTTTCTGTCAATGATGCCAGCGCCCTGCGTGAGCAAGCCCGGATCAAGGCCATGCAAAACGCTTTGATGAAGGCGACGACCCTGACGAATGCCGGGGATGTACCCTTGGGTAAAATCCTCTCCATCCAGGAACTTCAATCAGCTTCGCGCCCCCGACCAATGATCCAGGCACAACGTGCCATGGCGGAAAGCGCGTCCCGGGTACCTGTTGCAACCGGGGAAATCAGTTTTGCTGTGACAGTTAATGTGCGTTGGGCCTTGAAGCCTTGAAATTCCTGGAACTTGGGAGCCGATTTCAGGGCCAGACTTTAGTTTCACATTAGAATTATATTAATAACGTGAGGGTTGATTAAATTTGCAGATGTCGTTTACACACAAAAATAGTGTGATATCGTTGTCTCAGGATTGTTTAACCAGGCAGGGCCACTGACGATGAAGACTATTAAACTCCTTGTTTTGTTGGCGGGATTGATGCCGATCCTGTCAGTTGTGGGTAATCAATCTGCTTTGGCCATGCCAAAACCTGGCCATGAAGCAGAGAGCAGTCTGCAAGGAACCAGGGCGCAATCGCCGGCGATGATTATTGTCGCCGAGACGAAGCCGAAAGAAGGCACCAAGGACAAGCCGAAAGAGGGCACAAAGGAAAAGCCGAAGGAAAATGAGGAGGAGGAAGAAGAGGAACTGGGTGAGGACGATTGTTAATTTCGGCCGTGTCGTCGTTTCATTTTCGCCCGTTCCAAAAACTGCCCGGCAATCGCCAGGCAGAATTAGGGAAATCAAAAACGGAGAGGCAATATAATGAGAATATTATTCGCACTGGGACTGGCTTTTTGTCTGGGATCAATTTCCGCGGCAACTGCTGAAGTTCGTATCACTAAAGAGATTTCATCCATTTCAGTTGCCACAGAAGATGGCAAAGTTGAAATTAAACGCAATCAAGATACCAATAACGTTATCAATCAATCTTTCTCGAAGACATCGCGCAAGTGCCCGCCGTTTTGCATTCAGCCTCATCAGGTTGCGCCCGGCGTCCAGACCGTTGGCGAACTGGAGGTCATTAATTTCCTCAAGGCAAAGCAGGGTATCCTGATTGATGCCAGAACCGTTGAATGGCATGTACGGGGCACGATCCCCAGTTCCAAAAACATTCCTTTCACCGAAATCGCAGGTCGTCTTGATGAACTGGGTTGTGCTAAATCCGGTGACAAATGGGATTGTGGCAATGCCAAAAGCGTTATGCTGTATTGCAATGGTTTGTGGTGTGGTCAATCCCCGACAGCCATTCGCGCCATGCTGCGTGAAGGCTATCCGGCATCTAAAATCTATTATTACCGCAACGGTATGAACGGCTGGGAATCAGTTGGTCTTACTGTTGTTGAAGGATCAATCTGACCGTCGATTGACTACGAACTTTCAATGATGATTGGGGCGTTTCCGTTTAAACCGGAAGCGCCCCAACTCATTGAAAATACTCAGATTGTATTGACCTGACTTACAAGTTGGCGGCCAACCGATCGGTCAATCATTCGACCTGGTTCGTTAATTACGTCGCTGGCTAATCGCGTCCCCCTACACGTCTGTTCGCTCGATTTTGATCACAAAATATTCTTGAACAACAAGTTGAAGAGTAGGGTTGTTTCTTTCTATGATAGCGCGAAAGCAATATCTGGGGGGAGTGGCTTGTCTTTGGTAAACTTGATGCGTGATGTTTGATATTCTTTTGAATCAATTGGAAGGCCTGATGTCCACGTTCACGAATGAACGCGGCTTTTTCGGCATATTTGGGATTCTGTTATTCGCAGTCGTAATGATCGCTGAATTGCAAATGCCGACAGTTTTCAGAAAATCTCGTCGAACATGGTTGGTACTGGCAATTGCCGAACCCCTGCTGGTTCTTGCCCTGGGTTCTCTGATCGTGACCATCTTTTCTGCCCTGAATTATTCTGTCGGGCATGAGGTAACAGGACCCGTCTACAGCGTACCATTGATTTTGATCGCGGCGCATTTGCTTAATCGCGGCTTGCTGTTGTTTGTCTGGCAAGGCGTGCTGGCCAGCAAAACCAGGGTTGTGCCACGGATTATCTGGAATGTTCTCAACGTTCTTGTCTATTTGGCAGCGACCTACGCCATTCTCTCATTCATCTTTGACCAGCCAATGACGGGCTTGTTGGTATCTTCGGGCGTTGTCGTCGGTATCCTCGGTCTCTCCTTGCAACCTATTCTGGGGGATGTCATTGCCGGAATTGGCCTGACCATCGAGCAGCCCTTTGTCACAGGTGACTGGGTTGAACTTGAAGGCGGGGAAATGGGTGAAATTATCAATATGGACTGGCGGGCAACTGAAATCCGAACCTGGCATAATACCGTGCATATTGTCCCCAACGGCAAGCTGGCTGGCGCCGCAATTCATAACTACGACAGAGCTGATGGTGCCTATGGTTTTTGGTTTTATTTAACCGTTTCTCGTTCAGTTTCACCGGAACTGGTGCGCCGGCTAATATTGGAAGCGTCCCTGAAATCAAGTTTGGTGCTTGATGAACCATCCCCGGCGATCAAGGTGTGGGATACGGAAGACCATCCGATCAAGTACATGGTCTTTGTTCACTGCGGCAATTATCGAGAGTATTTTTCCGCCAAGGACGAAATATTACGACATTGCTGGGCCTTGTTTACAAAAGCCGGATTCAATTTTGCGGCCAGTCCGCAAGACATTGAATTCCGCCCCGGCGAGCCACACGAAGCCACTGAAATTGAGGTCGCCGTGCTGTTGCGTCAAATTCCATTGTTGGCGCCCCTTGATGAAACTGAACGCATTCAGCTGGCCCATGACGGGGTTATGCACTCCTGGAGTCCTGGCAGCGCAATTATTTCGGAAAACACAGCCGGCGATTCTATGTATATCATCCTGACCGGGATGGTTCAGATTCAGCGACTTCTTGAAGATGGCAAGATTTTGAACCTCGCCAGATTGGGAACCTATGACTACTTTGGCGAGATGTCATTGTTGACCGGCGAGAACCGCTCAGCCAGTGTCATCGCCCACACAGAATGTCAGGTGCTTGAAATCGCCAAGAGTTCGATTGAGCCTCTTTTTCATACCCGTCCGGAATTGGTGGAAGAGATTGCCAAACTGATGGCCGAGCGCAAACTGAAATCGGAATTGCTGACAAGTGAATCCAAAAAGATTTCGGTGGCTGACAGGTTAAAGAATTATTCAGAGGCTTTTGCTACTTCTATTCGGTCCTTTTTTGGCAAATGATTATCCTTTAGTCACAGATATTTTGATTTTGTCCAAACATCTGACGCCAGAACCGGCTGCAATTGCGGGCTTTCCTTTGTATACTTGTGCCCTGACGAAACAGGATTGTTGTCTTTAATGAAAACGCCTTTGGCTTTGTTGATAACCGGACTGGTGATTGCCGGGTGTAAACTTGTTGAACCGCCACCGCCGCCACCACCACCGCCGGCGAATGGAATCGGGTTTTTTGTCAATTGCGATGTGCGCCCTGGCACACTTGAATTGAGTGGTGAAGGTGAAAAAAGCCAATATACATTTTCCCTGAAAGACAAGGATATTGGCGGCTGCAGTACGGATAAACTGGCCAGCAAGAGAGCCCCTTATTGGGAGCGGGCGGAACTTAGCCAGCAAGGATATCTGGATTTAGCTGAACCGCAGATCCTGAAGTTCGATGCCCGGTTCCGCGATGGCTTTAGCGGCAAGCAGGAAAATTTTCTGCAAATCCAGAATTTCAATCTGACGTGTCCTGACACCCCCAGCCTGATGCTGAAGTGGCACAAAGGTGAATTGGAGCTTTCCCTGTTGCAGGCGTCAGGTGTTTTGAAGCCCAAGCGCTACCCGGACCTGAAGGTTGAGAAGTTTCGCAGCTGGAAAAATTGGCAAATTCGTTTTGCCCGTACATCGAGATCGACTTTGGCGATTGATGTGGTGTCGGATGGGAGAAGAATCGGGCGCGGCCATTTAGCTCACCTGCCGGACTGTGGCACGCAATATGTGAAGTTTGGCATATCACGACCGGGAAACAATTGGGATCAAAATCAAACGTCGATCGCCCAGTTCCGGAATTTCTCTCTCAAGCCTCTGCACCCGCCAAAGCCCCTGATCATGCCAAAAAAAGTCATGGCGAAGGGCCCCCCCTTGCGAAACCCGCCCAAGGAAAAGTCCGAGTCTGAAAAACTTCAACCCCAAGACCCTCCCATGATGGTGAAGAAGCCTGCACGGCGCGTGAAGCTTCAGCCAAAGGATCCGCCTCGCAAGGTGGGCCTGCCTGAAAACAAAATCATGACGGCCCGGAAATCTTCCAAATCACTGAAGCTTGAGCCAAAGAATACACTTCGCAAGGATTCTTTGGCAAAAAATCAACTCATAATTGTACGTAAGTCCGCAAAACCATTGAAGCTTGAGCCTGAGGGGGTGCCGGCAAAGGCCACAACCCCAAAGGCTAAAGCCATAAAACTGTCAAAGCCTGCGGTCGAGGTGAAGCCCGTGAAGCTGATGATTACGCACAAGTCTTCAAAGCCTATCTTGCCGGTGAAACTGATGATCACCCACAAAGCATCGACGCCACTGAATTAGCTGTGTGCCACGGGCTTATTTTCCTCTGACATCTTGATTTTCTGATCGAAAACCCTGAAGCCATAGGGATGGATCATCGGTCAGAGAATATTCGCGGCGCCTTGCTGATGGCAGCCAGCATGGCAGGCTTCGTTTTCAACGACGCCACAGTCAAGTTGACGGCGGCTAATCTCAGTATTTATCAGGTGATGTTGCTGCGCGGTATTTTTGCCACTCTGTTTATTTGCCTTTTGGCGTGGCACCAGAAAGCGCTGTTTGTTCGCCTGCCGGGATCAGACTGGAAAGCCATGGTTCTTCGGACTGTTGGCGAAGTCGGCGGCACAGTGTGTTTCCTTACAGCCTTGTTCAACATGCCCATCGCCAACGCGACAGCGATCCTGCAGGCCTTGCCGCTGGTTATTACCGTCGGTGCGGCGCTATTTCTCAAAAAGGCCGTTGGCTGGCGTCGCTACCTTGCCGTCCTGGTCGGCTTTGCCGGGGTCCTGGTTATTGTTCGACCAGGGGCGGAAGGATTTAACGCATATGCCTATTGGGCCATTGGCGCGGTTCTGTTTGTCACCTTGCGTGACCTGGTTACCGTAAATCTATCGGCACGTGCACCGTCGCTGTTTATTGCCTTGCTTGCGGCTATATCGATTACGATTGTCGGTGGGTTGATGTCACTGACTGAGCCCTGGAAACCCGTCAGTACCACCGAACTTTCATTGCTGGCCGGTGCAGCCCTGTTTTTGATCGGCGGCTATCTCTTTGGCATCATGGCCATGCGGGTCGGCGAGATCGCCTTCGTCTCACCTTTTCGCTATACAGTTTTGCTCTGGTCGATCGTGCTGGGCATTGTGATTTTTGATGAAATACCTGACGGCTGGACCCTGACAGGCAGTGCTATTGTCATTGCCATGGGGGTTTACACTTTTCATCGTGAACGTCTGAACAGAAAGAACAGCCTTCGTCAGACTGAGGACAATTCCAATTGATTCCTTCGCAAATGGCTGGATGACTAAAAAAAATTAACCCTACAAATAAAATTATATTAGTAATGTCTAATTTAATGATGTAAGGTCCGCGCAAATGACATCAAAATATAGATAATCAGGCACAGGCGAGATGGACAAACAATCCCGGGAAGATACGACCAGTACTGAGACTTCAAAGCCCACCCGGCGTCGTTATCGCGACGGCGACGATGAGCATGGGCCTTGGGCGGAAGAGATTTTCACTGCTGATGAAAGCCACAAATGTCCGACATATGTACACCGGACGCCGCCCTGTCAGGGAAGTTGTCCATCTGGAGAAGATGTACGCGGTTGGCTTAGCATCGCCCGGGGTATTGAAAAGCCCGGAGATCCGGAAACGCCATGGCAGGAATATGCTTTCCGCCGGATGACGGATGCCAACCCGTTTCCTTCGATTATGGGACGGGTCTGTCCAGCCCCTTGCGAAGATGGATGTAACCGAAACGCCGTTGAAGAATTTGTCGGCATTAATTCCATTGAGCACTATGTCGGCGACTATGCCATAGATGAAGCTCTGGCCTTTGAATCGACTGCTGTTGATACAGGTAAACGGGTTGCCATTATCGGTGGCGGCCCGGCGGGTTTGGCGACGGCATATCATCTAAGGCGTCGCGGACACGGTGCTACCATATTTGACGACCATGAAGACCTCGGTGGTTTGATGCGCTATGGCATTCCCGGCTATCGCACGCCGCGTGATGTGTTAAGCAAAGAAATCCAGCGCATTACAGATATGGGCGTTGAACTACGCCTGGGCACGCGGATCGGGCGCGAAGTTTCCCTGCAGGATCTGGAAGACCAGTTCGATGCTGTTGTTGTGGCCATTGGTGCCAAGCAAGGCTCGACACTGCCAATTCCGGGAGCAGAAGGGGCATCGAATTGCCTGACGGGCGTTGATTTTCTGGAAGCCTTCAATACCGGACGCTTGCTGCACACAGCTGAAAAAGTCGTTGTGATTGGCGGTGGCGATACGGCCATGGACGTGGCTGCAGTGGCGCGCCGCTTGGGTCATATCGAAGAAGTGAGTGAAAAAGACCGACCTGAAATGGTTGTTCTGGGTTTCACCACGCATGATGTGGCGACCGTCGCCAACCGGCAGGGGGCCCATGTGACGGTGCTGTCGCGTGAACCCCTGAACGAGATGCCAGCTTCAAAGTCTGAGCTGGAACATGTGGAACATGAGGGTGTCAGCGTTCGCGGCAGCGTCTTGCCCATTGAAGTTCTTAAAGATGCCGACGGTCGCGCTATTGCCTTGCGCGTTGCCGAAGTGACCTGGAGTGGCGGGCAAACGACGGTCGTTGAAGGTTCTGAATTCGATATTGAATGTGATTTGATTGTGGGTGCTATCGGCCAGCGCGGGGACCTTGAAGGTCTTGAAGCGCTGGATGATGGTTCCGGCAAGATCAAGGCTGGTAAGTTTTTTGAAGTGCCTGCCAAGCCTGGCTATTTTATCGTCGGGGATGCTGTCCGTCCGCATCTTCTGACGACGGCCATTGGTCATGCATCCATCGCCGTTGACACGATTGATCAATATTTCGCCCATCAGGAACCAGGTCGTCGGCCCAAGGTCGATGTGCATCATTTTGATCTGTTGTCTAAATTGCGCGAAGAAGGCCACGCACCGGAAGAATATGATCACGAACAGGTCCGGGGCACATCGACATCAAAATTTGCGGTACACAATTACGATGATCGCTCGATGCGTGAGATCATTGCGTCAGACCAGTTGTTTCTCGGTCATTGGCAGGATGAATCCCGAAACCGTCGGCTTGATGAACCGATTGGACCGGATGCGGTTCTTGGGCATTTCGATGAACGCATTGTTGCCCTGTCCGAAGAGCAGGTCCGCGCCGAGGCAAACCGTTGTATGAGCTGCGGCATGTGCTTTGAGTGCGACAACTGTGTCGTTTTTTGTCCGCAGGATGCTATTTTCCGGGTCAAAAAAGACACTAAAAGCTTCGGTCGGTACGTCGATACGGACTACAGCAAATGCATCGGCTGTCACATTTGCGCTGATGTATGTCCCTCCGGCTATATTGAAATGGGAATGGGCGAATAGTTCGGTTACCTGACAGATACAAATTTGTTACCAATAAAGCATATTTTATAGTTAGTATTTTTCCAAAGTAGTTTGGATTTTGCTTGATCTGTGTCAAATTGCTTTTCTTGAGGGCTGAAAAAATGTTCTCAAGATGAGTAAGTTTATCGTTTTTTTTCAACGACGTAACAGGATACATGAATGATCGAGCTGCAGGCAGAATCGGACAAGGAAAAACTGATTCCACCGGACCGACTGCTCTCTGCCTTGTTGTTGGCTTTGATTGTTGGTGGTGTCGTTGCCGGCGCTGTACTCTCTCAGTCCGGGAATTGGGCCATTGCTTTTGCAGTGCTTTGTGCCGGAGTGGGTGGCGCTATGCTACTGTTTTTGCTGGCAAAATACCGTGCTGGTAGCGTCGGACAATCAGACAAAGCCCTGGAGCTCAAAAAAGCTGAACTTGCCAATGAGCGGGCCGCCTTGAGTGTTTCGCGCGCCCAGACTGCGGCTATTCTTGATAGTATGGTCGATGGGGTCATCACCATTGATGATCGAGGCAAAGTGCTTATGTTCAGTCCTGCAGCCCAAAATATCTTTGGATATCAATCAGATGAAGTGATTGGTAACTCCGTAAACATGTTGATGCCGTCGACTGATTCAGACCGGCATGACAGATATATGTCAAGTTACGCCACTTCCGGTGAGGCAAAAATTATCGGTATCGGGCGCGAGGTTCAGGGCCTGCGCAAAGACGGCACTGTATTTCCCCTGCACCTTGCAATCGGTGAAATCAATCGCGGCGACGAGACTGTCTATGTGGGTACGATCCATGATTTGACGGAACGGACCGAGCGCGAAGAGATCATCCGCCACGCTCAGAAAATGCAGGCTATCGGCCAGTTAACCGGGGGAATAGCGCACGATTTCAATAACTTGCTGGCCTCAGTCATTATTGATCTGGAACTGGCAGTCGAAAAACTGGAAGACGATGATGAGGCACAGGAACTGGTTGAAGATGCCATTGCTTCTGCACAACGCGGGGCCAGTCTCAATCAGGGACTACTGGCCTTTTCTCGCAAACAGCATCTGTCTCCGCGTTCAATTGATCTGAGCCGTCAACTGCAGAATGTGATTGAGATTTTGCGCCGTACGCTGGGTGAGCAAATCGAGATCGAAGTTAATACTGCATCTGATCTTTGGCTCTGCGATGCCGATCCGGCCCAGGTTGAAAATGCCTTCATGAACCTTGCAATCAATGCCCGGGATGCCATGCCGGAAGGTGGCAAGCTTACCATCGATGTCTATAACGTCCGTCTGACGGACCGCTATGCGGCTGCCAAAATTGAAGTTGAACCAGGAGAATATGCGGTTGTAGCGTTGACGGACAATGGCACGGGGATGTCTCAGCGGGTGCTGGATCGCGCTTTTGAGCCATTTTTCACGACCAAGCCCATCGGCAAGGGCACGGGCCTCGGCCTGAGTTCCATATATGGCTTTGCCAAACAAACCGGTGGCAACCTGACGATCTACAGCGAAGAAGGCCAGGGTACAACGATCAAGCTTTATATCCCACGCGCGCAGGATGCCAGCGAGACCTTGACGGTACCTGTCGATGAAACAGTGCCACGGGGCACGGGCGAAACAGTGTTACTGGTGGAAGATGACGAGTTCTTGCGCCGGGCGGCAAGGCGTTCGCTTGTTTCGTTGGGCTACAAGGTGAGGGAAGCCGCAAATGGCTCAGATGCCTTGCAGTTAATTGAAGAAGACCCGACGCTGGACGTCCTGCTGACGGATGTCGTGCTCGGCAGCGGCATGGATGGGCCTGAATTGTCGAGGCAGATCGTACAAAATATCCCCGGTGTTTCCGTTCTATTCATGTCTGGATATACGGATCGATCTGTCGTGCATCAAGGCAAGCTGGAAGCCGGTTTCAAGCTTCTGAACAAACCCTTTACCAAGGCAGAGTTGGCCCAATCCATCCGGGCTGTGATTGAATCCTAAGCCGTTTCGAGTGCCATAATCAGCCGTTTGGCTATGCCGGCGATATCGTCTGCTGCGTTTTCAAAGACAGCTTGCTGGTCTTTTGGTGCTTTCCGCAAGCCACTGATTTTACGAACAAATTGTTCCGCTGAAGCCAGGATTTGAGCATCAGTTGCTGGTGGTTCCTGGTGCGTCAATGTTCGAATGTTTCTGCACATATGGTGCTCCCTGAATCCAGGTTTCAGTTCTCCGGGGATGACAAGCGCTCGATAAATTGTGCTGGAAAAGGAGTGGACTTCATACCGCCGGGACGATCCGGCGCTTTCTCTGTCCAAATTCTTGTCTCGGTTCCTTCCACAGCCAGCTGATCATCCTTAAAAAGTTGATGACGTATGTCAAAACTTGAGCGACGAAACTCAAGGGCTGACGTTTTGACCAATACTTCATCCCCGAAAAGTACTGGCATGAAGAACCTTGAGCGCGTGTCCGCCATGGGGATGCCTGCAATTGTACCAGCTTTTTGCATGCCAAACAGATCAATGCCCGCAGCAGTAAACAAGCCAGCTGTGCAGGCATCAAAAAAGACAAAAAATCTTGGATTAAAGACGATCCCCTGCGGGTCACAATCTCCCCACTCAATCCGAATGACACGTGTGTTAGTCAGCATGAGAGTCAGCGTCCATTTCTGCCAGCACACGATTGGCAATCCTGAAACACTCCACTGCTGCTGGTGTGCCGCAGTAAATGAAGATCACATGAATAATGGCCTGCAATTCTTCCCGGCTTACATCATTTGTCATGGCACCCTTGAAGTGAAGTTCCCACTCGTGCATGCGATTCAAGGCCGCCAACATTGTCAGATTAAGCATTGACCTGGTCTTGGCAGGTAAAACATCGTCCCCCCAGCCGAAACCCCAGCAAAACTCTGTCATCATTTCCTGGAAGGGCTTGCTGAAATCGGGTGCGTTGGTAATGGCAGCATCAACATAGTCTGCTCCCAGCACAGATTTGCGTTTTGCCAGACCTTTTTCGAAGAGTTCCTTGTCCATCTGTTTGTCCTTGTTCACTAATTGAAGCTAATGTCGATGATGTCGGAAAGTATCCAGGCCGTCGACGTGCCTGGTATGAATATTTTTGGGGACCCCAATGTTCGAAACTGAAGAATTGCTTGCCCTACGTGACACAACCCGTCGCTTCGCCAGCGAAAAAATAGCACCTGGCTATGCTGCGCGTGAGACAGATGGTGTTCTGGACCGTCAATTGTTGCAGGAGATGGGGGCCATGGGCCTGATCGCACCTGAATTGCCGGAATGGGCAGGTGGCAGCGGGGTCGATACCCTCTATTCAGGTGTCATCATCGAGGAGATCGCCAAGGCTGATTTTAATATGGGTTATGCCCAGATTCTGGGCTCGCTGGAAGGGCAAATTCTGGCACGTTTTGCACATCGTGACGTCGCTGAAGAATGGTTACCCAAACTGACAGCCGGCGAGGTCATTATCAACGTCGCCTTGACGGAACCCCAGGGAGGCTCGGATGCGGCAGCTCTCCGCCTGAAGATGAGCCGGGATGGTGATGATTGGATATTGAACGGCGAAAAAACCTCTATTTCCATGGTGGATCAATCTGAAGCCACGGTCGTATTTGCGCGTTCAGGGGAGGGCGACCAGGGCGGCCAGGGCGCCAAAGGCGTTTCTGCCTTGCTAGTGCCCATGGATTTGCCAGGTATTCGTACAACACGGTTTGAGGACCTTGGGCAACATTGTATCGGTCGTGGATCGATCTTCTTTGACAATGTCCGGGTGCCCGGAAATCTGCTGCTTGGGGAGGAAGGCATGGCCTTCAGACAGGTCATGCAGGGATTTGATTTTTCACGCGCCTTGATCGGGCTGCAATGTTTGGGAACCGCACGTCAAAGTCTTGATGAAGCCTGGGCATTTGTGAAGGAACGCCACGCTTTTGGTCAACCCTTGTCGGCCTTTCAGGGCGTCTCCCACAAATTGGCCGAATTCGATACCAAAGTTGAGGCGGCCCGTTTGTTGTGCCTGAATGCTTTGTGGTTGAAAGATCATGGCCGCCCCCATACGACGGAAGCGGCCATGAGCAAATGGTGGCCACCCTTGTTGGCTTACGAGACCATCCACGGCTGTCTGTTGATGCATGGACATGCCGGATACTCCCGGGATTTGCCATTTGAACAACGCTTGCGAGATGTATTGGGGCTGCAAATCGGTGATGGTACTTCACAAATAATGAAAACTGTTATCGCGCGCAGTCGTGTCGGTCGAGAAAATGTTCCTTATTGAGAAAATGCCTGCTCCACGAATAAAGATTGGTATGAATGTAATGTAAGCCCAGCGTTGCAATTTACCCGGGTTGCGCGCCAGGAACGATGCAAAAATGTTTCCATTTTAACCGGTATCGCCCTGACAGGTTGAATGAGCGGAGTTTGACATTAGTATCTTCAGGGTTATTTAGGTTGATTGAGATAAACCTTTGCCTGGCAGGGTTATTGTGCCTTGGTTTTGCCGCCCCGACTGGTTAGCTTTGAGTTAGTATGACTTTAAATGAACACACAAGCGGACCCTCCGACGATATCAGGGAGCGTGTCAGGGATACAACGATCAACGACACAACACTGTTGTCGACTGATTATTGTAATCACTTGAACGAAGTCGTGATGCTGATCGGAATGATCGGGCTTGTTGGCGATGCCAAAGACATGCTTGCGGAAGCAAATGAGTGGAAGCCTATAACCTACGCAGAACATTTTGAGTCAAGTGGGCTGTCCATTGGACCCTTGGCAATCGAAGCTTATGACATCTGTGAAGCCAGATATCGTGAAGCCTTTGATACTACGCTGGAGAAATTTGATCAGCGCGTGATCAGCGGATGTTCGGAGCTGGCCGATGTCATTGACGGCGGAGATACCGGGCACATCACCTTCAGCGCCAACGCCCTTTCAATGGAATTGCAGGCGCTGATTGATCAGTTGGGCGGCATTATTCACGGTGCTGGCACTACAGATGTGGTCGATGATGCCGACGGCTTATCCCAGGACGATATCGACGCCCTGTTTTGACGGCAATTGCCGAACGCCTCATTTATATTAACGGAATTTCAAACCAGAAAGTCGAACCTTCTCCGGTGGCACTCTCAAAGCCGATGTTGCCGCCAAGTTTTTCGATGATCGACTGACAGATGCTGAGGCCGAGACCTGTACCTTTTGTGAGCCGGTTATCCGAAGCATCGACTTGTGAAAAACGCGTGAAAATCTTGTCATGGAAACCAGTGGGTATGCCTTTGCCCCAATCCTGAACCGAGATACGCAGAAATGAGTCTCGCTTGGCAGTCGAAACCACAATTTTACTTTTGGCGCTGGAAAACTTGCAGGCGTTTGAAATCAAATTGGTCAAAACCTGCAACAACCGGCTTTCGTCTGCCAATATTTTCCACTGGGTTTCGGGTTCAAGGAAGGTCAGATCGATGTCAAAGGAATCTGCATAAGGCGCATTGATTTCCAGCGACTGGCTAACAAGGCTCGATACATCAACCATGGCAACATCAAATTCCATCTTGCCACTGGCCAGCTTGTTGAGATCCAGTAAATCGTTCACCAGGTCTGCCAGGCGTTGCGAATTGTTTTCGCTTATTTTTGCAAGCTTTTTGATTTCTGGTGGCAGGTCACCCAGTCGGCCTGAATTGATCAATCTCAGGGCACCCATGATTGCCGTCAGGGGTGTGCGCAACTCGTGACTGACAGTGGAGACCAGTTCGTCCTTTATCTGTTCAACGCTTTTCAGGCGCGATATATCTGTGGATACCGTCACTGTTGCACCGTCGGGCAAGCGTTGTTCGTTCAGCAGTATCCACTGCCCTTCCTGGCGCATTATTTCAAGGGGTTCGCCTGCGGCCTGGTGCAGGGCAAGGCGCTCGGCATACCATTCCTCTTCGCGGTCAAGTGCATCCGGGTAGGCCCCAGCACGCAAACCCGCGCGAATGTGAGATTCAAATGATGTGCCGGGTTCACAAAATTTGATAAAGGCAGCGTTTATTTCGCGGAATTTTTGATTGCAGATAACAATCCTGTCCGCAGCGTCCCACAATACGAACAATTCATTCAGGCTCTCGACGGCGTTGGCCAACATCCTTCTCGCCGCCTGAGCTTCGTTTTCGGCAACGACCTGACGGGTAATATCACTTCCTTTGCCACGATAACCAGCGAACGAGCCTGTTTTATCAAAAACCGGCGTGCCGGAAACGGTCAGCCATTGGGTTCGGTCTGGTCCTTTTCGAGGAAACACAAAGTCGGAAAAGGGCTCATGTCGCCTCAGGGTTTGCAGGTGTTCATTCCAGCCTGGAATCTCTTCCGATTGCGAGCTGATTTCTTCCCGCGTTTTCCCGTAATGCCACTCTGCTTTGACACCAACAATTTTTTCAACATTTTCGGACATCCAGATAAATCTGTTTTGTGCATCGGTTTCAAACAGCCAGCCATCTGTTACCGTGGCGAAGTCGCGCAGACGCTCTTCGCTCCGGTGCAACTGCTCGCGCAATGTCTGTAATTCCGAATTGCTGTTATCTTTCATATGAAGAATATTTGTGCGTCCAAGGAAATAAGCAAGAATATTCTTCTGCACTCACACTTGCACTAGTATTCAGCATCGCCGACAAAACTCCCGGTGTCGGGATACTTGCCTTCTACCGTTTTGTAAAATTCCCTGATCTTTGCCATGTCAGCCTCAAAGTCCCCGGAGGGATAAATGATTGGCCCGATGCCGCCGACCTTTTGTTTGTAATCGAGGTAGGCCAGCACGATAGGTAAATCAAGGGCATGGGCGATCCGATAGAACCCGGTTTTCCATCTGGTGACCCGACTGCGCGTGGCTTCCGGCGTGATTCCAATGACGGCATCCTCTTGATGGCTCAGGAAACCAACAACCTCGTCGACCAGGTCGGCCGGTTCCATTCGATGCACCGGGATGCCGCCAAACCATCGCATCAACGACCCCATGGGGCCAAGAAACAAGGAGTTTTTTCCCAGCCAGAAAACCCGGGCTTTGAAATACAGAGCGATGGAAATGCCTACGGGAAAATCCCAGTTACTGGTATGATGGGCAAGAATAGCTACGAACTTTCGCTCCGTCGGTAAGGTGCCTTCGATACGCCATCCCCGTTTTTTCATGAACCACAAGGCAACATTTCTGATTGTGCCGTGAACAAGGGGCTGGTCATAAACAATTTTCTGCATAGGTCTGGACAAGGTATCTTTTCAATAGCGAGAATAGTTCAGATGTTTTTTGCATGCGCCTATAAAGGGATTATGCCAATAAAAGCATTATGAAGTTGTTTTGTGCCTTCGTTCAACAGGCGGTGTGGATGTTCATTGGATTGACCTGCACAAACAATCCTGCCGAACCGTTTTGGAGCTGAAAGCGTGCCTGAAAAAATACGAATAGGGTGTATCGTTCCGTCCCTGAACGTGGTGGCTGAAGACAACTTCATTCGCATGTCCGAGGCCTATGCGGCTCATCATCCAGCCTTGGGCGTTCATTTCGCCCGGGCTGATGTTGGTCGCACTCAACCACTTGAAGAGCAATTTCAGGGCATGGTTGATAATGCGCCGTTACTTGGGAAATCACTTGCGAGCGCCGGCGTTTCGGTTGTCGCCTTTGCCTGCACCTCGGCAAGTCTGTTCAAGGGGCCAGGGTTTGACCTCACCATTGCCCAGGCTATTACACAGCAAACAGGTCTGCCATCTGTTTGTACCGCCAGCGCCGTTCTGGAGGCGCTGACAGCCCTGAAAGTCAAACGTGTTGCCGTGGCAACACCCTATGTGGAATGGGTTTACGCTGCCGAACGGGATTTTCTGGAGGCTGGTGGCTTTGAAGTAACTGCGATTAACGGACTGGGCCGGCAGGGCGGCAAGGACACCAACACTGTTTCATCCGGGGATATTTTTGAACTGGTTGAGGACGTGATGAATGATGAAGCCGAAGCCCTGTTTGTCAGCTGTACTGATCTACCTTCCCTCGAGATGATTTCCCGATTGGAAGAAAAGTACCAAAGGCCTGTCATAACCAGCAATCAGGCAACTTTCTGGCGTTGTGCAAAAATACTGGGTCTTGGCTCGTTTGAAGGCTTTGGTCAACTAATGGTAGACTGTCTATAAAATAGAACTATTCCGAATATATGATTTTAAGCAATATTTCTGAAGATGATCGAAATACCCCCAACTTTGGATTGATATATTCTTCCAAGTATTTAAACATTATGGTTCATTAGTCTTATTTGATAATTGGTTTTACGCATTTCGCCATGAACGAATTTCAAAAGGGGAGTTTTGGCCGTGAGCCAATATCTTGTCGACGCACATGGGGGGATACAGGTGCAAATAAAGCCACAACTGCCGCAAAATCAGCGGCTTCAAGACATCATAATGACCAGGACAGATGCCGGAGGACCCGGAAGCCAATTCGTTGGATGATCGCGACAGAATCAGGGAACTTGAAGAGCGCTTGCAAGGTTTTGTTGAGGTTGCTTCAGACTGGTTCTGGGAAATGGATGCCAACTATCGATACACATATGTGTCCGTTGGTATCATTGAAGGGCGCCACGAAAACCCCAAAAATATGATCGGAAAGACCCACGATGAGGTGTTGGGCGAACTTGCCTGCGACCCGACCCAACAGCAATTTTTACGTCGATTGAAAGCCAGAGACACCATCAAAGAGATGTATCTTTGCCGTAATCAATCGCCTGGCAAGCGATTGTGGGCGTCTGTAAACGCCCAGCCAAAATTTGATGCCAATAATAATTTTGTCGGCTACCGAGGCACCGCCATAGATATCACGGAACAGGTAGAGGCTGAGTTGGCCTTGAAGGCCCGCGAAGCGATGTGGTCAGGCTTGTTATCCATCAGTGCAGACGCGATTGTTATTTGTAACGCCGACCAGGTCATCACAACATTTAATCAGGGTGCCTGTGCAATGTTCGGCTATGAAGCAGAGGAAGTTCTCGGCGCGCCTCTGGAAATACTGATGCCAGAAAGATTTCGCGGCGACCATAAAAACCACGTTCATCAATTCGACAAGTCAGCTATGGCAAGTCGATTGATGGCACAGCGCGGGATCGTTTATGGCATCAGGAAGAACGCCGAAGAATTTCCGGCTGATGCATCGATTTCAAAGTTGTCGATCGAAGGTGAGACCGTTTACAGCGTTATTATCAGGGATGTGACGTCTAGACTGTCCAATCAGGAACAACTTCTTTCGGCCAAGGAACAGGCCGAATATGCCAACCGGGCCAAGACTGAATTTTTGGCGAACATGAGCCACGAACTAAGAACACCTCTGAATGCAATCCTCGGGTTTTCACAGGTTCTACAGTTGGACATGGAGGATAGTTTTAGTCCCCGTCAGCAATCCTATATCGGCTCAGTTCTGGATTCCGGCGAGCAGTTACTGAACAAAATTAATGAGATTCTGGAATTATCAAACCTTGATGCCGGAAACCTGGTGCCTGAAAAAACCCTAATTTCTGCCAAACAAATTTGCCGCAGCATAATTGATATCGTTCTGGTCAGGGCAAAGAGTAGAGATATCGATATCAGATATAATGTGACCCAGGCTGATGTCAGATTTATCGCGGACGAAAGTATGTTTCGAAAAATGATGCTTAATCTTTTGACGAACGCAGTCAAATTTACCGAAGATGGCGGTGGTGTTTATGTTGACTGGAAAGTAACTGCCACCAGCTTCGAAATCCGCGTCAAGGACACGGGTATCGGACTAAGTCCGGAAGATATCCCCAAGGCGCTCTCCAGTTTTGGCCAAATCGACGGGAAACTAAACCGGCAATACGAAGGCAGTGGTTTGGGACTCCCTTTGACAAAAAAGTTGCTCGAACTGCATGGCGGGCATTTGGAAATTTTTGGTCAAACAGGCGTCGGCACGACGACCATCCTCCATTTTCCTCTTGAAACACTTGAAGTTAACCCACATTAGCACTTTTGACAGAAATAATTCTCATGGATGGAATGCATAGGTTGTAGAGGTTTGACGCGGGTTCATGGCTGTGAACCCAATTAGAATTGGGGTAGCATAGAAACCAGAAGCACCTATGTTTGATTGCCACTTGCCTCTTCCGCAACCAGTACCTTGAGTAAAAAATTGACTGTTTCCCCTGACGCCTCCCAACTGGAAGTTTTAGACAATTCTGCAGATGAGATGCAGATGCTCAAGCTGGTCCTGGAAAACCTTAGAGTTGGGTACGCCGTACTTGATAAAGATCTTTGCTACGAATATTTCAATGATCGATATATCAAACTCCTGAAATGTCAGCCCGATGAAATTTTCGCGGGCAGATCCGTGCAGGGCGTTCTGCAAAGCATGATTGACCGCGGCTATTTTGGTGATGCCGACACAGACGGCATCATTGATTTCAGGGTCGCTGAGCTGGCATCGAAAACGCAGATTGAAAGGGAGTTTGAAGGTAGGGACGGGTCGTTTATCCGGCTTTCAATTTTTCCACAGCCCTCTGGAAGTGTGATGATAACACTGACAGATGTTGGTGAGCAAAAAAGGGTGGAAAAAGAAAAAACTGCCAAGGAAGACCAACTGCGCCGCGCCCTGGACAATATTGAAGGCGCTGTGCTGATGTACGACAAGGATTTGAACGTACAGGTTTACAGTGCGCGGTACCTTGAAATTGGCAATCTTCCCGAAGAGCTGTTTGTCGTTGGTCAGTCGATTTACCCTGTCCTTTTATACCGGGCCAAACGCGGAGATTACGGTGACGGAGATCCCGTGAAGATCGCAGACGAGCGGGCCCATTTTCTAAAAAATATTCCCGACTCCCTATATCAGGAACAACCGATGGGGGACGGCATTGCGGAGGTTTACTGGTCGCGGGACGACCAGGGGAACCTGATCAGCGTCACCAATGACATCACGCGCCGAAAGGAAACGGAACGGATGCTGGAAGAGGCCCGTTCAGAAGCACAAGCTGCAAATCAGGCCAAATCAGAATTTCTGGCGAATATGAGCCATGAATTGAGGACGCCACTGAATGCCGTTATCGGCTTCTCAGATGCGATGCTGGCGGGTATCACCGGAGATTTGAACGAGCGTCAACGTGAATACTCTCAGGATATTTCAAACTCAGGCGCCCATTTGCTGGCTTTGATAAATGACGTTCTGGATTTGTCAAAAATTGAAGCTGGCAAGACTGTGATTGAGGAAACCGTTTTTGATTTCGCTGATGCCATGGAAGATTCTTTGTCTTTGGTCCGGGAGATCGCCTTATCGTCGGGCATATTGCTCAACAAAGAACTGACGATGAATGGCCCCGTTGTTCGAGCTGATGCCCGGATGATGAAACAGATTATCGTAAACCTGTTGTCCAATGCCGTGAAATTTACGCCGGGCGGTGGCTGTGTCACAATCAGCTCGCAGATGCGCCGGGATGGTGACCTGATGATTTCTGTCAGCGATACAGGTTATGGCATGAAGCCGGAGGATATCCCCCTCGCGCTAATGGAATTTGAGCAAACTGAAACTGGCAAGGAAAGAGGTGGCACGGGCCTGGGACTGCCTCTGACAAAAAATATGGTTGAACTACACGGCGGCACCCTGTCAATCATCAGTGCACCGGGGAAAGGAACAACCGCAATGTTTTCCGTTCCATATTTTCGGATTGTAGAGGCAGCTGAAAAGCTTTAGCCAACCTGGTTTTTCCCGTTTTTCAGGTCTTGACGGAAACGCAGCATTGCGTGATCTAGCAGGGTGGCATTGGGCACAAGGGGAGAAGCTGATCCATCAAGAACGGGCTCGGCCAAGATTTGCCAGGAATGCTCCCATCCTCTCACGAACATCTGCAACGACATAGCTGGTGTCTTTTTCATAGGCCAGGCCTTCAGAAATGCCCTTGTCTTCGGCAGCCTGGTAAAGGTCCTTGTAAGCCGCGATGGAGCCAGCACTATTCTGGCAGATGCCGGCGCAAAGCTGATCAACAAAGGTATCCAGTTCGGCAAAGGGAACAGCTTCCAGCGCCAGCCCCATCCGAGCGGCTTCCACACCGCTGAATGTGCGGGCTGTAAATGACAGCTCCCGCGCTCGCATCATGCCGACCCGCCTTGGCAAACGCTGGGTCATACCCCAGGTCGGGCGTAATCCAAGTTTGGCATGGGTATCACCGAATTTTGCCTCCTCTGCGGCGATGATAATGTCGCAGGCCAGCATCAGTTCGACACCGCCGGTAAAGCAAAATCCGTTGACCTTGGCGATGGTCGCCTGGGGCATTGTTTCCAACAGGGTTTGAACTTCGCGAGCGGTATTGTTTAGATTGTCGCCGACATTTCCTTCGGCCAGATCAAGCCCCAGATCGTTCAGAGCCTTTAGGTCGACACCGGCTGAAAATGCCCGACCGGCGCCGGTCAAGACAACGACACTGACGTCTGATCGACCGGATATCTCGCGCAGGGCTTCGGCTGTCTCCGAAAGCAGGTCAGGGGTGAGCGCATTCAGGGCATCCGGACGGTTGAATGTAATGGTGACGACGGCATCTGCTTCATTCACCAGAATGTATTTTGGGCTCATGTTTGCTTCCTGAAGTTTTGAGTCGGAACTTGTTAATTTGTGGCTTGGCTCATGTAGCTTCGCTTAGGGGCGGCTTTAAAAAGAATGACAAGGTTGCAGCAAGCAAAGGAAGCAAGGCCAAGGCAAACAAAATTTGATGATAGTTTCCAAACATATCATAGGCAAATCCCATGGGCAGAGGTCCCAGGGACGCGCCAAAGACACCCACCATCTGGCCCACACCCTGGATGCTGCCGATATGCTTGCGGCCGAAATAATGGGCCCAGATATAACCGAAAAACGTGATGCTGAAGGCATTGCACAGACCAAACATCGCACCATAAACCAGCGCTGTAGGCAGGCTGTCGACATAGTTTATCATCACGAGG
Organism: Alphaproteobacteria bacterium; assembly: GCA_018650465.1. GTDB lineage: Bacteria > Pseudomonadota > Alphaproteobacteria > UBA2966 > UBA2966 > JABILA01. Next base: position 57,075 of record JABIFY010000146.1, read on the forward strand.
GTCGCGGAAAGCAAAAGGTGAAAGCAAGAGAACACATATCGCGTCCTGACCCGATCCAGAATCCAGCCAACCATGGGCAGGCTTACCGCCATCATGATTCCCGTTGCGGTAAAGACCAGGGCCGCCAGAGTTTCTGGCTGGCCTTGGGATATCAACACTTCTTTTTGAAAGAAAAACAGGCTTGTGATCAACATGGCCGGTGTAAACAGGCCAAATGCAATGATCCAGAATGTTGGTGTGCGGATGGCTTCATGGCGTGTTAAGCCTTTTTCTGCACTTTGTTTGGAGTCTGCCGTTGCATCGTTGTGGTCGGCTTGCGGTCGTTTCCCATCTGGTAACAGGCCAACCTGTTCTGGCTTGTTCTGCACAAACAGCAGGGTTAGTGGCAAAATAATGGCCCAGGAAATGATACCCATGCCCAACCAGGCATCCCGCCAGCCAAAACTGTCCAGCAACCATTGTGAAAGCGCCGGATGAATGGCGATGGAAGCGGCAAACCCCATGGCCATGATACCCATGGCAAAGCCGCGTTTCTGTTCAAACCATTGTGCCAACAGTGTTGCGCAGAGCATCATCAGCGCACCCTGACCAAAAAAGCGAAGCGACGCAAAGCTTGCCCCCAGCCAATACCCGTCTGTGACAAGACCAAATCCGATGCAGGAGAACCCAAGCATTATCCCGATGGCCAGGAACATACGAAAGGATCCAAATCGATCAACAAATCGCCCTAATTTGGGCAGCAGCAGGGCCGCAAAAAGTGTCGCAAAGCCATAGGCTGAAGCGATACCTGCCTGTTCGATTCCCAGATCACGGGTTAGCGACTGGATGAAAATACTGAAAGTATGCGATTGGCCAGGACCGCTGGCGAAAAACATAACGGTACAGGCGGCGAGAATGACCCAGCCGTAAAAGATTTTTCCGCGAAAGGAATCAATCATTCCTTTGCGTATTTGTGCTATAGCCATTTGGCGGTCTCGCCTTAGATTGGTATGGAATATATAGTTTTCTGGAGCCGGTCGGGAATATTGACTTTCCGGGATGAGATCATCTTGCGCAACAGTTATTCCTGTATTAAGTGAAAATATTTCTGGAAAAAGGGATTTATTTCATTAATTCGTATGGTGGATCGTTATTTCGCATGGTGGATCGATAAGAAGAGACCTATAAATTAGAACGTTTCCGGACTTCACGGAAATGCAGCGTTGCCTTAAGTTCAAGGTGTGCGCTAATAAACCGGAGCATTTTCTCTGAATTTGCTCCAGACAGAAGCGATTCCATTTGATAGGGATTCGACCTGGATGGCACGCTTTTGACGGTCGCTACACTCGCAGGGAACAATTGGTATGAGTTCAGTCAATGCAGGTAATTCAAAGATCGACGTAGATGGTCTGCTGCAATTGGCGCGTGAGAAGTCGATTGACGGCAGGAAAGCTCTGCTGCGTGCGATTTCAGATTTATTTGAAGGCCGAAGCGAAGAACTGAACGAACGTGAAACCACGTTGATGCACGCCATATTGCATCAACTGGTGAGTGACACGGAGAAAGAAGTTCGAAAGGCCGTTGCGGAGCAGTTTGCCGACAGTCAGTACATCTCAGCTGACATTGTTCGCGAATTGGCGAATGACGATATCGAAGTCGCTTTTTCGGTGCTGAAAAAAAGCAGCTTGTTGAGGGATCCAGATCTGATCGAAGTGATCCGCAACCGGACTTTTGAACACCAGTTGGCAGTTGCCCAACGAGAGAGTATCAGCGCTTCGGTGTCTGGTGCCTTGGTCGAAACTGAAAATGAGTCAGTCGTCGTTGCCCTGTTGAATAATTCCGGCGCTGAAATATCCCGCAAAACCAGAGAATATCTTGTCGACGAATCTGAACGTGTCGATACTTTCCAGGACCCCCTGTTGCAGCGAAGCGACCTGGAGCCTGATTTGGCCCAAAAAATGTACGTCTGGGTATCAGCCGCATTGAGACGACATATATTGGCTGAATATGATCTTGATCAGGATGTTGTCGACGATTTGCTGGAGCAGGTCGCGGTTCTTGAGGAACATGGCAGGGGCCCCGCGGGAATTACACATAATGCTGCTGATGAATTGGCAGCCAATCTGAAAGCAGAAGGGGGCATTACGCCTGATCTTCTGGTGCAGAGCATCGTGGACGGTGAAGTGAGGCTGTTTGAAGCCTTGTTGCGGGAAGGCACGGGCTTAAGAAAGCGCTTGATTGAACGGATATTGTTCGAGCCTGGAGGGGAAGGGCTTGCCATCGCTGCCAAGGGGTATGGCGTAGATGCGGAAGGTTTTGAAAAGCTGTTCGTCAGCAGTAGACGGGCACGCCTGATTGAAGAGCCAACAATTCAGCGCGAACTCGGTTCTCTGATGTCGTTATATGGAAAAATGACCCAGGAGTCGGCGAAAAAGGTTATTGGCCGCTGGCGGCGCGATCAAAGTTATTTGTCGGCCATCCGGGACCTGGAAATTTAAAGTTAGAGGATTTCTGTGGCATTTCGATTTATTTTGATGAAGTCGGATTGCGTATTTTGCGCCTTATTATGCTTTCGGGGGTGTGATGGCTGAAAATGGCCTTCCTTCGCGGACTGACAGAAACAGACTGCGCGATATTATTCGGCTCACGGCAGATCTGGTTTGGGAAACAGATCGGGATCACCAATTGACGCTTTTGTCAGAAAATTCTCAGGATTTGTTGGGTGAGCACAGCAGTGCCTTGTTGGGGCGAAACCTTTTCGATATTTGGCAACTGACCCCTGTCAAGGAACAGACCCCCGACCTGGAATGGCGACAGCCATTTCGAAATGTCATGGCAATTCACGTGTCAGCATCCGGAGACATTCGACATTTTGTTTTAAGCGGCTTACCGGTATTTGACGATACCGATGGTTCTTTCATCTGCGTACGGGGCATTGCCAAGGATGTTACCGAGACGGTCAAGAGCAATGAAGAACGGCGGATTCTTGAGGAACGATCAAGCGCCATTATCGGCTTCGCCTCGACCGGCATTGCCGTCGCCGACAAAGACGGCTTGATTGTCGAATGCAATGAAGCCTGGCTGCAGTTCTTCGGCTATCGCAGAAAAGATATGCTGTGCACGTCCTTTCAAGAACTAACCTATCATGAAGACGAAACCCTATCGTTAAAGAATATGGGAAACCTGTTTGCCGGGAAGATAGAGCGATACAGGCAGGAAAAGCGTTATGTAAGATATGATGGTTCCATCGCCTGGGCAGACGTCAGTGTCTCTTCCCTGAAGTCACCGGACGGTACAGTTACCCATTCTATCGCCGGGTTGAACGATATCACGGACAGGAAACTGGCTGAATTTGCCTTGCAAACAAGTCGGCAAAAACTTTCCGAACAGCGCATGTTGTTGCAGACTACGCTGGATACGATTGACCAGGGCTTCGCCGTATGGGATCCGAACGACTGTCTTGTCGCATGGAACAAAACAGTTGCTGAAATGTGGTACCAGCCGGATGATCTGGCGGTAGGGTTGCCGCGTCGTATTTTGTTCAATGAACTAATCGGAAACAAGATTTTTGCAGAAGGAAGCGATCCTCATGAAGCAGATCAGTTTTTCGATAGCTCGTTGGGCGCATCAAAGTCTTTTGATACTGAATACGAAAACCGGGATGGCCGCAAAATACATGTCAGGCGCTACCTTCTCCCGGACAGCGGCTATGCGTCGGTTTATACTGACTTTACGGATCGGCTGGCGGCTGAGAAGGCTGTTCGTGAAAGTGAAGAGAAATTTCGCACCATTGCAGAGGCAAGCGGTGCCGCTATCTTTATTGTCTCCACGAATGGTGACGAATTTCTTTATTGCAATAATGCTGGCGCTGATATGTTTGCCTTCAAGGCTGAAGATCTTCTGGAAAGTAGTCCAGACAAGATGTTTGCGGATCCCGAAATATCGATAGAGATGGGGAAGAGCATTGGCCGCCAGCAAAAGGTCAAAAACTTTGAATGTATGTTGGTCCGCAGGAACGGCAGTATATTCTGGGGCATGATTTCAGCGGAGACAGTACAATTTGAGGCAAATGACACCGTCTTGTTTGTGGTGACGGATATTGCGCATCTGAAGGAAGTTGAAAGTGAGCTTCGTGCTGCCAAGGATGAAGCCGACCGGGCCAATCAGGTGAAGACGGATTTTCTCTCGAGCATGAGCCATGAGCTGCGAACACCCATGAATTCGATCCTGGGTTTTACCCAGTTAATGGCGGAAGACCCGCGCACCGAATTATCTGTCGAGCAAGATGAGAGCTTGCGTTACATCATGAAGGCCGGTCGACACCTGTTGAATCTAATCAATGATATTCTGGATTTCTCCAATATTGAAGCCTCAAAAATTGAAGTAGCTGACGAACCTGTTTCTGTTGCTGAACTATGTAGAGATTCAATGCTTGCGATCGAAAGTTCAGCAGATGAAAGGCGAATATCAACCGCTCAAGATGTATCCGATGATCTTGTCATTGTAGGTGACCCGACCAGATTGAAACAAGTATTACTCAATCTGTTGAGCAATGCAGTCAAATATAATGTAATTGGTGGACGGATCATCTTGTCTGCCTCTGCAACGGAAGATGATCACGTGCGAATTTCTGTTGCGGATACAGGAAAAGGCATTCCGCAAAGCAAACGGGAAGGTCTGTTTCAGGCTTTTAATCGTCTTGGAGCTGAAAATACCGAGATTGAGGGAACAGGTATTGGTCTTTCCATTTGCGCCCGTCTGGTTGAAGTGATGGGTGGCCGCATGGGGTATGAAAGCAATGAAGGAAAAGGATCAACTTTCTGGATTGAAATCAAAACAGACACCTCAGGGAAAGCTGTGTCGACAACTGCGACCAAAGAACCTGTGATTTCGAATAGTGCAGCTGATCTTTCCGGCATCAAGGGATGAATTTTGTATGTCGAGGATAACCCGGCGAACTTGTTGTTGATGCGTCGGATCGTAGATCGACTGGATGGCGTCAGCCTGCGATCGGCGACGGATGCCGAGCAGGGATTAAGGATTGCGGTGGATGAACAACCGGATCTGATCATTATGGATATCAGCTTGCCAGGCATGGATGGTTTTGAAGCGCTGGCATGGCTGAAAGATAATAGTAAAACGGCTCATTTACCTGTGATTGCCTTGAGTGCAAATGCCTTGCCGATGCAGGTTGCGCGTGGAAATGCAGCTGGTTTTGCTGCATATCTTACAAAGCCCATCGACATCCTGGAAGTAACTTCCAGGCTCAAAGTGTTTTTGTCAGAAGCTTGAAGTCAGGTTTTCACTTGAACTAATTTGGCGGGATTGGATTTTCTCAGGCGGTTAGCATTCCCTGATTTGTTGTGTCAGAATGGAAACCGGCAGGGCGTTTCCACTCATGACGGATGCGCAGCGTATTTCATAAGGAAGACGTGAGCTCCAAAATCAGAAGTGATCCCGCCAAGCCCAGAATCGCTCTAGTTATGCAATTGAGTTATTCAATTGAGAATTTGTCAGATTAATTACAGGGGATATCATGACCGACGGGTTTGTGGGGAAAACAGCGATTGTAACGGGTGCAGCCAAGGGTATTGGTGAGGCCGTCAGTCGCGCGCTAGCGGCTGCGGGCGCAAATGTTGCAATGTTTGATGTCGATGATGCCGCGGGTCAGGCGGTGGCAGACAGCCTCGATAACGCGACCTTTTATTCCGTCGACATTTCTGACCGGACGTCTGTGAACAAGGCAGTTGATGCCGCAGCTGAAAAGTTCGGGTCAATGGATATGCTGGTCAATAATGCCGGGATTGCACCGCCACGAACCATGGAAAACATGCCCGAGGGGGACTGGGAAAAGGTTCTTGATATCAACCTTACAGGTGCCTTCAATTGTGTCAGGGCAGCAACGCCTCATATGAAAACAAACGGGGGTGCCATCGTTAATGTCTCGTCTGTTGCCGGTAAAAATATTTCTCTCGGCGCCGGCATGCATTATACGGCATCGAAATGGGGTCTGATTGGTGCCTCGCGGCACATGGCCTACGAACTGGCTCCCAACAATATTCGCGTAAATATCGTCTGCCCTGGCCCCACGCTGACACCATTGATCGATGGCCATATGAGCAAGGATAAAATTGTTGAAGCCACAGCAAATGTGCCGTTGGGGCGCTGGGTCACGCCGGAAGATATTGCCAATGCGGTCCTGTTCTTTCTGGGGCCGCTTAGCGCCATGTGTACCGGATCAGAGTTAATTGTTGATGGCGGCGTCCTGATAGGTTCGGGCTCGACATATGACAACTATTTTGAAAGTCGGGGTAGCAGCGCGCCCGAGCGTAAAATTGAGGTTCCGGATTTTTCTTGATTAAGGCTGGATCTCAACCTTTCCGAACCCGATCATCTGATTCCGTTGGACCAATTACTTGATATCGATTAAAGCGACCTGGCAAAGAATTCCACCAACAATGAAAGGCATGATTTTGCTTGTTCTGGCTGGTGCCATGTTCTCTTGCATGCACGGTACCATTCGTTTGGTATCTGGTGGCCCGACATCTACTGAGGGTTTGCATCCCTTTGAAATTGCTTTTTTCCGAAATATTTTTGGCTTGGTTGTCCTGCTGCCACTTTTGTGGAATGTGGGTTTTTCCACACTGCGCACCACACGGTTTTCACTTCATCTGACCCGCGCCGTGCTGCAGGTGTTCTCCATGATGATGTTTTTTTCAGCCCTGAAAATATCACCCTTGGCGGACGCAACGGCACTTAGTTTTCTGGCCCCCTTATTCGCAACAATCGGGGCCATCCTGTTTCTGGGTGAAAAGGCAAAGATACGTCGGTGGACAGCCCTGGCCGTAGGTTTCGCAGGCGCTCTGATTATTTTACGCCCCGGATTCCAGGAAATCAGCCTGGGGTTGGTTCTTGTCATGGGGGCATCAGCGATCTGGGGCGGAGCGATGTTGATCATCAAATCGCTGGCCAAAACAGATTCAAGTATTTCCATTGCCGCCTACATGGGAATCCTCATGACACCCATGTCACTGATACCTGCGCTTTATGTCTGGCGGACGCCGACACCGGAAGAATTTGTTGGTTTGTTTATCATTGGCGCTTTTGGGTCCATTGGCCATGTCATGCTGGCCCAGGCTTTCAAGGAAGCAGAAGCGACGGCCATTTTGCCGCTCGACTTCACGCGATTGATCTGGGCCGCAATCGTTGGCTACCTGTTGTTCGCAGAGGTACCAGGCCTGTGGACCTGGGTTGGGGGTGGATTGATCTTCTCGGCGGCCACGTATGTCGCCTACCGGGAAACACGTCAAAACTAGAGCGATTGCTGTCCTGACGGAATCACTGGTGCCAATCTATTTGGCATCCAGCTTTTGTTGGCCGCAAACGCCCCAATCCCGGGGCCTTTATTTTTCGCAAGTCTGCGAAGAAAACCAGACGGCCAATTCCCTCATCTCCACGTTTGTAAGTGGGCCGGCGATTGCTGACATTAATTGATGATGACGACGGTTGTTAAAGCGAAATGAGCTTGAATTGCCTTTGGTCATTCTGAACGAGCGCAATTCGTTTACCAGATAAACCTTCTTCTGACCGGCAAGGCGGGGGACCATCTGGGAGATACTGTTGCCGTTATTTCCGTGGCAGGCGATACATACTTTTGCGCTTTCCGGCTGGTCGGGTGCCGAGGTTCCCTTATTATTTTCACCACCACAATTGAGTGAGGCGTAGTAAGCGGCAATATCAAGTTTGTTCTTGGGCGTCAGGTTTTTTGCACTTTGAAGCATTATTTTTTCGCTGCGCATCGAGCTGCCGAATAAATGGGTGTTGATGCTTTTGTCCTTCTGAAAGGCCCTGAGTTGATTAGCAAGGTAACCCAGTCTTTGACCGCCAATGTTAGGAATCTCCGGTTTGTTCGAGACGCCTTGGTCGCCATGGCAATTCTGGCAGCCAGCTTGAATGGCAGTCCGTTTCCCTGCAACGCTTCGTTTCGCCAATTCCGCCGGGCCAAGCTTCTCAATTTCCCGAATGTTCTCGGCCATTCGCTTTCTTTCCGCAAGGCAATAGGCAGTTTCCACCCGTTGTTCCATGCCGGTGATATATATCGCCAACTCGTCGCCTCTCAGCGGCAGGCGAGATTTGTCAATGCGAATGATCAGGGCTTTCTTTCGGCCTAGTACATCGCGGGCGGTGTCAATTTGGCGTTCCCACTTTGCGATATATGAGGACCAGTTTCCGTCATGGCGCCTGTTCACATATTTTTTGAGGTCTGCTTCATTCAGGGCAGTACGCCAGGGCGTGGTCGGTGCCACAGGGCATTTCAGTTCCGTAGCTGCAAAGGCCGGGAATGAAAATACCATCAACAAAAATGCAGTAATCAATTTGGCAAACAATTTTTTACTCTCGCTTTCCTGAAACAGGGTTCGTTGAATTTAACTGTGATCAGTAAGGGAATTCAGCGCGCGACCCAAGGTGGCATTTGGTCACATTCAAAAACTCATAATATACTAACCGTCAGCAGACATGGCCAGAACCTGGCTGATGTGCGTTATGTTGCGACCGCTTTCTTCTTTCCATTCGTTGAAAGCCGCCTGAACCTTTTGCCTTGCGACTTTGGATGTTGGCGCCTTGTCGACAACCCCCATGCTGATCAGGGCCGCAGTTACATCGCGACTGAAGATGAAAGATTCCTTGCCCATGAAACGCAGGAAATAACATCCCGTCATGCCGCCCAGGCGTGCGCCACGATTTTTCATCAGATCAAGCAAGCCGATCAAATCGTCAGACGGCCAGTCAGCAAAAAACTTTGCGGCGGAACCATGTTCCTGCTGCAATTCGCTGAGGAATATGGCGTTGTCGCGAACCGCGATAATTTTTTGCCCGTTTCGGACGATGCGCGTATCCTTCAACAGATCATCAATCTCATCGTCTGACAAATGAGCAACATGACCGACATCAAATTGCTCAAATGCCTCTTCAAATCCAGGCCATTTTGCTTCGATGATTTTCCAGACAAATCCAGCCTGAAAAATTCGTTTGGCAATCTCAGCAAGCCAGCGATCATCCTTGACAGCTTTTAACTGCCGGGTTGATTTTACTTTACTCAAGCGCGCTTCAATAACGTCCGAGCCACCGTGCCTGGCAGCTGCGCGCTCGTATATTGTATCAAAATCATCCATGTCGGTTTCCAGCCTTCAAAATGTAGAGTTCGATCACTATTGCCAATTCGACACTTCAGAACAACAGTTTGTCCGATGACGTTCAGGTGAGGTGAAGAAATGTTCCTTGCCTGCGACGACATGTCCGGCGTTTGCCCCTAAAATGCTCGTTAATAATCACCCGGAAGGCCACATGCGGAAAGACAAAATAAGCACAGGAATCGTCCTGACGATCGTCTCAATGTTCTTTATTGCGTCCATGGATGCGACGGGCAAGTACCTCTCGCAAAGTTTTCCGCTCATGCAAATCCTGGCAGTTCGATTTGTCATATTCTTTATTTTTTCCCTGTGCCTGGCGATGCGATTGCGGGATCGCAGCATCTACAAAAGCCGTATGCCGGGGGCTCAAATACTGCGCTCCCTTGTGCTTGCGGTTGAAGTCAGCATCTTCATCCTCGCCTTTAGTCTGATGCCCCTCGCTGACGCCCATGCTATCGCCGCCGTCGCCCCGCTCATTGGTACAATGCTGGCGGGTCTGGTGCTGGGTGAAGCCATTGGATTACGGCGCTGGATCAGCGTTGCCATCGGGTTTGTTGGTGCACTAATTATCATCCGGCCCGGCTTAGGCGTCATGTCATGGGCAGCACTTTTACCCCTGGGCGGCGCGTTTCTTTGGGCCGGATATCAGGTGCTGTCCCGGCGGGTTTCGCTGGGGGACCGTCCGGAAACAACAGCCCTGTATACTGCGTTTATCGGTATGATTGTGTTTGGCATCATCGCGCCGTTTCACTGGCAATCGGCGTCGATGGTCGAGTGGGGGTTGTTATTGTTAAATGGCGCGGTTGGCAGTATCGGGCATATTATTTTGCTCAAAGCCCTGGATTCGGCACCGGCCGCCACGCTACAGCCTTTTAACTATGCACTTCTGCTGTGGGCCATGTTGCTGGGGTACCTGGTTTTCTCCGACCTGCCGGATGGCCTGACCTTTGTTGGTGCCGCAATTGTTGTGTTTGGCGGATTGCTTGCTTCGGGGCAGGGCAGTGCTTTGTTACGCAAGTTTGTCTAACCGTTTGCTCTGCTGTCCTTGATATCGAACCAGCAGCAAGCCAAAATCAAAAGCGTAAACAATTTGGAGATCGAATTGATGAGCTCGTCCCAAACCAGGCCTGATGTCAGCGGTGCCAAGGAAAGCCTGTTTGCCTACGCTCGAAAGAAAGGCGCGTTGGCCGTCGGCGTTGCAGACCTGTCTGAAATTGAACGCATTGCACCTGCCGGTCACCGTCCAACTGATCTGATGCCAAAAGTAAAGTCGGTTATATCAATTGGCGTTGGCGGCCAAACCCAGGGGGCCTGGGGGGTCACAGCCAAAGCCCTGTCGTTTTTTGGCAGTACAGAATCGCTTGCCTACAAGATCGCCTATGGCATGGCCTACTACATTGAAAACAAGTTTGAGGCCAGGTCAATTTATTGTCCGCCTGACCTGGACCCGGAACTGGGGGCGAGATACCCGTTGCAAAGCCTGAAACTGCATGCCGAAGTAGCAGGTATTGGTGCGCGGTCCCTGGCCGGAGATATCCTGCTGCATCCGGATTATGGCTATATGTATTTTGGCTCGGTGTTCACCGAGCTGGAACTGGAACCAGACGCCCCCATGACGATGAATCCGTGCCCGGCACCCAGCTGCGTCAGTATGTATGAAAGTACCGGACGAACGCCTTGCATGAAGTTTTGTCCAGTCCAATGCCTGGATGGTGAAATTGACGAAAGCGGCAATCAGTCGGCCATGGACTATGACATGGCCAAATGCGCCGAGATGACCCAGCAATATGAAGTTGTGCCGCAAATCATTGCCGCCGCAATTGCTGCGGATAATCCTCAAGACAGGGATGACGCCTTGTTTGGCGGATCGAACAAAGCGCTGTGGTATAAAATGTCGGTTGGGTCCGGCGGTTTGTTGGCACAGTGTTTTGAATGCATGCGCGTATGCCCCGTTGCCACACGTTCCGATCTGGCCGATCCTATTCGGCGGGCGAAAGCAAGACGGGAAGCCGTTGAAGGAGAGCCTCAATGAGTAAACTTCGCTTTGGTGTGACCGACCAGATGATGGAAAAATACAGTGATGAAATTTTTTTCCTGGGTTTGAATTTTCAAAGTCGGCGCGGCGATCCTGTCAGGTTACGAGATCAGGCTGAGATTGAAAAACAACGCGAAGGTACGGGGCTGACTGATACGCAAATTGCTGACAAACTTGATCTGACAATGGAGCAGGTTCACTATATCAGAATCGTGCTGGAACACAAGAGATTTGATAACACGAACTATGCCAAGCTCTACAAACTGGGTAGCGGCAAAAGATACCGGATCGAACGCGAAGGAGCGGACTGAGCAACAAACGACATGTGGGGCAATACTCTCTGGAGAAACAGCCCGTCACTAACCTTGTCCAACACCAATTTTCCCAACATCCTCAAAACTTTTTAATGGAGCCCCTTGATGCCTTTACCGACTTCTTTTGAAGGCCGCCTTTCCTTGCCTGCTGTTGCGGCACCCATGTTTCTTGTATCCGGTCCGGAAATTGTCAAGGAGACCTGCAAGGCAGGCGTCGTTGGCACTTTTCCGGCTCTCAATAACCGAAGCACAGAGGGCTTTGATGAATGGCTAACGGAAATCGAAACTGATCTTGCCGCCTGGGAAAAAGAAACGGGCCAACTGGCTGCCCCCTACGGTGTTAATTTGATTGTTCACGGGTCAAATCCGCGTGTGCAAGCCGACCTCGAGATAATCGTCAAACACAAGACACCACTGGTGATAACGTCACTGGGTGCCGTTGCTGAACTTGTTGAAGCCGTTCATTCCTATGGCGGTGTTGTTTTTCATGATGTCACAAACATGCGTCATGCCCGCAGTGCCATGCGGGCCAAAGTTGATGGCTTGATTTTGGTGTGTAATGGCGCTGGAGGTCACGCGGGGACCTTGAATCCTTTCGCTTTTTTGCCAGAAGTACGGGCGGAATTCGATGGCACGATTCTGATGGCAGGCTGTATCTCGGATGGCCGGGGTATCGCTGGCGCCAGGGCTATGGGGGCGGACCTTGCCTACCTCGGGACACGCTTTATCAACACAGCCGAAAGCAACGCACCGGCTGAATTCAAGACTATGATTACAGAGGCCAATGCCGGTGATATCGTCTACACACCCGCTGTGTCAGGTGTGCCAGGCAGCTTCCTGCGACAGTCCATCGAAGGCGCGGGCCTTGATCCGGATAACTTACCCACCAAAAAGGAAATTGATTTTGGCAAGGAACTCACCCCTGAAAATCAAAGTCATAAAGCCTGGAAAAATGTCTGGTCTGCGGGCCAGGGTGTGGGCACCATCGACGATATGCCGCCGGTAGCGGACCTGATCTCACGTCTGAAGTCTGAGTATGAAGAAGCCATCTCTGGTTTGACTTCCAGGACTTGAATTTCGACCGGGTTATTCGAAGCCGGATGAGGTAATTACAGGGCGTCGTTTTACTGCGACGTCCTGCCACATTTCGTTTTTGCTTTGCATTCTCCACATGTAGGCAGAGGGCACTTTGATTGCCTTTGATCTTGTCAAAACTTTGGATGGAGGATGTGATCATGGTCGAAAAATCGTACACAGCTCAGGGTGGGCAAGGCGCAGACTGGTGGCCAGGCGTTCTTGATCCCTTGCGCAGCCTTGGGAACAAGGTTGCCGACTTTTTCACACCTTCGGCGGACGCATCCGCAAAGATAGATACCTATGAGATTAATGTCGAATTGCCAGGTGTGGCCGAAAAAGACATTGATGTTACTCTTCATGACAGGGTGCTTGGCATCAAGGGTGAAAAGCGAACGGAGAAGAAGGAGGAGGGCAAATCTTTCTATTTTTCCGAGCGGAGTTATGGAACCTTTCAGAGATCTTTTCGTTTGCCAGAAGATGCAAATGACAAAAGTATTGAAGCGACATTCAAAGACGGTGTTCTGAATATCAAGATCGGAAAAACCGCTGCCCTCGAAGACAAGGCAGAGAGAATCAAAATCAACGGTTGATCTTGCGGTGCATTTTGCGGCTGTGACTTGACGGGACGACGTTTGCAGGGCAAATGTCCGATATGGCCAAGAAACGTCTGCTCTATATCTCCATGATGGGCACACCGGATATGTATGATCCGCTGCTCTATGATGATTTGCCGGATACCGGCGATGATCGCCTTATTGTGGCCAATCGTCTGAGAGAATGGGGGGTTCTGAAAACCATTGACTATCAGGCAATTGGATTCACAAACGGTGAAGCGCTGCCCGATCCATTGAATATTGATGCCGTCATCGTCGGTGGAAGTGTTCATTCAATCAATGAAAACCAACCCTGGCAAATAGTTCTGATGGCATGGCTGGAGCGCTGGAGAGAAACAGGGCGGCCCGTTCTGGGAATTTGCGGCGGGCATCAGATGATGTGCGTTATGGCCGGATCGACTGTTGCTCCCCGTGCCAGTGGTGTGAAAGGAACAAGCGCAGCGATCACACTGACTGACGCTGGGCGAAACCATCCCCTGTTTGAAGGGGTTGGAGACCTGCCGGTTTTTCATTTTGGCAACTTTGACCATGTTCTTGAAGCCCCGGAGAATACCACTGTGCTCGCCAATGATCCAGAATCACCTGCGCTGGCAATTGATCACGGCGACAACTGGTACTCAATCCAGTTTCATCCGGAAGCATCGCATGACTATATGGCCCGGATATGGGTGAAATCACCTACCCCTGAGTATGCCTTGAATTACATTTCGTTACCCGATGCGCCACGCCTGCTGGTCAATTTTATACGCCTTGCCGGGCTGATGGCGGTTTGATCAGGCCGCAATAATTTCCGGCCCTTCGAAATCGGTTAGTTTGTCGACCAGAATTTGCGGCAAGGGGGCCGATGAATGGGTGGTTTGATCTGCATTTACCCAGACAATTTCACCTGTTGCCCGCAAATCATCTTTTCCATGACCGTGAATTTCAACCTGGAAAGAAAGACTGGATCGGCCCAAACGGGCCGCCCGGACATGAACGTCAATTTCCTCATCCAGGTTAATGGGTGACTTGTATTCAACCAAAGTTTTGACGGTATGGAAGTCGGTATTTTCCTCACGCACCTGGGCATTATAGTCGTAACCCAGGTGGCGCATATATTCTGTCAGGGCGGTGTCGAAATAGGTCAGGTAGTGGGCATTGAAAACGATGCTTTGCCCATCGATCTCCGAATATCGGACGCGAAAAAGAAAACTGAACTGGTAGTCTGAAATTGCCATGAAGGGGTCCTGTTGATCTTATGTTTCATGGACAAGGATATCAGTGGCGTCTTCCATCGCCAAGATCACCGGAAGCCTTTTATTCAGCTTTTGCTGTATTGTAGTGAGCAGATTTTGGAGCCTGTCCCAGTCCCTCTGGCTTTTGAACCAGGATTTCAACCCGCCGGTTCAAGGGTTCCTGGACGTCGTCTGCAGTTGTTACTCTGGGGCGGGTCTCGCCATAGGCAACGGTTCTTACTAACGCTGGAGGAATGCCTTGCATGACCAGTGCCAGGCGAACAGCATCGGCGCGGGATCTGGACAGCCGCATATTGTAACTGTCTGCACCCCGTCGGTCGGTGTGCCCTGCAACTTCAATGGATGAAAAACCAAAATCTGCAGCCAGTTTTATCAAGCTTGCCATTGTTTGCATTTCGTCATTGATAATGCGGGCAGAATCATGGGGGAAAAGTACCATCGTAAAACGTGCCGCCTGGACTTCCGGCGACGCCTCCAGTTCCGTCAGCGCTTTCACAAAACCGGACTTACAAGCCGCAATATGATCTTTTTGCCAGTTCTCTTCTTGCTGCTCTATCCAGCAATCGAAGCGCGCCTGCGCTTTGGCTGAGGTTCGAGGGTCGCCACTGCGGACACCGGTTTCCAGGATGGCAACCAGTCGGCGATACCCCGTCTTCATTTCCTCCAATGCTTTGGCAGGTGTGCGCCAGTCTTCTGGTCGTTCGGGTTTGACATGTGCGCCTTTCGCAGCGGCCAGGCCTTTTTCAGCAAAATATCCGGCGTCTTTCCAATCGACCATTTGGTGGGCCTCATAGGCAGAAATCTTTTTGTATTCCTCTGTGAGGTTAAGCGAAAAGGCATCTCCCCTGGCAGTTGTGCGATCAAGCAAGGCAACCTGGTCCGTACAGCCAGTCGCCATCAATGCAATGACAAGGAGTAATGGTTTTATCATACTTCTGTTCGACATGGTGCGGCCCTTCGCTTCAGAATAATTTGGTTGAAGGGTAATGTATCGACAGGTATTGCGGCAAAAGAACGATCCAGATGTGGCAATATTGTGTTCATCGGGAATTGTCCTTTGACCCCTCTATCGCTATTTGTATTCAGGTGATATTCAGCTTGAAAGATATCATCATGTGAAAAGGCACTGGCCTACGGTCCAGAGTAACAGGTAAAAAATGACAACATCAGATAACCTTCCGGCACCCGTCCGGGATGCCATTCATAATCTCCAGGCCTCGAAAATACGCGCTATCAGCCGGGAAGGCATGAACCGGGATGACGTTCTGCCCTTGTGGTTTGGAGAACCCAATTTTCCAACACCAAAATTCATCTGTGATGCGGCTGCAGAGGCGCTTGCCGCCGGCCATACATTTTACACTGAGAACCGAGGCATACCTCCTTTGCGTTCGACACTCTCCGGTTATATGAGCAATCTCTATGGCGTTGACGTTGCCGAGGATCGCATCACCACAACTGTTGCCGCCATGAACGGTATTATGCTGGTCATGGAGGCCATTGTTGATCCCGGAGACAATGTTGTCATTGTTGCGCCGCTCTGGCCAAATTGCCGGGAAACCGTCGCCATTATGGGTGGGGAGCCCCGGGCCGTCGATCTGGTGGAAGTCGACGGCAAATGGCAGCTTGATCTTGAGAGGTTATTTGCTGCATGCGATGAGAGAACACGGGCAATTTTTGTTAACTCACCTGGAAATCCTACGGGCTGGGTAATGTCGGTGGAGCAGCAGCAAGCAGTGTTGGAATTTTGTCGAAAAAAACGCATTTGGTTGTTGGCTGATGAAGTCTATGCCCGGCTGATCTTCGACCGTCCCTATGCACCGTCCTTTATTGAAATTGCTGAACCAGAAGATCCGGTCATCGCCTTCAACAGTTTTTCCAAATCCTGGGCCATGACAGGCTGGCGTTTGGGATGGTTGACGGCACCGCCTTCAATGGGTGAAGTCTTTGAGAAACTGAACGAATATAATATCTCAGGCCCCACGACATTTGTTCAACATGCGGCAATAGTCGCGATCAGGGACGGAGAGGATTTTGTCAAGCAAACTGTCGAGGGATATCGCCAAGGGCGTGATCTGGTCTACCAACGTTTGTCCGGAATGGACCGGGTTCACCTTCCGTTTCCGGAAGCCGCATTCTATGCCTTTTTCCGTGTTGACGGTGTGGAAGACAGTCTGGAACTTGCCCGCAAAATTCTTAATGAAACGGGTGTTGGTTTGGCACCAGGAGCGGCCTTCGGTCAATCAGGGGAGGGCTATCTTCGCCTTTGCTTCGCCGCAACGCCAGATATTCTCTCGTCTGCCATGGACAGGCTTGAACCAATATTGAGCTAAGGCCTATTCTACAACGTTTGATTTTTCGGCGAAGTTGGCTTGGGCGTGTTCCAGTCCTTCAAGTAAACTTTTGCCGATATCGCCGCCATTACCTTTGATTTTCGCGTTCATCACTGCGTTAATGGCATCAACGTGTGCCTTGAAAAAATCGATGTGGTTTGGCGTTACCTTCACGTTCAAATCAAGTGTTGCATCATACAGAGACTTGCCAAATTTTGTAACCAGCGGGTAACCGAAGATGCCACCCTGGCCACGAAATTCGTGGGCCAGAATGTTGAGCTTCTCCATGATTTCTTTCGAATCACCTTCGCCGTCGTGCAATTGTTTGAGACTGGATGACAATTGACGAATTGATTTTGACACCCAATCGGCATAATCCCCGGCCATGCCTTCAATTTTTTTCTCGGCTTGTTCAATCAAGCTCATGTCTATTTCCGGAACGCCTTTCAGATTATAGGCACCAATTTTATCAGACAGCCGATTACGAAATACAAAGTGAATAACCTGTGCATCGTCGCGCATGGATTTTGGCGGTTTGTCTGAATGAATGATCTGGATATCTTCCTTCTTGACCTTCCGCTTTTCTGTGTCCTGAAAAAGTTCAGTGCGCCGACGTTCGGGTCCAAAATATGTTGGACCAAGAATAAACTTTCTTGGGCGCATGATGGTGTGCAGTATCTTGTCTGCTACAATTTTGGCCGAAAAAGGCTTGGCCAAAAATTCACTGGCACCAAGGTCACGACAGTTTCGGACAATATCTCTATCCGCTGCACCAGAAATCATCAGGGTCGGGACAAAACGATCAGGTGATTTACTGCTGGTTCTGATCCAGCGCAATAACATTCGCCCATCAAGCGACGGCATGTACACGTCGGAAATAACGATATCAATCACCGAAATTCCAGCCTTGAGAGGGTCCGTGGCAACAGTTTGCAAAAGCTCAATTGCGTCGCGACCATCCTCGGCCGTAAATATCCGACCGATACCGATCGTTCGCATAACATCACTCAGCAGGTCCCGGATAAAACTATTATCTTCAACAATAAGGACTGAAAGTCGTTCGAGGTCGGCTTTATCTGACATAAAAAATAAATCTCTAAAAAAAGTCCCTGGATACCGGTACAATCGATATATCAACTTGTACCCACAGGAGTTTAACGTCCGTTAACAGGTTAACCAGTGTTTTTAAGAGAAAACAATGGCATTATCAGTTCTTGCCATTGAATTGGTGGCGTTCTTGACCTTCTATTCGAGCAGCATCATGAAGGTTTTGGGAACAGTTCCGTGGAGGGAATGCGAATGAGCAGCGCCAAAGGCGATTATCAGGATCTTGTCGCGCAGCGGCGTTTTCTGGATGAGTTGGAACACGGTATCAGGATGGTGAACAGAGAGATCATTCATGAAAAAATCCCACAGATTACCAAAGACTATTTTCTGAAATTTGCGATTATGACGAGTCGAGTACGGGCCGAGTACCTTGGCGCTGCATTCGAACTGGTTGAATCCGGCTCGGCGGTTCCAAGTGAAGATGTTGTCGCTTCTCTGAAAGGCAAGCGTGAACGCTATGAAGAGGCGGTAGAAGCCTTGGAAGCGCTCAAGCGGGCGATTGAACGGGGCTATGTTGATATCGTCGAAGAGGGAGCAGAGGGGTGACTTTCCGCGTCACACCGGCACGAGGCTCCGGGCCACAGCGGTGCCGGTTTATCTCGGAACAGCATCTCCAGTTGTTTGTGGAATATGTCGCCAGTCATCCGGACAGCGGCATAGACATCCAGGAACTGACCAGGCAGGCGCTTGCCTTTCAGGGTCAGCAACAGATGTTGGCACCAATTTATCGACGTTCGTTTGATGATTGCGAGCGGGCTCGGAAGCAACGTGAATTTGATGACAAGCGATCCGATCACCTCGGACGCCTTGTCGTCCGTCTGATTGCAGATTCTTTTGTTGAAAATGGAGGACGCTCGCCGGAAGACGGTGGTTTGTCCCGGCGCATCGTTCCAGGACTCTTGACCGTATTACAACTTGCTTTGGGTTCTGATGTTCTGCAGGAGGCACGTGACAAGGGCGAAGTTATTGTTGGACGCCTGCGAGAAAAACATGGTGATGAATTCGAATGGGAAGACTACTTTGACGATGTCGAAGCCCAGGGGTTGCTGGCAAAAGTGCTCATTGAACTTGCGGTTTCTTTTCAAGATTATGACCGACGGCTTTCGTGGGCAGTAGACGTTTTGAATACAGCTCTGGAGCATGAAACCAAAATTGATAATTCATTGGCGCACTGGACTTTTGAGACAGTTCATTTTCGCTCTCTAGCCTTGGCATTATTTCGACCGATTCTTGAAGTTACGGCAACGGCTGAAGGTCGTATTGCCTTCGCATCGGCTTATGGAGAAGATAAACTGGGGGCTGCCCGGACCTTTTTTGAAAGCGCCAGACTGGTCTGATCGAGCTTCACGGCCCAATGTTTTCACGAGCCAATATTTTAATGTTTCATGATCTTTCTGAAATACAGGGTTGCAATAATGTTTTGAAATAAAAGCAGATACCGTGCGAGACAGTTTGAATTACACAAATTACAATTAAGAGATTTTTCTATTGTCAGAGCTCGTGCTATAGTGAAGCCACTAAACCGAACTTGTTTCGCATCGCACCGCTCGTTGGTGCATTGGTAATGAACAATAGCAAGGGGGTTGGCGTGAAAGTTGAAAACATACTTACTGTCAAGGGTGCAGACATCGTCAAGGTAGCGACGAGCGATACCGTTCAGCAGACGGCTAAACTGCTCAGGGAAATGCGGATTGGTGCTGTACTTGTCAGTGATGACGCAGATAAAACCGACGGTATTGCCGGGATAATTTCAGAACGTGATATCATTGGCGGTTTAGCAGCGCATGGTGCCGGTGCCCTTGATATGTCTGTCGACAGCATGATGACCCGTGACGTGCACGTCTGTGGTCCCTCGGATACCATTGATGATGTGATGTTGATGATGACGGACAGACGTATCCGACATTTACCGGTTGTGGAAGACGGCAGGCTCGTGGGCTTGATCAGTATTGGGGATGTTGTGAAACACAAGATCGCTGAGTCTGAACAAGAAGCCCGTGCCTTGCGTGAATATATTACAACAGCAGGGTAATTGGCTGCTGTTTGGTCTACCCGTTTCTGGCCGGCAATCCGGGTTCAGGTTTCGGAATCCCCAGGATATCCATTGCCTCCCACAAGGATGGCAAGGCAAGTTCAACCGCGCGTTCTCCTTCTGCAATTGCTTCCGTAGCCCGGTTGAATTCCAACAATGCGATATTACCGACATGAGGTGAAATCGTCACATCTGGTGGGTCTCCAGCAAGTCGAATGCGGGTCAGGCGATCCTGTATGATGTTCAGGGAAGACGCCATCACACTGACCAATCCCAGTTCAGGATTATTCAAACCGAGAAATTGTTTCAGCATACCGGTCACGCGACCATTTGATTCGATATCCTGTTCAGGAAGTGACTGATTGGTCGGCGCATTTTCCGATCCGGTAGAAGGTCGCCGCCCCAGGTGATCTGTATTTAAATTGACTGCAATGACCAGGCGCGCACCCATCGCCCGGCAGGCAGATACCGGGATCGGGTTGACCAAGGCACCATCGACCAGAAGCTGTTTGTTTCGGGTGACGGGTGGAAAAATGCCGGGAAGGGCAAATGACGCCCAGGCTGCTTCCGAAAGAGACCCCTTGCGCAACCACACTTCATGTCCTGTTGAAAGGTCAGTAGCAACGGCAACAAACCGTTGTTCCAAGTCTTCAATTTTCTTGCCGGCCAGGGCATCATCCAACAGATCCTGCAGCTTTCGACCTGCAATGAAGCCACCGCCTAACATGCGGATGTCCAGATATCGCAGTATGCCCAGTCGACTGAGATTGATGGCCCAGTCCGTTAGTTCTGGTAGTGCGCCGCCAAGATGTGCCGCACCAATCAAGCTGCCGATTGACGTGCCACATACGATTTCTGGTTGGATGCCCGCTTTGTTCAAGGCCTGGATGACACCAATATGAGCCCAGCCTCTGGCGCCACCACTCCCTAACGCCAGACCGATACGGGTGCCGCTGCCATTCTCTTCGGCTGCCTGGTCATCTATGTCCGGGACGTAGGTATCCATTGTTGTTCCTGTATATTGAACTTGTTTTTGAACCCAGCATTAATGCAATTATGTTAGATGCACGCTGGTTGTCCAGTTACCCATCCAAATATAGCAGCTTTTATGGTTGCCAGGGATGCCAGGCCTGCCAGACGGTCTCGGCTGACAATTTGGTTTTTGCCGCGGCATCAGGATGCTAGAAGATTCCATCTTTGTTTCCCCCAAAGCCAAAGTATGCTTTAGTTCAACGACAAGATGGTGCGCTGGAGACGTGAGTATGTCGCGAATATGCGCTGTGCTTGCCACTCAGTTTGAGACGACTCCGGGGAGGGAGAAAGCCACATGACCAAATTTTTGTTGAGTGCGGACAATCCAAAAGGTTGGAAGCTGGAAGACCTGTTGCTTCAATTGCAAAATGATATCGTTACCAAAATGGCCCGAATTTCAGCTGATCAGCGGCCCGAAGCCCGAATTGTATTCCAGAATAATATCGATATCATCTCCATGATCAGTGAATGTCATCGCAAAGCGGTCGAATCTCAAAAAATTCTTGAGAGCCTTGGCCCCTCTCCAGGGTCCACCGGTGCCCCCAGAATTGGGACGGATGACTAGATATAGTAAAAATTTCGATTTTTTTTGAAAGTTGATTTTTTTTCTGTAACCCGCAGAAAACTGCGGTGTTGCGCTCCTTTGCCGACCTGCATATAGTGGTGTTTCGGGCTTGAGGCGCACAACATTTGAAGAATTTTTCAAATAGTGCTTTACAGGTTCGGGGGCGGGGCCTATAACCCCCCTCGTCGCCGCAGGGAACATGGCCAACACGGTCAACGACTTGCAGCGATTTTTTGTTCTCTAGCCAGTTTTGATTTAGCTGGGTCAGACTTAAGTGTCTGAAATGATTGCAAAAATATCCGATGAG